>CAMDAD010000028.1 GCA_945888515.1 Akkermansia muciniphila | reverse complement strand
ATCACCGGGTGAAAAAAACCATAGGCCGCCGGTCCGCCGGCGCCGTGCAGTGAGCGCACGATGATCTTGCGGGAAAATTGTTGCTGTTCACAGCACTCGTGTAGCAGGGATTGCAGCGAAGGATCATCGATCCGTGTCGAGTTCTTTTTCCATCGATGCACATGCCACGCACTACGCAGCAGTCGTGCAAGGCAGACCGCAGCTCCGGAAATCCACAACGCGGTAAGCCATCGGGGAGTGGTCTCATTCGCCGCTTCGGTCCAAGCATAGTAGGAGGCATGACTCGGGAGGATATACCATTTCGGCAATAACAGCAGCAGGGGAATCAGTAGCAGCAAGACGAGCGCGAAACGAGTGATGCGATGCCCGCCCATGACTTGCTTTTTCTCTAACAAAATCACCGTCGCCACCGCGCACAGGGAAAACAAACAGGCATAGAGAAACAGCGGGTTCATACACCAGAGGGTGGGGTGTTTTCATCGATCAAACGACGGATGCGCGCGATTTCGTCGTTCGATAATTTTTGATCGCTGGGATCCAACAAGGATGCCACGAGTTTTTCTGGCCGTCCTTCAAAAAAGGTGTGTAGCAGATTGCTCAGTGCCGAGCGTTTTGCCTTCGTCTCGGCCATGGCAGGGCGATAGATGTAGCGTCGGGAATCCTTGCCGTGCAGCACCACGTGATTTTTTTGCTCGAGTGTTGCTAGCAAGGCGCGGATCGCCGAGTAGCTGGGAGGGTCGGGCAGTTCGTCCATCACCTCTTGCGCCGAGGCCTGACCAAGGCGAAAAAGAATGTCCATCACTTGTCGCTCGCGGCGCGACAGTTTTTGTTCGAGAGAAGGTTTCACGCACGCAAGATATGATATGCTAGAAAAACTGCAATTGAAAAAATGCACTTATCCTTGCGGGCTGAGGTGAATTTTGCGAGTCTAAGACATGGATGACGACATGATGATGAACTGCAAGGAGCCTGAGCAGCAAATGCAGCGGTTGCGTGCGATCATGCACCGCTTGCGTGCTCCAGGTGGTTGCCCATGGGACGCCGAGCAGACACATGAGTCACTCATCAGCAATTTGATTGAGGAAGCCTACGAATGCGTGGATGCCATCCGCAGCGGTGATGTGGTGCACATGAGGGAGGAACTCGGTGATTTGCTATTGCAAGTGGTCTTTCATGCGGAACTGGCGAGCGAGCGAGGGGACTTCGCCTTTGATGACATCGCCGCCGCGATCTCCGACAAACTGGTGCATCGCCACCCGCATGTCTATGGCGACTCCACCGTGAACAGCACCGATGCTGTGTTAGCGCAGTGGGATGCAATCAAGCGGGCGGAAAAGGGCGATCAGCATCAGCCCTATTTGCACGGTGTGGGCAAGGGGCTGCCGGCATTGTTACGCGCAGCGAAATTGCAGAAAAAAGCGGCGAAAGTCGGCTTCGACTGGCCGGATCAGGCCGGTGTGATGGCAAAACTCCGCGAGGAGATCGATGAGCTGGAGGCAGAGTGGGAGACTGGCGCAGAGGTGGCTGTGGTCGAGGAACTAGGCGATGTGTTTTTCAGCTTGGTCAATCTGGCTCGTTGCCGCGGGCTGGATCCGGAAGTCGTAATGGCGCAGGCGAATCGGAAATTTGAGAATCGATTTCATGCGATGGAAGAAGCTCTGCGACATCAGGGGATAGCCCTAAACGCCGCCACGCTGGAGCAAATGGAACAGGCCTGGCAAGAGGCGAAGCGACTCGAATGAAAGTTTGGATTCGCTTCTTGAAGGAATGGTGCGACATTTTCGAGCAAAAGGAGTTACACTGATATGCACAGGGAATTAGACACGCGAAATCTTTTGTTGTTTGGTGGCCTCGTTGCTGCGATTGCCGCGGGTTGGTTGCTGGGGCGATCACCGTGGGATGATGTGGCACCGCGCGCTACCAGCAGGACTGTTGCCAGCGAGCCATTTGTCGCGCGCGAGTGGGGGAATACCACTTCGTCCACTCCCCGGAAGGTGGGCTTCCGAGCAGACGAAGATGCCTTGCAAAACGGAGCATTGCCCGGACAGCGCACGATGCGTTTCGCTTCGGCAGAAGATCTCGCACGATTTCTTGCGAGAGCGGGAGACCGGGTGCGGGTGATGGATCGCATCGATTCTCTCAACGCTCTTCGCATCAGCTTTCTCGATCCCGATGACCTGACGGATCTGCTGGATGGCAGCGAGGAAATGGGTTTCATTTTTCCCGCCTACACGCCGAATCCCACGGGTGGGATGGTGCAGGAGGATGCCGTTCCGCTGGGCAATCAATTGTTAGAATGGCTGGGTCTGAATGCGGCGGATCTGACGCTGGGTACGGGCGTGAAGATCGCGATTCTTGATACTGGTGTGGTCCCTCATCCCGCCTATGGCGATGTAAAAAATGTCTTCATTGTGCCGGGCATGGAGAACTATCTCGACTGGAACGGCCACGGCACGGCGGTGGCATCGCTGATTTTAGGAAATAGCGCCACAGTTCCCGGGGCGGCACCGGGCGCTAGCCTCACTTCTTGGCGCGTAGCAGATGACAGCGGCGCGTCCGATAGCTGGAAAATCGCGCAAGCCATCATCCAAGCAGCGGATGCGGGAAATCAGATCATTTCCATCTCGATGGGCTCCTATGGAGATAGTATTATGTTGCGTGATGCCGTGCTCTACGCGCAAAACAAAAACATCGTCGTCATTGCATCGAGCGGCAACGATGGCTACACGCAGTCCGCCTATCCCGCAGGCTATCCGAACGTGATCGCAGCTGTGGGATTGGACGCGCAGAACAATCATTTGCTGTTTTCCAATCAGGCGAGCGACTCGGCCTTAGCCGCGCCCGGATGGGGCGTGACAGCAGCCTATCCGGGTGATCGAGTCACTTCCTTTTCCGGCACGAGCGCCTCCGCGCCGATTCTTGCAGGAACGGTTGCCGCAGTGATGTCAGCGAAAAATCTAAGCGCGCAGCAAGCCGTGGCGGCGATTTATCAACACACCAACGAAGCGGGAGCTGCCGGGCACGATTCTCTCACGGGAGCGGGGGCCATCCATCTCGGCCGCATTCTGCGAAGCGACAACTCAAACATCATGGATGCTGCCGCCGCTTCAAACTTCATCACACCTCCCGTCCCTGGCGCGGTGGCACAGGTGCAGGTAAACATTCAAAACCAAGGCACAGCCACGCTCAGCAATGTGCCCGTCACTGTCACTACGCCCTCGGGAATGACTCAACTCACCGTCTCTTCGCTGGCTCCCGGTGCCGTGAAAAGCTATACGATTGGACTCTCCAATTCTCTTTTTGGCAATGGTAAGTCGGTAAACGTCACAACCCAAATCGGCGGCCAAGACGCGGTGTCTTCTAACAACTTCCGCTCCACAACTTACACTCCACCACCCGCGCCTTAGCCATCCGTGGAACGGTTTCATGGCAACAAGTGTCATGAGTGAGAACCTACAAAAGCATCACGATTGCTTTTTACAGAAGCTCACTCTCTCGCCCCCTGCCTTGTCGTTGATCTTGTGTCAGACGTGATGAAAAATGTTCTCATGAGCGCCTGAACTGGTAAGAGAAAATCGCAATGCTGCCGTTCTCGTGTGCGGCAGCAAGAAAAACAATCAATGTCCCGCCAAATAACTGTTAGATCAATATATCTAACATATCAATTGATCGAAAATGCCAAGAAAAACCCATTAACCAAGAAAGTTTTTGATAATCAATCGTTTTGAAAGCATAGAAAAAAATTGCCATCCTCAGCGGGTATCATATCGTGACGGTCGATACTACTTAATACTGTTGGCCCAAAATGAAAACACTACTGATAACAGCTCTTCTCCTCGGTCCGCTTCAAGCTGACGAAGCCCATTGGAAAGTAGTGAGCGCGGCTCGTGAGGGCGACGTTGGTGCGTGCGCGAATTGGGTATTTACGATCCGAAACACGTCCGACCGAGAGCTCGAAGTGACTGAGGACTGGAGTCGGAAGGGAAAGGCTGCGGCAAACCTGTGCTTGGATACCGGCCAATTTGGGGCCAATCCCGATCTGAATCTATTCGCCGAACCCTGCCACTATACATCGTTCGCCACCATCACTGTCAGGCTAGGGGATACCGTGACGGCAGTTGTTCCAGCAAATACGGGATTTGAGCTGGCTCGATTGAACCTCACGATCATTGAGCAGAGGAAGAAGCTGCTGGTTGCAACGCTTTCCTCCCTAAGATTTAAAGGCCAACAAGGCGGCACTGGGCAATCCGCTACCCGCCCACAGTCGAAGTCGGATGGGAGCGTCAAACCTCAACCTGAATCGGAGGGGCGCTCCCGGTAGCGGGTGGCAGGCCTTTGACGTTCGCCAGAAACAAAGTCCACTCTGTCATCCATGAAGACACAACTGCTAAGCCTGTTCTTTGGAGGCCTGATCACCGTGCTGCTGATTGGATGCTCATACACTAACCAGTTTCGTGACGCAAGCGCGATTGGACCGCACGCAGTCCTGACCGCCGAGGATGTGACTCATTGGAGAGACAGAGGACCTACGATCACCCACATTAACGAGCAACTGACTACGTTTTGGCGCTCCAGCGAGAGGTTCACCTTAGCATTGAGGCCAACCGTGATTCGGGTAGTGGCAGATCAGGAGCCGTATAACTACGCACCCATCGAATTCACTCCGGTAGCTGGCCATCAATACGAAGTTCGATATCTTGATGACCGAAGTTCAGTGGGTCTGTTTGACTTGCCCATTAGTAGCGCACCCATTCTATTGACCTACTCGCGCCGAGAGCGCGCGTCCCACTGACGGACCACATGATGAAACGCACCCGCAACACAAGAAGGCGAACAAGTCATGCATGTCAACCGCCCAAAAGCTCCTGAAATTCATTTCAATCTCACTGCAATGACGCGGTGACATCACATTTATCGTTCTCCAAAAAGATCTCGCGAATCGAGGTCTAAAATCCACCTTGATCATCAGCCCCAATTGGGTAGAATATGAACATGCACATAGAAGTAGAGTCAGAAGTTGATGGAAGGTTCATCGCGGAAGTGACCGATATTCCGGGAGCACTTGCATACGGTGACACCGCGGATGAAGCGATTCGAAGAGTTGAATCGCTGGTGTTGCGAATACTAGCGGATCGAATCGATGCTGGCGAAGAATCAGAGGAGCTTGCAGAGTTATTCACCGTTTCAGCATGAGTGCATGGGGTTCTACGAAGGCCAAGATGGTCTTGAAGGCTCTTTTGAAGATTGGATGGAGCATCAAGCGTGAGACAGGTGGTTCCCATCGTGTATTGGAGCGTGAGGGGTGGCCGGATTTCGTTTTTGCTTTTCATGATAGCACTGAGATCGGCCCAAGAATGCTCGTGCGGATCGCTAAGCACACCGGATTACATCCATCAGACCTCTAACGCGACTCATGGAGAACAAGCCAGTAGTGGCAATCGCTCGGTCACCTTTGTTTGTTTGAAACAGGTGGGAGATTGTCTTATCCCTCCGTTGTGCGCCCGCTACCTCTTAGCTGTGCCACACCTAATCGTTTGCTAAAAATAATTATTGCGCCGTAGCCCGCATGCGCTACATTAGGCCTATGAAAGTAGCAGTTGTCCGAGCTAGAGTGGAACCGCGCCTCAAGGAGGAAGCGGAGAATGTATTTGAGTGCTTGGGTATTTCGACCACCGAGGCGATTCGGATGTTCCTCACGCAGGTGAAGATGCGGCGTGGCTTGCCCTTCGCTGTAGAGATTCCATCTGATTCGGATCTTTTACGATCAGCCTCCGCAAGGCAAGCAGCACTCGATGCATGCTATGACGACTAAGCCGGGAGAAGTGTATCGAGTTGATCTTGGTACCGGTGGCAAGGTGCGTATGATGTTGGTCGTATCACGCGAGGATTCCAACCCACCGAGGGCACTCGGTCTTTGTGTGCCGATCACATCCGCATATCGAGATTCACCATACGAGGTAGAGTTGCCATCAAGTCCCTTTCTGCGGATGAAGAGCTATGCCAATGTGCAGGGCTTACAAGCTGTTGAGCATCACGAGCTACAAGGACCAATCGGAACGTTTTACGGTAAGGCATTGGATGACGTGCGAGTAGCACTGCGCTATGCGATGGAAATCTAAAGCGAACAATAAAGGGTGCTGCGAATGGGTGAGCGATAACGAGCCCATTCGACTGCGCCCTTAGTTGAACTAGCGTAAGCGGTCAACAGAGCCCCACTACCCAGAGCCACGGCATTTGCCGTATGCTGCGCGGTGTATAAGGTATTGAGAGAGTCGATAACATTCGATGGTATCGGGGTATTTGGTTGGTGACATACAGCGTTTTGTTGATAGGATCGGGGAATGAGAATTTTAGATCCTAATGTGATGGTGCTTGCTTCGGCTGGGTCGGGAAAAACCTACCAGCTGAGCAATCGCATTATTGGCTTCATTGCGATGGGTGTGGATCCGGCATCCATGGTGGCGCTGACCTTTACGCGCAAGGCGGCGGGTGAGTTCACGGATTCGATCCTTAGCAAACTGGCCACGGTCAGTCTGGATCCGCAGAAGGCGGAGCGCTTGCGTCGGGATTTGGCAGAGAGTGGCAGGGAACTCGGAGATGTGGATTTTTTGTGTATCCTTGAGTCGCTGATCAAAGCGTTGCCGCGCATGACGTTGGGCACGATGGATGGTTTTTTTACCAAGGTGGTCAAGGCATTTCCGTTAGAGTTGGGCATCTCCGCTGCGTCGTTCCAGTTGATCGAGGGGACCGAGGCGGACATCGTGCGCGAGAACTTACTGCAGAGCTTGTTGCAGCAGGAATTGAGCGAAGAGGAAGCCGAGCAGTTTTTCCATGCGTTCCGCAAGTCGCTGATGGGGCAGGAAAGCATCACCGTGCGCGCGCGTATCGAAGGGTATACCAAGCATTGGCACAGCTACTGGATGGGCGGTGGCGATCGATTGGACTGGGGACCAGAACATCTGGCTGACGGTGGCAGCATCGAGCAATGGATGAGCGCGCGGCACGACTATGCGGAGCGTATCGCTGCGGCATCGGAATTGCTGGGTATCACTGATAAACGCCAAATCGCTGCATGGGAAAAGATGGCACGTTTGTTTGCGGATCACACGACTGGCAGTGGTGTTCTAGGGAAAAGTGGAAAGATGTTAGAGCAGTTGATGGACCTGGCGGCAGACTCTAAGGAAGGTGATCAAACGATATCTCTCTACAAGAATTTTGACGTTCCTGCTTCGGTGTTTGAACTCATTTGTGATGCCTTGAACTGTGCCGCGAAAGCGGAAATGGCGAGTGCTTGTGAGAGCACTCGCGCAGTGGCAGAGGTGATTAAGATGTTTGATCAGGTCTGTGAGCGGCGACTGCGGCGCAAAGGGAAATTCGGCTTCGATGATGTGAAGGCCAAGATGGGTGAGTGGGCCTTGCAGGAGGACAAACGTCTCATGCGCGAGGCCCTGGATTACCGCCTAGACGCCAAGTACCAGCACTGGATGCTTGATGAATTTCAGGACACCAGTCGTGTCGATTGGCTGGGGCTATCGCCTTTGATTGATGAAGCTGCGGCAAATGACGAAGGCTCGATCTTTCTCGTCGGTGACAAGAAGCAGGCAATCTATGCGTGGCGCGGTGGTGATGTTAAGCTCTTTGATGAATTGCGCGATCACTACGGCGATCATCTTGCGGTCGAGACGATGAAAAAATCCTATCGTTCGGCATCGGAAGTGTTGGAGTTGGTGAATCGTGTATGCGGAAATGGTGCGACGATGAAATCGCTCTATGGCTCCGCCGCCATACGTTGGGAGTGGGAGGATCACATCGCGGCGAAGCAGGAGATGCGCGGTCACGCCCGAGTGGAATGCATTGTGGAAAACGAGGAAAAAGACGCGCGGTTGCAGCGCATGGTTGCCATCCTCCACGAGGTAGGCATTTCCCGCAAACAACTCAGCTGCGGAGTGCTAGTGCGCACGAACAAGGAACTACTCGAGGTAGCGGATTATCTGCGCCAGAATGGTTTCGCGGTCATAGAGGATGGGCAGCGCGCGCCCGCGAAGGACAATCCTATCGGAGTGACTCTGCTGCATCTGCTGCGCTGGCTCGCTGACCCGTCGGACACATATGCGGAGGAAGTCGTTCGGATGTCGCAGTGCTGGCCCGATCTCATTTCGCGCTTTGGCGAGTTCGTGTGGAGTGGCTGCCAGAAAGTGATCGCCGAGCAGGGCGTGGCTTGTTTGGCCCAATCGATTCTCGATGCTCACTGGGCGAATTTTTCTCTCTTCGGGCGACATCGTAGTGATGAACTCTTGCAAGCCCTTCGCGCGGTAGATCAATCTGGTATGGGTTCGGCGAAAGCGGCGGCTCAGGTACTAGAAAAATTGATGGTGGTGCAAAGCCCGGGCGCGGCAGAGGTGCAGGTATTGACCATCCATAAATCGAAAGGCCTTGGCTTCGATGTGGTCGTGCTGCCCATGATTTCGCGCGACTCGATTCCTGACGCTGGAAATTTCACGATTGCCCAGGGTCCAGATTGGATTTGCAAAACCCCGCCGCAGTGGGTGCGTCGCCTTTTGCCGCCGTTGCGTGAAGCGGAGGAGATCTGGAGTGAGCAGCAGAAATACGAAGCGATGTGTGTGCTGTATGTCGCACTCACCCGAGCAAAACGCGGGCTTTATGTGTTGTTAGAAGAGAAGGAACTCAAGGACGATAACAACTCCCTCGCGCAGTGGCTTATGGATTCCTGTGCCGGGAATAGCGGCGTGATCTTCGAGGCAGGGAGCAGCGAGTGTTTTGCTGAGGTCGATGACCTCAAAGCGGATCCACAACCCGAGCGACCTTCACTGGGTAAGGCGGTGCTGCGGCACAGGGCAAAAACGGCATCCAAAGCCGCGCAGGGCTTCACGGCTGGCATGCAATACGGCACCGCCATGCATGCCTTGATGGAAACCATAGGTTGGCTGGACGAGGCACCCTTTTCCGGAGAAGGAGAAATGGCCGAGCGGCTCGCAAACGTCTTGCAACGCCCAGAGTGGCGAGACTGTTTGGAAAAACGCCAACGCAAGGTAGAGCTGCAGCGCGAGATCCCAGTGGAAGGGCATGTCGATGGCGTGTGGGTGCGTGGCATCATCGATCGATTGCATCTTTTCCGAGATGAAAACAACAAGATCTTCCGCGCGGAAATCATCGACTATAAGACGGATCGCACAGACGATGCGCGGGAACTGCACGAGAAACATACCGAGCAATTGCACCTCTACCGGATGTTGATCGCGAGTGCGCTGGGGATCACGACCGAGTCCATCGATTGTCTACTTCTCGGCATTCATGCCGGGCTGGTTGTCAAATGTGCACTTTCCTGATCCGATCCATGGATTCGTCACCAATTTTCAGGATTTAACTTGACTTATTTGGCAAAATGGCAAAATAGTTTGGGAAATGAAAACGTGCGGTACAAAAAGACTCAAAACCAAAGAGGATTTCCGTCGTGCGGCGGATGTGTTCAAAGCGCTGAGCAATCCGTCGCGAGTGATGATTGTAAAAGCCCTCGCTGACGGCGAGCACTGCGTGGCCGATCTTACGGCGTTGGTGCAGCTCGACATCTCGACCGTTTCCAATCACCTAGCGGTCTTGCGCAGTGTCCGGATCGTCACTGATGAGCGACGTGGCACGCAGGTTTTTTACAGTCTGCGCAAGCCCTGTCTGATGAACCTTTTTTGTTGTCTCGACGACTTTCACTCGAACAAAATATAAAAAACAATGATCACTCACATCCAAGTATACGATCCACCCATGTGCTGCTCCACGGGCATTTGTGGCACGAGCATCGACCCTGATCTCATCAACTTCGCGGCGATGCTGGCGCAGTTTTCGCAGCGCGGTGTCAAGATCGATCGCTACAACCTCAGCCAGCAAGCGATCGCCTTTGCACAGAATCCTGCGGTGCAGGAACTGCTGCGCGCGGAGGGGACGGAATGCCTACCGCTGGTGTTTTGCGATGGTGTGCTGCGGATGAAAGGCCGTTATCCCACGCAAGAAGAGCGCCGCGAGTGGGTGCGCGATTTTGCGGCGAAGGAGGAAGCGAAATGAACGCTCTGCCCCAGTATCTTCCTGATCCCGCTATTGCGACGCGGTATTTGTTTTTCACTGGGAAAGGAGGCGTGGGGAAAACTTCGTTGTCCTGCGCGACGGCGCTGCGTCTCGCCGAAGCGGGCAAGCGCGTGTTGCTAGTCAGCACCGATCCAGCATCAAACCTTGACGAGGTGTTAGACACAAAGCTCACCAATCATCCGACGGCGATTGCTGGAGTGAAGGGACTGGACGCACTGAACATCAATCCCGTGGAAGCTGCGGCAGCCTATCGCGAGCGGTTGATCGGCCCGATGCGCGGCATCTTGCCTGAAACGGCTCTGCGCAGCATGGAGGAGCAACTTTCGGGATCGTGCACGGTCGAAATTGCCGCGTTCGATGAGTTTGCGGGTTTGATTGGCGATGCGGCATCGGTAGCGCAGTATGATCACATCGTGTTCGATACCGCGCCGACGGGGCACACTTTGCGGTTGATGAGTTTGGCGAAGGCGTGGGATCAATTTCTCGATGACAACCAAAGTGGCACCTCCTGTCTTGGTCCTTTGGCCGGTTTGGAAAAACAACGTGCGATTTATGAAGCGGCGGTGGCGACACTGGCGGATCCGCGACTGACGACCCTAGTGCTTGTCAGCCGTCCACAACGCGCTTCTTTACGCGAGGCGAAGCGCACATCGACCGAACTGCAGCAACTCGGAGTGACGCAGCAGCAGCTTGTGATCAATGGATCGTTCACCACGGATTGCCCGCATGATAAGATTTCACAAGCGATGCAAGAGCGCGGTCGCATGGCGCTGGAACAAGCAAGCGAATTCATCAATAGCTTACCGACTTTCCTCGTGCCATTGAAAGCGATCAACATTCTCGGCGTGGCGGGATTGTGGAAATTGTTAGAAAACGAAGTGTCGGATCTTACGACTGTGCAAAAGAACGACTGGCAGGCACCGGCTATGCTGCGCCTCAGTGAATTGGTCGATGAGCTGGAAAAACGCGGACGTGGCGTGATCATGACCATGGGCAAGGGTGGTGTAGGAAAGACCACCGTTGCGGCGGCAATTGCCGTTTCTTTGGCGAAGCGTGGCCATGCTGTCCATCTCAGCACCACCGATCCCGCCGCGCATGTGGCGCAGACGCTCGATGGGCAAATGGAAAGATTGACGCTAAGCAAAATCGATCCGGCGGCGGAAACGGCCGCTTACACCGCGATGGTGATGGCCGAGCAATCAGCGCATCTCGATGAATCGGCGCGCGCTTTGTTAGAAGAAGACTTGCGTTCGCCCTGCACCGAAGAGATCGCGGTGTTTCGTGCGTTTGCGCGGGAAGTGGCGCAGGGAGAAAAAGGCTTTGTCGTGCTGGATACCGCGCCGACCGGTCATACGCTACTTTTGTTAGATGCCAGCGAGGCCTATCAACGCGAGCTGGAGCGGCAGACAGGAACATCGCAACCGGAAGAAGTGTTGCGTTTGTTAGAGCGATTGCGCGATCACCACTACACCGCGATGATCCTAGTTGCCGTGCCCGAGGCGACGCCCATTCACGAAGCCGCCGCACTGCAAGAAGACCTGCGTCGCGCGCAGATCGAGCCGTTTGCGTGGGTGATGAATCAAAGTTTGTTAGGCTGCGGCACCTGTGATCCCTTGCTGATGCGGCGCGAAGAATCCGAGCATCGCTATCTCACGGAAGTCGCGCAAACACATGCCAAGCGCGTGGCCTGGCTGCCGTGGCAAGTGGAGGAACCAGTGGGCGTTGCCGCTTTGTTCGCATTGTCTGAATCAAAAAAATCATGACAGAATCAATCGCAAAAAACATGTCGTTTCTCGACCGCTACCTGACGGTCTGGATTTTTGCGGCCATGGGCCTAGGCGTTTTGTTAGGAAACTTTGTGATTGCCGATCCGGCGGCTTTTTTTGCGCCGATGACGGTTGGCACCACCAACATCCCGCTCGCGATTGGCTTGATCGTGATGATGATTCCGCCCTTGGCAAAAGTGCGTTATGCCGAGATGCCGAAGGTGTTCGCCAACAAAAAAATCCTTTCGCTATCCTTGGTGCAGAACTGGATCATTGGTCCGGTATTGATGTGGATCTTGGCGGTGGTTTTTTTGCGTGATCAACCGGATTACATGATCGGTTTGATCCTCGTGGGCATCGCGCGTTGCATCGCGATGGTGCTGGTATGGAATCATCTTGCCAAGGGCAGCAGCGAGTATGCGGCGGGCCTGGTGGCACTCAACAGCATCGCGCAGATTCTGTTTTACAGTGCCTACGCTTGGTTTTTCATCACCGTGCTGCCGCCCTACGTCGGGCTGAAAGGTGTGATCGTGCCGATTGCGATGTCGGACATTTTTCAGAGTGTACTGATTTATCTCGGCATTCCTTTTGCTGTGGGGGCTATGTGTCGTGTGCTGCTAGTGAAGGTGAAAGGAGAGGAATGGTATGAGAGCAGGTTCCTCCCAAAAATCGCGCCGCTGACCTTGATGGCGTTGCTGTTCACGATCGTGCTGATGTTCACCTACAAAGGCGATGCCATCGTGCGTCTGCCGCTGGACGTGCTGCGCATTGCGATTCCCTTAGTGATCTATTTCGCGGTGATGTTCCTCGTGAGTTTTGTCATGGCGGCGAAACTGGGATCGGACTATCCGCGCACCGCGAGTGTGGCATTCACCTCGGCGGGCAATAATTTTGAACTCGCGATTGCAGTGGCAATCGCTGTCTTTGGTCTGGACTCAGGCGTCGCTTTCGCGGCGGTGGTGGGTCCTCTGATCGAAGTGCCTGCATTGATTGGTTTGGTTTATGTGTCGTTTTTTCTTCGTAATTATTTTTTTACTCGTCATACTTTATGAAACCATTAATCCTGATTCTTTGTACGGGAAATTCCTGTCGCTCCCATTTGGCCGAAGGCTTATTGCGGCGTGCGCTGGGGGATGATTTTACTGTTGCCAGCGCTGGATCCAATCCGGCAGGTTATGTGCACCCGCTCGCGATCAAGGCGATGGCGGAAATCGGCATCGATCTTTCCGCGCATCATTCGAAGCATCTGAACGAGTTTCTCGATCAGCAAGTGGAGACGGTCATCACTGTCTGCGGCAATGCCGATCAGGCATGCCCGATGTTTCCGGGACAGGTGAACCGCCATCACTGGGGCTTCGACGATCCGGCGCACGCGACGGGCACGGAGGAAGAGCAGATTCAGGTTTTCCGTCGCGTGCGTGATGAGATCGCGCGGGTGTTTCAGGCCTATGCCGCGGGGCGATTGGATCAGCGCGCTTCGTGAAAACGGGCGGCGTATTTGGCTAATAGATCGGCTTCGAGATTGACGGGCGCGCCGATGGTTTTGTCCTGCAAGTTCGTTCGCGAGATCGTGTGTGGGATGATCCAGAACACAGCGCTGTGTTCATGAAGTTCTGCGATGGTGAGTGAAATGCCATCGATGGCGATGGAGCCTTGCGGAATGCAGTAGCGTTGGACTTTTTCTGGTAAAGAAATTTCCAGGCGGTGGTCTTGTCCCCGGGGAGAGAGATCGAGAATGGATCCAGTGGCATCGACGTGCCCTTGTACGAAATGCCCGCCAAGACGGGTGGTGGGCAGCAAGGCTCGTTCGAGATTAACGAGCGAATTTTCGCGTAGTGCGCCTAACGATGTCAGTGACAAAGTCTGGGCTAACAGATCAAAGGCGATGGTATTTTCCTGGATTGCCGCCACCGTCAGGCAACAGCCATTCACTGCTACGGATTCGCCGAGTTCCAGTTCTGGCGCGAAGGGAATCTGCAAGAGCAGACGCGCTTGCTCGCCGCGCTCTTGCAAAGAGATGACGCGACCTGTGGTTTCTACCAGTCCGGTAAACATGATCTCAGTGGGCAGCAGGTGCTTCGACATTCGGGGCTTTTGCCTCGTTGAGTTGGCGGTGTGCCTCGCTATCGGGGATGAATTTCATCATGACGATGGTCACCAAAGTCGGAATGAGAGCTGCAAGGAATAGTTTGAGAGGAGAAACACCTTCGCCGAAGAACTTACCGAGGATTGATTGCCCCGCTGGGTTGGGCGCATTGGCGATGACTGTTAGACCGCCCCCCGTGACAGCACCGGCAAGAACACTGTATTTCAGTGCAGGCGAGAGGTTGTCGACCTGGCTGGCGAGGAAGGTGATCGCGGCATTGTCATTGAAACCTGTGAGAATCGTAGCCCCCAGAAACAGTGGCCACTCGGTGAGCGAAGTGATGATGGGACCCAGCCACCAGCCTTGCAGACCACCGTGAATGACCAAGGCACCGAGGAAGAAACCCACGAGAATCGGGCCGCGCAGATCGATGGGGTTTTGGTGATGTCGCGTCGCTTTGCTATACGCGATGAAAAACAAGAAGCCTCCCATAAAGAGCGGCGGGTAATGGGAGAACAGCACCGTCCATGCCATGAAAAGGATGTGCGTCAGTGTTACTTGCAGTGGAATGGGTGTATCACGTTGGTACCAATCAGGGATGCCGTCGTGATCTTTGTCAGCCATTTTATTAGCCATGCTTTGCAGCTCCTTGCGGAAATAAAAGTAGTAAAGCAAGGATGAGACGATAATGGCAACCATGGCCTTATCACCGAAATGCAGGAACATGTAAGGAGTGGTGAGTTCCCATTTTTTCGCCACCATCAATACGGGAGGTGCGGCGAAATTGGTCATCACGCCGCCGATGGAGATATTGACGAAAAGCAGGCCGAGCGTGGCATACGCGAAATTGTGGCTCGGGCGCAGTGGGTAGAACTTACGCGCTAAGAGCAAGGCGGCGATGGTCATCGCGGCGGGCTCGGTGATGAGCGAACCGAGTAGGGGAGCGATGATGAGAATAGAGAGCCACCAGGCGGCGGGAGATTCCTTGCCGAACTTGGCCACGTAACGCAGGCAGTTTTCGGCAAAACGCAGGATCGGCCGCGTCGAGGCGATCGCCATGATCACAAACACGAACAAGGGTTCGGTGAAATTCACGTTCATGATGTAGGATTTCATCTCGGTGAATCCCACGAAGTAGAGTAGTGCGGCGAGTAGGGCGATGACCCAGATGCCGAAAATCGCTTCGACCTCGCCGAAGAAATGGAGAATGGTTCCCTTGAATGATACCATCTTTTGCTCTTCCGGCATCGTGTGGTGATCACGGGCGATCTTTTTGATTTTTTCGTCGTGATCATGCTGCACTTTGTGCGCGTATTTCGTGATGGGAATGGCGGCGAAGGTGTGGCAGATGGCCAGTAGGAAAATGATCGTGGCGACGGCGAGCATGGGCTCCTGTTTGGCGCGGAAGCTGATTTTATCCCAAATACCAGTGATGTTTTGTGCCTTCTCTTGTGCGGCGAACTGAGCAGCGCGCTCGATGAATTTCGGTGGGCCGGCGTGATCGTCTGCCGCGTGGACGGGCGCGGCGGAGAGCAGGAGAGCGAACGCGGATAGGAGTAAGAGCAGTCGGTTCATGGGCACGGAAAGTAAAAACCAGCATCGCGGGAAAGCAAGCAATTTGTGTTTTGCAGCGTGACGATGCCGTGATAGCTTAGGCCATGCGTTTCAAGGAAATTTCATGGTTTGCGCTGAGTTGCTTGTTCTGCTCGTGCGGAGTGATGAAAAAAAATGCCAAAAAGGAGCCGAGCCCCTTTGGTCCCAGCGGCATTCCGAAAGAATTGCGAGCGAATCCCGAGGTCGATGGGCCAGTGGGTGAGGGCGGAGTGCAGGCGGCGCAAGTCACGGTGGCACTGGCCAATCATACCAAGGCCGAAAACATCATGTGGACGGATCCAGACAAAATGGATCAAAGCATCCCCGAGTTGCAAAAACTGCTCGCTGGGCCGAAGCGCGAGGTGTGGTGCAAAGACGAGACCGAGGCAAAGCGCTTGGCGATCCGCGAGGGCAAGTGCGTGTTGATTTGGTTTACCGATAGCGTGCGTAGTCCGCTGTGCAAGCATCTGAGCGAAGAGCTTTTCGGCCAAGCGGAATTCGGCGATTGGGCGCGGGATCACACCATCCGTTTGATGGTAGATCAGAGCTCGTTGATGGCGCGCGGGGAGAAGTACGACAAAGAAGTCACCGCGCAGGATTACGTGGAGACGATGAAGAAAAAATACAAAGCCCTCGGCGCTCCGACGGTGATCATTCTCTCGCCGCAGGGAGAACTGTTGGGGAAATATCGCGGCTACACCAAGGGGCAGTCGGAATTTTTCTGGGGCCAGCTGAAGCACTCGGTCAGTGTGGGTGAGAGCGAATACCAGAGCTGGATGAAAAAACTCGAAAAGCAGGGCTACCGTCGATGGCACGACAAGCGGGATCGCACGCTAGTGGCGCGCTTGGTTTCGTATCAGAAGGGTGAGATGGTCATGGTGGAACCAGATGGCAATCGTTTCCGCACGAAGGAGTCGTCTCTCTCGAGCGAAGATCAGGATTGGATCATCGAGGAGAAGAAAAAACGCGGCATCCAGTGAAGCGGTTTTTTTCATGGTGGCGTGTGCATGGCAAGGTTCTGCTGGGTCTTTGTCTGCTGACACTGCTTCTCTGGCAATGGCGCTTCGAGCGCATCGGTCCGAATTTGATTCCGGATCATGCTTGTGAATCGTTAGAACACTGGACCCAAGGAAAAACCATTTCACCGGAGTTGGCTCGTGCGGATGGCGATGGTCTGGTCCTCACCAAGCGGCGGAATCAATCGAATTTCTCACTCTCTCGTCCCCTCGCAAAAGCGGAAGGCGTGAACTACGTGGCCGTCACCTGTGATGCGAGCTGGGAGGGTGTCGTGCCGCATCCTTTGATCGGATGGCTCACGCCGCGGGTCGCGATTGCTGGATACGATGAGACGAATCGCTTTTCCTCGCCCATGGATCGCGACGTCTTGGTCGCGACTGGCACCAAGGATTGGCATCGCTTGCAGGCGGTGGTGGAGCTGCCAGTCCACATGAAAAAAATGGTGATTTCCATCGATGGATACGGCGAAGAAGGAGTGCTGCACCTGCGCGGTCTGCGGGTGGAGGCGGTGCGACAGCGCGCGTGGTTTGTTCCGGCGACGATCCTTCTGTTAGCTTCTTGGGCCTGGGTGCTGAGTCGCCTGTTGCTGCCGCAGATTCGCGGACGGTGGGTGCAGACGCGTGCGTTTCTCATCGCTTGTGGGATCTTGTGCGGTGTGTGGTTCTTTGTATTTCCGCAGGGGCGCACGATGTTTCCTTCCCTGATCGGAGGCTTTGTGATGGGCCCGGTGATTCCTTCGGCAGCAGAAGCATCGACGCAGTTGTCACCAGAAAAACCAGTTGAGCCTCCGCCCGCTGTTGTGTCTCCCGCTCGATCTCCTCGGCTGCGCACGATTCCGCCAGTCACGGAAACAGTGGAAATCCCTGCGGTGCCGGATGTGCCGAAAAAAGCAGAAGTTTCCCCAGCGACCGTGCCGGTGATGGCTGCGACGCCGATGCGAGAAGAATTTTCGTTAGGGATTTGGTTGCGAGAATTGGATCGGAAGTGGAATTGGGAAAAATACAACCTCACGCATTTCACCGCGTTTTTAGGCATCGGTTTGTTCTTGTTCGGTTGTGCTGGATCGGCGCGGATCTGGCCGCTTCCTTTCGGCATCGCCGTGCTTGGCGAGATCATTCCCAACTTGATTTATCACTCGTGGGATAGGGGCGACTGGTGGGATCTCACGGCTAATGTGAGTGGCTTATTGTTGTCGTTAGGAATCATATTACTTTTTCAACGCATTCGGCGTAGGTTGAAAAAGCGCATGAGCGCACGCAGGACGGCCTTAGGCCAAGACGCGGGCCCAGAGGACCTTGAGGTATTGTGACTCTGGGTAGTTCGATAGGGTCGGATGATCGCCACCCGCCCCAGTGCGGGCGATGATTTGCAAGCGCAGATTTTGGCGATGGGCTGCGGAGATGATGATGCGCTCGAAGTCATCCGGACTGAGCATGCCGGAGCACGAGCAAGTGACAAAAATCCCACCGGGTTTCACTAGCTTAAGCACGAGCGCATTGAGATCGCAGTATTTGTTCCAGCCGAGACGATCTTCGTCTTTGCCGTGGATGAATTTGGGCGGATCGGCGAGCACGACGTCCCACTGGCGACCGTTTTCGATCATCGTGCGCACCCACGTAAAAGCATCGGCATGGGTAAACTTCACGCGCGCTTGGTTGATGTTCGCGTTTCGTTTTGCCATTTCCACTGCGCGTTCATCGAGGTCCACCGCGGTGACTTCCTTTGCGCCAGAGAGGGCAGCGTTGACGGAGAATCCGCCAGTGTAGCAGCAGAGATCCAGCACCTCGCGGTCTTGGCAAAGGCTGGCGAAGCGGCGTCGGTTGTCGCGTTGGTCACAGAAAAACCCGGTCTTGTGGGATTCGGCGAAATTGATTTCAAACGGCACGCCGTGCTCGCGGATTTTGAGTGGGCGTATCGTTTGGTGCAGCGGGTGATGACCGATGGGGAGCGACTCGACGCGGGCGATTTCTGGATCCACTTGCACGCGCGCGCGCTGCGTGCCGAATGCCGCGTGCAGTGCGGGGATCCAGGCATCGAGACGTTGCCAGACGGCGAGCGAAGAGACCTCGATCGACAGCACATCCGCGAATCGATCGACGATCAGACCGGGCAGTTGATCGGCATCGCCATGAACGGCGCGATAGGCTTCTGTGGCTTCATCGAGCTTCAGCACCTCGCGGCGCAGCTGAGCGGCACGCGCGATCGCTTCTAGAAAAAAAGTTTCCTCGGGCGCTACGGCTCCATGCGCGGCAATGCGCAGCGGGATTTTCGCGCGGGGGTTCCAGAAGCCGATGCCGAAGGGGTCGCCTTTTTTATCGAGCACCTGCACGAGGTCACCGGCTTTGCAATCGGTGGAAACATCACCGATCATGCGACCCCAGATGTTAGGGTGATAGGAGAGATACTTGAGTTGAACGGTCTTCACAACAAACGATGGCTGACTAACGAAAAACTCCCAGCACCGCGCGGTGGTCCGAGGCGTCATCCCAGTTTTCTGGATCCAAAATCCGGCACTCGGGGAAAATGACGTCCTTCTTCAGAGATTGGCTGAAAAAGATGTAATCGAAGCGCGAATAGACATCCTCTTTGGCCCAAAAGTGCGTCCAGTAATGCTTGCGGGAATCGTGAGCACCGATCGGCGACATCGACCGCGGGCTGTTGTATGGGCCTTGGATGATGCGGACGGGTGAGCTGGCGCGTGTGTCGTTAAAGTCGCCGTAGCTGATGATGCGTGCCTGCGGATCGGTGTTGAGAATTCCATCGATGTGCTTGCGCACGAGCTGCGCTTCATTGATGCGCATCAGGTTCTGATCGCCATCCTCCACATCGCGCTTGGACTTCAGGTGGACGCCGAGGAAACGCCAGAGACGAGAGTCGGGCGTTTGCACGGTGGCATCGAGCACGCCGCGCTGGATGCCGTATTCCTTGCCATCGAGCTTGTATTGGGTATCGGCAGGTGTGGCGGTGGAGGAGAGGGGAAATCGCGAAAGCAGACCCAGGTGCCGTGAGCGATCGATGCCACTCGCAAAATGGTGATGTGGGAGATCGAGTCCCGCAGCTTTCAGAAGTTTCTGGATTTCCATCAAGTCCTCCTTGCTACCGATTTCACAAACGCCTAGCACGTCTGGCTTGGCATCGGTGAGCAGGGAAATGACGGCCGCCTTTTCTTTTTCCGGCTTCGGCGCGTCCTTTGCGCTGATCCGAGTTTCGTAATCATAACGATTCTCGAGAATCAGCCAGTTTTCCACGTTGTAAGTGACGAAACGCAGACCAGTCGCCGATGCTGTCGCAGGCACGGCGGCCGAGGGTGCGCGTTCGGAGGTGGCCACCGCAAGCGATGGCTCCACTTCGCTGGCGAGAGGCAGCACGCTAGCCGCGCTGGGAGTTTGTTTTTTTTCGCACGAAACCGCGAGCAGCAGCGAAGCAAAAAAAACAGCTCCGCCGCGCAGCAGAGCTAGGATAGGGGATCGCGAAGGATTCATGTGAGCATCAGCTGTCGCGTGGTTCCTTGCCGGCAGCCTCGCGGATTTTGACATCGTCTTCGGCCTTGGTGATCTCGCGCTCGAACTCATCGCGCGCTTTTTTGAATTCGCCCATGCTCTTGCCCAGGCCGCGTGCGAGTTCGGGGATTTTCTTCGCTCCGAAAAGCAGTAAAATCACCACGAAAATGATAATCATTTCTTGTCCACCTAAATTCATAAAAGCGAGAGTTGTGTTCATGCGACAGTCTAGTCTTTTATCTACGCGCTGGCAACCTTTCATTTTTCAGAGAGTTTTTTGATCGAATCCTTGAAAATCTTCGCGTGGCAGACCATGCTCCGCCCATGCGCATCCTCACAGGACTACAACCCTCCGGAAAACTTCACATTGGCAACTACTTCGGGGCGATGGAGCCGGCGATCCGTCTGCAATCGCAGGGCGAGGCGTTTTATTTCATCGCGAACTACCACGCGATGACTTCGCTGCACAACGGACCGGAGCTGCTGGCAAATACGCGTGAGCTGGCGGTGGACTTTCTCGCCTGCGGGCTAGACCCAGCGAAGGCGGTGTTCTTCCGTCAAAGCGATGTGCCAGAAGTCAATGAGCTCGCATGGATTCTCTCGACGGTATGCCCGATGGGCTTACTGGAGCGCTGCCATTCGTATAAGGACAAAGTTTCCAAGGGCCTCTCGGCGAATCATGCGCTGTTCGCCTATCCGGTGTTGATGGCAGCGGATATTTTGCTCTACGACTCGAACCTTGTGCCTGTGGGCAAGGATCAGAAGCAGCATCTGGAAGTCACGCGCGATCTTGCGGTGAAAATCAACGAGGCGCTGGGTGAGGGGACCTTGACCATACCCGAGCCGATGATTCGCGATGACTCCGCCGTGGTGCCTGGACTGGACGGCCAAAAAATGAGCAAGTCCTATCACAATACGATCCCGATGTTCGGTGAGGAAAAACCGCTGCGCAAGCTGATCATGAAGATCGTTTCTGACTCGACGCCGGTGGAGGAACCGAAGCCTATCGAAAACTCGACGATTCTCGCGCTCTACAAGCTCTTCGTCACTGATGCCGAATACCAATCGATGGTCCAGAGCTTCCAGAGCGGCGGCTTTGGCTACGGGCATTACAAAACCCAGCTGTGGGAAGCGTATTGGAATTACTTCGCGCCGATGCGTGCGCGGCGTGAGGAAATTCTCGCCGATCCTGGTTACGTCGATGCGATCTTGCAGCAAGGTGCCGAGCGCGCCCGCGAGACGGCGAGCCATGTGCTGCAACGCATCCGCAAGGCGACGGGACTGAGCGCTTGATTACGCCGATGGCTCAATGTCCATCACTTTCACCTGCGCCCACTTTTCTTTATGGGTGTCGATGAAATTCTGGTGGTCGGGATCGACTTGATAGGCGTCTTGCGCGGCGATGTCGGTAAATGTCATCGTCAGCGCATAGTCCCAGCTCAGATCGATGACCGGACGTGGCATCACGGCAGCCGGGCGACCCCACAGACCGCGCTCGATGCCGGGGAGTTTGAGTAGATCGCGGAGGCCTTGCTCGAAGGCGGCGCGGTCAGCAGCGTTTTTGTTTTCCTCTTTCAGCCAGAAATACACGTGATGTTCCATGCGCAGAGTGTTTTCATTTCCGCGCGCGGCTGTCGAGTGAAAATGCTGGCATGGTCGCGTTGACAAGGGCGGGACCATTTGCTACGGGATGACCCATGCGAGAATTGATCAAGCGGGTGTTGCGAAGCGAGAAGGAGAGAGAATCTGTGACCATTGCCGGATGGGTGCGCACGCGGCGCGATTCGAAGGCATTTTCGTTCCTCGAAATCAACGACGGCACATGTCTCGCGAACTTGCAGGTGGTGGTCGATGCGGGCATCGATGGTTACGAGCAGGTGGAGCGCATGCTCACGGGGGCATCGGTGGAAATCACTGGTCGCTTGGTGGCATCGCTGGGGCAGGGCCAGCAGTGGGAAATGCACGCGGATCACATACGATTGATCGGCGAGGTGCCTTCTGATTACCCCTTGCAGAAAAAAGGCCACAGTCTGGAATTTTTGCGTGGGATTTCACACCTGCGCCCGCGCACCAATCTGCACGGCGCGGTCTTCCGCATGATGAAGACTGGATCGCGAAGCGCCTGCAGGATGTGAAAATCGGTCAGGTGGAAGATGGCACGGCGATTGGCTCTGCGATTGTTTCCTCGGTGGATCACCTGCGCGATTCCGAGGCGAAAAGCAAGATCGTCATTTTGCTGACCGATGGTGTGAATACCAGCGGCTCGATCAATCCACTGACTGCGACGGAAGCGGCCAAGGCACTAGGCATCAAGATCTACACCATTGGTGCTGGCACCAATGGCGAGGCGCCGTATCCAGTGCGCACGATGTTCGGCACGCAGATGCAGATGATGAAGGTGGAGATCGATGAGAAAACGCTGGGAGAAATCGCCGAGAAGACAGGCGGAAAATACTTTCGCGCTACCGATACCGATTCGTTAGAAAGCATTTACGAGGTGATCAATCAGTTAGAGACCACGGCGCGCAAGGAGAAAAAATTCGAGGACTATGACGAATGGTTCGCTGTGGCGCTGTGGCCAGGACTGGGCCTGCTGTTGATGGAGTGGTTATTGCGTCACACGCGTTATCGGAGATTGCCATGATTGCCTTTGCAGAAGAATCCGGTTTGCAGTTCGGCCAGCCCTGGTGGTTGGCGCTGGGCCTTGTCGTCTGCGTTGCGATCACGCTTTTCTATCGGAAATTCGATCGCCGTCGTCAGAGTGATTTGGAAAAAATGGCACACGCACGATTCCTGCCCTTGCTCTTTGCTGGGGATTCGCCGCAACGTCGCCGACTCAAGCGCGTGTTGTGGATCTCAGCGATTGGCCTCTGTTTTACGGCACTGGCTCGTCCGCAGATGGGCTATGAATTTCGCGAGGTGCGGCGTCGCGGCATCGACTTGTTATTCGCGCTCGATACTTCGCAGAGCATGCTCGCGGACGACCTCACGCCGAACCGACTCGACCGCGCGCGGCTCGGCATCCATGATTTTGTCGATCGGCTCGAGGGCGACCGCATCGGGCTGATTCCCTTTGCGGGAAGTGCGTATGCCTTGTGTCCGCTCACGCTCGACTACGATGCCTTCCGCGAATCCCTGCAAGTGATCAACACCCAAATGATTCCGCATCAGGGCACCGACCTCGCCAGCGCGATCCAGGAGGCCGAGCGTTTGTTTGAGGAAAATCAAAACAATCAGCGCATCCTCGTGCTCATCACCGACGGCGAAGACTTGCAAGGAGACGTACTGGATGCGGCGAAAAAGGCGCATGAAAAAGGCATGGTGATCTACACCGTGGGCGTCGGAAATCCCGAGGGATCGACGATTCCCGTACAGTTTCAAAATGGCCGTCGCGATGTCATGCGCGATCAAAAGGGAGAAGTCGTGCGCACCAAGCTGGACGAGAGCACTTTGAAAAAAATCGCCGAGACCACCAAGGGGCTCTACGTTCCGCTCGGTCGTGGCGCGGAGGGTCTGAATACGATCTATCAAGAAAAACTGCGCCTGATGCCGAAAACCGATCTGAACCAGCGCATGGAAAAAATCCCCTTAGAACAATTCGTGTGGCCCTTAGCACTTGCGGTGTTTTTGTTGCTTGTAGAGTTTTTTCTTTCGGATCGAAAACGCATCAGTTCTCGCCAAGCTCTCAGCGGATGGACGCTCGCCATCATAGTCACTGCGGCCTTGAGTTATCCGCTACCAGCGCAAACGGCGGAGACGGTGAGTTACAATCGCGGCACGGAGGCTTACCAGCGCGGTGAATTTGTGGAGGCGACGGATCACTTGCGTGAGTCGCTTCATACCCCGGATCTGGAATTACAACAACGCGCCTATTACAACTTGGGAAATGCCCTGTATCGGCTCGGGCAACAAGTGCAGCAACAGGAACCTGAGACCACCGTCAAGCGCTGGCAGGACTCCATCAAAGCCTACGAAGACGCGCTGGCCCTGCGCGGCGACGATGACGATGCTCGCTACAATTGCGACTTGGTAAAAAAGAAACTCGAAGAACTGCAACAACAACAGCAGCAACAAAATCCGCAGGATCAGCAAAACAAAGACCAGCAGGAGCAGGAGAAAAAAGAGCAGGAACAACAGGAAAAAGAAAAGCAGGAGCAGGAGCAGAAAGATTCGCAGGAGCAGAGTGGCGAAGAGCAGAAGCAGGAATCGAAAGAGGGGAAAGAAGAAGACGCAAAGGAGCAAGGCAAGGAAGAGAACGGCGAGACGCAGGAGGAAAAGGGCGAGCCGAAGGAATCTCAGGAGGCCCCACAAGAACCATCAGAAAACGAGGGTAAGGAGCAAGGTCAACAGGAGGCGTCACCCGCGCAAGCCCGCGAGATGACGGCGGAGGAAGCTAAGCAGTTGTTAGAATCGCTGCGTCACGAGGAGCGACGCGTGATCCCCTTTCCGCAGCGCCGCGATGGTAAATCCGACAACACAACCAAAGGGAAAACATGGTGAGGAGGGCACGACATTGGTGGAGTCACCTGCTGCTGGCGACATGGTTGCTCATGGCCGTTCAAGGTGCGGAGGTGGAAGTGACGCTCGATGCAAATCGCCTCGCTACAGGGGAAGGGGCGAATTTTACGATTCAAGTGAGTGGTGGCAGGGCCGAGCAACCGGTCATCGCGGCGGTGCCGAATTTGATCATCGATTTTCAAGGCCGAAACCAGATGCTATCCATCGTTAACGGCGTGGCCTCGCAAACGGTGCGTTTTTCCTACACGGTGGGATCGATGGTAGCAGGGGAATACACGATTCCCCCGGTTGCGGTGAAAGTCGATGGCAAGGTGCTGCAAACGAAGCCGCAACAACTCGTGGTGTTCGATGACGGAACGGCCCAGGCGGAGCCCGATGCTCCCGCGGTAGATCCCCAGCGATGCGGCACAATGGTCGTCGAGTTGGCGATTCCCGAGCGCAAGGAAATCTATCTGGGAGAAATCGCGCCCGTTCGGATTCAGGCGTTTTTACCGATGGATGCGCAAATCGAGTTGCGCAGCATCATCCAACCAGAAAGCGGAGCCTTCACGTTGCACAATGTCAGCGAGCAGCCGCAGCAAAGTGTCGAAACCAAGGACGGTAAACAGCATCGCACGCTTACTTGGTTCGGCGGCATTTCCGCGACGAAGGCGGGCACGCAGTCGGTCAATCTCTCGGTGAAAGCCACTGTGGCCTTGCCGGATCGTTCGAAGCCTGTGCTGCGCCCGCGTCGTGGCGATCCGAATGATCCGTTTCGCGCTGCCTTTGGTCGCGGTGCGCAAGTGAGATATACAGAAAACGAAGTCACCTTGCGCAGCGCCGACATGCCGCTCACCGTGCGCGCCTTGCCGGAGGAGGGGAAACCCGCCAACTTCTCTGGCGCGGTGGGTGAGTTCGCTTTCGATGCGTTAGAGATTCCTGCGCAGTGGAAAACCGGCGAGCCGCAGCGGGTGGCGCTGCGCATTAAGGGCAGCGGGAACTTTGCCACGATGAAAGCGCCCGAGCTGAGCCCGGCGGACTTGTGGAAATGGTATCCGGGGCAGGATCAATTCACTCCTAGCGACATCGCCTCGTTTTCGGGCAGCAAGGTGTTTCAGTACAATGCCATCGCGCGGCGCAATGGCGAATACGATGTGGCGTTTGCGCTGAGTTATTTCGACCCGAAACAAGCGAAGTATCTCGCGATTGCTTCCGATGTGAAACGCGTCGCCATCAGCGGTGAGGCGATGCAAGAGGAAAAGGTTCCAACAACAGAGGTCACCGCGCCTGCGCCGGCGGAGGATACGCAGGGTCTGATGCCCTTGCGGAAACGCAATGACCGCGCCGCTCTTTTCTCCGGTTTGGCGGGACGCGTGAATGTTTTTGTGTTAGGTTCTCTCGCTTTGTTTTTCTCCGCTCTGGCCCCTGCCGCAGCGTGGTGGCGGAGGCATTGGCAAGACCCACTGCTGCGCGCGCGGCAACAGCGAAAAAGAGACATCGCGCAGGCTCTCGCCGAGGCGCAGCAGCATGCGCGTGCGCAATCTGCCGCGCGATACTGGGAGTCGGCTCGACGCTCCCTCCAGATCCCCTTGGCCGCGCGATGGCAGGTGAATGCGTCTGCCATTTCGCTGCATGATGTGGTCAAAAACTGTGGCCCTGATTCTCCCGTCACTGCCTTTTTTCGCGAGGCGGATCGCTGGTCTTATGCATCGTCCGCGCAAGAAGTGGACTGGTCGCGCTGGCAATCTCTTCATCAACAAGCCCTGCAATCGCTCGATTCATGAAAGCTTTTCTCATTCTATGGTTCGCGCTGACGCTACTGGTACAGGCTGGTGCTCCTCCTTTTTTACTCGCGCAATGGTCTGCTGAGAAAGGTGAGTGGGAGCAAGCCATCTCCCGCTATTCCACCGCCTTGCTAGAAGAGGGACCGAGTGCCAGCGTCTATTACAATCTCGGCTACTGTCATCAACAAGCCGGCGATGTGGGGCGCGCGGTTCTCGCTTACGAGCGCAGCCTTGCCCTGAGTCCCCGCGCGGTGGATACTCAAAACAATCTGACCCTGTTGCGCCAAGAATTGTCATTGCCCGATGCGAAGATTCTAGCGAGGGATTTGCCTGCATGGATCGCGTGGTTCAGTCGCGATGAGTGGTTCGTTGTTTTTTTAGTATCAAGCGTTTTTCTGGTTGTATTTTTCTGGGGCGCTTGGCTGTCATCGCGTCGCAATACCAGATTGCTGTGCTTTGCGTTATCGGCATGCGCCTGTGCGGCGATGACGGGTTCGGCATGGGTGGTGAAACAGCGCGCATCGGAGGACCGTCTCGCGGTAGTGCTGGCAGCCGATCAAGCGCTCCAGCTATCGCCTTTTCCGACCTCGGAAAAAGTGACTTCCTGTCCGTTGGGCTCCGTGGTGAGCCTGTTGCAAGAACAGGGTGATTACGTCTTCGCAGAGCTTACACCGGGACACACACGCGGGTGGCTGCGCAAAGATTCGTTAGAAAAAATCGCGCTTCCTTGACTACTGACGCTGTGGATAAGTCGCCTCATCGAAGACTTTGCCATCCGCTGTTTTCGCCTCACAATGAAACTTCCCATGGTCGAGTGTAACGCGGAAAAGATGATTCAGGTCGGCCTGCTTGGCGATCCATGGGCGCGTGAGCAAATCCTTGGGCGGAACGCGACGCACAGCAGCTC
The DNA here is from genome assembly GCA_945888515.1 of Akkermansia muciniphila. Classification (GTDB taxonomy): domain Bacteria; phylum Verrucomicrobiota; class Verrucomicrobiia; order Verrucomicrobiales; family Akkermansiaceae; genus UBA956. The sequence goes on along the minus strand of CAMDAD010000028.1, from coordinate 12,925 downwards.
CCCAAGCTCCATCGCCGAGGTAGGGGATGCCCTTGGCGTCATCACGTTTGCCCGCGATCAGTGGCCATGTGCGTTTGTAGGTGTGATGATCGTGCTCGAATACGGCATCCACTCCGTGCGCTTCGAATAGCGGACACCACTTCTGCTGAATATCCATCGCATCCTCTTTCACGCCCGTGCCCCACGCGGGTCGATGATAGGCGGCGAAAACATAAGGCACCTTACGACGCTCGGCGGCGGAGCTTTGCAAAAATGTCACCTGTTCGGAAATGCGTTGGGTGTGTCCTGAGTCTAACAAAATCAAACTCAGGTAATTGCCGATATCGAGGTTGTAGTAGGAAATCGCCCGACCATCGCGTTGGCCCATGCGGAACAGGCTGTAAAACTGTGTCGATTTTTCCGGACCAGGCGTGTTTTTTTCAGGAAAAAATCCCGTGCCCACTACTTCATGATTGCCCATGCCGATGACCATGGGAATCAGTCGACCGTCGGGCGCTTTGGCGTTTTGTACCCAGGAGTCAATCCAGTCGTACCAGCGTTCGACGATGCTGTCATTCGCGTAGGCAAGGTCGCCAATCAGCGCGGCAAACAACGGGTCCTCTGCACCCGCGCGTTTGTTCATGGCATCGAGCGAGTTGCGACCGTGATACATGTCGCCACCGATGACAAAATGCATGGGTCGAAACGTTTCCGGCGCGGTCTGCATCAAATACGGACCGTTGAGGCTTTGATCGGCTTGATGGCGGATGGTGAATTCATAGCGCGTATCGGCTTTAAGCCCCGTGAGAGAGGCCGCGTGAACCGTGCTGTCGCTGTTGGCAAAGGGGTGCGACTGCGTGTCCATCCACGTCCACTCGGTCTGCCCAGCGATACGATAGCCCAGCGAGTCATTCTTGGCCACAGAGGCGGGCGTTTGGGCAATTTCCGGACATACTGTTTTCCATTGGGCCTCCGGAGCTTTCTTGGCGAGGTAGTGCCAGGTATCTTGACGCTTGATCAGATAAATCGATTTTTTCCCTTGAATCGTTAAACTAAGATCAAACGAAAGATCGCTGCTATCAGCTTTGTCATTGATCACCTGAGCGCTGACGATGGAGCCTGCCTTGATGAGGCCGACTGCTTTTCCCAGTGGGAAACGTTCCCACTTGGTTGCCTCGTGCGATCCCTGTGACTTGATTTCGCCGTCGCTGCCGCTGCAGTTTTTCCGCAGCACTTCCTTGCCATCGATAAATAGCACGAAGCCATCATCGTATAGCACCTCCGCCACCAAAGCATCCTGCTCTTCCGGTTGGAAAGTCGCGGTGATTTTTTTGCGCAGGGCGATGCTCACGTAACGATCTTTCATCTGCGAAAAAACCGTGCTGTCATCCCCATCGCCGTAGCCGAATCCTGCTTTCCCCACCGCCCAGGCTCCTTCGATCGTTTGCTGCGTGCCGCGATCGACCCAACGGATCTCCGCCTCGTGGCAGGGATCGTGATACCACTGCACAAAGGGTCCGTGATCGACACCGGCAGCGATACCGCCCAGCGAGAAATACAAGAGGTAACGGAGCATGAGTGAGATTCACACTAGGGAGAAAAATTGCAAGGTCAAATCCGTCTGATCCGAAGGGCCGCGATCGCGAAGGCTACAGACCGAGCGCGGGACCTCCCTATGATTTCTTGCGACGTGGAGTGTTCCGATCAATGCGGCCGAGCTGCCAATCGTTCGCGTGTGAGTGAAAGTGATACCGCTCGGTTCAGAGGTCCCACCACCCGCAAGTTTCATCCTGCGTGGCGCAATTCACGGTGACTTGTGTGAGGCCTTTACTGGTAAGGACTTGCTGCATGGTGCGCATGGCGATTTGGCGGCAGTTGCAGTCAGTGCTGAGGTGCGCGAGCACGACGTGTCGCAGGGACGCGTGGCTGATGTTTTCTAACAACTCGGCCGCCTGGACATTCGACAAATGCCCGTGCCGTGAGCTGATGCGTTGCTTGATCGTCCACGGGCGTTTGGTATCGGCGGCGAGGAGAGCGTCGTCGTAATTCGCTTCGAGATAAAGCCCGTTCATGCCCTGCAGGTGCTGGGTGACGCTCTGCGTGACGTGGCCGGCATCGCTGATGAGTCCGAGACTTTTTTCCGCGCTGCGCAAGACATAGCCAACGGGATCGACGGCGTCGTGCTGGATAGAAAAACTTTGCACGGTGAGATCGCCGATGGGAAAAGCCTGTCCGGGTTCGAAGGTGCGCCACGTCGCCTGGATGCCGGATTCGCGCAGCACGTGAGCGGTGGCGCTGCTGGCGTAGATGGGAATGCTGCGTTGCTTGAGGAGGGGTTTCAAGCCGCGTATGTGGTCGCCGTGTTCGTGTGTGATCAGGATGGCATCGATCGTATCCGCGCCCAGGGACTGAGCGCGCGAGAGCAACTGCCTGGCGCTCAGGCCGGCATCGACGAGGACGGTGGTGTGGGTGGATTTTGCGAGAGTGGCATTGCCACTGCTACCGCTGCCGAGAATTGCGAATTGCATGACCGATCTATGACCTAAGAAGGGGGCACCGGTCAAGGATTCGCGTCAAAGAATGGAGAACCCACGCGTGCTAGCGCGATAGATTGCTCGACTCTGGAGCCGGCAGTCGAAGCTCCCTGGCGCTGTGCTCCCCATTGACCACGAATCTCTGCAACAGATCCTTGCAATCTTGGGCATTTTCGCCATAGTTTGGGGAGATGATACGTTTTACTTTTTTCGGCATGCCCGTGGAAATCCAGCCATGGTTTTGGGTGATCATGGCATTGTTGGGGTCGAACTTTGGCAGATCTGCCAGCGGCGGGAATGAGGCTCTCATGATTGCCTTGTTTGTCATTGCGGGGGCTCTGTCGATCTTTGTGCACGAGCTGGGACACGCCTTGACGGGAAAATTGTTCAAGGCGCGTCCTTTCATCGTGCTCCATGGCTTCGGTGGTTACGCAGCCTTTCCCGGTTCCCGTTTCACGCGTATGGAGAGTTTCCTCGTCACAGCGGCTGGACCTGCCGTGCAGATGTTGCTCGGGGTCATCGCATTCGTCGCGTTGTTTTTTCTCAATGACGTATCGGAAGCGTTCAAATTCTTCATCAGCAGCTTGCGTTACGTGAGTATTTTCTGGGCCTTGCTGAATTTGATTCCCGTCTATCCGCTCGATGGCGGCCAAATGATGGCAGCACTGTTCGGTCCGCAACGGCGTAAGTTGTGCTTGCAGTTCAGCATGGGCGTGGCGGTGAGCGCGGCGATCGCGCTGTGGGTGTCGGGAATTGACGTCTTCATGCCATTTTTCATGCTCTACTTCGCCTATCAGAACTACCAAGAACTGAGAGAGACCTACCGTTGATCATTAGAAAAACAGCAACCGAGTTCCCGCGATCACGGAAAACGCGATCACTAATGACTCGAACCAACGCTGCGGCACGCGCTTGACGAGAAATTTCCCAGCCATCACCCCCAGCCACACGCCCGGCACAAGTAGGAGATTGATTTTGAGCGTTTGCCACGTGATCAAATCCAGTTGCACGGTCATCGGTACCTTGATCAGATTGATCAGCAGAAAAAACCGCGCGCTGATGCCAATGAGCTCCATTTTCGGAATGCGACGCGATAGCAAAAACAACTGGATCACCGGCCCTGCGGCATTCGCGATCATCGTCGCCATACCGCCTGTGACTCCCGCCGTCACGCCGAAGGCCTGTGAATCGGCAATGCGATGGAACAGCGGCTGATTCCACAAACGCAGCGCCTGCACCGCGACCATCAACAGCACCGAAAGCCCGATGCCGTGACGCGCTTGGCCATCATCGATGCTCGCCAGAATTGCATAACCGATCGCCAACCCGATCAACGCGGGCAGCAATAATTTCCCGACTGGCTTCCAAGAACCATGTTCGCGAAAGGCCGGATAGACCGTGAGGTCGGCGATGATGAGTAGCGGCAGCACCAGTCCCACCGAGGTCTTCGCGCCAAATAAATCCGCGAACAGTAGCACCGAAATCAGCGAGATTCCCGTGAAGCCGGTCTTGGATAGCCCCACGCACAGGGCACCGCAGAGTGCCATGGTCCAGGCCGCGGGACTATCGAGCACCATGTTCACCGGCCCAGTTTCACCACGAGATCAAAATGCTTTTTCACCACCGGCGTGATCGAGAGCCGTGTGCCTTTTTGCAACACCACCATGCCCTCCAACTTCGGTTCCTGACGCAGCGCTTCCAGCGTGACCATTTGCGAAAACTCTTTCACAAACGCGAAGTCCACCAACCACCAGCGCGGCTTGGCCTCGGTGGATTTTTCATCGAAATACTCGGACGCCGGATCCCACTGCGTCGGATCGGGATAGGGCTCCGATGCCACCTTCGCCACGCCCACCACGCCGGGCGGCGTGGCATTGCTATGATAAAAGAGAGCGAGGTCATCGATCTGCATCTCGCGCCACATGAAATTGCGCGCCTGATAATTGCGCACGCCGCTCCAAGGCTCCTGCTTCACTTTTTTCAGATCGGAAATCGAAAACACATCCGGTTCGCTCTTGATCAGCCAATGCTTCATGTCACGCGAAGCTACGCTGATTTTTGCCCAAGCTCAATGCATTCCTCCTCAAAAATCCGCGCCATCCCTGCCATCCGTGGGGAAACATGCTTTCCGCAGCACCGCACGCTCCCTTTTTGTAATTATACAAAAACGATACACTCACGCCGAATCTTGGTGCTTTTTGCGCTTTTCCCTTGTCTTCGCCGGTCCGTCCGCTAGAAAGAAATCGTGATCCGTTAGTCACTCCCACAGAACACACGATTTTTTTCGTATTCCTCTCTTCTCACCGTATGCATTGGACCGAACCAGCAACCGCCGACGACTCACACGCCGATCTTGAAAAGAAGCTCTGGGATGCTGCCAATCAGCTTTGGGCTGGGGCAGATCTGAAGCCTTCCGAATACTCGCCGACCGTGCTCGGGCTGATCTTCTTGCGCTACGCGGATGTCCGCTTCGTGGCGGTGGAAAAGGATCTCAAGCCGCAGGCCGGAACGCGGCGGAAAATCGGGCCGACGGATTTTCATGCGGCGGGTGTGGTTTATCTCCCCGACGATGCCCGCTTTTCCCATCTGCTCAGCTTGCCGGAGGGGGCGCAAGTCGGTCAGGCGATCAATGAAGCCATGCGCTCCATCGAGAAAGAGAACCCGGATTTATCCGATGTACTGCCGAAGAACTATCAGATCTTGGATAGCAAAACGCTCGCCTCCTTGCTCAAGACCATGGCCTCCATCCCCATGGACAAGGGCGGCGACACCTTCGGGCTGATCTATGAATATTTCCTTGGCAAGTTCGCCATGAGCGAGGGCCAGAAGGGTGGGGAATTCTACACGCCCACCTCCATCGTCAAGTTGATCGTGGAAATTCTGGAGCCTTATCACGGCCGCATCTTCGACCCCGCCTGCGGCTCGGGCGGTATGTTCATTCAATCGGCTCGCTTTGTGGAGGCGCATCGGAAAAATCCTACTTCGGAAATTTCCGTGCACGGGCAGGAGCGGGTCACCGATACCGCCCGTCTCGCGCGGCTGAACCTCGCGGTCCACGGGCTGAGCGGCGATATCAAGCAGGGCAATACCTATTACGAGGACTTGCAGGACTCGGTCGGACGCTTCGACTTCGTGCTGGCGAATCCGCCCTTCAATGTCAGCAAGATCGACAAGGAGCGCCTCGCTGGAGATCCGCGCTACCCCTTCGGCATCCTGCGCACCGACAACGGCAACTACCTGTGGATCCAGCATTTCCACTCCGCACTAAACAAAAAAGGCCGCGCTGGTTTCGTCATGGCAAACTCCGCCGCTGATGCCCGCGCTTCTGAGCAAGAGATCCGCGAAAAAATCATCCGCGCCGGTGATGTGGATGTGATGGTCGCCATCGGCCCGAATTTTTTCTTCACCGTCACGCTTCCTTGCACCTTGTGGTTTTTCGACAAGGGCAAGCGCGGCACTGACCGCGCGGACAAAGTCCTCTTCCTCGATGCCCGCCACATCTTCCGCCAGCTCGATAGAGCCCATCGTGATTTCACCAACGCCCAGCTCGAATTCCTCGCTAATGTCGTCCGCCTCTACCGCGGCCAACCCTGCGAATTCAAACACGGCTCCGAAAACAAAATTCGCGAACTCTTCGGCGAAGCCGCTGCCCCACCACTGATCACTGCTCACTCTGCACTGATCACTTACCGCGACGTTCTGGGGCTCTGTAAGGCTGCGACAATCCAAGAGATCGAACATCAAGGTTGGAGTTTGAACCCCGGCCGCTACGTCGGCGTCGCCAAGGGCAAGAATCTCAGCGACGAAGATTTCAAGGAAAAGCTCGAAGCTCTCAACGAGGAACTCGAAGTCCTCAACGTTGAAGCGCGGGAGCTTGAAGCAAAGATTGCGGAAAACGTCGTGGAACTCCTGGAAGCATGAAATCAGAACACATACAGACCCTCACTGACACCTTTGAAGGTCACGCCCAACAAATGGAAAGCGGCGTGGAATACTGGCTCGCCCGGGATCTGCAGGTGTTGCTTGGCTACACCCAATGGCGGAATTTTCTGAATGTGATTTCCAAGGCGGAAACGGCTTGCGAAGTCTCTGGTCATCAGGTTTCCGACCATTTTGCTGACGTCAGCAAAATGGTTGGGCTGGGCTCTGGAAGTCAGCGGGAGGTGGAAGACGTCATGCTCACCCGTTACGCCTGTTACCTCATTGCCCAAAACGGAGACCCCCAGAAGCAGGAAATCGCCTTCGCCCAGACCTACTTCGCTGTTCAGACTCGCCGCGCCGAGTTGATTGAACTACGTTTGCTCGAGGCAGAGCGGGTCCAGGCGCGCCAAAAACTCACCACTACCGAAAAGGATCTATCCTCGGTCATTTTCGAGCAGACCGGTGGCAATCAGGACTTCGCACTGATTCGCAGCAAAGGTGATCAAGCGTTGTTCGGAAAATCCACGCAAGCCATGAAAGCTCAGTGGAAAATTCCGTCTGGCCGACCGCTCGCCGACTTTGCGCCCACGATCATCCTCAAAGCCAAAGATTTCGCCACCGAAATCACCATTTTCAACTCCCGTGAACGCGGTCTTTCCACCGAGTCCGCCATCTCCCACGAGCACATCAGCAACAACAAGGCGGTGAGAAAGACACTGCTCGAACGCGGCATCCGTCCGGAATCCCTATCACCAGAGGAGGATATCAAAAAGGTCGAACGACGTTTGACCTCGGAAGAGAAGAGATCACTCAAGAACCCGGATACACTCGAATGATGACGTCCGCTCCGAGAACAAAAACCACACGTTTGGATGACCTTGGGTTTGTAAGCCGAGGCCGTTCGCGCCATCGTCCTCGAAATGACGTGTCGCTATATGGCGGGGATTATCCGTTTTTCCAAACGGGCGACATTAAGGCCGCCAACCTTTACCTCACAGAATATTCTCAGACCTACAGCGAGGCGGGCTTGGCCCAAAGCAAGATGTGGGACAAGGGGACGCTTTGCATTACGATCGCCGCAAACATCGCAGAGACGGCGATACTCGGCATTCCGGGCTGTTTTCCGGATAGCGTTGTTGGATTCGTTCCCGATCCCAGTAAGGCGGACGTGAGGTTCATCAAATACTACATCGATATCCTGAAGTTGGGCATGCAGAGCATTTCTCGCGGCACGACTCAGGATAACATGAGTGTTGAGAAATTAATGTCGTTTGACTTCAACGTTCCCGTCCTCCCCACTCAACACAAGATCGCGGGCATCCTCTCGGCCTACGACGACCTGATCGAGAACAACTTGCGCCGCATCAAGATCCTGGAGGAGATGGCGCAATCCCTCTACCGCGAGTGGTTCGTCCACTTCCGCTTCCCCGGCCACGAATCCGCAACTTTCAAAGAATCCGAACTCGGCCGGATTCCGGAAGGGTGGGAGGTGAAACCAGTGAGAGCTGTTTTGGATCGTTTGAAAGCAGGTGTAGTTTACAAGAAAGGTGACGTTGCGGCGACTGGTGATATTCCAGTAATAGATCAATCGACGGATTTGGTTCTAGGATTTCATGGAAACAAACCCGACCACCAAGCAACGCCAACTACTCCAATCGCAATATTTGGCGACCACACCTGTAAAATGCAGTAAATGACTGAGCCGTTCTCGATTGGACCTAATGTGATTCCGTTCGTAGCAGCCGACGATCTTCCTTTGTTCTACGTTTACTTTTTAATTCGAGATCTCGCCTCTACTCAAGAGTACAAACGTCATTGGATTCAGCTCAACTCTAACGAAGTTGCAGTGACCACGCATGAATTAGCTGAGGACTTTCGCGCGTTCGTTCGGCCGATCTTCGAACAGTTTCAATTACTTCAAAAACAGAACCAGAATCTCCGCCGCACCCGCGACCTGTTGTTACCTAAGTTGCTCGCAGCCGATCAGAACCTAGATGAAGCCCGGCCATGAATCACGATTTGATCAATCAGGTGGAGTCTTTGAAGGTGATGATGGTGTCACGGGCGCGTGGCGAACTCGATGATCACCCTGACTACAACAGAATTCGCCGTGACCTTCTTGCTTCACCAAAGATCGCAAAACTATTGCCTCAATGCGTGCATGTTTGCAGGAGCCTCACAGAGTTTTGGGGATTTATTAAAGGCAAGTTTGGAACCTACGCGGAGCGGACAGATTTTCTCCGGGTTGAATTCGATCCGCTGTTGCTGATGCTCGAATCCGAAGCCCGTTCCCCTAGTGATGGAGCGATATCGGCTGCCGTCACGAAGGTGAATCTCGATTATATCCACGAAGCGTGGACTAAGGCGATTGAACGACGTGCCGCAGATCCAGAGGGAGCTGTCACGATTGCTAGAACACTGCTTGAATCGGTCTGCAAACATATTCTTGATTCCGCGAAGACTCCTTACGACGAAGGGGCGGATCTCCCCAAACTCTACTCGTTGGCATCAAATCAGCTCAATCTCTCGCCGAGTCAGCACACGGAGCAAATCTTCAAACAGATCCTCAGTGGCTGTACATCGGTGGTCGTTGGCTTGGGCGCACTTCGGAACAAACACAGTGATGCACATGGCAAAGGGATACTGGGAACGAAGCCTTCGCCTCGCCATGCCGAACTCGCCGTCAATCTCTCCGGAGCGATGGCCACATTTCTTTTGCAGACATGGGAATTTGTTAATAGCTCTCCTACCAAGAAATGACACTCTCGCCCGAAGATACCCCGATTTACCACATCACCGATATTGCGAATCTTCGCGATATCGTCGCTGGTGACGGAATGCGCTCGGACGTGTCTATGGCCGCATTCGCCCCTGAAGTCATTGGCTATGACCACATCAAGAAGCGGCGCGCGACAGAGATTCGCGTTGGCTGTTGTGGAAACCGTTTTGTGGGGGAATTCGTGCCCTTTTATTACTGCCCTCGCTCGCCGATGCTTTACACGATCAATCGCGGAAACACGGGTCGGCCTGCTGGATGCCAGCGAACCATCTTGCATTTGGTCAGCACCGTCGGGATAGCGATCAATGAGGCGACAGATTGGGCCATCAGCGATGGAAATGCCGGGGCCTACCACAGCCTATTTTACAAAGATTTGAAAGAGTTGGAGCGATTGGATTGGCCAGCGATTCGGGCAACCTTGTGGCAGGGGCGGACCCACCAAAAAGCGGCGGAATTTCTCGTGGCAGATTTTTTCCGTTGGAACGGCATCCAAAAGATTGGTTGTCAGAATGAGAAAATCGCTTAACAAGTCAGGGATATTCTTGACGGTCTGGGACATCAACCTAAAGTCGCAGTCGAACCATCTTGGTATTATTAACAGTATGATCCGTGAAACCCGAGGCAATTTGCTCGAAGCCCCTGCGGAGGCTTTGGTGAATACTGTGAACACGAAAGGGATCATGGGCAAAGGAATTGCCCTGCAATTCCGGCAAGCTTTTCCGGCCATGTTCCGCGACTACGAACGAGCCTGCAAAGAGGAACGAGTGATGCTCGGCAAGATGGATGTTCACGATCTTGGTGGTTTAGTCGGTGGTCCACGCTGGATCATCAATTTCCCTACCAAAGGACACTGGAAAGCCAATAGCAGGCTCGCGGACGTGGAGACAGGACTCAAGGATCTGATTGCCGAGATTCGCCATTTGGGTATCAAATCCATCGCGGTGCCGCCCCTAGGTTGCGGCAATGGTGGTCTGCCTTGGTGTGAGGTGAAGCCTCTCATAGAGCAAGCATTTGCGGAGATCCCCGAGGTGGAAGTTTTGCTTTTTGCCCCCGTGGAGACTCCTCAGGCGGTAGCGATGCCGAACCGAACGGAAAAGCCCAAGATGACAGAAGGGCAAGCTGCTCTGGTTTCTTTAATGGATCGATACCTCAAAGGCCTTCTTGATCCCATTGTGACCTTATTGGAAGTGCACAAACTCATGTATTTTCTGCAAGCGGCCGGTCAACCCTTGCGTTTGGACTTTGAAGCAAAACAACGGGGGCCGTTTGCGGTGAATCTTCGCCATGTGTTGATTCGCATGGAGTCGCATTACACCAGTGGTTACGGAGATGGACAAGATGCACCGGATGTTCCCATTGATCTTCTGCCACATGCGGTGGAAGATGCGGAAGCCGTTCTGCATGGCAATGAAGTCATAGCAGAGAAAATGGATCGCGTGGCCCAATTGATCGAGGGCTATGAGGACTCTTATGGAATGGAGCTTCTCAGTTCCGTTCACTGGGTGATGACACATCAAGAACAGGCAAAAGAAGACAAAGCGTTTGCCACTGAGGCCGTGCTGTCCTGGAACGCCGATAAGCGGAAGCGATTAAAATCTGAACATTTGGACAAGGCATGGGATCGTCTGAAGGTGCAAGGTTGGGCTTAAAGGTGTTCGTAATGTGCCTCATTTCATTGATGAAAAGGGAAAATTCAGCACCAAAACATCGTAAATCATTGAGGTTCAATGGTTTTTTATTTGATGGGTGTTTGATGCCAAATGGATTTTTGGAATTGCCCCTTGATGGCACAAATAATCGTTATTTGACAGGTATTTGATGGCGACTCGAACCTACACCGAAGACCACCTTGTCGAACAACCGGCGATCCAGCTCATGCAGCATGAGTTGGGCTGGGACGTGGTGAATTGCTATGGAGAACCTTCTTCGCTCACCATTCTCCGCCGAGGCTACGAACGGCAAAAGCTACGAAGGTCAGGATGGAACGGTGGCTTTAGCAATCAGGGGCGGGATGGAAACCTGGAGGTCCTGGAGAACCATGATTTCCTGGTTTCACTAAAAGCGACATTTTCACCATCTGCTGAAATAGTCGAATTTACTGAAATAAAACACTTGCAGGATTTCACTGAATCCACTAATTTCACCGCGTGCTGAAACGTGCCGAAAAACTGAAAGAGAGTGAATTGGAGCCACAGTTCCAAGCGACTCTACGTGAACTGGTGGAGCGGGTTCCGTTCCTAAAGCTGGCGTCGTTGAAGCAGGAGGTGAAACTTGGCAAGGATGGGATCGGACGCCCGGACTGGCTGGCGGAGCTTCGGGCCGGGGACCAATCATGGACGCTGGTGGTGGAAGGCAAAAAGAGCGGACAGCCGCGCGAGGTGCGGTCGGCCATCCTGCAACTGAAGCATTACCTTTCCCTGCTGCCACCGGACAAACCGAGCCACGGGTTGGTGCTCGCGCCGTTCATCTCGGAGGAATCGGCGCGGATTTGTGCGGAGGCAGGGGTGGGTTACGCCGATTTCGTGGGGAATGCACGGCTTTCGTTCGACCTGATTTTCATCGAGACGCGGGCGGCGGGAAATTCCCTCAGCGTGAAGCGTGAGACGAAGTCGGTGTTTTCGCCCAAGGCCACGCGGGTGCTGCGGGTACTGCTGCAAGGTCCCCTGCGGGCATGGAAGGTGAAGGATCTGGCGGCGGCGGCGGACGTGAGTCTCGGTCATGTGAGTGCGGTGAGGCAGCAGCTTTTGGCCCAGGAATGGGCAGAGGAGAAAGAAGGAGGCCTGCGGATCATCAAGCCGGATGCCTTGCTGGAGGCCTGGGCGGTGGTGGATGATTGGGAGAAGCGTACGGAGACGCGGGAGTATTCCTTGCTGGAGTTTGATCCGGTCAAGGTGGCGGCCAAACTAGAGGAAACGCTCGGCGGGAAGAAACATGCGTTCACGCAGTGGTTTGGAGCTTTTCTGCGGCAGCCCTACACGCTCCCGATCGTGACGACGGTGTATGTGGAGGATTTTCCGGACGAAGGCCTATTGAAGAACAAACTTCAGGCACGGCGGGTGGATGGAGGTGGCAGGCTGCGGATTGTGAAGCCGAAAGACGAGGGGGTGTTCCTGTGTACCCAAGAGATTCGGGGACGGCAGGTGGTGTGCGACGTGCAGCTCTATCTCGACGTGATCCGGGCAGGCCTGCGCGGGGACGAGGCGGCGCTCGAACTCAGAGGAACCGAGAATTTTTCAGGAGGTTGGAAATGAGCGATCTCGAATACGGCTGGCAGTCTTATCCTGCGGAAGGCATACGAACGAGCGAGATGGCTTTGTTTGAGGCTTGGGATTCGCTGGAAAACTTCCGCTCCGACCTTGTCGTTGTCGGGGGCTTGGCGGTCCACTATCACACCCGCGATCAGATCAACCCGCCCTACCTCGGAGCGCCGACGCTCGATGTCGACTTCGGGATCAATCTGGGAACCGATGCGGGGATGAAAGGAACGGTGCAATTCAAGCTGCTGCAAGCCGGCTATGAAAGCGTCGGGAACCGGATGGTCAAAACGCTGGTGAGCGGTGAAATGAGGTGCGCTAAAATTCTGGACCAAAAGCAAACCAACAACCAGAATTAGACATGAACAACACCAAGCGAAAATACACAACAGAGTTCAAAGAGCAAGCCATAGGTCTCATGAGCCTAGGAAAGCCTGTGGCACAAGTCGCACGCGATC
>CAMDAD010000027.1 GCA_945888515.1 Akkermansia muciniphila | reverse complement strand
AGTCATGAACCTTGACCACCTACTGAGACAGCTTTGTGCTCTGATTGGTAGACTGATCATCACGCTGGAGCTTCCACGACTCAACAATCAGCGAACAAAAGATCACACATCCCGGTTCTTATCGAAATGGCACATGCCGCCCGCAGCATACTGCGCAGCGTAAAAGATACTTTTTCAGCAAACACGAAGTTATTCCCGACAAGCCTGCGAACGGAAAAATCAAAGGCGAAGATTTCATCGTGGAGAAAGCCACTTTCAGTGACGGTGAATTGACTTTATGGCAGAGTGGTGCTGAGCCTAACAAAGATGATCGGGAATTCTCGATCTTTGGATTCAAGGATAAGGTAGATGGCAAAAAATTCTCGATGAAGCCAGGTCAAGATCACAGTGGACTATCGGCTGTCTTGAGTTACAGGAAAGAGGGCGAAGATTTTGCCGTGCCTACTACTTTCCTCAATGGCTACAGCATGAAACTAGAATTCGGCACCGCCAAGGATGGGAAAATCCCAGGCATGATCCACCTGCGCCTGCCGGACGATGAGGGTAGCTTTGTCATCGGCACCTTTGAAGCGGAGATCAAATAGCCTGTTCAATCAAGATCTACATGCACAGACACTCTTCAGGCCAACTGCAAACAGTAGTCAAATGGATTTTTGGCGGAAGCTTCACCTTTCTGGGCCTCCTCTTCCTGATGATTGGGGGATTCCAACTCCAGCAGGGCCTGAAAACGAATGACTGGCCAGCAGCAGAGGGGAGAATCGTCGAATCGAAAATCGTCGAAAGGAAAGTCTCTGGTTCTTCCGGACGTCGTAGATCTCGTGGTTTCGACAGGAAATACACAGTCCATGTCCGCTACTCCTACGAAGTGAATGGTCAGATGTTTGAAAGTGACAGGCTGCGATATGGCAATGAGTCCCACGATTCTCGGGCATCGGCCAATGATGAGCAGCTACTATACTCTCCGGGCAAGGCAGTGCAGGTGTATTACGATCCGATGTCTCCTCATCAGTGCGTGTTGATCAAGGGAATCGGCTTGTCCTGGCTGGCGATGGCATTGGGGTTGATGGGACTCGTTATCGGTTTATCGATGATGTTTTACATGGCCACCGCAAAGACCGCGCAAATCAGATAAGGTTATGCCTGAATACACCCGCTGGCTGAACAACGCTGACCAAACCCGCGACAATGAGGTGTTTGCCGAATTATATGCAGAGTTGCGCCGGATCGCACGATCAAAAATGTCCATGGAACGCCAGGGCGGGACGCTAGACACCTGCGGTCTGCTCCACGAGGCATGGTTACGGTTGGAAAAATCCGCACCTGACCAGTGGCGCGATCGCAAGCAATTCTACGCCGCTGCCGCCGAGACGATGCGCCGCATCCTCGTCGATGCGGCGCGGCGCAGGCTGGCCGCCAAGCGCGGCGGAGGCGAAGAAAATATCCCTCTCGACGACGAGCTGCCTGTTGCCGCACCGATGGACGATGATCAACTGTTGGATGTGCATGAAGCGCTCGCTCGTCTTGAAGCCGAGTTCACATACTTGGGAGATTTTTCCATGAAGCTGGAATTTGGCACCGCAATGCATGGTAAAATCCCCGGCAAGATCCACCTACGTTTGTCCGATGAGAAAAGAAGTTTTGTCGTGGGCACCTTCGAAGCACAAATCAAATAAATCCATGCACACACATCAACCAGAAAACGCCGAATGGGCTCAGCAAAACGGCTATGAGTATCACCCTGGAGAAGCCGAAGATCGCTTGGATCATGTGCGCGGAACCTATCGGAATAGGGCGTTTGAGACGTATGATCTTAGGACTGAGCGTGGCGGTAGCGATGGATATTACTATTACTGGCGAACAATCGCGGTGATTCCCCTCGAGGTCCTCCGATTGCCGAATTTCGAACTTCTGCCGCGTCGTGAAACGGCAGGTATGAATTTGCTTGGTGTCAAAGGCTTGGATCTGAATCTGGCTCCCAACGCATCACCGGATGAACGAGCGATGGTCGATGCGTTTAAGAAAAACTACAGCATCTTCGGCGGCGGTGCTCGGAAGGCTCTTGAGGCATCGATCAAATCCGCACCACATCTTGTCCCCCGACTCGCGGATGTTGCTTCCATTCTCAAACCCAGTGTACTACGCTTCTTGGCCACAGCCGTCACTGGTAGCATCAAGGTTCATGACGGCTATCTGACGATTGAGGCTCCGGAAACACGGGTCATTAGAGCAGACTTAAGTCACACCATTCTCAAGGGCAGCGAACGAGAAGGCTTATTGAACATCGCCAATGGTTTTCTAGAAGTGTTTACTAACACGGCTTACGAGTCGCCACTGCGCTCGTTGACGCTGGAAAACACCTTCCGCCCGGCTCAATTTCTTGGTACATTCATCGGAATCGTACTCGGCTTTTTTGTTGGTGTGATCGTCACCATCGTTTTATTCTTCAAGTATCAAGGGGACTACATGTATTTGCTGCCACTACCAATCATCGCTGGAGTCATGCTCGGGCGTTTCCTCGGCCATTGGCTGACTCGAAAAAAATGATACCGCCTGATTTCTCCCTCGCTCAAATCCTTAGCATGGGAGCGATGGTAAAGTCACTTCCCCAGTCCATACTGACTCGCGAAGGCTTGCGCTTCATCGCTATCTTTCGGCATGTTTTGATAGATCGTTTCTAACGCCTTGGTGCAGTCTGGGCCCTGAGCGGAAACAGGAATCCGGAAAGCCACCAGCGACGAGGCGATCCGGAAGATCGTTGCGGGCGAAAGGCATGCTTTCGCCCGTTATCTGTGCGCTCCGTGCCCCATGATCTGAGATGGATCGATGAGACTTACTTCACCGTTTTGATTCGCGCAAACAACTTACCGTTCACCGCGTTACTCAGTGGGATCGCCACTGTGACATCGTCTAGCCCTGCGCCGTTTTCCACGATGGTCACAGCTCCCGCAGATTCGGCACCGAGGGTGACAAAGTCAGTCCATGTGGTGCCAAGATCCGTGGACCACTGTATCGTGACGGTTGTATCCGTTTCCGAGAGATCAAGTCGCTTGAATGTCAGTACTAAGCTCGCACCATTCGGACCAGCGACAGGAGTAATCGACTGTGATGATCCAAGCGGATTGCCACCAAGCACGTATTCCAGAAGATTGACTAAACCATCCTGATCGGGATCCGCATTCGAGCCATCGTTGACACCCGCCGTGAGACCATTGTCCAGAGCCCATGACGCATACCCAGGAGGAGTTGCGCCGCTGGTCACTGTGAGTGTGCCGGTGCCAGTAATGGCTGCCGTTTCATACTGCGCGCCCGAGCCGATCGCTCCCCAGACACCGGCGTATTGCAATTGATCATCGATGTAGAGCGCCCGCACGGTATCGGTGCCGGTATAAGCCAGATTCAATTTCCCTGACGCAATCATGCGCACATCCGCGCCATCGGCAAGGTATGCTTGTTCCAACCTCAACACACCCTCTTGCACCTGCGTGTCGCCCGTGTAGGTAGCCGCCGTCTGGATGGACATGGTTCCTAGACCACTCTTGTATAGCCCGCCCGCACCAGTGAGACTTGCATTACGATCTATCAAAGGTGCTGTGACCACCAGATCCGCCGCGCTGTCCCCCGTCGCATCTGCGACATCAAACGTCGTGGAGGTATCGAGGTGATATCCGTTGAATGCATTGCCCGCGCCGCTCACCGTGATACTCGATGGCGATGAACCGCCGACCGTCACCGTTCCAAGCAAATTGTAGGACTGGTATCCAGCAACCGCACCGCCCGAAGTGGTGATCGTTCCGCCATTGAGCTGGATGGGGCCGAAGGTGTTAAAGTTGTTACCGTTGTTGATGACAGTAGCTCCTGCATTGACGACCAATGTGGCTACTGGCACCGTAGTGGCACTGCCGAAGACATCGCCAAGTTGCATTCTCAGCGTTGCTCCCGATTCCACGATAATCGATCGGCTGACCTGTGGATTGCCCAAGCAACTGTTCGTTGGGATGTTGACGTTGTTCGCCCGATCGGCAATCACCGTGCCGGCAGAGATGGTGACATTTCCCGTGAACGTGCTGGGCGCTTGCAGTTGGAGCGTGCCAGCGCCTTGTTTGATGATCGACAAATTGCCTGCCATCACCGTGTTCGCATCCAAAACGTTCACGCCAACCGAACCGATCGACAAGCCGGTCACAACCGTTGCGTAGTCTGCTGTATCGCTGGTATTGAGGGTCAAGCTAGCGGCAGTCGCGGACGAGTTGGTCACTGTGGCGGTGAAATTTTGTGCCAAGCCGCTCCCGATGCCGACGAGTGTCTGACTGAATCCATTCAAATCAAATGTCGCAGCATTGCTTCCCGCTATGGCAAGGGAGGCATTTGCATTCAGCGCACCAACAGCACCCAAACTCAGCACGCCTTCATTCCGCCAGTTGGTTGCGTTTCCGGTAGTACCAAGGCGCACATTGCCACCGCGCACAATGACCACAGTGCTGGCGCTGTCGGTATCCACAGCACCTGCCAGCGTCAATAGACCCGTGCCTGTTGGACCAAAAAAGGAGCCACCATTCACCGTGCCGCCCACCAGACCAGAAGCCTTGATGAGGATTGATCCCGTCAAGGTCGCGGAGTCATTTGCCCCCGGCATGCTGATCGCGCCATTGAAATTGGTGCGTGTGGGAGTTCCCAATTCAATGTTGTTCGCAAAGGTGACATTGGGGCCAAATTGCAGTCGCGTGATATCGACATTATTTCCGAGAGCCAATACGGTTCCCGTTCCCAGCGCGGTATCGGAGTTCACTTGTAACAACCCACCGCGCAATTCCGTGCCTCCGCTGAAATTGCTGCTTCCGCTGAGTGTCTGCGTGCCTGCTGCCGATTTCACCAGTGCGAGGATACGACCATTTGTTCCGTCATTAATGGACGCCGCGCAGGCGGGGTTCGAAGTCACATTGAGCGTCAAGGTCGTAGTACCGGCCGTGCCTGATCGATCGGTGACCACTCCGGTAGTTGTGCCATCGAGCCAGCCCGCCGTGATGTTGTATCCATTCAAATCGAGCAGCCCATTACGAACACCGAGCACCACGTTAGTAGGAACGGCCGAAGCAGCGCCCAACACGAGTGAACCGTTATTGATCAGAAGCCCACTGCCTCCTCCTGTGGCAAAATTATTCGTCCCCGTGAGAGTTAGCGCGCCCGACCCGTTTTGCACAACATTCGCAAAAGCGCCGTTGATGCTATTGGCGATCGTGATGTCATCCGATCGGTTCCAGGATAAGATCCCACCGGCATTTACCGTGATAGGCCCCGAACCCAACGCTCCTGCGGTAAAACCGTCGCCGATTTCCAGTTGACCTGCTGACACGGTTGTCTCACCGGTATTCGTTGAATTACCCACCAAGCTAAGCAGGCCCGCACCGGTTTTTGTGAGAGAAAGAGCAGCAGAACCATCTCCGAACGTTCCACTGTAGCTCGAGCCCATGGTCGAAGTGACTTGAAGCGTCGCTGCCGTATTAGCATTGATCAATCCATTTCCCGTCAAATCTCCTTTCGTCAGATTGGCATTGAGCGTCAGAGTTCCATTGACCGAGAGAGGTGCATCGGCATTGCCGAGTGCCGTTGTTGCTCCCACAAACAAGGTGCCAGTCGCATCGACATGAGTGGAGCCAGTCCATACCGATGCCCCCATGGACAAGCTGGCGACGGCGTTGGCGCTGACTTCCAGAGCATGCCCATTCGTGTTCGTGCTGACCAGAGAAAGGGAATTCGAGCCGCCGATGGAGAAACTGCCTGACTGGAAGGTGACGCTATCCACGGACATGTTGGTGGACAACTCGGTTGTGCTGTTGGCGGAACTTGTCGATGCGAAAATCACGTCGGTTCCCACGCTGGGAATTTGCAAAGCATCGATGGTTCCCGCTGCGTCCGTGGCCCAGTTGCTGTTGTTTGGCGCCTGCGAAACATCCGACCAATTACTGCTGATATCTCCTGTCCAATAGGCCGTGCCCGGCAGTGGTGAGCCTGTTACCGTAAGCACATAATCATTTCCTACAACCGCGCCGGACAAGCTCGTAAACCCTGGCGTCACATCGCTGGTATCCAAGGTGAACGTTCCGGATAGGGCCGCAGGTGTCGAAATGAGAGTGTAAGTTCCCGGTGCCGCATTGCCACTCAACTTGATCGTGTTGGTTCCAGAAACACTCGCAGTGGTGGTGGCGATGATTTGATCCACATTGGTTCCCAAAATGGCCAGCTCTACCGTGGCGCCGTTCATCGTCAATGATGACACGCTTTGCATGCGATTGGCGGCTGAGCTCTTTAGTGCGAGCGTAGTCCCCTCCCCCAAGCTCAAAGCAGAGGTGCTGGTCAATGAGCCCGCTGCTGGATCAACGATCAATTTGCCTTGGCTCAGCGTTGTCGTGCCGCTGTATGTCATGGCATTCGCGATGGTCAAAGTGCCCGCACCTGTCTTTTCGACGGAACCGAGGCCACTGATCACTTGCGAAACTGTCGTGTCATCACTGCGGTTGAAGACCAATGTTGCATTATTGACCACTGCGCCCGAACCCAAGCTGCCGGTCGTGGAGCCATTGCCCACGCGCAAATTGCCGCCACTGATCGTCGTCACACCCGAGTGGGTATTGTTGCCGCTCAAGACAGTCGTTCCCGTTCCTGTAAATGTTAGTGCGGTCGTCCAAGCATTGTTGTTGCCGTTGGTGATGTTACCTGTCCATTGCAGCGTTTTCGTATCCGCCACGTTAACGACACGTGTCGTGTTCACCGTGTTCGTATTGGTCGCACTGATGGTGGCATCATTGGTTACTGAAACATCGCCGACGAAATTAAAGCCACCAAAAGTCGCATTTCCCACACCCGATATCGTGCCGCCATTGAGCACGAGTGCCGCCAGCGCGTGGTTGCCATGTTCCGTCACGCCATCGCCTAGGACCAAGTCACCGCCATTGATCGTCACCGCCTGCGTGCCGCCACTGAAGCCCTTGAAAGCGTTTGCTCCCCAAGCGCGCACTGTGGTGCCGGCCTCGATGGTGAGCAACGCGGCATTCTCCAAGGTACCGAATTGAGGATTACCGCCATTGACTCCCAGAACCAAGGTGCCAGCGGAAACCACTGCATTGCCAGAGAAAGTATTGGCCGCGGTAAGAACCATCGTGCCTGCGCCCGATTTCGTGAAGCCGCCGTTACCTCCCAGAGAACCATTGCGATTGATCAGCGGCGCGGAAACGGTGAGATCCGCAGCCGAGGACGATGTCGCATCGGCCACGTTGAATGTCGTGTTTGTTTGAAGGTGGAAACCGTTGAAACCGTTGCCGGCACCTGTCACCGAGATCGTCGAGGGGCTAATGCCGCCTACCGTCACCGAACCCATGAGGTTAAAGGATTGGTAGCCCGCGGCAGGTCCGCCCAATGTCGTGAGCGTTCCTCCATTCAACACGACCGGGCCCAGGCTTGTAAAGACGCTGCCATTGTTATTCACCGTTCCACCAGCATTGATGATGAGGGTTGCGGCGGGTGTGGTGGTGGCACTACCCAAGGCATCGCCCGCGGCGAACTGCAATGTGCCGCCGTTATTGACCACGATGTTGCGTGCCACCATGGGATTGCCGAGCGAGGTAGTCGTAGGGTTCGTGACATTTTTGCCGAGCGCCGCACTGACTCTACCGGCGTTAACGAAAAGATTCCCGCTAATGTTGCTTTCTCCGGACAGAGTTACATTAGCTGCACCATCTTTGACCAACGAAGATGCGGAAGCATTATTCAAAATCGGCGCGCTCACGATGATATCAGCACTTGCTGCGTTGAGAACCAAGGTTCCCGTTGAGCCTACAAGCAAACCAGTGCCGGTACCGGTGCCGCCCTTGGCAATGGTTAAGGCGCCGCTGCCGACATTCAACAAGCCATTCAATGTGAGCGTTATATTCGCGCTGCTATTACCCCAAATTACCGTTCCCGCAGCCCCAGTGTAACGCGCGGTATTCGCCGTGCGTGAAACGCCAAATGGACCTCCCGTAGTAGCCACGTCATAGTTGATAGTTGCATCACCCGACCATCCAAAGTTACCTTGTGCCGCCACACTCGCACCCGTGTAACCAACGATATTCCCACCGCTCAGAGTGGCAAAGCGTGTATTCGCCCCCGTTCCGACCGTTGCCCAAGCACCCAACAACACGCCGCCGCTGGACACATCATTGGCTAAACCCGTGAGCGTAGAGCTAACGGTGCCACTGCCAGGCAGATTCAGGCTGACGCCGGCATTGCGCGTAAATGATCCCGAACTCAGTGCCAATGTCGCACCTGTTCCTACGTTCCATGTTTGGGGAGAAGTGAGCGATACGCCGCTGGCGATGGTAACAGTGCCGCTAGATAAACTGGAGGCATTGATACCTGATGATCCTAAGGCTACTGTCCCGCCTGAGAGCGATGCGGGTTGACTGAAAATTACACCACCGGCCGTTACGGTGCCGCTGACTGTCAGGGCGAGGCTCGCGGTATTGAAAGTTGCCGTATTGCCGGGGCCAACTGTTGAGTCCCAGCTATTACCCGTCACACCCGTCCAGTTCGTGGAGGAACTATCCCAGGTCCCACCCGTGGCATCTCCTGACCAAGTGCCATTCTGCGCCCATACGGATGATGAACATACGAATGCCAGACTAACAAAGGCCGGAAATGCATTCCACATGGTATTGATTTTACTTTTCATAGGTTTTTTACGATGGAGTAGTGGATTTTGTTGTATGATGTAGCGCAGGGGCGCTGGCAAGACAGTGGGTTGAGTGCTAGACACACGCAGGTGAATCTAGATTGGTGTTATGAAAAAACTAGACCGACCTTGTGTCATATGCTATGTCTTTTTATATATGAAATCGGACATTTTACTGCATAATCAAAAAGCATCTCTCCTCTCTTGTGTGGGAATGGAAAACTCGCTGACCCAGATGTTCGATCAATTACACGACACCACGTTTTTCCTAAAAAATTCTGACTCTGTTCTACTTGCGGGAAGTCGTTCTTTTTATGAACGTTTGGGATTTCATGAGGAAAGCGAGATGATCGGGAAATCGGATTTTGAGCTTTTTCCGACACACATGGCTGAGCATTTTCGCCGCGATGATTTGGAGGTGATCCACAGCGCTCAACCAAAACGAAACATAGTCGAATTGTTTTTTAATCGTTTCGGCATTCCCGATTGGTTTGTGACAAACAAGTTTCCGGTGTTTGATCAAAAACGTCGGGTGATCGGTCTGATGGGAACCACCCGCAGCTACGCGGGTGCAAAGGAAAATTTGAAGCCTTATCTCTTGATCGACCGCGCTGTGGAAATCATCCGCAGTTCGTTCCGACAAAAACTCAACGTCGCTGAACTGGCGGAAATCGTCGGTCTTTCCGAACGTCAATTCCTACGCCGCTTCAAGCAGGCATTCGCCTGCAGTCCCCAGGTATTCATTCTCAAGACGCGCATGAGTGCCGCTTGTAATCGCCTGAGCCAATCCGATGATAAAATCTCACAAATCGCCCATGATTGCGGTTTTGCTGACGGTTCCTCTTTTGTGCAGCTTTTCCGCCGTGAGATCGGTGAGACTCCGCTTCATTACCGCAATCGCTATCGCTTGTCCGAGCCATGACGAAGTTTCCTGTAAAAATCACGCCCAAGCCGCGGAGCGCACAAGCTGCTACATCGGCGCATTTCCGTTTTGTCTGCGATCCATTCCGTAACTTCCGTGTGAAAAAAGCGCGCGTCATGGTAGCCTATCGATTCTCTAACTTGCGCACCCAGTGAGGTTTTCACGCTCGATCAGCAGACTGGCATCGGGCGATCGGTTTGCATTATGACTGAAAACGGATCGCTAATCGGTTCTCTCCACTTGCCAAATCCTTCAAAATCCTCTTAATTCTCCGCCGCTCCACACCATGGCACTCATCGTTCAAAAATACGGCGGCACATCCGTTGGTTCACTCGATCGCATTCGCAATGTAGCGTCGCGTCTGAAACAGACACGCGATCAGGGAAACCAAGTGGTCGCCGTAGTATCGGCGATGTCAGGAGTCACCGATGGATTGCTGAAAATGGCACATGAGCTGACGCCGCATCCTTCAGAACGTGAGCTTGATGTTCTTGTCTCGACAGGTGAGCAACAATCGATAGCTCTGGTTGCCATGGCCTTGCAAGACTTGGGAGTTTCGGCCGCCTCGGTCACGGGCAGACAGGCGGGCATTTTTACCACAGGATCTCATACGCGCGGTCGCATTCTAGACATCGATCCGACCCTGATGAATGAATTGCTAGCGGAAGGAAAAACACTGGTTGTCGCTGGTTTCCAAGGAATCACTCCGCAAGGCATGATTCATACCTTAGGTCGCGGTGGTTCCGACTTAACCGCCATTGCCATCGCTGCAGCGATCAAAGCAGATGTCTGCCAAATTCTTACAGACGTGGATGGTGTTTATACCTGCGATCCACGGATCGTGCCGAACGCGCGCAAGTTGCCAGAAATTTCCTATGACGAAATGCTGGAAATGGCATCGTCCGGATCCAAAGTCATGCAATCGCGTTCCGTTGAATTCGCCAAAAAATACGGCGTTATTTTTGAAGTTCGCTCCAGTCTTAATCAAAATCCCGGAACCTTAGTTTTAGAAGAACATCCCGCCATGGAAAACGTCGTCATTCGAGGAATTAGCATCGAACGCTCTCAAGCACGTGTCACTGTCACTGGTATTCCTGATGAACCGGGTATGTCCGCAGCCATCCTCGGTGCCTTAGGTGATGCCGAAATCAACTTGGACATGATCATTTCAAACATCGCGAGCGATGGCTTTGCCCGTCATTCGTTCACCATGCACTCGAATGATCTCGGCAAGGCCCAAGCCGCGCTGAAGCCTGTGTTAGAGAAACTCGGCACCAATGCCAAAATCGAAACAGAGGGGGGCATCGCAAAATTATCGGCTGTCGGCATCGGCATGCGTTCCCACTCTGGAGTGGCTGCGACGATGTTCAAAGCGTTGGGTGATGCGGGTATCAATATCGGCATGATCTCTACATCAGAAATCAAGATCGCCGTCACGGTCGACGAGCGCTTCATCGAGGACGCCGCCCGCGCCGTGCACGATGCTTTTCAATTGGATAAGGAGCCCGTGTAAAAGTACCGCGGCCGTGGTCCTGTCTCACCACCTGACAATCGATCCCGTTCCTCGCGACGCGAATCAGCACCCCATCGTTGTTTTTTGCCAGAACCTCAGACGATTTGTTTCCTCGCCTTGGGCATCGACCTGCTTCCATGCGAGTTCCGCCACTAGATCACTCGGATGATAGCCACGGTTTTGCCAAAACCGATCATGGCTTCGATAGTCCATCGGTTTTTTAGAGTGATGAGGAGACCGCAGCACCGAGCAGAATGTCGTCGTCTCATAGCCGAGAGAGGAGGCGTGCGCTTCCCTGTGATCAAAAAACGCATGACCTATGCCACGGCCTCGATATTGAGGCAATAAACACGATTCACCCAGATAGTAGTAGGAATCTACAATCAAGCCGGATTCTCTGAATGGTTGCTGAAAAGCCTCATCTGCCGCTGCGAGAGGCAACGCTGTGGATACCCCTACGACCTCGCCCGCATGCAGAGCGCAAACAAACAGGCTCTCAGGACAGGCGCTGTAGCGTTGCAGGTAAACGGCTTCATACTCTGCGGAACCATCGTAAAGATAAGGATACTCACGAAAAACCTCGATGCGCAGACGTGCCGCGGCATCGAGGTATGGTTCAATCTCATCACCACAACAACGCAGTAGGACAATGTCATCCGTGTGCGTGCCGCGGGCCATGGGTCAGAAGCGGTAATCAAGATAGAATTGGAACTGACCGCCATTATCCGCACGCTCATCAGGCACCTCCAAGGGGAAGGCGTAGTCGAATGCCAGCGGGCCGAAAGGCAAGTTCAGGCGCAGACCGACACCGGCATCCGTATAAAGGTCAGCGGGGCTGAAGTCCCAGGAATCTTGGTTCAGGAAACCGGCATCGTAGAACAAGGCACCACGCACCTGCTCAAACAGAGGCAGGGTGTATTCCACGGCGAGCCATGCCATCGAGTTACCCCCAATTGTCTCACTCGAAGCATCATCGCGTGGGCCGACATCGCGGAACTCAAAGCCGCGCAGGGATCGCGCCCCGCCAAGCCATTGCCGGTCAAAGATGGGCACTTCTTCGTCATTCGTGCTATCCACCATGCCAATTTCTCCATTGACGGAAAGGATCGTATCCCATTTGAGGTTCCAGTATTTCTGACCAGCGGCAATGAAAGTGACGGTGTTGACGTCACCACCGAGACCTGCATAGTTGATGCCGGCATCGATCTTATGTCCTTCCCGCGGCGTTTGGTTGCTGTCACGATTATCAAATACGTAGTTCAAGCCAACCGAGCTACGAATGGATTCGCCTTCCAGCGCGGCAAAGTAGTCGTCGGCTGTGCCATCGATCCCATCGTTATCAGGATCGATCTCGATATTTTCCAATCGGTATTCCAGACGAAGGAACGAGTTTTCAGTCAGTGGCTTGCGGAGGAAAATCGCGGCCCCCACATTGGCCTGATTGAAGTAATCGCTAAAGAACAGCGCGTTGCGATAGAACAACTCACCGCCGAGTGCCAGCTGGCGATCGAGGAACCATGGTTCGACCAACGACAAGGAAAAATCGCGTCGCTCAGCACCCGCACGCAAGTTAGCGGTGAAACGCTGACCACCGCCGGTGAAATGCCAAGGATTAAACAAATCAAAGTTCGTTTGTTCCATGGTCACGTATCCGACCAAACTATCGATAGCGCTAAAGCCCACACCAAAGCTCAAGGTGCCGGTTTTTTTCTCATCCACGAGAATATTGAGATCGCGATAGCCGTTGCCACCAGGCACGGCGCTCACTTGTGCGTCGTTAAAGTAATTCAAATTGCGCAGACGTGTCCGCGTCGTTTCCACGTCCACCGAGTTGAACCAATCACCTGGCTTAAGAGGCACCTCGCGCCGAATGACTTTGTCCTGGGTTTTGGTATTTCCAGAAATGCTCACGCGACCCACGCGGAAACGGGAGCCCTCGGTGACGCGATAGGTGATTTGCACGGTATCGTTCGAGGCGTTGTCGATATCAGGCACCACGGTAGCATCAGCGTATCCACGAGAACCATAGTAGCTGCGAATCATGTCAATGTCCGCCCGCATTTTTTTCGCGGAGTAGGCATCACCTCCTACGAGGGTCAATGCAGGATACAATTCCTCAGGTTTGAAAACAGACATGGTGCCGAAGCCGACACCAGCGACTTTGTAGCGATTGCCTTCATTGATCGGAATGACCAGATCGATCTTGCCATCGCCCGTCGGGATGCGCTGAATGCCAGGACTGGAGACACGCAGGAACCCTTTGTTTCGATAGTAATCGAGAATCTCCTCTAGGTCCTCTTCCAGTTGGTTGCCCTGGATGCGACCTGACTTGGTGATCATGGAAAAAATGCCTTTTTCCTTCGTCTTCATGACTTTTTCCAAGTCTTTCGCAGTGATGTTCGCATTGCCCTCGAACTTGATATTGCGCACTTCATTTTTCACGCCTTCATCAATGAGAAAAATCAGTGAAGCACCGCCGCCCTCCGCGGGTTGAGTGCGGTGGCTGACCGATACGTCAGGATAGCCGTAGCCTTGGTAGTAGGTTTCAATGTTGCGGCGGGCAGTGAGAATTTGCTCGTCGCTCAGCGGACCACCTGCTTGCAGTTTGGACTCCTTGGCCAGTTTTTTATCACTGAAAATCGAATTGCCTGCGAAGCCAACCGAGGCAAGATCAGGGCGAGTGGACACTTCTGCAATCAGTTTCACACCCTCACCGGCAGGCTCTGCCAACCAGCGCACGTCATCGACTTTACCCGACTCGTAGAGGCTTTTGATATCGGCATCGAGACGATCAATGCTATAATTCTGACCGGCGCGGGTGCTGATGGAGTTCCGCAATGCGGCTTCATCGACTGTTTTTTTCCCCCGGTAGCGGATTTCCACGTCGGTGATTTTTTTGCCCTCGTAGTCAGCTCCCTGACCCTGGACCATCACTGGCGCGCAGCACAGGAGAGCGGAGAGTAAGAATGCAGACTTGCGTGAGCCTGCCAAGCCGCACTTTAACTGATCGAGAGACGATAATTTCATAGTTCGTGGTTCCTTAAGAACGCGAGCATCTCACTTGGTTCGGCGGCATCCGTCAAGGGGGAATTGCGCGGCAACACGGGAAGTAAATGTCCCTACGCTGACAAAATCCAGCATCACTCGGGCGTATGTTAGTGCATGATCACCGTCCGATGGATTCTCTGCCTCCTTGGCTGCCTGTGGGCGCAAGCCGCGGAAAAAAATCCACTCACCGTCCGAATGCTGAGTGAGATGAGTCAAATCAGCGCAGGCCAAACGTTCTGGGTCGGCTTCCTGCTGAAGCATCCTCCAGGCTATCATACCTATTGGAAACATCCCGGCGTGATCGGCGTGGCGACAAACATAACTTGGCAATTGCCCGCAGGATTTACGGCAGGAGAAACGGTTTGGCCCGCACCGCAAAAAGTCATGATGAGCATCCACAGGGCGCAAGGCTACCGCGACGACACACTACTGATGGTGCCCATCACCGCGCCGGCAAATCTAACCGGAGAATCAGTGACCCTCAGGGCACAGCTCGACTGGATGTCTTGTCACCAAAGCTGCCATCCTGCGCATGCCGTGCCATTTTCTCTAACGATCATGACGGGAAGAGAGGCCCGTGTGGATGAAACGAATGCTCCGCTGTTTGCCCAAGCACGCGCCGCAGTCCCGGAATCCGATGCGCGCTGGTTGTGCAAAGCCACCATCCGCGATCAGCAAATCCTGCTTACCGTTGCACCAGCGCCTGGGAATCTTCGACGCATCGAAGATCTCGGCGAGATCTGGTTTTTTTCTGATGACGGCGCCATCGATTCCTCGACTCCTCAAGTCCTGAGCCGCCTCCCAAATGGCTCATTCCAGCTTGCCATGCAACGATATGAATTTGGACCTCGCAACATCACTCGTCTCTCTGGCGTTCTTCAAGCTTCAAAGGGATGGGCAGCGGAGGGAAAAAAAACCTGCATCTCCATCGATGTCACCACAGAGGAATGATCACGCGCAGCGAAATCATTTTTTCTTTCTGCGGCCGACTTTTTTCGACTGCCTCCGCGTAGTCTTTTCAGCCTCAGCTGCCTCCTTGACGACAGGCTCTGACTCGATGGAGTCAGAGTGCGCGGTCGGCTCGATGGAAACGGGGATTTTTCTGCGCGCGGCATAGGCGACTGCGAATGCGAGCACTCCCGGGGTCAAGGGAATCCATGTAGCCCCGCCGCGCAAGGCGAGCAACCACAAACCGAAAACCAGCAACGTGGCCAGGCATGCGCCACGTCGCGAAAATCCCATCACTAGCACCGCTTGGCATGCCAGTAAGCTAACGAGTACGAACTCACCCGCGATCGGCAATCTTTGCCAGCTTACGCGATCCAGCAGTCGTGGGCTCATGTAGAGCGATTGAAGCTCTTGCCGCTGCTGCTGCATCAGCGCGCCATCGCCCACTTGTGTGAGCAGGTGCACGGGTGGACTGTGGCTGCGCAATTGACGCAAATCCTCCGGCTCAGGGCGGATCAGTTGTGCCGCTTGCAGATCTGGCGCGGCAGCCATCGACGGGATTTCCTTGCCCCTCCCATAGACATCGATTTCCCACCAATGACCAGTGCGTGGCGAGTAAATCGCCTGTCCCGGCTCGATCACCAGTTCCTCAGGATGCACATCCTCGCGCAGCAACACCGCTAGCAGCGAGGACGAAAAAATCACACGATCACCCCAGCGCGCGATCAAGCAAGATTGGCCAGATACCTTGAGCTCGGACTCGATCTCAGAAAATCCCGACCAGGTTGTCTCGCGACCGAGAAAATTCCCTTCGATCGCCAGTCGGTTCACCACTGGTAGAGTGGCGCTGGACCCGACCACACGCGCCACGGGAACCGAGGCGCGCCGCAAGGCAGGTGGCATGCTTTCCTCCCTCGCCCCGCGCCCCAGTGCCGCACTCGTAACGCAGCCCGGTAACTGCGCCACCACCATCTCCAATGCTTCTAAGGCAAACGGATCAGCAGACTGCCAGGCCAAGGGCGTGGCGATCATGACTTTGCTCACGCCTTCTTTTTTCATCGCGTCTAACAATACCGCGCAGTCGCTGGGCGAAGGCGGATTGGTGTCGAATACATTCTCTGCATCCTCCCCCATCGCCACGACAAACGGCTTGTCAATCGGGGCAACCTCATACAGGCGCATCATTAAAAAAGGCTCATCATGCGTTTCTGCACCACTGATCCGTTTGTACGATGGATATAGTATCTTGCCAGCGATTTGTTGCATGCCCCTCTCCCAGCGCATCATCACTGGCAGAGCAAGGATCAAGGCCCATATGGTCACGCTCGCGGAAATCACCGGTAGCAGTCGAGACAAAAACGGTGAGGGACTGGCAGGCATGGCGTGGAATCTCTGTGAGAGTGCGTCAGGCACTTGGTCTATCGATTTTTCATTGCCTGGCGCAAGTAGGGCGCCAACAGTTCTTGCAGTGGTGTTCCCTCCATCACTTCGTGCAGCAGCCGAGCCGCTGTGGGAATGTGCTGCTGATACCACTCTTGGCCCTTGTTTTCCACCAAGTTTCCATAAGCACCCAACGCTTGCATCAAACGCTGCGCGGCACAATCACGCAAAGTGCTCTCCGCTGGCCTGTCCTCGGAAATCTGCTCCCATAAATCGAGAATCTTCTCACGATCGCCATCACTGTGATCCATATACGGATCATACAACAAAGACGCCAGATCATACTCTTGACGACCGCGACGCAAGCCTTGGAAATCGATCAACCATGCCACGCCATCATGCAGCAGGATGTTCTGCGATTGGAAATCACGGTGGACCAAATGTTTTGCCGAGGCGCCCAGACCCTTGGCCAAGGCTTTGAGCTCTTCACTGTGCCGAAGCGGCCCACTATCCATGCCCAGATAGTCTTCCACCAAGTGCTCCATAAAATATTCCTGCTCCCAGCGATACAGCGATTCGTCAAAGGGCGGCATCAACTCCAGTTCCTTCGGCGGACGCGCGTAAAAAAGCTGATCGATTTGCTCCAGTGCCGATCGATAATAGGGCATCCGCGCAGAAAACGGCTCGGCTTTCATCGAAAGCAAATCGACATCGCCCAGATCCTGCACCAGCGCCACTCGCTTGTTACGATTTTCATAGTAGATTTCCGGCACATGCAGCTTGCACTTCATGAGAAACCGCGCCACCGGCACAAAGTTCTCGCTATCGGGTCGCTCGGGTTTCCAGTGGATGCCGATAAAAGGATCGCGCCCCTCCCGCAGCACGCGCACGATGGTGCGACCGGAGGCACCTTTTTTGATGGGAATCATCGACACCGGCACCGTGGGATCGATGTCGAGATAAATGCGGGTGCAGGCGAGGATGGCGTCGGTCGGCATGACTGTTGGCGGGATGCTGGAGCGAAAGAAGGGGAATTGCCAAGCGCAAATGCAAAAATCACTCGCGGAGATGGGCTTCGTAAATCGTGCGACTACCGGCCACGGGTATCTCATCCAGCTCATACCAGCAACTTTTTTCCGAGCGCTCCTGATTGTATGGCGGCGTGAAAATATCGATCAACTGCGTGACCATGGAGGCCTTGAGTGTGTGAATGTTGCGCGCTTGGGAAGTCAGTGTGGAAATGTCCCCCTTGCGCAAGGTGCTGTTACCCGATTGATGCAGCAGGTATTTTCCCGTGCGCACGCCATCCACCTCGCGCTCATCGATGGTCTTGTAAAGATCGTAATTTTGCGCGTGAATTTCCCCAGAGGCACATAGAATCAGACCCGTCATCCCGGGGTGATTGTGGGGCTTAATGACTTCATTCACATCGAACTGGAGCAGACATACAGCGAAATCGAGGTTCTTTTCGAGGTCATGAAAATCCACCCATCCCTTTTTCAGTCGCACCGCTACTTTTTCCATCGCTTGCGAAATGACAGGATCCTCGAGGTACAGCGACTTCGTGAGTCCGGCGATTTTTTGCAGGTATTTCTCTTCGTTCCATCGGTCAAGATGCTGTTTTGCCGCTTCCTTAGAAACTGCCTCGAGAAACGCTTCCCAATGCATGGATCGGTCCGCTTTCAAGCGTCCGTCAAACGCATTCGCCCGTGTGGCCATTGCGCACAAAGCTGGCAATGAGAGCATCACTCCGAGCAGCCCGGGCACTGTCGTCTTGATGAATTCACGGCGATGATAGTCGTCCATAGGTCAAAAGCGTATCGTTAGGTCCGTGGCGCTGTTTCACAACTCATAGGCCCAGCCGTCGCGCGGCGTGCGCGCAGTGAGCGCGTTGGCTTCGCCATTGTCGCGAAATTGTTCCTTCACCGGATCCCATAGCAGCGTGCGGCGGAGCTTGTAGCCGAAATTGCCCAAGTGACATATGCTGGCAGTCCGATGTCCAGTTTCCACCGAGCAAATTGGTTCTGTGCGGGATTTGATGCCATCGAGCCAATTGCGAAAGTGATCTTTGGATGCCATGGCGCGGCGATCTCCCGGCGCTAGGGGTGCGGAGAGGATTTCGGGCTTGTCGCTTTTGAGCAATGAGCGATCGACCCAAATGGTGCCCTCGGTTCCCTCAAAGGTGCATCCGCCCGGCCCTCCATGAAACATCTCAATGCCATTGGCGTAAGTAAATTTCAACCCGGTCTCTCCACGAGCGGGAGCTTCAATTTTTACCGGTCCGCTGCCGTCCATGCCTATCGCCCATTGCGCGATGTCGAAATGATGGGCTCCCATATCCGATAGGGCGCCCCCAGCATATTCCTCATACTTGCGGAAAGCGGGGTAGTGCTGGTGCATGCCTTTGGGGCAAAGATCCTCGTGGTAGCCGCGCAGCGGGGCAGGACCGAGCCACAGATCCCAATTGAGATTGTCGGGCTTGGCTTGTGTGGGCAAGTCACAAGGACCCGCTGGCCCTCCTACGCCGACCCGGATTGTCTTCACGTCACCGATGCGCCCAGCCCAGATCATCTCGACCGCTGTGCGGAAACGACCACCAAACTCGCTGCGCTGTTGGCTGCCTGTTTGAAAAATGACGCCATGCTTCTTCACCGTATCAACCAGCATACGCCCCTCCGCAATCGTGCGGGTAAGTGGTTTTTCACAGTAAATATCCAGCTTTTTCTTCGCTGCCGCCAATGCTGGATGCACATGCATGTGATCGGGCGTCATGATGACCACCGCGTCCAAATCCTCTCGCTCGAGTAACTCGCGATAATCCACGTAGGTTCTGCATCCCCGATAGCTGCCGGATTTTTGATCCGCGGCGTAGTATTTCTCGACTACTTCCTTGGCTTTCGCTAGGCGCGTCCCCTCCACTTCACAAACTGCGACCACTCGCACATCCGCCTGCCGCAGAGCATGCCCTAACACCGCATAAGCGCGCTTGCCGTAACCGATGAACGCTACATTGAGCCGATCATTCTTCGGCGCGGCCACAAGCATCGAGGGCCCTAGAGCAGCCGTAGCAAAGGCTCCAGCAAGAAGACGACGGCGAGAAAGCAAAAGAGAATGATCCATAGCAAATTCCCATTACGACATGAAAGCCCCCGCCCTTTCACAGAATGTCCGCGCCACACGAGTAGGCTATTGGGTAGCCTCAGAAACGCTATAATTGATAACTCGTATTTTTCATAATAAGCGAAATTTACGATTGCATCACAAAAAACTAGTAATATAGCGCGATAGTGATCTGAATTTTTGCATGAGAAGCAAGCTGCAGGGCTCACGCCTCGTTTTTTCCTACTGATAAACTATGCCGATCACTCTAGCGGGTCTTAGGGAAATCTGGCGGGGAGCAAATACTTCGACAAATTCTAGCATAAATTGGCGTAGTCTGGGCGATGATTCGTTCGTTGTTCTTAGCTAGTTTGTTGCACCTGCCTTTGTTGGCTCAGGTTGAGTATTCGGGAGTGTATCCTCATTTGGTGATGTCAAACCGCGAAGGCGAATGCGGCACGGGTGCGGTCGTGCCTTGGGCTGGGAAGTTGTGGGTGATTACGTATGCACCACACCAACCGAAGGGATCGACCGATCGACTCTACGAGATCACGCCGGACTTGAAACAAAACATCCGCCCCGAAAGTATCGGCGGCACACCGGCAAACCGCATGATTCATGAGGAATCGCAGCAGTTGTTCATCGGGCCATATATCATCGATGCGAACGGTGGTGTGCGCAGCATTCCCTACACCACGATGTATGGTCGGCACACAGGAAACGCCCGGCATCTCACCGATCCTGCGGGAAAAATTCTCTATGCGACGATGGAGGAGGGCATTTACGAAGTGGATGTCAAAACGCTGGCGGTGAAGGACCTGTGGATCGATGAGCAATTGCAGGCGGGTGGTGCGAATAAAAAAGGCACGACCGAAGTCAGAGACGGCAGAAAAGCCGAACTCCCTGGCTATCACGGCAAAGGATTTTACTCTGGGCAAGGGCGCTATGTTTATGCGAACAATGGGGAACATGGTCGCGAGGCGCAGGCCGATCCCCGCGTGCCCAGCGGCGTGTTAGCGGAGTGGGATGGAAAGGCGGACCAGTGGACCATCGTGCGCCGCAACCAGTTCACCGAAGTCACCGGCCCGGGTGGCATCAGCGGCAAGGCGGAGTCGCCAGAGGCCCCGCTTTGGGCCGTGGGTTGGGATCATCGCTCGCTGATACTCATGTGCCTTCACGGTGGGAAATGGCATGCATATCGTTTGCCAAAAGGTTCTCACTCTTACGATGGCGCGCACGGCTGGAATACCGAGTGGCCTCGCATTCGCGACATCGGTGAAAAGGAATTTCTGATGACCATGCATGGAACCTTCTGGAAATTTCCCAAGGACTTCACGCCGCAGAAATCCGCTGGCATCACCCCGCGCTCGAATTACCTCAAGGTCATCGGCGATTTTTGTGAATGGCAGGGCAAGGTCGCGCTCGGTTGCGACGACACCGCGAAGTCCGAGTTTCTGAACAAGCGCAAAGCGAAAGGGGAAATCGCGCCGCCGCGCTCGCAATCGAATCTTTGGTTTGTGGAGCACGCGCGGCTTGATCAACTCGGCGCGCCGATCGGTCGTGGGGCGGTGTGGCTCAATGATGCGGTCAAAGCGCAGCAAGCGTCCGATGCCTTTTTGTTCCGTGGTTATGATCAGCGCGCCTTGCACCTTGCGCATGGCGAAAAAACAGACGTGGATTTTTTGATCGAAGTGGATCTCCTGGGTGATGGCGTCTGGGTTCCCTTGCAAAAAATCACTGCGGCGCCGGGTCGCCTGAATACTAGGATTTTCAAAGCGCAAGACAGCGGCACATGGGTGCGACTGAGCCCCCTGAGCGATTGCGCCAAAGTCACCGCAACATTCACCTATGGTTCCGCGCCACGGCACCTGCAAGCAGATGGTGCGCTGTTTGCTGGTATTTCCTCGGAATCCTCTCTGTCGGCTACGGGTGGACTGATTCGCGCGCTGAACGATGACGCGTTGAGCCTTTCGATGGTGGCCACGGACGCGAAGGGCGCGCCCAAAGGATACTACACCATGACGGCTGACATGAAGCTGGTGCCCAATGCCGATGCGGCGGCCTATCAGTATGCGAAAGATCACACCAAGCTCGGTGACAAACCGTATCGCATCGATGCCGCCTCCGCGCTGATCATCGATGACAAAGGACGGCGCTGGCGCTTTCCCAAAGGCCCCGAATCCTATGCGAATGGCGGTCTTTTTGGCAATGCCCGCGTGGCGCGCGAAGTGGCTACCGAGCGTGATTTGCTCAACCTTGCCGGCACCTTTTATGAGCTACCCGCTGAAAATGCTGGAGGTTTCGCCATGGCCCGCCCTGTCACCACGCACAACCGTATGATACACGATTTCTGCTCTTGGCATGGGCTGCTGCTGCTCTCAGGCATCGATGCCCAAACGTCCGACAACCGGCACATCATCCGCTCCAGTGATGGCAAAGCGGCATTGTGGGCGGGGGTAATCGACGATGTATGGAAACTAGGCAAACCACGGGGCGAGGGAGGTCCGTGGAAAAACACGAGTGTCAAGGCGGGCCAGCCATCTGATCCTTATCTCATGACCGGCTACGATCGCAAGACTATGACATTGCACAGCGATGTAGATACTACGATCGTAGTAGAAGTCGACATTAGTGGTTTTGGTGATTGGGTGACATACCAGAGGCTACCCCTGAAAGCGGGTGTTACGCTCGATCACAGCTTTGCCGAAGGTTTTTCCGCGTATTGGATCCGCTTTTCCAGTGATCGCGATGCCGTTACCAGTGCACAACTG
The DNA here is from genome assembly GCA_945888515.1 of Akkermansia muciniphila. Lineage (GTDB taxonomy): Bacteria > Verrucomicrobiota > Verrucomicrobiia > Verrucomicrobiales > Akkermansiaceae > UBA956. Next base: position 19,690 of record CAMDAD010000027.1, on the reverse strand, counting down.
CACTACGAGTAACGCGCCGTTTCGTCAGAAGCGATAGAGGCATGGCGGAGATTTCATCATTTTACTGGTATTAGGATCATTTCCGCGCTATTTCTTTGCCGCCGTTTCCTGGACGGTCGCAGTGTGGCGCAAGTCAGGCTGAGGAAAGTCCGGACACCGCAGGGTAACGTGCCTCGTGAAAAGTGAGGACAGGGGGATCGCGAGAAAACCTTGATGGAAAGTGCCGCAGAAAATACACCGCCGATGGTCCCGCTTGCGGGAATCAGGTAAGGTTGAAATGGTGGGGTAAGAGCCCACCGCGCCGAGGGCAACCAAGGTGGCAGGGCAAACCCCACGTGGTGCAAGACAGAACAGGGGAGAGCGACCCGCTCACATCTCCGGGTAATAGTCGCACTTCACGAAAGTGAGGTCCTGCGCAAGTAGGGAGAGAAATGACCGTCGATGGATGCCGCAGGGCTTCCGGGACAGAATCCGGCTTACAGGGAAACGGCACCCTTCACGGGATAAAAAAACAGGCGATCCTCGCGGATCGCCTGTGGAAGAAATCGTCTGACTTTCGTTTATTGAGGCAGAAGAACGTTTGGCTGAAGAGCCGCAGCACCTTGACCCCAAACGGTGCCGATGCCAGCACCGAAAAGAGTGTTTCCACCATCGATGCGGATGCGGTTGTCATTCGGATTCAGACGCTCGGAGCGTGCGGATCCATCCACGCGCAGATACACGCCGCGGTTGTCGTAAGGATCAGGCTTGAAAGCGGCATCCGTGCCACCGGTCTCCACGGGAGCGCAGAGAATAGGAATGCCACCATTGTCGGAAGTGCTCAGGCCACGGACGCCGCCGCCGCTAGCACCACCGGTGACTTGCACATAGGAAAATCCGCACTCCCCTTGTGTGAGGATACGGCCCACAGGATTGATCACATCGTCGGGCTGTTTGTTACCAGCGGGGTTACCGCCTTTGGCAAAGAAAATTTCCTCGGATCGGGTGTATCCACCAGCGATCAGCTGACCCAACAATTGGTTCGCGAAATTGCCGGTGAAAGCCTGCAACTCTTGGCTTTGCGTGGCCGTATTCTGATCGGGAAAGTTCCCCATGTCTTGTTCAAAGTCCATCAACACCAGATAAACTTGCTTCGAGTTACTGATGGCCTGAGTCATGTCCATCTTCTTGCGCTGCTTGAGGATGGCAGGTGTAGCGAGAGCCGCGAGTGCGACGATAATCGCGATCACGACGAGGAGTTCCACAAGTGTGAAACCTTTACGGGTCCATGGTTTGGTTTTCATATTCGTATGTATTTGGTTTTGTATATTGGAGCAGAGCTCCGGGTTATGATGACCGACACGATTGCATCGGTTCGGAAAAGATAGCTCTGGCAGTGGTGAACGCAAGGACAAAAGTGGGAAAACAGAAAATCCGAACGGCGTGTCATCGCCTCCTATGGGATCGATTCTCCTCAGCAGCGCGGTGTCAAATCGGCAGGCAAGGATTCTCCATTTACAAAAAATGAAAAAAATCGTGCCTTTTTCTTGATTTGTCGAGATTTGTCCCCTACAACCCGCCCCCCGCCCATGTCCGAACGCACGCTCAAAATCGCGATTCCGAAGGGGAGCCTCGAGGCTCCCACGGTAGAGCTATTGGCCAAAGCGGGGTATGAGGTTTACGTTTCGTCGCGCGGACTGCGGCCTGCTTCCAACGATCCCGAGCTGGACATTTACCTGATCCGCGCCCAAGAGGTGGGTCGCTACATCGATCAAGGCTTCCTCGATTGCGGTATCACCGGCTACGATTGGGCCTATGAAAATGGGGCTGATCTCGTCGATCTCGCCGAGCTTCCCTACTCCCGAGCGACCGCCCGCCCCACTCGCTGGGTCTTGGTCGTGCCGGAAGACTCGCCCATCCGCAAACCAGAGGACCTAGAGGGGAAACGCATCGCTACCGAAGGCGTAGGCATCACGCAGCGCTACCTCACCGCCAAGGGAATCAAGGCCGAGGTCGAATTTTCCTGGGGCGCCACGGAGGTCAAGGTGCCTGATCTCGTCGATGCTATCGTCGATGTCACAGAAACCGGCTCGTCGATCAAGGCGAACAAGCTGCGTATTGTCGATACCCTGCTGACCTCATTCCCCCACTTCTACGCCAGCCCCGCCGCCGCCGCGGATCCCTGGAAGAAAAAGAAGATGGATTGCATCGCGCTTCTGCTCAAGGCTGCTCTGCTCGCTCGGGGCAAGGTGGGTCTTAAAATGAACCTGCCCAAGGCGAACCTGGCCATCATCACGGAAAAACTGCCCTCCTTGCGACGACCCACGATTTCCCAGCTGACCGATGAAAATTGGATTGCGGTGGAAACAGTGATTGACGAAACCGTCGTTCGCGACATTATCCCCGAGCTGATCGCTCTCGGAGCGGAAGGAATCATTGAATATCCTCTCAACAAAATCGTTCCCTAACCCTTTTTCTAACAACCGACAAACACAACCATGGGTTCCATTAAGAAACGCCGTAAAACCAAAATTAACAAGCACAAGCGCAAAAAGCGCATGAAACAGAATCGCCATAAGAAGCGTCTGCGCTACAAGTCCTAGTCTTGACTGCGCCCACGCGTTTCTTACCAGATCCGATTTCTTTCTCAGAAACCCGCTTTCCAGCGGGTTTCTTTTTTGGGGATGAGTGGCCAGCAGGTGAAAGCTATTCCTCTTGCGACTCGGTAGTGCCGAAAATTTCCCGTGAGTCCACCTCGGCGCCGAGTTGTTCCACCTGCCACTGGCGATCCACGTTCAGTCGCACGGTCGCCAAATGCTTCATCGGCCACTCATGCGGTGCGATCATCGACAGCACATTGCCGCGGCTCATCGCATACAAATAATACGTCTGACCAACCACTGGCTCGAACTGGATCGATGCCTCATAGACCAACTTGTTCCAGTTGAAATGATCGATCGCTTGCAGGTATTGCTCGCGAAGCTCGCGCAACTTTTGCTGTAAATCCCTCTGCACCTCGCTGATACCGCGTGATTTGAAACTACTTAAATCATTCGGCACGATCGGCGGACTCAAGGTGGAAACCGGATACGGCATGAAGGCGCGCGATGGCTGGCTGGGAGTGTCTGACATAATGGCTCGCTTGTTATCGCACAGTTTGCGCGTTTGGCAAATGACAGAGCTATGTTACGTCACGATTCAGACTAGACATCCCTCCCACATCCGCTATCGAAACCCTATGAAAAAACTGATTCTCCGCTCAATAACCGTCATCGCTATGGCTCATTCCTGCCTGCTCCACGCTGGGGAAGGCGCTTGGCAAACATTATTTGATGGAAAATCGCTCAAGGGCTGGACCACCGTGGAAGGCAAGCCTCCTGGCGATGGTTGGAAAGTCGTAGACGGGATGTTGCACCTAAGTGGAGCGGGAGGAAACATTGTTACGACGGAGGAATTCGGCTCGTTTGAAATGGAATGGCAGTGGAAAATAAACAAAAAAGGAAACAATGGCGTAAAGTATTGGGTCACCAAAGTAGGGGGCAAGGAGTGGCTGGGCATCGAATATCAGATGATCGATGATGGCGGTCACGCCGATGGCACACCGGGCAGCAACCACGCCACCGCCAGCATTTACGATATCAAAGCCGCCGCGCCTGACAAACCGCTGCGTCCGGCAGGCGAATGGAATCAAAGCCGTATCATCGCCAAAGACGGAAAACTTCAGCATTTTCTGAATGGTATTGTGGTCGTCGAGCTCGATAGCAAAGTGGAAGAATGGAAAACGCTGATCGGCAAAAGTAAGTTTCGCAACAAATCCGGCTTTGCTCCGGGCACTGGGAAAATCATGCTCACCGATCACAGGGACCCGGTATGGTTTAAAGAGATTCGCATTCGCCGGCTCTGAGAAACGAGTGATCGAAGAAGTCAGCAAATCACATTGATTTTCGGCAGCGTTGCGGCATGATGATTTTTGTCATGACTCGCTTGCTACTGCTTTTGCCCGCGCTGTTGTTTTCCTCCTGCGCCACTTGCTGGCGTGGTGGCGAGCCCTTGCGCCCCACGGAACTCGCCTCTTTGCATGCGTTGGCCAAGGATTTTTCTCAGGCAAAAAACATCAAGGTCTACCACGGCCTAGCACATCCCAAACGCGACCAGAAAATCTACGCCGAACAATTGCGCACTCTGCCGCATGAGGCGTTCCAAGGGTTTGAATTTCATCGTCAGCCAGCAAAGGTGTCACCGGAACTCGTGCGAGCAATTGTCGATCTCTACTGCGATCCCACTTCCCACCAAGCCCTTGCCTCGCCGAAAACGACTTGCGCTGGATTTCATCCCGATTACGCCTTGGTGTGGTCGGATGCGAGAGGTCGGCGCGTGTTGCAGATTTGCTACGGATGTCATGAGTGGAAATACTTCGGCCCGGGCGGCTTTTTGCATACCGACATCAATGAGCCAGCTTATGACGAAAAGATCACCAAGTGGCTGCCGCCACTACTCTAACCGATTTTTGCGATGTTTCAGGATCCGCTGCCGCGTTCTGAATTAAGCCTCCGTGGTGCGGTGGTGCTGGCATGCGCGGCGTTGGCTTTCGTGATCGGTATCGCGCGTACCGATGGCGCTTTAGCCAGCGTTGGCCTAATTCTCGCGTCATTGATTCCGCTCGCGCGCTGGCTTGGCAGAAACAACCTTCGACATTTGATCCTAAACTGTCACGCAGCACCGCGGGCGATGGCAGGGCAACCTTTTCCTGTTTTGTTAGAAATGCAGCGCGTCTCCGGCAACGCTCGGGCGCACGCAATTCAGGCATGCATCTCATTGCCAGGTGGCAGCAGTCATTTCTGTGCCTTTGATGGGATCGATGCGCTATCGGTCACTCCGCGCAAGGAATCCTTCGCTCTTCCCCAACGCGGTGAAATGCGAGAATTGCCTTACATTTTACACTCAGATTTCCCATGGGGACTGTGGAAACACACGCGACTAGGAGCAATCGCTCACTCGCTCTGCGTGTATCCGCGTCCGTTGGTATCAAAGAAGCTTTCCATTCCCGGATTGTGGCGAGAAGCTTCGGAGATGGCCGGAGCCAGTATGGCTGGGGCATCGGGTGACATCCGTGGTCTGCGCCCGTGGCGCGCAGGAGATTCTCTCAAGCGCATTCATGCAGCAGCCAGCGCGCGCGCCTTCGCGCGTGGCTCGGGCCTGATCATGGTCGAAACGGAGCCACCGGGATTTTCTCCGCGTCATGTAACCGTGCTCTTTCATTCCTACGCGGGAGAACGCGCCATCATCCGGCCCGAACTTTTTGAACGCGCGCTTTCCTATCTCTGCGGCACGCTGCGGACCCTATCCCACCTCGCGATACCCGCCACGATGATCGCGGACTTTGATGGCTGGATCGAGCACTCCTGCCGCAATCGCAAAGAGCTGATTTCTTTGTTAGAGCACCTCGCGCGCGTGCGACGACATCAAGGAACAGAGTTGCACGAACTGCAACGCGTGCAGCGCCTGATCGAAGGAGATTCCTCATTGATCGTCATCTCCGATCTGCCGACGGATTCCTGGCGCAGCGCCCTGATCAAGCGTGAAATGCCCTCGCTGGTGTTACCGGTCCGACCTTCCGCGATACGCCGTGAGATCACCCATACCAAACGATGAAACGATGGTGGAGCATACTTTTGGGCGCATCGTTTGCGTATGCGGCCCTGCGCTATGGGCCGCCTCAGGGATCGGCATTATGGTCGGCATTACTAGCCAGTGCTATGCTCCTGTTAGGCTGGTGGGTAGGAGCGGGCGCCCGCGGCACCGCGCCGCATTCATGGCTCACTAACCTGCGGACCTCTGCCATGGTTCTCTCCTGCGGTTGTCTGCTCAGCTTGTTTTTTCTCCATGCCCCGAACGCGCTGGATGATGTGTCCGAGCAAGTCATGACTGTGCTGATGCCGAGCTCACAGCAGACTATCAAAAAAGTCGAGCAACAGGTCAATCAAGCAAAACCCCAGTCCGGAAATTGGCTGTGGAATGAACAAACCATTCGCCCCCTTCCACGCCGCGCTAACCTCAAGCCAGGCAATCAACCAGAAGTTTTCCTGCAGTGGGAAAACCCCACCAATGCATCCAAGTTCCTCGGCCGTCGAGCCTATGTGAGCGCCTTCGCTCTCGGTACGTATGCCGATGCCTCATGGTCGCTGACACCAGCCGATACAGCGAATCCACCTTCTTTTCCCTCTCGCCCCGGCGAGCTGTTACGCTACGAGATTTTCCACGCGAATGATCCCTCGGGGCAAACGCCTCTCTGCGCGCTGCAAGGCTTGGTCGACGCTGACATCGCACCGTTGTCCTACCGCGGCGATGGCATTTTACTCCTGCCGCCCAGCGATGGACCCATCGGCTACCGGTACTATGCAAGGTCACGCCCACTAGCAATCGATGATCTCGATGATACCATTACCGCCGCAGCGCGTACCTCCGTGCCACCGGCTTGGTTGCAATTGCCTGATGACGAAAATCTTCTCATCGGCATCCGCGGACTCAATGCTGAAAACATCACCGCCGGCTCGCTCAAACAGCAGCTACTCCAGCTACGCGATGGACTACAGCAAGAGTGCCGTTATTCACTAGATATCGCCAACCCTGACAACCGCGATCCACTGACCAATTTCCTTTTTCATGAAAAACGCGGACATTGCGAACTTTTCGCCACCGCAGGCGTGATGGCAGCGCGCGCACTGGGTGTGCCAGCACGTATCGCTTATGGATGGGCTGGCGGTTCTTACTATGAAAGTAGTAATTTGTTTGTGTTTCGCGCACGCGAGGCCCACGCATGGACCGAGGTGCTGATCGCCGATGTGGGATGGGTGGTCATGGATTGTACGCCATCCGCATCCATCGGCAGCAGTCGCACGGCGCTTCCTGGAGAGACCCCGCTCACTGATGAGGAAAACGAGACGGAGCAAGAGACGGAGATGGCGGAAAATTCCAGTCTCGGCTTGTTTTCCGCAGTGCTCGGCATAGTCATGCTCATCTGCGCTGCACTGGCACTGCTACTTTCCCGCTGGACGAAGCGCAGTGTCTCGCACACTACCCATGGCATCGCATCCGCACATCACGACGCAGGCTACTACCGCGCGTTCATACAGCTGTGTCACAAGCGCCGTATCATCGTCAAACCCCATTTTACCGTGCGTCAATTGCTAGGGAAATTCCCCGAGGCATTGCCTTTCGCCGCTCTCTTGCATCGCTATCATTCTCAGACCCGTTACGGCCAATCTTCTCCCGACCCATCCATCGAGGCGACTCTCAAGGAGCAAATGCAAGGTAGCGAATGATGCGCGTAGGTCCCTGTGAAGAGTGCTGCCATCACCCATGAGATTTTAGCGGGGTGATGCGATTTACTTTTTCAGAACAATAACTCATCGCTTCTCCGTTGTCAGCATACGCTTCACGGACTTCGCGCTTGCTTGTCATCGTCGCTTATTCCAGAATGATTTCATGAATGATTCCATAGCAGAGCTAACTGGTCGCATACGCGCTTTTGTCGCCGCCCGCGAATGGGAGCAATTTCATAATCCGAAGGATATGGCTGTGGCCATCGCTGCCGAAGCCGGCGAACTGATGCAGCACTTCGTCTGGCAACAACCGGATCAACTCGAACAGCGCGTCATCGAGCACCGTGAGGAAATCGCCTCGGAGATTGCCGATGTAGGCATTCTCTTATTCGAAATGGCGGACCTGTTAGGCATGAACCTAGGTGATGTGATGGCGGCCAAAATTACCTACAATGAAAAACGCTACCCTGCTGAAAAATCCCGGGGCAACAACCGCAAATATGATGAACTCTGATGACTCCGCCGCCGATGAGCCGACACCGATTCATATCAGGCGTAAGCGATACTCCGGCAAGAACCCACGAAAATTTTCTGAAAAATACAAAGAGCTCAACCCTGAACTCTATCCTGAGATTTTACAAAAAGTCACCGCATCCGGAAAAACACCTGCCGGCACTCACATCCCAGTGCTGATGCAGGAATCGTTAGATGCATTGCAGCTCGCACCCGGTATGACGGGGATTGATTGCACGCTAGGCTTCGGCGGACACGCGCGAGAAATTCTCTCCCGCATTCTCCCAAGCGGAAAACTCATCGGTCTCGATATCGATCCGATCGAACAGCCCAAAACCATCGAACGGCTGCGTCACGCGGGTTTCGACGCAGATTGTTTCGATGCCGTGCTTTCCAATTACGCCGGCATTGGCAAAGTGCTCGGAAAACGCGGAGTCCACGAAGTCGATTTCATTTTTGCCGACCTTGGCTGCTCCTCCATGCAGATCGATGATCCGCGGCGGGGATTTACCTTCAAGACGAGCGGCCCGCTCGACATGCGCATGAATCCGCAGCGCGGCATCAGCGCCGCCGATTATCTCCAGCGCTGCACAGTGGACGAACTCGCAGAAATTCTACGAGAAAATGCGGATGAACCACATGCCGAGCGAATCGCCTCGTTCCTCGCTGGGAAATCGCTACAAACTACTACGGATTTAGTACAGTTAATCGAAGGCGCCGCTCACGATCTCTCCGGCGATACCACTCGGCGGGTGTTCCAGGCACTGCGTATTGCAGTGAACGAAGAATTCAGCGCCCTCGATGCCTTCCTGCGTACCGCACCACATTTCCTCAAACGTGATGGGCGCCTCGTCATTCTGACATTTCACAGCGGCGAGGACCGTCGTGTGAAAAAAGCGTTCCAACAAGGGCTCCGGGATGGTATCTTTCGCGAAATTAGCGAGGAAGTCATCACCGCCGGTGCCGAAGAGCGCCGCGCCAACCCCCGCGCCATTCCCGCCAAGCTGCGTTGGGCTAGGGTGTGAGCGGATGCAGCCGCACGAGTAGTTGATCGTAGCCCACCTCCCGCTCGTATGCCGCCTCGCATTCGCGATGCCGCTGTGATTCCAGAATTTCTACTGCTTCGATGCGCAGGGCCATCGTTTCCAAGAGACACCGTACTAGTAAACGAGCATGCGCAGCTCCTAGGCACAAGTGTGCGCCGAAGCCAAAGGCTACATGCGGATTCGGCTTCCGTTGGAAATGGCACTCCTGTGGATTCGGAAAAACCGCAGGATCGTAGTTGGCCGCTGCCCAGCCTAGCGAAACCCGACCGCCTGCCTGCACTTTCACTCCACTCACTACCGTCGCCACTGGGCACACGCGCCCGATATGCGTCAGCGGCGAAATCCAACGGAAAAATTCCTCACTCGCATGCACGATACGCGCGGGATCCTCGCGCAAATACGTTAGACTCGCGGGATGCTCAGCGAAGTAGGCGAAGATAGACGAAATCGTATGAATCACCGTGTCGCGCCCACCGGCAAAGGTGAGATTAGCAAAACCCATCATTTCCTCGTGGGTGAGATAACGATTCTGATAAGTTGCACGAGTTAGCGCAGTGAAAAAATCGTCACCCGGCTCTCTTCTGGCGCGTTCGAATCGGTCTTCTAGATATTCCGCTAACACCGCTCCCTTTTGCGCGCCGTCCGCACCGTCACGAAATACATGAACACCCCAGCCGATCCACGTATTCGCTTCGCTTTGCGACTCCGCCAGCAAGTGCGCCAACGCCCGCGATTGTAACGGTAGCGCAAAATCTCGCACGATCTCGACTGACTTTTTTTGCAACGCTGTTCCGACTAAATCACGAATCATCGCACCCACTGCAGCAATGACTTCGGGAAGCTTGGCGCGCCGGAAATAGGGCTCAACGATCGCTCGATACTCCGTATGTTGGGGAGGATCGATTTCGATAGGCAATTGCCGCATGCCCCTCCATGCCTCCTCCGAAGGAATCGGCACACGAAATGGCGCATCCGAGCTGAAGGTTTGCCAATCTCTCGCCGCCGCCCGCACCGCCGCATGGCGAAGTAACATCGGTATCTTCTCGCCCTGAACCGGACAAACCATTAAGCCATTCGTAGCGCGCAACTCTGCAAAGGGGTCTGCATTCATAAATAGAAAGAAACATGATATCAGCTTAGCTTTCAAGAGTCAGATGGAAGAAGTGGGCTGACCAAAGCAACCAGTCCGTATGCCTTCGATCAAAACAAAGGGAGCAATCATCTGCTTGGAAAATGACACTGCCAGAAAATACACGACCCATCGAGTTTACAGCTAGACGATTATAATTCGACGAGGCGAGCAAACACAAACGATTTCACGACCTAACAGTAATATCAATGCAACCGCACGGCACGCGTTCCTTGCTCTTGTTGGGTTCTCTTCTCACTCTGGGGAATGCATACGATGATTGTCAGCTCACGGCCAAAATCACCTCTAGTCAGAAATTTCACATCTACTAGTCTAACAAAAAAATGAAAATGTCACCGTATGAACCCCCTGAGAGAAAACTGCTAACGTCTTTTTTTTCCTGCCAGTGTTTAGTATTACACCACATCCACCCGCAAATTTCTCATACTCCACAACTGACCTTTCGCGGCGGCAGCGACTCCTTTCATCGCGCGCGCGCCGTCTTTGCGTTTTGCGGAAAATCGCTCTCGGGCTCTCGCGAATGCTTCATTGACAAACGCCCTGCTACCGATCACCGCGCCCGCCGTGAAATACCTCACGCGGTAGCACAATATCGATGCCATTTTCAGCTCTTGATACACCGTTTGATTGTCATCGTGGCCTACAGCATTCGGATCAGGCTTGAGCCCTGGCTCTGACGATTTTCTCGTCAGGACTTGCAATCGTTTGGTTTTCGCCATCGTGACTTCCTCGCTCGCCCGACCACTCTTACGCTCAATCGCCAAGCCTAACAACTTCCGATACATTTTCGCGACTTCCTTCCATTTTTCCGCTTCAAATCCCACCCCTTTGTGGCTCAAACAAGCCCGCACCAAGCCCTCCCGAGCTTTTTTGCCATTGCCTTTCGGTCCACCCCCCACCGCCTCGCCGTAACTGCTCCATCGGTATTCCGCGGGGTCTTTTACCATCCCTGCACGCACGGGGTTGAGGTCGATGTATGCCGCCATCATACGTGATGCAATGCCATCTTCCACGATCACACTCTTGTAGCGTTCTTCCCACAAGGTTCCCTTGCGCTGGTGGCAGAGGTTATACCATCGCGTCATGCGTTGCAGCACGGTCTTCATGAACTGGCTCAGGTCATGCATCCGGTAGGTATATCGCTGGTGGATTTGTTCCGCATAAGCGCTCAAACCTTTTTCCCGAGCCTCGCGCAATTCCTGATCCACCACACTCACCACCGCCTCGCTGTAGATCGCCCGCAGACGCTTGAGTAATTCCTCATCCGACAAACCACCCTGCGGCATCGGCGGCACTTCCAGCAGGATGTGAAAATGATTCGACATCACGCAATACGACAAAATCCGGCATCCCGTAAAGTTTTCATACATCCGTAGGTATGTGCGAAACTGCTCCCGCTCCGCATCCCCAAACACAAACTGCCGATCCACGACTCGGGAAATACAATGGTAAATCGCTGGTTTCACCAACGAATTTTTCCAAGGAGCCAACCATCGAGAACGCCTCATGCCCCTACCCTAGCTAATACCAATCCGATAGCAATAATAATTTGTCTGTCCCCATGTAAAAATTTTTGAGCGCTGGTTTGCCCTGCAATCTCAACATTCCACATTGAGATTCAGTGAGTATCATGATAGTTTCGGCAATGACTTTCAAATCGTTAGGAAAATGCGTGTGCGCGATCACGCTTGCCACTGGAATGTTGATGGCTAACAGTGTCGGCGTGAGAGCGGAACAAGCAGAAACTTTTGTCACCATGGCATTGGCTGGGATCGATCGCGAGTATCCTTACAAACCCGGCAACGTCCTGCGCGATGCGTCTGACATCGTGGTGCCGCGTGCAAAGCATCCAGTGTTTTACGGGCACTTCGATTGGCATTCCTCAGTACACGGGCACTGGATGTTGGTGCGTTTGCTGCGATTGCATCCGCAAGCTCCGTGGGCAAAGGATGTGCGTGACATCATCGACAAACGCTTCACGCAGGATGCTCTCGCGGCGGAGGCGGCGCATTTCACGATCAAGGAAAATTACGGCTTTGAGCGCATGTATGGCTGGGCCTGGGTGATGCGACTAGGGATCGAACTACGCACCTGGGAAGACGCGGATGCGCGGCGCTGGGCGCAGTATATGCAACCACTCGAAACGCAATTGGTCACCTTGATGAAGAACTTCCTGCCGAAACTCGATTGGCCGGTGCGCTGCGGCTTTCATCCAGAAACATCCTTTCCGCTAGCGCAATTTCTCGACTGGGCAGATCTCACGAAAGACGAGCCACTGGCGAAGCTGATCCGCGAAAAAGCGCGGGCTTTCTATGAGAGTGATGTAAACTATCCAGTGAACTACGAGCCATCGGGCAACGACTTTTTTTCTCCAGGTCTCAACGTAGCCGACCTGATGCGGCGGGTGCTGGGTCGCGAGGAATTTTCCTCATGGCTGAGTGCCTATTTTCCGGATCTGGGCAAAGGTCGATTAGGAAATTTGCTCACGCCAGCGGAAGTCAGCGACCCGAGCGATGGGCACCTGATTCACCTCGCCGGACTGAATCTCACGCGGGCTTGGACGATGAGAGGCATCGCGGAAAATCTCACAGAAAATGACCCGCGACGCGATATCTTGCAGCGCAGTGCCGCCGCACATACTGAGGCTGGTCTGAAACATGTTTCCAGCGGCCATTACGAGGGCGAGCACTGGTTGGCGTCCTTCGCAGTGTATCTTCTAACAGATGTGGGCCTACAGAGAGGGACACGGCAGTCGTAAGCTCGCTCTGGCACCACCACCCTCGCGGTTCGTTAGGGTGATGCTGCCGTGATGAAGTTCCGCAGCTTCTTTGACGAGATTCAGGCCCAGGCCAGTGCCTTTGCGACCGCTGTGATGGTGGCGTAGGGAATAGAAGCGTTCGAACACTTTTCCCAACGCATACTCTGGCACGCCGGGGCCTTGGTCATCGATGTGAAGCATTACCTCTTGCTTTTCGAGCTCCACGGAAATCTGCAAGACAGCATCCGCAGGGGAAAACTCTAACGCATTTTCTAATAAATTCGCCACGGCGGCACGCAAGATGAAGCGATCGCCACTGACCGTCACGCCGGCCTCAGGCGCGCTGACTTGTAAAATCACGCGGGCATTTTCGGCGGTGGGACGTTCTTCCTCGACCACCCCTTGGACTAACGAAACGAAGTCGATCGCCTCGGTAGCATCGAGATGCGCGCGGCTCTCCACCATTGCAAGTTCCAGCAACCGAGAAATCAAACGCTCTGCCCGCGAACTCTCCGCGCGGATGTTTTCAAGGAAACGTCTTCTCTGCGGCTCCGGCATTTCCTCGTCTAACAATTCCGCCGCGCCGCGAATCGCCGCCAGCGGACTTTTCATTTCGTGCGTTAAAGTCTGCGTGTAGTGCTCAGCATAGCGCTTGCCCTCCAGCGCCTCGCGCATCGTTTCGAGCGCGTGGTAAAGCGCGTTCACCTCGCGGCCGGCTCCTAGTTTTGGCTTGGGCGGGCGCTGGCCTTTTTCCACGGCGCGCGCATAGTCGGTGAGTATGCCGATCGGTTGATAGACCCACCAGAACACGGCGGCGATCAGCAACAAAATACCGATGCCGATGCTGATAATGGCACGGATGATGACAGCGCGCCGTTCGGCGATCATGGGCAGGGCGTCCGCTTGTTTTTTGAATACAGTAACCACCCCGCGCGGCGCATCGCGCGTACCGAGGGGAGCGCCCACATACATGATCGATGTGGTGGAATCCTCCTCCGCTTCGCGCGTACTGCGTGCCCCGTATTGCCCGTCCAGAGTAAGCCGCACATCGCGTTTGCTAGTATAGTCCTGGCCCTCGCGCCGACCGCCATCGCTGTCGAAAATTACGATGCCGTTTTGATCGGTAACATACAAATTCAACCCGACTTGTTGTTTCTGTAAAGCGAAGATTTGCGCTTGAAACTCGTGCTCGTGGGCGCGATGGAAAATGTCCCGTAACCGTTCTTTGTCGAGCGCGCCCTCTTTCATTTCCTGCGAAACGAGTTCTGAAAACACATGCGCGGCATCCACCATCACTTCCTCGGTCGCCTGGAGGATTTGTGGTTCGACATCATCTAACAGAAATTGGGTCAATTGATAAAACCCCACTGAGATCACCACAGTGATCAGCAAGAGAGTAATGCGCGTGAGCCTCATGGAAAATGGTATTTCAGTCCATCACCAGCACGTATCCGAGCCCGCGGCGGGTTTGAATCAGATCTTCCGCGCCTGCGGCGGCGTGGCGTAGTTTAGCGCGGACGGTTTTGATATGTGCATCCACCGTGCGATCCGTGACTGCACCTGGATCATACCAAGCTTTTTCCAACAACTGATCACGGGTGAAGACACGACCTTGATTTTCCAACAATACCAACAGCAATTTATATTCGTGAGCGGTGAGATCGAGGCAGATGCCGTGGCAGTGTATGCGCATCGCGACGGCATCGTGCTGCAGTGGTTGGAGCGACTTTGCGGCGACAGGAGCAGTCGCTTTCATTTCCATCGTCGATCCCCGCCTCAGAATGGCGCGAACGCGGGCAGTGATTTCGCGAGGCGAAAACGGCTTTGTCACGTAGTCATCGCCGCCGATTTCCAAACCGAGGATGCGGTCAATTTCGCCATCGCGCGCCGTCAGGAACAATACGGGCATCGTTGAAAATTCGCGCAGCTTACGGCAGACATCAAAGCCCGTCATATCAGGTAGGCCCACGTCCAAGATGACAAAGTCGAAAGCCTGACCGCCGAGCAGCAGCAGGGCATCATTTCCCGTCAGCGCATGAGTCACCACGAACCGATCCGTCTGCAAGGCATAGACAAGAGCATCGGCAATCGCCGGTTCATCCTCCACTAACAACACACGTGTCATGGGCAGGATGATGCGGGATCTGCAGGCCCATTCCAAGCCTGAATGCCGGACTTAGCAAAAACGCTGACATCGTCGTTTGTAGGTGATTTTTCAAAGATGAGCGAAATGCTAGAGAAAAAACTGGCAAAACGTCGATGTCTCGCCTAGGATTTCTCGCGCTACAAACAGATTTTTTCCCACCATGGCTGTAAATATTGAAATGCCCAAGCTTTCGGACACGATGACCGAAGGAACTTTGCTTAAATGGCACAAAAACGTCGGTGATCGCGTGGAGATCGGCGATATCATCGCAGAGGTCGAAACCGATAAAGCTACCATGGAAATGGAGGCTTTCGATGAAGGCATCATTACCGCAATTCACATCGCTGCGGGAAGTAAAGCGGCCATTGGCTCGATTCTCGCCGTCCTAGACGGTAATGACGCGGCGCCCGCCTCTGCACCCGCACCCGCTGCGCCTCCCGTTGCTGTGGCAACCCAAACGCCTGCAACGGGAGCAGTTCCCACACCAGCAGTCGCGGCATCAGGCGAACGCATCAAATCTTCTCCCCTAGCCCGCAAAATCGCGGCATCGCTCGGGGTGACCTTGTCTTCCGTCACAGGCACGGGCCCTGGCGGTCGCATCATCCGCAAGGACGTGGAAGCCGCCTCACAGAAGTCAAGCGCTGCTCCTAAGGCGTCCGCACCCGCTAGTCCCCTAGCCGCAGCAGCATCGGCTCTTGCCGCCGCTTCCAAGGCCCGCAGCGTCGCACCCGCAGCCCCTACTCCCGTAGCTATCACACCCGTGGCGAAGGCGGAAGATCAAATCATCGAGCTCTCCTCGCTGCGCAAAATCATCGCCAGCCGCCTGCTCACCTCGAAGCAGACGATCCCTCATTTCTACCTCCACGTCGAGGCCGATGCCGCGCCGCTCATGAGCCTGCGCAAGCAAATCAACGACCAAGCCGCCAGCACCACGGGGAACAAGTATTCGGTAAACGATTTCATTATGAAGGCGCTCATCAATGCCACCATGGCCGTGCCCGCAATCAATGCCTCCTTCGGCGGCGATCACATCGTGCGTTTCGGCTCGGTAGGTCTCTCCGTCGCCATCGCGATCGAAGACGGCCTCGTCACTCCCGTGGTGAAAAACGCGGAAACTAAATCGCTGCTGCAAATTTCCCGTGAGGTGAAGGATTTCGCCGTACGCGCCAAGGAGCGCAAACTTCGCCCGGACGAGTTCGATGGCGGCACGATCACGATTTCCAATCTCGGCGCTTGGGGCATCGAGTCCTTCGATGCCATCGTGAATCCACCGCAAGCCGCGATTCTCTCGGTTGGTGCCGTGATCGAAAAGCCCGTCGTGAAAAACGGACAAATCGTCGTGGGTCAGCGGGTGAATCTTGGTCTCTCTTGCGACCACCGCGTGGTCGATGGCGCCATCGCCGCCGCATTCCTCAGCGAGGTGAAAAAACTCATCGAGAGCCCAGCGCTGATGCTGGTCTGATCGATGAGCCACATCCTCGTGCCGCGCCTTCCCACACCAAACGCCTCTCGCTCTGAGAAGCGTTTGTGTCATGTCCGATAGACCGCGCTACCCGCGCCTGTATCATGGAGCGTGCCGCGGCTAAGACATCTAACGAAATTCGTGTGGCTCATGAGTTGCCTGATCCACACCACAGGCCTAGCACACGCGGAAGGAAATTTCAACATCATCAGCTACGGCGCGAAGGGCGATGGAGTCACGCTCAACACGAATGCGTTGCAGCGCGCCGTCGATGCCGCAGCATCATCCGGCGGCGGCACCGTGTTGGTGCCTCCGGGGCGTTTCCTCAGCGGTTCCTTTGCCCTGAAAAGCCACGTCACATTGCACCTGCAAAAAGGCGCGGTCTTGCTCGGCAGCACGGATCGCAGGCACTACCGGAAAATCAATTTCCACGGGCTCATCCTCGCCCACCAACAACACCACATCGGCATCACGGGCGAGGGCGTCATCGATGGGCAAGGAGCCGAGCTCGCACAGCACACGATGCAGTTGCACAAAGAAGGAAAACTGCCCAGCGCCAACGAAGCAGAACGCCCCACCATCATCCATTTCCGTCTCTGTGAAAACGTCACTGTTCAGGGTATCACACTGCGCGAAAGCGCCTGCTGGGTGCAGCTCTATCGGGAATGCACACAGCTCCTCATCGAAAACATCAAGGTGCGGACCTGCGCCGCCATTACCAATGATGGCATCGATATCGATAGCTGCGCGAATGTCGTCATCCGCGGCTGCGATATCGATTCCGAGGACGACGGTATTTGCCTGAAATCTGGCCCACGTTTCTGTGAAAACGTACTCATCGAACACTGCCGTATTCGCTCCAGCTGCAATGCCTTCAAGCTCGGCACCGCCTCCGTAAAAGGCTTCCGTAACATCGTAGCGCGCCAGCTCGACATCTACGACACCTACTTTTCCGGCATCGCCCTAGAGCTCGTGGATGGTGGCGTGATGGAAAACGTCTCCGTCTCCGACGTCCGCATGAAAAACACGAACAACCCGATTTTCCTTCGGCTCGGTCACCGCAATGCCGATGGCGCGGTCGGCACCATACGCCAGATCAGCATCAGCAATTTGCGTGCGGAAATTCCGAACCGTCGTAAAAGTGAAATGAACAAATTTCCTCCGAATTGGCGGCATCTCTGCACCACACTGATCACTGCCTCCATCACCGGCCTGCCCGGCCATCCCGTCCGCGGCGTGACCTTGCGCAACATCGACCTCACCTACGGCGGCATCGGCGATGAACCAAAAGCCGATCATCATCTGTTGGAAAATCTCGCCAAGATTCCCGAGTGCGCGCGGAACTACCCGGAATCAAAAATGTTCGGCGTGCTTCCCGCTTGGGGCTTGTATCTCCGCCACCTCGATGGTCTGGTCATGGAAAATATCAACCTGCGCGTGAGCGGACGAGACTACCGCGCCTGCCTTGTAGCCGATGACGCCAAGCAACTGACCCTCAGCCAGTGTCACATCCACTCCGCCGGCCGCGAGCCGGTGGTCGTGCTAAACGACGTAACGACCGCCACTCTCCGCGACTGCCCGCCCCCAAAAGATACGAAACGCTACCTCGAAACCCGCGGAACTACCAAGGAAGTTGAGGGCCCATAAAAGGGATGGCTTTGCCTTTCTGCCATCACCTATGACGAGCGTAGTTTGCGCACTAACAGCTTGAAACAGCCCAACAAATCAGACCCAGCGATAATCGACGTTTGCCGCAATAGCGCTCCTAGGATCTTGTTACAGTCCATCGCAAAAGTCAGCAACGCGCGTGCAAGAAATTTTTTCCTCTCTTCCGCAACTTTAGCGGCAATACTGTGTTTCTTCTGCCGAATCCCGTAACATATGAAAACACTACTCCTACTCACATTCCTTGTCGCTTGCAGCACCAACGTTCAGGCGGAAGAAAAAGGCAAAGGCAAACCAGGCAAAGCTCAGGCAGGAAAACACGAGCTGAAGAAGCGCGATACCAACAATGACGGCTCTATTAGCAAGGAAGAATTCCTCGCTGGCGCCAAAGACCCTGCACGCGCGGAAAAACTCTTCGCCAAACTCGATCGCAATGGCGATGGAGTGATCAGCAAAGAAGACCGCAATAAGAAAGGCAAGTAATCCCATCCATTTCCTTCACCGCGCCCGAAGTCTTCGGGCGCGGTGATTTTGTTTAGGCAGATCACTTATCCAGAATCGGATACACACGCTTCCGCAGCCATCATTGAGTCACTCATCCTCCGGCCTGCGGTGCCACATGGCCGTTGACTTGGGCGATAGGGGAAGTGCACAAGTTTTCGGACAAGACATACTCATACTTATTACCATCAAATGAAAAAGTAGATGTGCCATGCACTGGCATGCATGCCATGCGACGAAAACGTCGTCCACCTCACACGCATCATCATCAGAAACCAGAACTCACCTAACAGTTTTAGCATGTCATTTTTCTCCTGTGATCATTCTTGACGGATGGAAGCCGCGCCCTTACGCCTCGGCGACTAGGACGCAATCCATGAATTTCCCCATCCATCAGCGGACGAGTGCGCATGCCAGAGTCATGAGATTCTGTCTTTTCCTAGCATGCCTCAGGTCGAGATCATCATCGGCTTCGCACATTTCACTGCTGGTGAATTCACCCAGAATGCCATGCGATCTGGTGATACCGACTTTGCTTACCTGGAAGTGAATTTGTTAGCATTCTAACAGAAAAAAACCACCGCAGGCAGGGGAAAAATC
This sequence comes from Akkermansia muciniphila, assembly GCA_945888515.1. Taxonomy (GTDB): domain Bacteria; phylum Verrucomicrobiota; class Verrucomicrobiia; order Verrucomicrobiales; family Akkermansiaceae; genus UBA956. The sequence goes on along the minus strand of CAMDAD010000027.1, from coordinate 548 downwards.
GCGGCAGTCATTTTTTCACAGATGACAAGTTGCAAATGCAAACATCTTGCATTACTTGGTCGCGCGCCACGGCAGCAAGTTCTCTCTTTTTCATCGTCGGCGCATCACTCATTACCTCACACAGCATGAATCCATCCATCTCTCGCTCCACCATTCTGATCATCAAAGGCCAAGGAATTGGTCCTGAGTGCATCGAAGCCACCAAAACCGTATTAGCCGCTACTGGTCTGGAGTTGGAATACATTGAGGGCAGTCTGGGCTACCCTGATGCGAAAGATCTCTTCCCTCTGCTCCAGCAGCATGCTCCGGAAGTTTACGCTGTTCAATTTGCCGGAGACGATCCGCTAGATGTCGCCGCAAAAATGGAAGCGGCGGCGAAAGAGGAGGCGCGCGCATCGGGAAATATCAATGACTTTTATAAAAAATTGTTAGCCAAGCTCCAACCCGCTGTGCTCATGGCGGTCAAGGAAATGGTCACCCGACTGGAAAAACAAACTCTCATCGAAGCCAGCAAGGCCGATGCGGTGCTCAAGGGTGCTCTGCGCACA
>CAMDAD010000026.1 GCA_945888515.1 Akkermansia muciniphila | reverse complement strand
TCGGTCTTAAGCAGTTGCCACTCGCTCTCAGAAAATGGAACCACCGCACAGTCATCACCTGGGCCCACGAAAAGATCAGTGGAAGCGGCAGGCATCTGCTCCAACAGCCTCGAGACGAGAGCGTCCTCGCCTATGTCCACGACGCGAGTCATGACGAGGGAATCTCCGGAAAAAGTCCCGCGCGCGCGGCGAGTTGCGTCGCCACGGTCGCTCCGTTGAAGAAAAAATGGATGCTGATGGACGCCCAGAGTGACCCCGTCCATTCATACGCCAGAGCCAACAGAATCCCTAACAAAAACAGCGGTAGCATCAGCGGTATATTGCCGTGACAGGCGGCAAAAAGCAAAGCGCTGAAGAAAATCGCAGCGTTGGGACCTGCGAACGATTTTGCCACCGGATAGAGATACCCACGGAAGATCACCTCTTCCGCGAGCGGCGCCACAAACACGGCAGAAAACGCCATCAGCGTTAGACTCATCGTATCCTCGCTCTCCCGCAGCAATGCCACGGCATCCTGAGTGCTGCTAGTGCCCACGACTTTTTCCAACCACGCGATATAGCCCGATTGCATGAGCATGATCATCACGACCCACATCACCACGACCACCGCGGGGCCGATCCAGAAAAAATGCGTCCACCGCTGCCAGCGCAGGCCCAGCCAAGTGACAGGCGTTACGCGGCGATGGACGATGAGAAACACTACCGCAACGAGTGAGGCAAAGGTTAGAATATTAGCCCACAGAGTCGATGTGCTCAGGACTTTTTCCGTTTCTTGTCCCGCGGCGCTCACAGTCGCCACACCAAAAAAAACAAAAATGCCACCGATGAGCAGCAAGCCGAGAATGTCAACGACATGGCACCACCACGTTTGCACTCTTCCCCACGAGGGAAGTGGCGGGGGCATGGGCAGCAAAACACCTTGGTCATCGCGGAGCAGCGGCTGCATCAGACGCTGTCTTTGTTTCAACAATACTCCTGCGAGCAGCACCAGGCATGCCATCGAAATACAGCCGAGCAGCAGCGCCATGGCAGTTAGATCAGATCGCAGATACGGCTCGTTCACACGCGACGCTAGCAAGCTCCCGCAGCCTTGCCAATCGATTTTGCCTGCGATCACTTTTTTTCAGATCTGCTTGATTTTTCTGGATTTCTGGAAAGACTCGTGCTAACAAATCACTGTATAAAACAATCATTCCTGTGGAATCACCAGCTTTTACACCCCCTGCGATCGAGACGCTGAACAAGTTGTTACCAGCTTACCATTTTATCAATTTTATCGCTCAGGGTGGAATGGGGGCAGTCTATCTCGCCAAGCAAGTATCGCTGGATCGTGAGGTGGCCGTGAAAATTCTTCCCCGTGAGCTCAGTGCCGATCCGGAATTCCGCGCCTCCTTCCAGACCGAGGCCCGCGCCATGGCTCGGCTGAATCACCCGAACCTCATCGGCATTTATGACTCCGGCGACGTCGATGGGATGCTCTACATCGCGATGGAGTATGTGCCCGGGAAGTCGCTCTATCACTCATCTTGGAATAAAAAAATCGATCCCGCAGAGGCGAGTCGCATTGTCATCGCCATTTGCGAAGGTCTCAGCCACGCTCACGAAAACGGCATCATCCACCGCGACATCAAGCCGGCGAACATTTTACTCACTCCCAAGATTGAACCAAAAATCGGCGACTTCGGCCTCGCGCAAGCAACGGGCATCAAAAACGATGGCATTGCCATGGGCACGCCCGGCTACGCAGCGCCCGAGGTGATCTCGCGGCCGGAAAAAGCGGATCGTCGCGCGGATCTTTTTGCTGTCGGCGTCATTTTGCATGAATTGCTCACGGGTCAGAAACCCGCACCTCACATCCTGCCATCATCATTGTGCAAGTGCGGAAAAGAGTTTGATGCCCTCATCCAACGGGCCACGCATCCCAATCCGGTGATGCGCTACCCAGACGCCACCGCGATGGCGAATGCCATTCGTGAGGCGATCAAGCCGGGCAGCTCCGCCGACAAAAAAGTCGCACGCCCCGCAGCCGTTGCCGCAGCCCGCCCGCAGCCGATGGCCCGACCCGCAGCGGTCGTAAAGACGCCCGTAGCGGCGAAGACCCCCGCCACACCTGCCAGAGAAGAAGAGGATGCCGATGAATTACCCTTGCCCGCCCTCGTCGTTTCCTCGGGAAATGCCAGTTGGAGCTACGTGCGGAATTTACTCATCATCGCCGCTCTTGCTGTGGTGCTCGTGTTTGTTTACCAAAAATTACAGATTCACAAAAAAGAAGTAGCCGCGCGGGAGCAAGCCTACAACAACAAGCAAAAGGAAGAAGCCATGCGCCGTCGTCGCGAAGCCGAAGAAGAGATGGCGCGCATTAAGACACCGCCCTTGCCCGAACCGGAAACGATCACGCCCGTCACACCCATCACGCCTCCTGTGGCACCAGTCGAGGAAAAGAAGGAGACGGCTATGGAGTCTCTGGAGCGCTTGCAATACGACTTATCCAAGGGTGCGCGCGACGAGATGCCGGTGGGCTCAAAACGGCGCGGAGAAATGGATTTTTTCCTCGTGCCTGAGCCGATGTCATGGGACGCGGCGCTGCTGTTCGCGGAAAAATATGGCGCTCACATAGCCCTGCCCACGAATGCAGACGAGTTGACATTTTTGGCATCGCTGCTGAAAAACAACGAAACGATCTGGCTCGGAGCAGGTCGGAGCGGCGGTGATCAATGGATCCTTCTCGATGGCTCGCTTTGGTCCATGGAAAAAACTCCTCCCGGCATCGGAAACTATGCGACCTTGTCTCACCTCGGAAACGTGAGAGCCAGTGAAGCGGCGCGGGCCTTCCCTTTCGTCATGGCATGGCATCGCGATGGCTCAAATCCCTCCTCGTTGGCGAATTTGCTGCAAGCCACTCGTAAATCGTTAGACACTCATACGCCGCTTTTCCCTCCCGGCACCGAAGCCGCGGGAGCTCGTTACTACCTGCCCATCCTGCGCCCCATGAATCGCGTGGAAGCCTACGAGTTGGCACAACAGGCAGGCGCGCATGTGGCGGCTCTTAGCAATAAGGAAGAAGGTTACTGGGTCACGGATCATCTTAGCTCGCTCAACGCTGATCGCGGCATTTGGATTGGCGGCGAAAAAGTGGGCGGCGTCTGGGAATGGTCCACCAAAGAACCATGGACCTATGCACAGTGGGCAGCGGAGTCTCCCGACGAAAATGAGACCGCAACGCTCCTAGTCTATTTGCCGAAGAAAGGCTGGCACAACGTAAACAAAGAAGACCAAGCCGATGGAGTATTGCTTGAGTGGAGCAAAGATCCAGATGCCACAGCTTCCGGACCAGTAAACATGAGCGGGACAACTACCGACATTGCCGCTCTTGTTACCAAATGTCGCACTCTTCTCGCCAGCTCTGCCAAAGAGCGCAACGACAAGCTCGCAGCGAATGTCAAATCATTCAACTGGGACCTCGATGTATGGTTGCGCGGCCTGAAGCCCGTAGAAAAAATGCAGTGGCAGATGCCAGTCGATCTTCTCAAAAGAATCACAAACCAAGGCCGCATTCCATCGGCCGAGGAAGTGGCCGAAATCCAGCGCGTAGGATTTCGTGAGAGAGATGCAAGCGGAGGCGATGCCATTCCAGTTATGCATCCAAGTATTGTGAAAATTCATACGTATTCACTGACAAAACAAACCGATGCCGAGACGGCCTATCAAATGCGTAACGAAAAAATCCGCGATTCCTATTTACTCAGACTCAGGGAAATGGGTGCCAGCGCTCAGAAATCGGGACAACAAGACTTAGCTCGCCAATTAAAAGTTTACTTCGATGAGGCCAACGAACTGGATTCGTGGGTAAAATCGATGCTAGGAGAATAACCGCTTACTCCGATGAAGGATATCACCATTCCACCGCCAGATCTTGAGGGCTATCCGATACGACCATCGGCATCAAAATCCAAAGCTCCACTGATTTTTTTCCTGTTGCTCGTGCTCGTCGCGATGACCGTGACTCTCATCTTGTTGGAGAAAAACAAGCGTCGAACCCTAATCCCTCTCTCATCGCAATGGGAAAAACCACCGGTGCTGCAAGTGAATCCGCAGACGCCACCCGTTACTCCACTCACGGCACTGCAAGAGGCCGAGGAAAATTTGAAAACCACTGGCTCGGTGCCACAGCAACCTGGAAAAGAGGATCCAATTGATCTGATCACCTCCATCGGCAATGCTCTCGCCAATCAGGACTTCGCCACAGCCGAGAAGCTCATCGGAGCGCGGGCGATGGATCCAGAAACGCGCGAACAACTAAAACAATTAAGCACCACTCTGAAACTCAGGGCTCCGAATCCCGTAAGGCAGGTGGGTGAGCTAGAACTGAATAAGAGAGCACGTTACGCCCTCGAACTGGCGGATCGCGAACCCGGACGCGATCGCATTTATTTTGATCTCGTCAAAAACGGACTGCTCTGGGAAGTAGACAAAATCACCCTGCCACCCGCCGATGGTGAGCCTATCCCTCGCGCGATGATGGTAGACTCACTGGGGATCACGGACTCGTTCCTGCTTGCCGTGCTCAGTCAGAATTTCACTCTAGCAAAGGAATTTGTGAATACGGAAAAAGTGTCCGATGCCACCTTGGTCGGACTCTGCATTTTATTCGAGGAAGGCAACTACCGACTGCGTCCCGAAAAACCACTGCGCGCCATTTTGCAAAAAGACAACATCGCTTCTTTCCTCGCAAACGTTCAAGCTGCCGATGGAACTCAGGCGGCACAGTTTGCCATCATCCTGAAAAAAAATGCCAATAATCCAAACTGGATCATCGACGAATTAAATCTCGATCAACTTCTCAGTGACTACGCCCAGCGCTTCGCTGGCGGTGACGTTTACTACACACCACTGATCAAGAACCCCGCCGGCGGAGATACACTGGTGCTGTATTTCGAATTTGATGAAGAACGCCTCACCCGACGCACCGAGCGGCAGTTGGCCATCGTCGCGATGATTCTCAAGACAGACACCAGAAAAAAAATCCATCTCTCTGGCCACACCGATGCCCTCGGTTCAGCAGACTACAATCAAGGCCTCTCACAAGAACGCGCGAATGCCGTTAAGGAGTATCTGATCAGCGCTGGAGTGAATACACACCAAATCGTCACCGCAGCCAAGGGCCTAACCGAACCACGACGTCCCAATGTCAAAGCGTCCGGCGAAGACGATCCCGAAGGCCGCCGCGCCAACCGCCGTACTGAAATCTACCTCGATTTCTAACCGCATCGCGCTTTCCCAGCGCTAAGCCAACGAGCCCCCCCTGACCGGTCCACACGGAAAGTGGCACGCAGCGCTTGTCGTAAAACTCACGCTCACTAACGCCTTGCCACTCATCGCACGTCTCATTACTCTCTCACCAATGTCGTTGTCGCCCACTGAACAGTTAACCATTCTCACTACGGGAGCCGCCAAGGTTCTCTCGGAAAAAGAGCTTGCAGAAAAACTCGCCTCCGGTCGCCCCCTGCGTGTCAAGCTTGGCGTCGATCCCACCGCGCCGGACATTCATTTCGGGCATACCGTCGCTCTGGAAAAACTCCGCCAGTTCCAATTGCTAGGCCACCAAGCCGTGCTGATCATAGGCGACTTCACCGCTACCATCGGCGACCCCACCGGTCGCTCCGCCACACGCCCGCCACTAACGCGCGAAGAAGTTCTCGCCAATGCGGAAACTTACACGGCTCAAGCGTTTAAGATTCTTGATCGAGCGAAGACCGAGGTCGTTTATAACGGTGATTGGTTCCGCAAAATGACTTACGAGGAAGTGCTAAAACTCAATGGCCGCGTGACATTGCAACAAATGCTCCAACGCGAGGATTTCCGCACCCGCCTCAACGACGCCCAAGAAGTGCGCCTGCATGAACTACAATACCCAATCATGCAAGGATGGGACTCAGTGGTCGTGCGCAGCGATGTGGAAATCGGCGGCACGGATCAGTTATTCAACATCCTCGTAGGCCGCGACCTACAAAAAGAAGAAGGCCAACCGCAACAGGTCGTCATGCTCATGCCCTTGCTCGAAGGGCTCGATGGCGTGAAAAAAATGTCCAAATCCTACGGCAACTACATCGGCGTCAACGACAGCCCGCAGGAAATGTATGGCAAACTGATGAGCGTCTCAGATGCCCTGATGGACCGCTACTACCAGCTTTTGTTAGGGGAAACACGCGATCCTAGCGGTCACCCGATGGAAGCGAAAAAAGCCCTCGCCCAGAAACTCACCGCGCGTTACCACGATGAAGCCGCCGCCCTCGCCGCACGCGACGACTGGGACCTGCGCTTCTCCAAACGCAATCTCGCCGAAGCAGAGTTGCCAGAAATTTCCCTCTCACAACTCCCCGCCGATCTCACGGTGCTCTCGCTTTCTGCCCACGCTTTCGCCACCGCCTTCGGTTTGGAAAAATCCAATAGCGAGCTGCGCAAGCAATTCATCACCAGTGGCTCCGTGCAGTTGAATGGCGAAAAACTCACCGATCCCCTCGCTGCCGTATCGCCTCAATCCGGCGATGTTCTGAAGCTCTCGAAAAAACACGCCGTGCGAATGATCGATTGATGCATGACCTATGACCGAGTTCCTGATCATCGCCGCAATCGCGCTCTTGATCTGGTGGGCCATCCGCCGGAAATGGATCACGGGCAGCCAGGAGGGAGAATTCGGCACCCCATCGCACCAAGCCGGCGAGCGCTCCCGCGACTATGAAGAAAACCGCAAGCGCCACAACGAACGAAAAGAAGTCGATCGCATCCTCGAAAAAATCGCCTCAAGCGGTATCGACAGCCTCACCACCAAGGAAAAAACCCGACTGGAAGAAGCATCCAAGCGCGAGAAACTACACCATCCGCCGCCAAGGTGAGTATGGCGATTGTAGCGGATATAGCGAATATGGCTTGCATAATCTAGTGACCGTGTTAGCGTTTTTCTACTTATTCATTTAACATGATCACCACTCGCAACAATCGTCTCGATCCGTCCATGATTCCTGCTGAGGAATTGGAAAAAATGGCGAAGTTTTTCGCCAGCTCCGGACACATCCTGCTGACGGATCGCTTGGGGAATCAGTTGGAGATTCCAGCAGCGCTCTATCAACACTTTTCTCGGATTGTGCGTCTCATGTCGGAACGTAAGGCCATCGTCATGCTGCCAGAGGATGAGGCTTTCACTACGCAGGCGGCAGCGGATTACCTCGGTATGTCGCGGCAGTTTTTCGTCGATCTCTTGGAGAAAGGCGAAATTCCGTTTCATCGCGTAGGCACCCACCGCCGTGTGACGTTCAAGGATCTGCTTGATTACGAGAAAAAACGCGACCGCAATCGGCGCGAGTGCATCGATCAGTTGACTGATGAAGTCATCGAGGCAGGTTTGTATTTTCCCGAGCCAGCCTAGAACTCATGAGGGCAGACTTCAAGGTGGTGTTAGATGCATGCGTGCTCGCTAACTATGGAGTGGCCAATCTTCTTCTCTTACTCGCGGAAAAGCCTCGCCTCGATCTACCACTATGGAGCGAAATCATTTTGACCGAAACGCGCAAAACTCAGATCCTGCATCTTGGCTGGCCTGAGAGGATCGCGGAGAGTTTTCAAAGGCAATTGCGCGCCGCATTTCCTGAATCACTTGTCGCCGGTTATGAGCACATGATGGATCAGTGCACCAACGATCCCAAGGACCGTCATGTTTTGGCTTGCGCCATACAGAGCAAGGCGGAAGTGATTCTGACTTTCAATCTGAAAGACTTTCAAACGCAAGCACTCGCTCCTTGGCAAATCATCGCCATCCATCCTCAAGATTATTTACTCATGCTTTTTGAGTTAGAACCTCTGCATGTGATGGACCAAATCGGCGGCATTTCTCAAAAACGAGGATTGACAGTGGAGGATCATCTGATCGATTTAGGAAAGTTTCTGCCCGAGTTCGCTACTCACCTACTAGATCAATTACAAAGCTAAATCAAATCATGTCCCTACCCATTCTCTATATCAAAGTCGGTTGCCCTTGGTGCGATGATGTCATCGATTATCTCGATCGCCAGCGTATCGATTATGAAACTGTAGTCGTCAGCGGCAATCGCGAGGCGATGGCGGAAATGGTGGCACTGTCAGGTCAGAGCAAGGCGCCCACGCTCGACTGGCACGGCACGGTGCTAGCGGACTTCGGCGTGGACGAACTGGTGCCGTTTTTGCGCAAAGTGAATTCCTAACAGATTTCCATGAAAACCTTTCTGTCGATTCTTTTCACCATCTTCTCCACCCTTGCCTCGCAGGCTTCTCAGGCGCGCGTGGCGATTCTCGGCGACAGTATCGCCTACGGTGGTCGCTGGCCCACCTTGGTGGAGTCTGCCCTGCGCTCCACACCGTCCTTCGCGGATGCGGTCATTGTCAATTTCGGCTTGTCCAGCGAGACGGTGTCCGGTCTATCAGAAAAAGGACACGCCGGGGGAAAATTTCCCCGCCCTTGTCTGCACGAGCGGTTGGAGCGCATCTTGCAGGAGTTCAAACCGACCCATGTTCTCGCCTGTTACGGCATGAACGATGGCATTTACCTACCACTCGATGACACCCGCCAAAAAGCCTTCCAGGACGGCATGGGGCGCCTGAAAGACGCGGTCGAAAAACGGGGAGGCACTTTCGTGGCCATCACCGCAGCACTACACGATGCGGATCATCCTTCGCAAGACCCGCAACGCTACGATGTCGTGCTCGATGCGCAGGCCGCATGGTTGCTCTCGCAAAAGGGTTGGCAGGTCATCGATATCCGACCCGATCTCCGCACGGCGATCGCTGAGGCGAAGCAAAAAAATCCCAGCTTCGTCTTCGCAGGCGACAAAGTTCACCCCGGTCCGCAAGGGCATGACTTCATCGCCACCTCCATCGTCAACCAATTGTGGTCGCTTTGGAAACTTCCCGGCACGCCCGTTATGGCCGAGGGCGAAGCCCTGAACATTCTCTCGCAACGCAATGCCCTGCTGAAGCACGCCTGGCTTACCAAAACCCGCCACATCCGCCCCGGCGTCCCCGCTGGCCTTCCTCTGCCACAAGCGGAAGAACAATCGGAGAAACTTTTGTTAGACTATCAAAAAACGCTCACGCCACAAACGATCAAATAAGCGTAGGATCGGAGCGTCTCATTCCGCCCTTCTCCTTGCCAAGTGAGCAGATCTGCGCTACGGAGAGGTGTGCCTGATGCTGTATATGTCAAAGACGCCTTCGCCCGCATTGCGGATCGCTATGTGATGGCCAATCACGTGATGAGCGGGGGCATGGATATCTGGTGGCGCAAGCGGGTGGCTTGGAAAATCCGTAACTGGAAGGCACGCAAGATGCTCGATGTCGCCAGCGGCACCGGAGATCTGGCACTGGAAATTCAGGACACCTGCCCCGGTTTGTCCATCATGGCCACGGATTTTTGCGCGGAAATGCTCGCTCACGCTTCTGCCCGTGGTCTGCCGCAGACGATGGTCGCCGATGCCCTGCGCCTGCCCTTTGCCGATGCTAGCTACGATGTGGTCACGGTTGCCTTCGGTCTGCGCAACATGGCGGATTACCCCGCCGCTCTGCGTGAAATGGCGCGGGTGCTAGAGCCGGGCGGTCGTTTGGTGGTGCTGGATTTTTCGCTACCCACAGGCCCACTGCGAGCCCCCTACCGCTGGTATCTGCACAACGTGCTTCCGAAAATCGCCGGCTATCTCACTCAGGAAAAAGACGCCTACGAGTATCTCGGCGCTTCGATTGAACAATTCCCGCAAGGTGATGCCATGTGCCAACTCATGCGCGATAACGGATTCGCCAACGCCGAGGTCGAGGAACTGACCTTCGGCGTGGTGAGTCTGTATGTGGCGACAAAATAGAAACGATGCGCCTTACCCCTGCCAGTGCGGCACGGGTGGTGGGGTTGCGGCGGTGGGCGTTACGGTCCCCGAGGATTTGAGGTTCTCTAGCACTTTGGAAATGCTGGCCACGGTGCCGCCGATGTCGCTGAGATTCGATGGAATGATCATCGTGTTGTTCGTTTTGGCGAGATTGCCAAACTGGATCACATACTGCTCCGCCACGCGCAAGTTCACGGCTTCTTTGCCGCCGGGTTGCATGATGGCATCGGCGATTTGACGGATGCCTTGTGCGGTGGCGACAGCAAGCAACTCGATCTCACGGGCCTTACCTTCGGCTTCGTTGATTTGCTTCAGCTTGAGCGCTTCCGAGTGCTTGATGGTGTCCTGCTTCTGACCTTCGGCAACGTTGATCTGCGCCTCACGCTGACCTTCGGAAAGTGCGATCTGCGAGCGTCGCTCACGCTCAGCACGCATTTGTTTTTCCAGCGCGTCCTGCACCGATTGCGGCGGCTTGATGTTGGCGATTTCGTAACGCGTAATTTTCAGGCCCCAGGACTCGGAGGCTTTGTCGAGTGCAGTGATCACGCTGGCGTTCATGGTATCGCGCTCCTCGAACGTTTTATCGAGCTCCAGCTTGCCAATTTCCGAACGCAAGGTCGTCTGCGCGAGCTGCGAGGCGGCGTAGTAATAGTTGTCGATACCGTACGAGGCGAGCTTGGGATCCAACACCTGCATGTAAAGGATACCGTCGATCTCAATCGCAATGTTGTCCTTGGTAATGCACATCTGCGGCGGCACATCCATCGCCATTTCCTTGAGCGAGTGCCGGTAGGCGACGCGATCGATGAAAGGAATGAGGATGTGGAATCCGGCATCGAGCGTGCGATGGTATTTCCCGAGTCGTTCGATCACGTAGGCCGTGCGCTGCGGCACGATTTTTGCCGTTTTGACCAAGGCGACGATGACCAAAATGACGAGACCGAGCGAGACGATCGTGACTCCGGTGTTAGCGAGGATAAGGAATGATGCGTTCATGATATGTGTTGTTTGTCGGGGAGATTAGCGGGGACGGACGTGTAGGGTAAGACCTTCGCGGCGCTCGATGATCACCCAAGCGTTGGCGGCGATAGGCGCGATGGAGCGAGCATTCCACTCCGCACCTTTCATCTCAATTTTGCCCTGTTGGTCATCGATGTCAGTGAGTGTGCGCGCTTCTTTTCCTGTGTATTCGTCTTCCACAGTGTCGTTCGTAAAAGTTCCCATAAAAGCTTTTTTGAAACGATGGCGCAGCACAAAAAGCAGAATCACAGAGGAGATCACGAACACGATGTTTTGCGAAGCAGCACTCTCGGTCAGGCCGAGCCATGTCGTCAGCGCGGCGATCCATGCACCGATACCGAAAAATACAATGATGATGCCAGGCAAGACAAACTCGGCGACGAGCAAGCAGAATCCTAACAGAAACCAAAACAATTCAGAAGTGAGCCAGTCCATGGTGACGGTCGCATCCTAACCTGTCGGCTGTGATTGGCGATAAGAAATTCCGTCGTTTTTTCCAATCGGTGCGAATGAACGCGCACATGATTGCAATCATGGCATTGACCCGACCCGCGATCTGTGAATGCTCAAGCCCTCACCACAAGTTATGGCCACTCCCAAACCACTCGCCTCACCGGAAAAAGAAGTGCGCTTCACGCGGGCGACGCAGGGACGTCTGTTTCTGGTACTGGCCGCGTTTTTGCTGGCGCTGGCTCTGGGGGTGGTGGTGCTGGCGACACAAGGAACTGAATTCGAAGCACCTCGATGGGAAGGGTATCTGTGGACAGCTTTATTTCCCTTGTTCGGTGCTTGGGTGATGCTGCGGCTGGCGGTGCGGTGCATTCGCCACGCCTACCTGATCTTCACTCCGCTGGGTATCGAGATTTTCCCATTATTCCGCCCTGAGGCAAACATGCAGCTCGTGCTGTGGTCGGTGATCGATTCAGTCGAGTGCGACCAGAATCTCCGCCGGCTACTCATCCATTACACCGCCGAAAAATCCGCTGGCGTGATGGTTTCGCTTGCACCTATACTACCCGCCCAGCGCGAATTGCTGCGTGCCTTGGTCACCTCCCTAGCTGCCCAACGCGCCACCGCCTCACCCACTCTCTGATCATGCGTCCTCCATCTCTGCAAATTCTCTCGGTCGAATCCGTCTTTGGCAACAACGGCTGGCACTGCGAACTCCTCGAGGGTCGCGATGTGATCCGTGCCTCGTTTTCCGCTCATCACACTCGCATCCAGCTACATGCGCAATCTTACACGCCCATCAACGCGCTAGCCGTCGTGGGGGAAAGTCCGCTGCCCATTGGCGATGACCATGTCGCACCGCTGTTAGAGCTACTCTGTCGCGCAAACAAATATCTCAATCTCGGATCATTTGAATATGATCTCGATCGCCAATTCCTCGTTTTCCGCATCACCAATCTTTTCGAAAAAGAGCGCTACGATGCCGATATCATCACGTCCATGGTGCATTGCGCCATCGCCGAGCTCGATCGCATCATGCCCTACGCAATGATCGTTCAGCGGACTCCAGAAGACCTACTCGACGACCTCGATCTCGAGCGTTTGTTGCAACGCGAGGATCTCATCCCGCCTGTTCCGGGCGATGAGGATGATCTGCCCTAGGGGATGATTCCCGCAAAGAAAATGGCTGAGGGACCGAGTGGCTCGGGAAAAAGGAATGATGCCGTAATTTGATCGGCCTCACGGGGAGAATGGGTATTCACCACCGAGGGGATATCCAGTGAACTTCCTAGTTGGTGCCGCAGGTAACAAAATCACCCATTCATCAACGCTTCAATTTCTTCGGCCTCGATGGGGATCTTGCCCATGAGATCGAAGTTGCTAGTCTCGCCAATGACCACGTCGTTTTCCAAACGGATGCCCATATTTTCCTCGCGAATGTAAATGCCCGGCTCGATGGTGAAGACCATACCCACGCCGAACGGCTGATGCGGAGGGAAAACGTCGTGCACATCGAGCCCGAGATGATGCGAGGTGCCGTGCATGAAGTATTTCTTCACCAACGGTTTGTCCGGACCTTGTTTTTTCGCTTCTTTCATCTCAATCAATCCGAGATCGACCAGTTCCTTTTCCATCAACTCCAGCACCTGTTGCTGATAGAGCGCGGGCGTGTTGCCGGGGCGCAGAATTTCATTGGCACCGCGCAGGACACGCAGCACCGCATCATACACGGCACGCTGCCGTTTGGTGAATCGGCCGTTGACGGGGATCGTGCGTGTGAGGTCGGAGGCCCAGCCGGCGTATTCCGCAGCCACATCTAACAAAAGCATGTCACCATCCTGGCAAACGGCTTCGTTAGTGATGTAGTGGAGCACGCAGGCATTTTTGCCGGAGCCGATGATAGGCTGATAAGCGAAGCCGCGCGAACCGCGACGCACGAACTCGTGCAGTAATTCCGCTTCCACTTCCCACTCGCCCACGCCGGGTTTGACGAACGATAGCAAGCGGCGGAAGCCCGACTCCGTGATATCGCATGCGTGCTGCATAATGGCGATTTCCTGCGGCTCCTTGATGATACGCAGCTGATGCATCAATGGCGCGAGGCGCTCGTAGCGATGCAAGGGGTAGCGTTGCTGGCATTTTTTGATGAAGCGGTCGTTCGCCGTTTCCACGATCAAGTGCGCCCGAAGATATTCATTGGTCGTGAGGAAAATGTGGTTCGCCTGCGGGATGAGCTGATGGAGCATCGGCTCAAACGTGGTGATCCACTCGATGCGTTCGATTCCCGTCGCCGCGCGCGCTTGTTCTTTACTGAGTTTTTCGCCTTCCCAGATCGCGATGTGCTCGCTGGTCTCTTTGACAAACAGGATTTCTCGCTGCTTGGGGTCGATCGCATCGGGGAACAAAACCAACGCTGTTTCTTCCTGATCGACGCCGCAGAGATAGAACAAATCCGCATTCTGCTTGAAGGGCATGGAGCCATCCGCGTTGGTGGGATAAACATCATTGGCCACCACGATCACGATACTGTTAGGCGGCAGCAGAACGCGAAGTTTTTCACGATTGCGAATGAAAAGTTGAGGATCAATGGCCTTGTAGCGCATGCGCATGATCAAACCAAAGAGTCCTGCAAACTCCAATCACAATGTGTGACTCGCGGAAAATTATCCGCGCCAGCCGAGCTTCTGACGCAGCGCTTCATAGAAAGAGCGGTTCTTGAGTCGCAGCAAATGAAATGAGCGACTCGATTTTTTCACCTGAATGCGGCTACCCGCGAACATCTGCACGATATCGCGCCCGTCCACGGTGAAAAACATCGGCTCATCGCCCGAGCCCTCGGGAATGATTTCCACCTCGGAAGCGTCATCGATCACCAACGAGCGATAACTCAACGAATGCGGACAAATCGGCGTGATCACAAACACCCGCGCGTCCGGACTGATGAGCGGACCGCCCGCCGAGAGATTGTAGGCCGTGGAACCGGTGGGAGTGGTGACGATCAAGCCATCCGCGCGATAGTGATTGAGAATTTCGCCATTGATGCGGGCGCTCAGGCTCACCAGTTTGCCCGTTTGTCCGCGTGCGAGCACCACTTCGTTCAAGGCGGCAAACTCCTGCCGCGTTCCATCTGCATGGAGGATCACCGACTGCAACAAGGTCCGCTCACTCGTGCGGTAATCGCCGCTCAGCAGCGCATCGGCGAAAAGCTCCAGCTCGTTTTCCGTACAGCTCGTGAGAAAGCCCAGCGTGCCTATGTTGATGCCCGCTACCGGTTTGTCCGTGCTGCCCAGTTTTTCCATCGCGGACAGCATCGTGCCGTCTCCTCCTAGCACGGCGATGACATCGCTCTGCGCCGCGAGCTCCGAGGCATCGAAGGAATCCGTGGAGGAAATCAAAGAAGCCGCCGGATGATGCAGCAGCACCTCGATCCCACGCGACCGCAAGACATCCCGCAGCGCGGAAACGGCAGCACGTGCGTCCGCCTTGCGCTCATTCACCATGATACCGACTTTCACCAAGTCAGTATGCGATACTTTGCCCGTCGCCGCAACCGCCGAAGCAAAAAATTTCCCTGACTCTGGGGCGGCAAAGCATCGACTGCAACAGATACCACCTCATGCCAAACCAGGCCTCAGGAAATCATCGCTTGATACGCGGCGGCATCCATCAATTTCTCGATACCGGCCACGTCCTTGACGCGCATTTTGAAAATCCAGCCTTTGCCATACGGATCGGTATTCACGAGAGCAGGATCGGCTTCCACCTCTGGATTGCCTTCGATGATTTCTCCCGAGATCGGCGCGTAAATATCGCTCGCGGCTTTCACCGATTCCACAACCGCGGTCGGGTCACCCATGTCCACCTGGCGACCGAGGACGGGGAGCTCGACGAACACCACATCGGTCAGCTCGGCTTGCGCGTGATCGGTAATGCCTACCGTGGCTACATCGCCTTCGAGGCGAAGCCATTCATGAGATTGATTGTATCGGAGGTCGCTTGGGATATTCATGTCTAAGAGGTTTATGCCTGTTTCGGGGCGGGTTTGTAAAATGGTTTTTTAACAACCGAGGCGGCAAATTTTCGCCCGCGCACATCGATATTCACTACAGTGCCAAGTTTGGTGGATTCGATCGGCAAATACGCCATGCCAATACCCGTCATCAAGCTCGGAGAAAGCAAGCCACTGGATAGCTCACCGATGACCTGGCCATCGGTGCTCTCCACCGTGTAGTGAGTGCGGGGCGGAGCGCCTTTTTCGAGATACTGCAGGCCCACCAGTTTGCGTGTAAGACCGGATTTTTTTTGCGCAAGAAGCACATCCTTCCCGATAAAGTCGCCCTTATCCCAATCCACAAAGACTCCCAATCCCGCTTCGAGTGGGGTGAGGTCTTCCGATAGATCATTGCCATTGAGTGGGTAGCCCATTTCCAAACGTAGGCTGTCGCGCGCTCCCAGACCGCAGGGCTTGGCGCCCGCCGCTACGAATGCTTGCAACCAAGCAGATCCGTCGCTGGCGGCGCAGAAAAACTCAAAGCCATCCTCCCCCGTGTAGCCCGTGCGACACACCACCAGTTCTTGCCCCTCGTGCATGAATCGCACTATGCCATTGCGCGGCGGCAAGACAACACCCGTGAACAATCGCGCGAAAACTGCCGTTGCCAGTGGACCTTGCACGGCCAGACCAGCCCATAGGTCACTTTCATTTGCAAGCACGACATCCTCCGGTTGGTGCTGTGCCAGCCAGAAAAAATCTTGCTCGATGCGCGAGGCATTGACCACGGCAAAAAAACGATCGTCCGCCTCGCGATAGATGATGAGGTCATCGATCACGCCACCGCGCTCGTTGAGCAGAAGACTGTATTGACCCTGTCCCACATCCAACTTCTCAACATTGTTGGCCAGCATGCGCTTCAGCCACGACTCCGCTCCCGCACCCGTGACCACGATCTGACCCATGTGCGAGATATCAAAAATGCCCACCTGTTGCCGCACCGCAGCGTGTTCATCGAGGATGGATGTGTATTGAACTGGCATGTACCACCCGCCAAAGGGCACCATGCGGGCACCCAGTGCGATGTGTGCCGATTCCAGTGGGGTGCGGAGCAAATTGTCTGACATTTCGAACGAGAAACTGACACGCGTTGCCCTCTTGTCAATCCCCTTCCCTTCCGATACCATCTGCCGCACACTATTTTCCATGAGTCATCCCTTTTTGTCCCGCTCTGGTAAGAACCGCGCATGGCGCGATGCCACACACTACTACACCGTGACGATGATTCTCATGGGAGTGAGCATCATCGTGGCAGCCTTGAGTCAAATCGGAGATCAGACGGAAAAAGTCGATGCTTTGTTTTTTTCCTCCCAACGCGAGTTGGCGGAAGTGATGTATACGGAAGAAGAACTGGCAAACTGGGAAGCCATCCCGCAGGCGGAAATCAAACAGCGCAATGACCAAATCGATGCCATCCTCGCACACCCCGCACGCGATCTTCAGAAAGGCCAGGTCTGGCGCGCCGTCACGCCGATTTTTCTGCACTTCGGCATCCTGCACATCGTTTTCAACATGATGTGGCTATGGGACTTCGGGCGCGTGCTGGAAACACGTTTCCGCTCGCTGCGATTCCTCGCGTTGGTGCTCTTCACTGCGATTCTCTCCAACACCGCGCAGGCCTTCATCAGCGGCACCAATTTCGGTGGGATGTCCGGCGTGAACTACGGGCTGTTTGGATTTCTGTTAGCCCGCTCGAAGCTCCATCCCGATCCGGGATTCATTCTCAACCGCCAAACCGTTTTCACGCTGCTGATCTGGCTTGTCGTATGTTTCACGGGAGCACTCGGTCCTGTCGCGAATACCGCTCACCTGGTCGGCTTCCTTATTGGCGGGCTCTTGGGCATCATCAATGCCCTGCAAGGAGGCGCTTGGGCATTGCTCAAACGCAAACAACAATTCCGCAGCGCGTTGCGCAAGAGCGACCAGGCCCTCCACCGATGCGTCACCTGTTCCCGCACCGAACACGACGATTCCGACCTCGAATTCTACGTGCATCCGACCGACGGCAACGAATACTGCCGCGATCACTTACCGATGTGAGGGTGATTTCACCGATCGCCCGGCCCGTATGCTTGAAGCGCTTGGAGGAATTCACTGATGGGTATTCCTTGACCGCCGCGAGACGGACGGCTCTCCCTGCCTTCCGATCAGCGCATCGCCGTGGTGCTCTTGCCGCCGCGCATGCGCTGAATGTTGGCATACATTTGACGGCAATGCGAGTGGTGCATGCGCTTGGAAAGGACCTCGGCACTGCGCTCAAAAGAGCCCCACTGCATGACTACGATTTCCACGTTACGACGGCCCCAAGCGTTCATCCACTCGCGATTGGGTTTGTAGATGTCGATCGTGCCAGTGCCGGTCAAGGCCGAGCCGTAATCGTCGACAACATACAACTGTGACTCACCTTTGATCTTAAAAACGGTACCCAGCGGGTAAAAAGACCAGTCAGCGGCGGCCGAGCGCACACGGTTAGTGAATTTCAGCGGTGTGCCGATGGCGTTGGCGGAGCCATATTGGATGTGGTCATCTTCCGAGCAAGTATAGGCCGTGGTGCGGACCAAGCGGTTTCTCTCGCCAAAGGAATACACCGGCATGCTGTGGCGGTCTTTGGGCTTCGACTGCGCGGCCGCGACCACATGCGCCGACGGTGGCGCTGTCACGATGGACTGGGGCGCGCCATAGAACCCCGAGGGCTTGACGATTGTCAGGGAGTGAGAAGAACATTGGGAAAAGAGCAGGGCCACCATGAGGGCCGCACCGAGCGGAAGAAGAAAATTTCGCATGCTAAGAGATGAGTTGGGAGAAGAAACGCGCTTTTGGACTATACAGAAACGACTCAGAGCAGTTACCGACCTGGATCACCGACGGCAAGAAAAAACGCTCACAAATCGTCAAAAAATGACTTTTTCCCGAAAGATCGTGACATTTCCCTGCGGTGGAACCTCTCACGAGCGCCCGCTGAGACCAGAAATCGTCTGGAAGATCGAGGTGAAGATCAGATACATCATGCTGCCGATCAGGCCGGCCATGATGACGAGGATTACCGGGGTGACGAGGGCCATGAGGCGTTGCATGTCCTTAGCCATTTCGCGGTCGTAGCGCTCGGCGGCGCGGCGCAGGGAGATGTCGATTTTTCCCGTCTGCTCGCCCACCGCGACCATGTCGATTAAAAGCGGCGGGAAAACCCCAGCGCGCGTCATGGCTTTGGTAAACGAACGACCATCGCCGACCAGTGCGATCACCTGATCGAGCTGCTTGCGCATGACCAAGTTACCCGTGGCATCACGCGATAGCTCCAACGAGCGCAGCAAAGGCAGTCCGTTGCCGACGAGGTTGGCCATGGTTTCGAGAAACTGCACGTAGAAACGGCTGGAGATGAGCTTGCCGAAGAGTGGCATGTTGAGTTTGATCCCATCCCAAGCGTATTTGTTATCGGGATTGTCTTTCCATGCTTTGAAAAAGATCGTCGCCGCCACCAGCACCAGCGTGATCACATGCCACCATTCCTTGAGGAAATCCGAGGCACCGATCATAATGGCAGCGCCCAAGGGCACTTTCGCACCCGGCGTGCTCTGGATCAGCGAGGTGAGCTGCGGGATCAGGGTCGTGACCAAGAGAATGGAAACGCCGATGCAAGAGAGCACCAAAAATCCAGGATAGATCAGCGCGAGAGCGAACTTGGATTGCAGCTCTTGCAGGGTCTTCAGGTAGTGCGCTTGGCGACGCAAGATCGTATCGAGGGCACCCGATGCCTCACCGGCGGCGGCGAGACTGCAGTAGAGCTGGTCAAATCCGGCACTAGTGCGTCGCAAGGCATTCGAAAAATTCATACCATCGCGCACGTCCTGGCGCAGGCGCTGAGCAATCGCTTTCAGGTTACCGAGTTCTTGCCGGCTCTCCATCGCCAGCAGGGCAGGCTCCAGCTGCAAGCCCCCACCTAACATGTCGGAAAGCTCCTCAGTGAACATCACCACATCGGCGCGCTTCATTTTCAGCAAGCCTTCACTTTTTTCGGTGGGCTTCGCCTTTTCGCCCTCGGCGGCTGTGCTGCGAGAAGACGAGCGCGACTGCGTTTTGGCCGCGGGCTTCGCGGCTTTCGAGGGCTTGGCTGATGCCGCATTGACGGCGGATGCCTCCTTGATGAAAACGGGCTGAAGGCCCTTTCGATCGAGCAAACGCAAGGCCTCGGTGCGGTCGGTGGCATCGATTTCGCCTTGGCTGACCGCGCCCTTGCTATTGAGTGCTTTGTAGGTAAAAACTGCCATGATCCCAAGTATTATGCGTCATCTCCTCCGATATCGGTGGCGGTCACAGAGATGATTTCTTCAATGGTAGTCTGCCCTTGCATGACCTTGTGCCAGCCGTAGATGCGCATCGGTATATAACCATCTTTCAGCGCCTGAGCACGGATTTCGGCTGCGGGGGCTTGGTGGGTCACCATTTCCTGAATCGCAGGAGAAATGAGCGCGGCTTCATAAATCGCCAATCGACCAGAAAATCCCGTATTCCGGCAGCGATCGCAGCCGCGTGGGCTGTATGCCTGGCCGAGGATGTCGTGCGGGATGCCGAATTCCTCTCGCATCTGATGGGTCACCTCGCGCGGTACTTTGCAATGCGGGCACAAACGACGCACCAGACGCTGGGCGAGGAAAGCACGAACCGCCGCCGCTACCAGGAAGGGCTCCACGCCCATGTCA
This sequence comes from Akkermansia muciniphila, assembly GCA_945888515.1. GTDB lineage: Bacteria > Verrucomicrobiota > Verrucomicrobiia > Verrucomicrobiales > Akkermansiaceae > UBA956. Next base: position 22,387 of record CAMDAD010000026.1, on the reverse strand, counting down.
ATCAAACGGCTCAGACCGCCAAGCGCATCATTCGTGTGCAGAGTGGAAAATACCAAGTGACCTGTGAGCGAGGCGCGAATCGCGATCTCGGCCGTTTCCAGGTCGCGAATCTCACCGATCATCACAATGTTCGGGTCGGCACGCAGGATGGAGCGCAGGGCGGTGGCGAAGGTGAGACCGATCTCTGACTTCACCGCAATCTGCATCACACCGGGGAGCTTGTTTTCCACCGGGTCTTCCACCGTCACGATGCGGCGGTCCGGGTGGTTCACCTCGGTGAGGAAGCTGTAGAGGCTGGTGGATTTGCCCGAACCCGTCGGGCCGGTGATGAGGATGATGCCGTTGGAGAGATGAAGCAGCGACTCGATGCGCTTCCGCACAAAGGACTCCATGCCGAGTTTATCGAGCGAGAATTTTTCTTGGTTGAGCAAACGCAGCGAAACGCTCTCGCCTTCCACGGTCGGAACGGTGGCAACACGGACGTCGATGGTCTGCCCTTCAAACTGCAGGTTGATACGACCGTCTTGCGGCATGCGGCGCTCGGCGATATCGAGACGCGCCATGATTTTCAAACGCGCGATGACCGAGCTTTGCAGGGCCTTGATGTTTTCCGGCACGGTCACCTCGACCAACTTGCCGTCGATGCGGTAACGGATGCGCAGGTTGGTGCTGAGCGGTTCGACGTGAATATCGGTCGCGCGCTGCTCCAGCGATTCACGGATGATCTGGTTGACAAACTTCACCACGCTGGCCTCTTCATCGTCGTCCTTGTCGATGACGTTGGCCTCATCATGCGATTCCAGGCGCTCGTAGTCGAGGTCGCGGCCTTCGAGAATTTGCTCGAAGGTGTCCGCGCCGACACCATACAGACGGCGCAGGGATTCGTGTATGCGACGGCGCGAGGCCATGCACCACTCGATGGTCACCTCTAGCGATTGCGAGGCGGCTTGACGGGCGACGAGATTGAAGGGATCGAACGTAGCCAAGCGCAGACGCTTTTTATCTCCTTCCTCGATGATGGCGATGGGCAATAGGCGATGGCGCAAGGCGATGCGCGGTCCGCAAAGCTCACGCAGCGGCAATGGGTGCTCCACCACGGGAATGCTATCCAGCCACTCCATGCCGATGTCATGCGCTAGTTCGCGCAAGTATTTTTCCTCATCCACCACGTTGGCATCGAGAATATCATCCAAGGGCGAACGCTGCCGCAGCGACGAAGCCTCAATGACCTTTTCCAAGTTTTCAATGTCCTCGCAGCCGGAGCGGCGAGCGGGATCGATCAGTATTTCCATCATGGTGACAAGACTCTTCTCTTATAAAAACCGCGGTTTGGCAAACTTGTCTTGGAAAAGTTTTGGCCAGTCTGAGGAAAAATGGCATGCCCACTCCTCCGCACCGGGCAAATCGGCGACAAATGTCCTTGTCATCAGCGCTGGGCTTTGGTGGGTTGTGGCCGTAGGTCATGTCGTTTCTTCGCTTTGAAAACATCCGCAAATCGTATGGCTCGTTCCGGGCGGTGGATGATGTTTCCCTTTCGATCGAAAAAGGCCAGGTCTTTTCGCTCTTGGGGCCATCGGGCAGCGGTAAAACAACCCTGCTGCGCATGGCGGCGGGCTTTGACAAACCGGATCAGGGCCGGATTTTTTTGGATGGTATCGATATCACCGACCTGCCGCCCGAGCGCCGCAAGGTGAATACGGTGTTTCAAAACTACGCGCTGTTCCCCCATCTCACGGTGCGCGAAAACATCGCCTTCGGCCTGAAGATCGCGGGACATGGCAAAGAGACTATCCGTCAGGAAGTCGATCGCATGCTGGCGCTTGTCGATCTGGAAACGCATGCGGACAAAGGCATCGGTGCCATTTCCGGCGGGCAAAAGCAACGCGTCGCCATCGCCCGCGCGCTGGTAAACCGCCCACAGGTGCTGCTGCTGGATGAACCGCTTGCCGCGCTCGACCTGAAACTCCGCCAACGCCTGCTGATGGAACTCAACGCCATCCACGAAGAAGTCGGCATCACCTTTCTCTACGTCACACACGATCAAAGCGAGGCCATTTCCATCTCGGATCAGATCGCGGTGATGAATCACGGCCGCATCCAGCAAATCGGATCGCCGACAGAAATCTACGAAACTCCACACAATTCGTTTGTGGCTGCTTTCATCGGCGAAACGAATTTTCTCAACGCCACTCTCGAGAGCACGCGGGACCCGCATCACTCGAGCGCCAGGATCGATGTGGAAATGGCTATCATCGTAAAACACGAGCGACCCCTGCGCCCCGGCGACTCAGTGCACCTCTCACTTCGCCCAGAAAAAATCCATCTCAGCCGCAGTGAACCAGAGGACGTGCCGGATCGCAATCGCGCGCAAGGCCTCATCGAGGACCACATTTATTTCGGCTCACACACGCGCTACCGCGTCCGCTGCGGACCGCTCCTTCTCACCGCCGAAGTGCAGCACCAGAAGTTCAGCGCATCCGATGCCTTACTCTCCGAGGGCGATGCCGTATGGGTGCATTGGCAGGCGGACGACAGCTTTCTGTTAGAATCCTACGATGCGCAGGACGAAGCTCTTGTGACCGAGCTGGATGAAGAACCCCACGACGCCGCGCCATGAAATCCCGGGAACTCCGCGCCTCTCTGCCCAGCTTGTTGTGGCTTTTTCTATTCGTCGCCATCCCCACCTTGCTGGTGTGTTACATCGCCTTCAAACCCGCCACCAGCCATGGCGGCATCGCGGCGGGTTGGTCGCTCGCGGCATTCAAGACGCTGGCGGATCCCTTTTTCCCAACCATCATCGCCCGCACCGTTGTCATCGCGCTGATCACCACCGTCGCTTGTTTGCTGCTCGCGCTGCCCGTGGCATGGACGATGGCACGCGCTTCGACTACAGTAAAAAACTGGCTACTGCTACTCGTCGTAGTGCCGTTTTGGACGAACTTTTTGATCCGCGTGTTTGCATGGAAACAAATCCTCCACAGCGAGGGCCCTCTCGCCATGCGATTGCGGAACATGCATCTGTTAGACGAAAACGGAACGCTCCTTTATCACCCCGCCACCGTGATCGTGGTCAGTATTTACAGTTTCCTGCCCTTTGCGATCTTACCGCTCTATGCCGCCGCTGAAAAATTTGATTTCATGCTACTGGATGCCGCCCGCGACCTCGGTGCCTCCCATGCCCGCGCCTTGCGCCAAGTCTTTCTGCCTGGCATCCGCCGCGGCATTAGCACCGCCGCCATCGTGGTCTTCATCCCCATGCTCGGATCCTACATCATCCCCGATCTCGTCGGCGGCAAGGAAAGCGAAATGATCGGCAATAAAATCGCTCAACGCACTTTTAACGACCGCAATCTCCCCCAAGCCGCCGCCATCTCCGCCGCACTCACACTCGCGGTGCTGCTGCCCTTTGCCGTGCGTCGGCGAACTCGATCCAACTAATCCGTCCCACCTGTCTGATCAGCCTGATTAGATCATAGCGAAAATTTTACGAAAATAATTTGAATAAACTTTTCTCTATGACATCCTATCCATGACAACAAAAAAGGCGCATAAATCGCAACCTCAGCGTAGCGAAAGCGTGCGTCCTCACCTACATTACCACGAACCAAGAAAGAACCAAGACCATGGGACTCGATAAAATCACACAGAAACTCCAGGAAGCTCTTCAACAAGCGCAGCGCCTCGCCTCAAAGTCGAGCCATGCGGAACTCAAGAGCGCTCACGTATTGCAAACCCTCTTGGAACAAGACGGCGGCATCCTTCTCCCCATCCTGCAAAAAGCCGGCGTCGATCTCACCAAGCTGAGGGCCGCCGTGCAAGACAACCTCGCTGCCGAGCCCAAGGTGCAAGGCTCCACCTCGCAACCGCAACTCAGCTACGGCCTGCGCGCGAACCTCGATGCCGCCGATGAAGCACGCGAAGCTCTCGGCGATGATTTCCTTAGTGTCGAGCACTTTGTGTTAGGCGCCCTGAAGTCGGACTCCCCCGCCGGCAAGCTCCTGAAAACCGCCGGCCTCACCGAAGCGAAAGCGCGCGAGGCAATCCAATCGGTGCGCGGCAGCCAAAAGGTCACCGATGAAAATCCCGAAGGAAAATACCAGACACTCGAAAAATACGGTACTGACCTCACCGCCCGCGCTCGGGAGGGCAAGATCGATCCCGTCATCGGCCGCGATAACGAAATCCGGCGCGTGATGCAAGTGCTCTCGCGCCGCACAAAAAACAACCCCGTTCTCATCGGCGAACCAGGTGTTGGCAAGACAGCCATCGTCGAAGGCCTCGCCCGACGCATCGTTTCGGGCGACGTGCCAGACTCGATGAAAAACAAACGCATCATCGTCATGGATATCGGCGGTATGCTCGCGGGCGCGAAGTATCGGGGCGAGTTCGAGGACCGACTCAAAGCATTCCTCAAGGAAGTTACCGAGTCGGCAGGAGAAATCATTTTGTTCATCGATGAGCTACATACCATCGTCGGCGCAGGAGCCAGCGAAGGCGCGGTCGATGCCTCAAATTTGCTCAAACCGCAACTCGCCCGTGGCGAGCTCTCGACCATCGGCGCCACCACGCTTGACGAGTATCGCAAGCACATTGAAAAAGACGCCGCACTCGAGCGCCGTTTCCAGCCCGTTCTGGTCGGCGAGCCCTCGGCCGAAGACACCATCGCCATCTTGCGTGGACTGAAAGAGCGCTACGAAGTGCACCATGGCGTGCGCATCCAGGACAGCGCCCTCGTCGCTGCCGCTACTCTCTCCGACCGCTACATTTCCGATCGTTTCCTGCCCGACAAGGCCGTGGACTTGATCGACGAAGCGGCATCGCGCTTGAAAATCGAGCTCGACTCCATGCCCACCGAGATCGACCAAATCGAGCGCCAAGTGCTGCAACTCGAGATGGAGAAAAAAGCGTTAGAGAAAGAGAAGGACAAGCCTTCCATTGCTCGCTTGGAAAAAGTCAAGGAAGAGCAATCGAATCTCAAAGAGCAAAGCGCTGCCCTGATAACGCAATGGCGCAATGAAAAAGCCGTCATCGATGAAGTGCGCGCCGCTCAGGAAAAAATCGAGACGCTCAAGACCCAAGCCGAGCAAGCACAACGCATCGGCAACCTGACACGTGCCTCGGAAATCACCTACGGCGAATTGCCGAACGTGCAGCGCGAGCTGGAAGCGGCGAAAGAAAAACTCACTCAGTATCAACTCAACGGCGGCATCCTCAAAGAAGAAGTCACGGAAGATGACATTGCCCGCGTCGTTTCGGCGTGGACCGGCATCCCCGTGAACCGCTTGCAGGAAGGCGAACGCGCGAAACTACTGACGATGGAAGCCCGCCTCGGCGACCGCGTGATCGGTCAGAAAAAAGCCATTACTGCCGTGTCGAATGCCGTGCGCCGCGCGCGCTCGGGCTTGCAGGATGAGAACCGCCCCGTGGGCTCGTTCCTTTTCCTCGGCCCCACGGGCGTGGGCAAAACCGAGCTCTCGAAAGCCCTCGCAGAGTTTCTCTTCGATGATGAGAACGCCATGGTCCGACTCGACATGTCGGAATACATGGAAAAGCACAGCGTCGCCCGCTTGATCGGCGCGCCTCCGGGATACGTCGGCTACGAAGAAGGCGGTCAGCTCAGCGAACGCGTCCGCCGCAAGCCCTACAGCGTGATCCTTTTCGATGAGATTGAAAAAGCGCACAACGATGTCTTCAACGTCTTGCTGCAAGTGCTCGATGATGGCCGCATCACCGATGGACAGGGCCGCACTGTGGACTTCCGTAACACCGTCATCATCCTGACCTCAAACATCGGCTCGCAATTCATCCTCCACGAAGAAAACGCCGAGCAACGCGAGGCCAAAGTGTTAGAAGCCCTGCGCGCGCATTTCCGCCCGGAGTTCCTGAACCGCATCGATGAAACGATCATCTTCGATCGCCTCGCCCGCGAGGAAATCACCAGCATCGTCGAGATTCAACTGACGCGCCTGCGCCAACGCCTTGCCAAACAAGGTCTAGCCCTCGCTCTCAGCAGCGAAGCGAAAGAATACCTTGCCACCCAAGGCTACGACCCGATCTACGGTGCCCGCCCGCTGAAACGCGCCATCCAACACCACCTGCTCGATCCGCTGAGCATGGCCGTGCTCGATGGTAAGTTCATCGAAGGCGACGTCATCGAAGTAGGCATGGAAAACAACGCTCTGACCTTTGTGAAGACGTCATAGCCGCGTCGCGCGTTTTTTAGAACCGGAAATTTTCGCCGAGGTAGTTTTTCCGAGCAATCGGATCATTGACGATCTGCTCGGAAGTACCTTGAAGAATGACGTGACCATCGTGGATGAGGAAGGCGCGATCGACGATCGTTAATGTCTCGCGTACGGAGTGATCCGTGATGAGAATCGCGAGGCCGTCCTGATCGCGCAGTTCCTTGACGATGCGCTGGATGTCCTCCACCGCGAGCGGATCCACGCCGGCGAAGGGTTCATCGAGCATGAGGACTTTCGGGTTGGAGCACAACGAGCGGGCGATGGCGAGGCGGCGCTTTTCGCCACCGGAGAGTGTGATCGCGAGCGAGTGGCGGAGTTTCTCGATGCCGAATCGTTGCAGCAACTTGTCCGCTTCCGCGCGGCGTTGTTTGCCATTGAGGTCGCCGCGCGTTTCGAGGATGGCGAGCAGATTGTCCACGGCGCTCAGATTGCGGAAGATCGAATCCTCCTGCGGCAGGTAGCCCAGCCCCAGGCGCGCGCGGCGGTGCATGGGCAGGCGAGTCACGTCCTTTCCATCGAGAATGACCGTGCCCTCATCCGGGTGAACCAATCCGGCGATCATATAAAACGACGTCGTTTTCCCCGCGCCATTCGGTCCTAACAACCCGACGATCTCTCCCGAGTTCACGGTCATTGAAACGTCATTAACGACCTTGCGTTTGTTGTACGACTTGCTGAGATGGGTGGCAGTGAGCAGAGGCATGGAAATCAGGGATTTTTGTTAGCCGGCATAGCCAAGCGCGCGTTCCAGCCATCGGACATGGTGAAATCCTTCGTCTTCAGATTGAAGCGCAGCCACGCATCCGGAGCGGCGGACTCGAAGCGATTCTGCACGCCTTGTTGAAAGATCAGCTTGCGGCCTTTGAGCAAAATTTCATCACGACTCACTTCATACAGGACAGAGTCACCTGATGCGAAATTTTTGACGCCATCCTTATCAGTCGCTTCAAACGCCACACCACCGGAACCCAGCATTTGCTGCGCCTTGCCCATGGAATTCGCAGGCGATTTTGCCTCGTTTTTTTTGACTCTATCGTCTTTCTCTGGTGCAGCGTTATTTTTTTCGTGCTCTGGTTCAAACAGCACCTTGACCTCTCCCTTCACGGTCATGGCGTAACTGGGATTGCGAACAGTCACGTTCTTGAGCATCGTAAAAGAAGATGTTTTGCTATCGTAGAAGACACCCCCTTGGCAGGCAAAGCCAATGGCATCTGCGGCAGGCTGGAACTGAGGAATGGCAGCGGCCGGATCGATAGGCTTGAGCACGGCGGGCGCCTCATCAGGCAAGACCACGGGTACGATCTGCACGCCATTTTTTTTCGCAAACTCCTGCAGCTCGGCATCGATCTCCTGCGAGCGCGGCGTCACGGCGAAGAAGCCATCTGATGGAGCGGCGGGCACTGCAGTGGACGGCTGCGCGGCGACCTGAGCCGTCAGAATACTGGCGAGCAAGAGCGATTGTCGAGTGCGGTTCATGGTAGTCATTTCATCGGAATTCGGATTGAGAAACCCTTGCACAGGCGGCAGCAGAAAGACCCTGTGATCCGTCTGATCTTGCTCGATTCTAGTAATCAGGCCCTGACTGTGAAGAAGAAAATTGGCAGACACCGCATCCACGGATGAGTCACTGCGTAGCAAGCCGCTGTTGACATCGTAACTGCAACTTTCTATCGAAAACCACGAGGCATTGAGCGCGCGGTTGCTCTTGGAGGAAATAAGATGCAGGCTGAGTTTTTCAGCCGTCATTTTTTTCAACGACTCCACCACCATGCGATCCGCGCGCAGGATGAGAGATGCCTTTTTGTTTTCATCGTAGCGGGGAATCAGTAAGTCTTTGATGACAGAGCCGGGCTCCATACGCTCGAGCACCTCATTGATGTCACCGGCTTTCAAGAGCGAGGCACAGAGCAGTGCCGCCGACCATGCGAGGCATCTCGTAGGCAGGGTTTTGCGCGGAAAAAGGGCTGTCTTCTTTTCAGGCATGAGCGGCTAAATGCAGAGCCTGGAGCTTGGTGAGCAGAGGCTCCATATCAGAGAGAGGAATCTGGTTCGGTCCATCGGATAACGCTTCCGCAGGATTGGAGTGCGTTTCCATGAAGAGGCCGTCGATGCCCGTGGCGATCGCCGCGCGCGCGAGCACGGGGGCCAGTTCGCCATCGCCTCCGGTGGTTCCGCCCATGCCGCCGGGGCGTTGCACGGAGTGCGTGGCATCGAAAATCACCGGAATGCCTTCCTTGCGCATCCAGTAGAGCGAGCGCATGTCGGCGACGAGGTTATTGTAGCCAAAAGTCGTGCCGCGCTCGGTAAGGAAAAATTTCTCACACCCGAAGCTTCGCATTTTATCCGCAATATTGACCGTGTCCCACGGCGCGAGGAATTGGCCTTTTTTCACATTCACTACGCGACCGGTCTTTGCCGCCGCTTCTAACAGATCCGTCTGACGGCAGAGAAAGGCGGGGATTTGCAGGATATCGATGTGCTCCGCCGCGATCTCTGCCTGCTCGGCGGTGTGGATATCGGTAGTGACGGGAACGCCCAACTCCTTGGCGATCTCGCCCAGGATACGACATCCCTCCGCCGGTCCCGGACCACGGAAGGAGGTCACGGACGTACGATTCGCTTTATCGAACGATGCCTTAAACACAAACGGCGCGCCAGTGCGATCCGTGATGGCCTTGAGAGCGCGAGCCATGCTCCAGGCAAAGGCCTCGGTTTCGAGAGCGCAGGGTCCCAAAATGAAAAAGGGTGTTCCGGCGCCGGCCTCGATCGTGCCGAAGGTGAAAGGATGAGGAACGGGTGCGAGTGGCATTATTGGTGTTTTTGGTAGAGGGTGCGAATGTTGGCCAATGCAGCTTGCAGAAGCTTGGCCTCGTGGGTGGTGAGATGGCTCTGCGTTTTGTTTTCCAGCATTTCCAGACAATCGAGAACGGACTTGGCAGCACGCAGGTTGAGGGATTTTTCCCCAGTCACAGGGTGAGGAATCTGGCCGAGAAAGAGCCCCGCATTCTGCGCTTGCAGAAAGAGAAATTCGTCGAAACGAGGATCGGCTTGGGGATCATGCGGCATGGCGCGGATCATAGCGACAGTTTGCTCATCAGCAAAGCACGAATATGGGAATTTCCGACACGCCGTGGGCCGGCGATAAGAGATAAGATGCTTTTTCTGTGACAAAAAAGACGTCGGATCACCCCGGTCGGAGATTTTGTTTCACTTGTGATTGCCACATCGCACGAACTTTGCTACGTTGCCCCCATGACTTACGAACAGGACACGCGTGATTGGACCGATCACACAGCGCTGGTATCACCCGCATTGATCGGGACTGCTGCCGGATTGTTGTTAGGGGAGCTGATGCATCGGGGCGCGCGTCGCGGCATCGCTTTTGGCTTGCTGGCTCTCGGCATCGCTGCACTGGCTCCTTACACGGTGGGCGAAATCAAACAACGCATCAACTCACCCACCACCAAACGCGGGGCACAGCGGCGTCTGCAGTCGATCCGCGAGGCCGGTGCTTTTGGTTTCGACGATGTCGATGAGGAGCTGCGCGAGCAAGGCTTGCTGTGAAAATTGCCATCACGGGCACAAACGGACGTGTGGGCGGTGCGCTCTCCGATTTTTTCCGTTCAGGCAATCATGAGGTGATTTCCCTGCGCCGTGAGGATGTGGATCTCTGCGATCTGTCGGCGCTGCGCGAGGCATTGCAGTCGCTGGATTTCGATGCTTGGATCAATCCTGCCGCCATGAGCTCGCCAGATGAATGCGAGCGCGATCCTGTGCTTGGTCATAGGATCAATGCCACCGCCCCAGCGCTGATGGCGGATGTGTGCCGTCAGCGCGACAAGTATTTGCTCCATTTCAGCACCGACTACGTTTTTGCGGGGGATACATCAGGAAAGTGCCACGAAGAAGCACCTGCTCATCCGCTCAATGCCTATGGAAAAAGCAAGCGCGAGGGAGAACTCGCAGTGCTTAGCAGTGGCGCGCGTGCCACGGTGTTACGCGTCTCATGGGTCTATGGCGCAAAGGCCCCGGCTTTTGTCGAACAATGCATGGCACGTTTGCAAGAAGGCGCGGGCCTAGAAGCCATCGCCGATAAATGGTCCATTCCCACGGCAATGCCTGACCTCTGCCACTGGATCGAACACCTGCTCATCGAGCAACCCAGTGCGCTGCTGCACGGTTGCCACAGCGGGGAGCCCGTGAGTTGGTATGGTATCGCGGTCGCAGTGCATGAAATCATGCGGAAAAACGGACTGCTCGATGACGATGCAACCATCGTGCCGACCCTGCTCCAAGACGCCCGTCAGTTCATCGCACGCCGCCCCATTCACACGGCCATGGATAACCATCGACTCTCTTCCCTCTTACCCAGACCGATCGCGGATTGGCGCGAAGCCTTAGAGCGGGTCATCTCGATGCGGCGTCAAGATTCGCGGTAGCGGACTACAATTTCATCGATGTCGGTGTGGGGATGCAGGCATCGAATTCACGTCGTGCTCGAAGTTGAGTCGCACGATTGACGCAGAGTAACAAAGCCACTGACCAAAGGGAAAACATCAAGTTTGTGCCACCGTAGCTCACAAAGGGCAGAGGTAGTCCGGCGTTAGGAAATTTCCCAACAGTGACGCTTATGTTGATTAAGGCGGGGAGCAATAACATCATAGTCACTCCGATCGAGAGAGCTCGACCAAACACATCCGTTGCATTCATCGCCACAAGAAATCCACCAATACCGAGAGTCACATAACAAAGCACAACGCCCAGCGTGCAATACAAGCCGCATTCCTCACCGATGACGGGAAAAATGAAATCCGTGTGTGCTTCGGGAAGATACCCGTGTTTTTCCACGCCATTGCCGAGACCGACACCCTCTGGTCCACCGTTGCCGAAAGCCAGCAATGAACGCCATTGCTGACGATTGGTATCCTGGTATTCCTTGAGATTTTCTTCGAGATGCATCCACGCATCGATCCGCGCTCGGCGCGTCTCATCATTCATCACCAATTGGTAGCCGAGGAATCCCGCCAGACCAAGAACCGGAAACAGATACCATGCTCTCACGCCCACACAAAAAAACAAAGCGGCGCAGGCCAGTCCCAGCGCGAATGCCGTATCCACATCCTTCTCACACAAAATGAGCAACACCGGCACACCCGCGACCAGGCCAGGAAAGGCAAAGCCCTTAAAAAAAGTGCGCACCTCTGGATTGTAGCGGGCATACCAAGCCGCAAGACCGAGCAACGTGGTGATTTTACCGATTTCCGATGCCTGGAACTGCGGCACGCCGGGAAATTTCACCCAGCGCTTTGCCCCATTCACTTCAACCCCAAATGGCGGTATATAACATAATACTAATAATACGACTCCTCCGATAAAGACCCATAATGTTATTTTACGCAATAATTCTGGCTTGATCAGATAGACGCAGAATCCGGTGACCAAGGCCATCAGGAGAATCTTGGCCTGCTTGCTAACCAACATATGCGGTTGCTCCATGCCATTGGCCCAGTAACTCGTGCTCGCCAGCATGATCATCCCCAGGGCCACCAGTAGCCCAACGGATATGAGGATCAAATTGGCTGCGAGTCGTGCCATCAATATTGTTGCGTGGGGATTCGGAGAACCTGACCGATTTTCAATGATTTGTCATTTTTGATGCCATTGCTGCTCATGAGGAGGTCGACAGAAATTTTGTGCGCGCGGGCAATCTGATAGAATGTGTCACCTTTGCGCACCTTGTAGGTGTTGCCAGTTGCACCCTTTTCCTCGATCACTGGCGTGGCACGCGGTGCCGATTCCAGATCAAAATTCGGGCGCACAAGAATCGCGCGCGGAGAGGGCCCCGTGGGTTTTCCCCCATGGCGGAGTCGCTGCATTTCCTCGGGTTCCAAGGCCACAATCTCGCGCGGCGGCACACGCAGCACCAGTCCCGAACAAAGATTCACATCATTGTTCGCCGCGCGGAGCGACTGCTCGCTGATGTTCCATTTGCGCGCGATCGAGAGATAGGTATCGCCCGCCAGCACCATGTGCCTGTCATCGCCACGCTGGATCTGAGGCAAATCGGTCATGCTAGCCAATGCCGTGGAACCGAAATTCGGGCGATCCGTGCTCACCGCCGCCGCAGCTGCCAGTGGCTTCTGCGAAGGAGTCGGCCCACCCGGATCCTGCTTCAGATTGCTATATTCAAAATAGCGCTGCGCAAAAAAACCAGCGATGCCAATGACGTGGACTAAGGCAATCACGATCAAAACGCGACCGACATTCATGCGCGGAATATCGCCATCCAAATCCGCAGGATTCGCCGCGGCAGTCGCAGCGGGCCTCTTGATCTTCGCATACAAGGTGCGGAATAAGCCCCTTTTCAAAGGTTGGCGTTTCACGGGTAATTCTCGAGGTTTCATAGTTGAGTGTAATTAGTGGAGTTGTTGGACAAGTTGACGGAAGGTATCACCGCGGTGTTCGTAACCGCGGAACTGATCAAAGGAAGATGTGCCGGGAGAAAAAAGAATCGTAGCGCCACGCGGCGCGAGCGAGCGGGCGGTCACGATGGCTTCGTCCAGCGACGCAACGACGCGAGTGGGCACACCTTTTTCCAAGACCTCGCCCAGAGACGCGGCGATTTGACCGAAGGTCACCGCAGCGATGGCTTTTTGCTGAAGCAGTGGCACGACGGGAGAGTAGTCGAGACCTTTTTCCTTGCCACCCGCAATCAATACAACGGGGCGTGTTTGGGAACGGAGGGCGCTCTCTAGCGCATGCAGGTTCGTGGCTTTCGAATCGTTGAGATACTCGACGCCATCGAGCGTGCGCACTAGCTCGCAACGATGCGGTGGAGGCACATAGCCCACAAAGGCGGCCTTCCAATCGAGCGTGCGACCGAATTCCGAGCAGGCGGCCATAGCTGCCATGATGTTCTCCGCATTATGCAATCCGCGCAGGCAGGTATCGTTCTCGACGTGCAATACGGTTCGCCCCGCGTGCTCGATGGTGATGCCATTCGATGTCCATTCGCTCTCCTCGCTCTCGGTGGAAAAGGTCACGACCTTTCCGCATAGAGTCGGCAAATTTTCGCCTCGCCGCACCACCGCAACAGAATCCGCATCCTGATTTTCAAAAATGCGGAGTTTCGCGTGATGATAGCTTTCGACAGTAGGATAGCGATCCATGTGATCCGGTGCGAAGTTCAGCCACACCGCGACGTGAGGTTTGAATCGATCGATCGTCTCCAACTGAAACGAACTCGATTCTAACGAAATGACTTCCGGCATAGGCTCCTCCATCACTACCTCGGCGAGTGGTTTGCCATAATTGCCACAGGGCACGCAGGAGATCCCATTGACTTGAAAAATACGACTGATGATTTCGGTGGTCGTCGTTTTCCCGTTCGTCCCCGTAATGGCAATCGTGAATCCTCGGAAATAATTCCACGCGAATTCCATCTCTCCCACCACCTTGCCGGCCTGTTGCGAAAAGGCCTGCACCAAGGGACCGTAGGTATCGATCCCCGGACTGACAATCAGAAGATCACAGCGCACAGTCGCACCGATTTCTGCAGACGCACAAGGGTGAGTCGTCACGTCATCAGAAAATCCTGTGATCGTTTCCGCCTCATCATAAACTGTCACTACCGCGCCTTCACGCAGAGCCAAGGCGGCGGCGGCGCGACCGCTGCGTCCCGCGCCTAGTATGGCTACTGATTTTCCTGTTAGTGTCATCGGATTTTCAAAAGGGCTAAACCAAACAAAGCGAGCATCAGTGAGAGCAGCCAGAAGCGGATGATCACCTGGCTCTCATGCCAACCGCCTAGCTCGAAATGATGGTGGATCGGCGACATGCGGAAGATGCGTTTTTTTCTCGTCTTGAAACTCGCCACCTGCAGGATAACGGACATCGCTTCCATCACAAAAACACCACCGATGATGACCAGCAACAACTCCTGCTTGGTTGCGATCGCCGCGGAACCGAGCGCACCACCGATGGCCAGCGATCCAGTGTCACCCATGAAGACTTTCGCTGGGTGGCAGTTGAACCACAGAAAGCCCAACCCCGCGCCGACCATCGCCATGAGAAACACCGCCAACTCGCCGATGTATTGATTGTGCGGAATCACTAAATAATCGGTGGCGAGGAAAAAGTGCCCCGCCAAATACGCTAGCATCGAGTAAGCCAGCGCCGTGGTGATGGTGCAGCCCGTAGCGAGACCGTCCAGACCATCTGTTAGATTCACGGCATTCGAGCAGCCGATGATGATCAGTGCGAAAAACGGAATGATCAACCAGCCGAGATGAATCAGCGGCGTTTTGAAAAGCGGGAAACAAATGGCATCGATGCTCATCATTTCCTTGCCTAACTGGAATCCATGCGTCGCGTCGCCGAAGCCAGAAATTTCTTTTTTGAAATACATGAAACATGCGGCGATCACGGCGATGATCATCTGCCAGAAGAGTTTCTGTCGACTGCTGAGGCCATCAGATTTTTTCTCCTTCACCTTCTTATAGTCATCACAAAAGCCTAACAAGCCACAGGCGCCCATGGTGCATGCACAGACCGCGACGAAAGGGTTGAGCGGATTGGCGCAAAGCAGTGTCGCGAGTAGCACCGAGCCGAGAATCATCACGCCGCCCATCGTAGGCGTGCCGATTTTTCCACCGTGCAGTTCCGCCAGTTTGTGCACCTCCGCCGCCGTGCGGATCGGTTGACCGAGTTTCATCGAGATCAATTTCCGGATCACGCGTGGTCCGATCATCAAGCTGATACCGAATGCCAGTAAGCAAGCCACGGCCGCGCGGAAGGTGATGTAGCGGAACAAATTCAGCGCGTCGCAGGCATGCGCCCAGCCTTCCACACCACTCGCGTTTTCCGCAGTGAAGGCTTCTTTCCAGAATTGATAGATCCAGTATAACATCAGTCGTCAGGGAAAATTTGTTTCATCACCCGCTCCATGGCAGCGGTGCGACTTCCTTTGAAAAAGACCACATCGCCCGCATGCAAATGCTCGCTGAGGAAGGCCGCCGCTTCTTCTTGTGTGGCGAAATGCCGCGCTGTGGGTCCCGCATGCCGCGAGATGAGATCGGCATCCTGCCCCACGGTCAACGTGTGGAGCGCCAGACGCGCCGCACACTCGCCGACGCGCTGTCCACCTTCCACCGCATGTTCACCGAGCTCGCCCATGCGACCGAGCACGGCATAGCGCTTGCCGCTCGCTGACTCGCGCGCCAATGTTTCCAGGCCCGCAATCATCGACTCAGGATTCGCATTGTAGGTATCGTCAAAAACAATGATACCGCGACTGACAAAACGGCGAAGGCGTCCCGCGGTCAAGCTGGCTTGACCGAGCCCGCGCGCGATTTGATCAACGGAAAGCCCGCACAAGTATCCTGCCGCCGCGGCAAGCAAGGCGTTTGCCACCATGTGCCGTCCAGAAACGGGAAGATCAACTTTCGCCGAGTTCTTGCCGCAGACTAACAAAAATTTCATGCGCCCTGCCTCCTCGCGCACATCCGCAGCGCGCACGACATCATTTTCACCGCCGGTGCTCATGAAGCGTGCGCTCGTGAGGCTGCGGATCAAGGGCAAAAAGTCGCAATCGTGAGGCACGATGAGCGTCTCGTGTTCCGTGAGCCTTGCCGCGATGGAGGCTTTTTCCCGCGCGATGTTTTCACGCGTGCCGAGAAACTCGATGTGACTGGAGCCGATGTTAGTAATGATGCAAATTTGCGGCTTCGCGATGGCGGCGAGTGGAGCGATTTCGCCTGCATGATTCATGCCCATTTCATAGACGGCAGCCTGATGCGACTCCCGCGTTTCCAGCACCGTGAGCGGCAGCCCGATGTGATTGTTCAGGTTTCCACGCGTGGCACAGGTGGAAAATTTCTGCGAAAGAACCGCGGCGGTGAAATCCTTGGTGCTAGTTTTTCCGTTAGATCCCGTCAGCCCGATCACGTGCAAATCGAGCTGCGCGCGCCACCAAGCAGCCAGCTGTTGCAGTGCCAAGAGGGTGTCATCGACTAACAATACGGCACCGCCGTGGATCATCGCGCCCGACCACTGAGAGACCACGACGA
This sequence comes from Akkermansia muciniphila, assembly GCA_945888515.1. Classification (GTDB taxonomy): domain Bacteria; phylum Verrucomicrobiota; class Verrucomicrobiia; order Verrucomicrobiales; family Akkermansiaceae; genus UBA956. The sequence goes on along the minus strand of CAMDAD010000026.1, from coordinate 6,075 downwards.
TGGCAGCACCCTGTTGCAGGGCTTGTGCGGCGAAAGCGTTAGCATCGAAATTTTCTCCCTTAAGCGCAAAGAACACACAACCTGCCACCAATTTGCGCGTATCCGTGCAAACGCCCGCATTCGCCCAAGCGGCCGCGTCACCAGCGACCAATGTCGCGCCGATGAGGGCCGTAAGTTCTTGTGCGGTGAGCGCTTTCATGGCTTAGGGATCTTTGCGACGGGGCTTGTGCGTTTTGCGCGGCGGCAACGACTCGCGAAATTTTGCGGCGGCTACCACGCGATCGCGAAGGGCAATGGTGGCTTCTTTTTTATCGTCAAAGTCGATGGTGCGATCAGCGAATTGCTGGTAAGTCTCGTGGCCTTTGCCAGCGATGAGCACGATGTCTCCCGCACGCGTGGCGGCAATGGTGTCGTGGATCGCTTTGGCTCGATCAACAATCGTGACGTGATGCGTGCCGCCGATGCCAGAGACAATCTCGCGGATGATGGTTTCGGGATTTTCACTGCGTGGATTGTCGGAGGTGACGACGCAAAAATCGCTGAGTCGGGCGGCGACCTCGCCCATGAGCGGGCGCTTGCGTTTGTCGCGATCACCGCCGCAGCCGAATATGGTAAGCAAGCGCCCTGGCTCCAATTCGCGGAGCGTGCGGCAGGCATTTTCCAGCGCATCGGGCGTGTGTGCATAATCGACAAACACCGTCGCGCCGCCGGCATTGCCGACATTTTCCATGCGTCCTGGCACTTGAGTCGCGTGGGCCATGAGCGGCACGGAATCGCGCAGGGGAATGTCGCACGCCGCCGCAGCTGCAAGCACACCGGCGATGTTGTAAGCGTTGAAGCGTCCGATCAATGGCGCGCGCACTAGGAACTGTCGACCTTTGTGATTCAGCTCGAACTCCATGCCGCGCGCCGTTTGCCTCATGTTGTTCATGCGGTAGTCGCAGTGCACGCCGAAGCCGAAGGTCCATACGGGAAGTTTGCCTCTGAGCGAGTCTGCAAGCTCCGCGCCGTAAGGGTCATCGAGATTAATGATGGCAACTGGTTTTTTCCCTAACGGATTTGCTGCCACGGCATCGAACCACGCTTTTTTCGCAGCGAAATAATGTTCCATGGTGCCATGGTAATCGAGATGATCCTGCGTGAGGTTAGTAAAAATACATGCATCAAAGGGAATGCCAGTGACGCGGTGCTGATGGATGCCGTGCGAGGAAACTTCCATCGCCACGCCACGACATGCGTGATCTGCCATACGGCGCAGAATGCCTTGCAGTTCGATCGATCCGGGTGTGGTGCTGGATGCCGCCTCCACCGTTTCCCCGTCATCGATACGCACCGTGCCGAGCATACCGGCGCGGTGCCAGATCTGCTTCATCAAGTAGTGCATGAGAAACGCAGTGGTGGTCTTGCCATTCGTACCGGTGACACCGCAGAGTTTCATTCCCGCTGCTGGATTTCCGGCAAGAGCTACGGCGCATTGGGCGAGTGCGTGGCGGGCATCGGACACATGGATCCACGTCATCACGTTGCCGAGATCAGCGGGTGGTGCTTTTTCGGAAACCACAGCTGCCGCGCCTGCGGCGAGAGCCTTCATCGCGTAGTCATTGCCATCGGCATTAGCGCCTTTCAATGCCACAAACACAACGCCCTCTTTCGCCTGACGCGAGTCATCCGTAACCGCGGCAATAGATTGATCCGTGGGGCCGGAGACCACAGGGCGAAGGAAGAGAGAGATCAGATCGGAAAGTTTCATTGATTAGCAACGGAAGTAGGAATCGGCTCGGTAGGCGTGAGGTGCATATGCCGCGCAATGCGCTCGGCCGCTTTCGCAAAAATAGGCCCAGCAATCGTGCCTCCATAGCGCGAGACCTTGGTGGTTTGTGGGTCATCGATGACCACCACGCAAACAAAAGCGGGATCCTTCGCGGGCAGCATGCCAGCAAAAGACACTGTGTAGCGGGTTTTGAAATATTTTTTGGTTTCGACGTTGTATTTTTGCGCCGTACCCGTCTTCCCCGCCACCTGATAGCCGGGAACGGCTGCCTGAAAAGCGGTTCCCTCCTTGGTGACGACAGACGTCATGCACTGGCGAAGTTTCGACGCGGCATCCGCACTGATGACCTGCCGCACCACTTCCGGTTCCATCCGATCGATCGGAGTTCCATCGTTGGCGATCACCGCTTGCAGCAATTGTGGTTTGAGCAGCTTGCCGCCATTGGCAATCGCCGAATAGGCACAAGCCACTTGCAAGGGCGTGACGTTGACCGCGTAGCCGAAGGTCATGCTGGAGAAAGTGGTCGGGTTGTCCGTTTCCCGAAAATAGCCTTTGACCTCACCACTGAGCGGAACATCGGTTTTTGCACCGAAACCAAAGGCGCGCACGTAATCATAAAACCGCTGCATGCCAAGCTGCGAGGCGATTTTGTAAATGCCAATGTTGCTTGATTTTCCGACTACCCATTCAGCCGAGAGCGATCCATAAGGGTGATGATCCTTCAGTTCCAATGTGCCTTGTTTGTAGAAGCCGTTGTGGCAATAGATAGGAGTGTTCGGCGTGATCAGTTTTTCATTCAAAGCTCCCGCAGCAGCGATTGCCTTGAAAGTAGAGCCTGGTTCATAGACCATTTGCGTGGCAAAATTGATGCCATTCGTCGCAATCTGATCGAGCGTGTTCAGGTGGAATGAGGGATAATTCGCCATGCCAAGAATGCCGCCCGTGTGAGGGTCCATCACGATCACGCAACCGCGCGGCGCTTCGTGCTCACGGATGCCAGCGATCAGTTCCTCCTGGATGATATTCTGAATTTCCATGTCCAGAGTGAGCTGCACATTCATGCCCGAGCGGGGCGGCAGCGTCACACTGGGTTCCGGAGTGATGAGCAAGCCGCGTGCATTGGTGACGCTAGTGCGGTGGCCGTCTTTCCCTGCCAGAATCGGCTCTAGGGCTTTTTCCACACCAAAGGCACCCACTTCCTTGTCGTAGCTGTAATTGCCTTGGGTAATCTCCTTGATGATGGTGTAGCCGACCACGTGGCTGGCCAACTCGGGGGAGGCATAGCGGCGACGAGCCGATTTCTCAATGCTGAATCCTTGGATCTTGTGGTCATCGATTACGCTTTGCACGCGATCAAAGATTTCCTCCTCCATGTTGCGCTCGATGACGAACCACATGCTCTTGGGATTTTTTTCGATGCGCGCGCGCAGTTCTTCGCGCTTTAATCGCAGTGCGGGAGCGAGGTGACCGATGGCATAGGCGAGATGCTTCTGAATGAGGAAATCTTCCTCTTCCGTGCGAAGGATTTTTTTCACGAGCGGCCGGAGCTTGTGTCGCTTCGCCTGATCAGTTAGATTGGCCCAACCGGGCTCCACGCTGAGTTCATCCCATGCGATGGCAAAGGCCGCAAGTTCGGGATTATTCAGGGCGTAACGATCCACGCGTAACTTGGCCAAGGTGACACTGCGAGCGATCAATTCGTCATTGCAATCAAGAATGTGCCCACGTCCACCGGGCAAGTAAGTTTTCGTCGTATTGAAATTTTTCGCGGCTTCCTGATAGCATTTGCGATTGAAGTATTGGATGTCCATCAAGCGCAGAGCCAGCGCACTGAACCCTGCGATGATGAGCAGGAACAGTAACGTGCAACGGCTATGAAAGGAGCGAATCATCTGTTAGGGACGCAGGACATGCTGCGAGACGGCGGGATGCGGAGGCCGGACCACTTCGATGCGATTCGTAGGCGTGGAAATCAAGTCGCTGCCGTTGCGCTGCAATTTTTCGCGCAAATCATAACGCGCGAGCTGGCGATCAATCTCCGCCTCGATGCTGGGAATGTCATCCTGCACCAGCGAAGCGATGCGTTTTTCCGTGGCCTCGATCTCTCGGGCTGTCTGGATTTGCAAATTCCGATAGGTTACGTAGGTAACGGCACCGATAGTCATGATTGCCACGGCGATGAAAAAGCTTATCCAGAAAAAAGGATTCGATCGGTTTGTGGAACGGGTCTGGTTCATGGTGTTTCGAGTTTACGGTGATTACGCACTGCGACCCGTAACTTCGCGCTACGGGCCCGGGGGTTCGAGGTTAGTTCGGCTGATCCTGCGCTGATGGATTTTCGCACCGGCAGGGTGAGATGATACTCGGGGTTATCGCGCGGCGCCGGCCAAGTAGGGTCATCGATGTAGGGCTTGGCACGATGTTGCAAAAACTGTTTCACCATCCGGTCTTCCAAACTATGGAAGGTGATCACCAGCAGACGACCACCGGGAGCGAGACATCGCACGGCGGCTTCGAGCGCATCGTGCAAGAGCGAGAGCTCCTCGTTGATGCGCATGCGGATCGCCTGAAATGTGCGGGTGGCGGGATGGGTGCGGCCATGCCTGCCGAGAGCGGACTCGATGCACGAAGCGAGATCTCCCGTGCGGGTGAATGGTGTTTTGCGGCGGCGCTCGGTGATCAAATGCGCGATGCGTCGTGCCTGAGGTTCCTCACCGAACTCACGCAACACCTGCACCATTTCCGCCTCGCTGGCAGCGTTGACAAAGTCCGCAGCAGTCATTTCCGCGTTCGGCCCCATGCGCATATCGAGCGGTCCATCTTTCTGAAACGAAAAGCCCCGCTCGGCACAATCAAGCTGATGCGAGGAAACACCAAGATCTAACAAAATACCCTGTACCTGCCCAGATTCGGGCAGGTTAGGATGCTCGGACATTTGCGAGTAGTTCGCCTGAAACGTCGAAAGTGCGTCACGATATGCGGCCAATCGTTTCCCAGCATAAGCTAGGGCTTCAGGATCGCGATCGATGCCAAGTACGCGCGCACCTTTTTGCAAAAACAGGGAAGTATGACCACCACCGCCCAAGGTGCCATCGATGATCACATCGCCTGATTTCGCGTCCATCCATCGCTCGACCTCGGCAGGCAATACGGGAAGATGATATGGCGGGAGAGGAGCCGTCCCTTGCTCCTCGCCCCGCCCAGCCATAAGAAAAGTCGTGGGCTTACGATGATCTGCGCGCTGATCACGCGCCGAGTCAGACATTGCAGTTGCCCCAGCCATGGCCCAGGCGCGGGCAGGCGTCAGGGCAGGAAAAATTGGCGGGAGAGGAGCCGTCCCTTGCTCCTCGCCCCGCCCAGCCATAAGAAAGTTCACCCACTCGAGAGGCTTTTTTTTTGCCATACCCGCTCCATGAGTTCTTCCCAACCAACGCAACCACGCACCACGCACCTGCATCAGCAGGGTGGCCAGGCTCGTGAATGTAAGAGGAAATGTCATGAAAAATGTTAGAAAATACCAAGGTCGCCAAACGCCTCGTTGACGTTCGCCGTCTGCTGCGCGAATACTTTTCCGTAGTCCGCGCTGTTGAAAATATCGAAATACTTGCCTCGGCCGACCATCGTCACCGTGGACTCCGCCTCGAGATTGGCACGCAGGCTCCATTCTTTCGGAATGAGCAACTTGCCTTGATTGTTCACGCTCACGGGAAGAATCCCCGCGTGCAGCAATTCCAGTGCCTCGCGGATCTGCCCCATGCTGCGATTCGGATACTCTCGAATATCACGCTCCATGTCCGCAAAGGCCTCCAAGGTCAGCACCCGCACGCAGGCAATGCCGTAACGCTTGGATTGCTGCAAAATCAACTGTGCCCCTTCTTCTGGACGCCAGTGCGCAGGGATGGCCACCCGATACTTCGGGTCCATCTTGTGCTCCTGGAAGCCGTTAAATTGGGAAAGGACGATACTCATACGCTACAATACGCTTGCGTGCATTTCAGTACACCTGAAAAACTTTTCGAGGTCAAACATTTTTTATGGGTACACTTCATTTTTTTACCGATTTCTCAAGAATCCCAATTCCTGCAAAAAATCACTGAAAATCAACGACTTATAGAAATGATTCGCTGGGAAATTCAATCAATATTTACAGATATTTAGTGTTTGCTGAAAAAGTATCTTTTACGCTGCGCAGCATGCTGCGGGCGGCATGTGCCATTTCGATAAGAACCGGGATGTGTGATGTTTTGTTCGCTGATTGTTGAGTCGTGGAAGCTCCAGCGTGATGATCAGTCTACCAATCAGAG
>CAMDAD010000025.1 GCA_945888515.1 Akkermansia muciniphila | reverse complement strand
CGAGTGGCCAGCTTCCCAGTGGCGTTTTTGAGGTGTTTTTTGACTCACCTTTTGGGTGAGTAGAATTCGAAGACTCAAGCGGCTCCATGCCCTTACGTTATTACACTTCCAGCGTCTTGGCGAGATTTCCATTTTCCTCTTTAGGATTATGTGTCTGGCTGGTTTATGAAAGGCTCAGATTACATGTCACAAACACTAGCTGAGGTTGCATTCGTTACAACAAACTCCATATGTCAGGGCATTCAAGTTTCAGCTCTCTGGCCGACAATTATGTCTTCGGGTACGGCGATACGGTTTGCCTACCAGTCCTTTAAATGGTCAAATTTAGCGAGCCACAATGCAGGAGTTACGGTTTCTATAATTGGCCTTACGAAGATTCAAAACGGCATACGTAAGCTTTTTTCTGTTGATTCTAACGACAAAACAACGATTCGAGAAGCAAATAACATTAACGCTTATCTGGTCCCGTCTGATAACGTCTTTGTGTCTCCGCAAACTAGAGCAGTTGAAGGTCTTGGACAGATGCAGTTTGGTAACCACCCCTACTATGCTAATGCGTTAATGCTCAGAAGGGATGAAGCCAAATCTCTTTTAAGAGATGATCCGAGGGTGGAACAGTTTATTCGACCACTATATGGTTCCCAAGAATTTATATCAGGTAATCCTCGATACTGTATTTGGATCAACGATGCTATGCTTCAAGAAGCTGAGAATATAGAATCGATTGCGCGCAGGATCGATACAGTTAAGAAGGCTCGTGCGGAAAAAGATAAAGATAAACAAGCTAATAAACTTGTAGCTACTCCATATCGTTTTCGTGACCAATACACGGCAAGGAATCTTCTCACGGTAATTCCAATTGTTAGTTCCGAGAACCGTGAATATCTGCCAGTAGGCATTATAGAAACCCAAGCAATCGTTCATAATAAAGCATTCGCCCTCTACGACGCCCCGCTCTGGAACATGGCGCTCATCGCCTCGCGCCTCCACTGGGTCTGGATCGGCACCGTCTGCGTGCGGCTCGAAATGCGTTTCTCCTACTCCAACACCCTCGGCTGGAACACCTTCCCCGTCCCTTCGTTGACCGAGCAGAACAAAGCCGACCTGACGCGTTGCGCGGAAGACATCCTGCTGGCCCGCGAGGCGCATTTCCCCGCGACCATCGCCGACCTCTACGACCCGGACGCCATGCCCGCCGACCTCCGCGCCGCGCACGAGCGCAACGACGAGACCCTGGAGCGCATCTACCTCGGCCGCCGCTTCAAGAACGACACCGAGCGCCTCGAAAAACTCTTCGAACTCTACACCAAAATGACCACCCACGCCCCCGCGAAAAAGGCGGCAAAGCGCAAAACGACAGCAAACGACTAAAATCTCAACATAGGGACGCAAAAGTGCGTTCTGAAGCATCAAAAAATAGAAGACAAAAAAAATCCATTATGAAGAAAGATTTGCATAATTTCATTGTAATTGTAATGTTTTCTCGCTGCCAAAATTAGGACATTTATGAGGACATATCAAAAGACACATCCATGGATCAAATTTCAGCTTGATTTGCGTCAAGCTTTGCCCTCGCTGTGGCTCCAGCTCGGTGAGGCAAGTTCCAAGTTTGAGCATTTGGCGGGGGCACCGCTGCAACCAGAGATAGCAAAGTCTTTGCATGAAATTTATTTGGCGAAAGGAGTCGGCGCTACCACGGCGATTGAGGGGAATACCCTGACGGAGAGCCAAGTGCTCGAATTCGTCAAGGGCACGCTGAAACTCCCGCCCAGTCAGGCCTATCTCGCTCAGGAGGTTGAAAATATTTTGCGCGAGTGCAATCGCATCGTGTCAGAACTAGTCGGTCCTGGCGAAAATCCCAAGCTGACTCCGGAACTGATTCAGCACTTTAATCGCGAAGTGTTGCGTGATCTGGAGGTGGAGGAAGGTGTGGTGCTGGGTGTATATCGCACCCATTCGGTGATCGTGGGGACGGTGTATCGAGGTGCCCCGGCGGAAGATTGTCCCTATCTCATGGAGCGTCTTTGCCAATGGCTGAATGATGAATTTACGGGACTGGGGGCGGATGGGCAAATGCCACTGGCGATTCTGAAAGCAGTGCTAGCGCATCTTTATCTGGCATGGATTCACCCCTTTGGTGATGGCAATGGCCGCACGGCACGCTTGCTGGAATTTTACCTGCTCATGGATGCCGGGGTGCCCGTCCCCGCCGCACATTTGCTCAGCGATCACTACAACAAAACGCGAACGGAATACTACCGGCAATTGGACCGTGCTAGCAAGTCAGGGGGAGAAGTGCTTCCCTTCGTGGCCTACGCTTGCCAAGGCTTGCTGGATGGACTCCGCGCTCAAATCACCATGGTGCGTGAACAGCAGCAAAAGGTCGCTTGGGAAAACTACGTGCATGAAGAGTTCAGGAAAATGAAGGGTTCCGCTAGTCACAAACGTCAACGCGACCTCGTGCTGGCACTCGGAGATCAGCCGGGCTGGGTGGAGGTATCGAAAATCCCCACGCTCTCCGTGCCCATGGCGCAAGCCTACAAACCGGACAATCCTCGCTTACTGGGTCGCGACTTGAATGCGATTGAGCAAACAGGTCTCATTGCGCGAACGCATGGCAGAGCGAGAGCGCGGCGCGAAATCATCCAAGCCTTTTTGCCGAAGCGTTCCCAGTGTTGATTCCCCAATGAAATGAACGAGAACTCCATCCATCTCACTGAACCGCCCGAAGGTTATTCCGTTTGGCTCACAGAGCTGAAGCACCGCATTCACAACGCCCAGCAGCGTGCCACGCTGGCGGTGAATCAAGAATTGATCGTGCTCTACTGGCAGATCGGGCGGGACATCCTCGCTCGCCAGGCTGAGCAAGGCTGGGGTGCTAAGGTCATCACGCGGTTGTCCGATGACCTACGGGCGACTTTTCCTGAGATGAAGGGATTTTCCCGCACGAATCTGCTCTACATGAGGGCTTTTGCCGCTGCTTGGCCCGACGATGAAATTGTCCAAGGGGCGCTTGGACATTTGGAAGGGGCAATTGTCCACCAATTTGGTGGACAATTGGGATCGGGAGCAATTGTCCACCAGTTGCTGGACAAATTGCCATGGCGCCATCACTGCGTGCTTCTCGACAAACTCAAAACCCGAGAAGACCGCCTCTGGTATGCCCAGAAAGCTATTGAACACAACTGGTCGCGCAACATCCTTGTGATGCAGATCGAGTCGCGCCTGATCGAACGCAGCGGCGGGGCGGTGACGAATTTCGCCCTGACCCTGCCCAAACCACAGTCCGATTTGGCGCGGGAATCGCTGAAAGACCCGTATCGTTTCGATTTCCTCGGCCTCGGTGAAGAGGCGCAGGAATGGGAGATCGAGAACGCGTTGGTGAAGCACGTAACGGACTTTTTGCTGGAGCTGGGCGCGGGATTCGCCTTCGTCGGGCGGCAGGTGTTGCTGGATGTGGGCGGTGAAACGAAAAAGTTGACATTTCTCAAAATGGCATCATGATGCGCCTATGAGAACGACAATTAACATCAGTGATGGTATTTTGAGTGAATTGCGCGAGCGTGCTCGCCTGCGCAAGAGACCGTTTCGAGAAATTGTGGAAGAAACGATCCAGCGTGGATTGGCTAACCTTCCAAGCTCCTCTGAGAAATCGGTCAGCGTGAAAACGTACCGTGTAGGAATCAAACCTGCCTATCAGGGGCTGAGCATGAATCAGCTCTATGATCAAATCGAATCGGAGAACGCAGGAAAGTGATGATCGTTCCCGACGCCAATCTTTTAATTTACGCCCACGACGAGGCTGCCCCACAGCACCAAAAGGCACGGGCCTGGTGGGAGGGGGCACTTTCCGGTGTCCAGCCCATCGGAATCCCGTGGGTGGTGGTGCTGGCTGTCACCCGATTGCTCACTCATCCGAATATTTGTGAAAACCCCTTATCCGTCGCTCAAGTGAGGAGCATCGTGGAAGATTGGGTGCGTTTCCCACACGTCAGGATCATCCATCTCTCGGATCAAGCACTGAGTCGATTTTTCGACCTATTGGAAGAAGCCGGAACGGGCGGCAACCTCTCCACGGATGCCTTAATCGCCCTGCATTGCCTGGAGCACTCTGCCACGATCGCCAGCAATGACCGTGACTTCGATCGGTTCTTGGGCGTAAAACGTATCAATCCTCTCGCATGAACCCACCAAATTCCATCCCCTCCGTCGCCGTCACCTACGCCCGCGATGGTCGATCCACGCGCCCCAATGAACTGGGTATGCGCCCCATGCAGGAACGCGCTTATCAGAAACGCGGGGAGCCATACCTTTTGATCAAATCGCCGCCCGCCTCGGGCAAGAGCCGGGCGCTGATGTTCATCGCTCTGGACAAGCTGGAAAATCAGGGACTCAAGCAGGCGATCATCGTGGTGCCGGAGCGCTCGATCGGCGCAAGTTTCCATGATGAACCGCTGAGCAAGCATGGATTTTTCGCTGATTGGAAAGTGGAACCACGCTGGAATCTCTGCGATGCGGCGGGTTCTGACAACGGCGGCAAGGTCGATGCCGTGAGGAAATTTCTCGATAGCGGCGACAAGACGCTGGTCTGCACCCACGCCACCTTTCGCTTCGCCATGGAAAAATTAGGCGCCGAGGCCTTCGATGAGCGATTGATTGCGGTGGATGAATTTCACCACATTTCCGCGAATCCCGACAATCGACTGGGCGAGCACATCCGCCAGCTCATGGCGCGGGACAAGGTGCACATCGTGGCGATGACCGGCTCGTATTTCCGCGGCGATGCGGAGGCGGTCTTGCACCCGGATGATGAATCGAAGTTCGATACCGTGACCTACACGTATTACGAGCAGCTGAATGGATACGAGCATCTGAAGCGTCTGAACATCGGCTATTTTTTCTACAGCGGCAGCTACGTGGATGACATCGCCAAGGTGCTTGATTCCAATTCGAAAACGATCCTGCACATCCCAAACGTCAACTCGCGCGAGAGTACCCAACGCGGCAAGGACACGGAAGTGGGCGAAATCCTTGGTGTGCTTGGCGAATGGCTGGGCAAAGACGAAGCCACGGGATTCGACTTGGTGAAGCGGGCCGATGGCAAGATTCTCAAAGTGGCCGATCTTGTCGATGACGGTCCAGATCGTCATGTAAAGGTCATGTCCGCGCTGAAGGATCCGTCGCAGAAACACAACCGCGATCATGTGGACATCATCATCGCACTGGGCATGGCGAAAGAGGGCTTTGACTGGATTTGGTGCGAGCACGCGCTGACGGTGGGCTATCGTTCCAGCCTCACGGAAATCATTCAGATCATCGGCCGCGCCACCCGCGATGCTCCGGGCAAAACCTGCGCGCGTTTCACCAATCTCATTGCTGAGCCAGATGCCAGCGAGCAGGCGGTAACGGAGGCGGTGAATGATACCCTCAAAGCCATCGCCGCGAGTCTGCTGATGGAACAAGTGCTTGCGCCGCGCTTTGAATTCAAGGCAAAGAACCCGAACAATGGTCCGACAACGGGCTACGACTACGGGGAGGCGGGCTATCAGCCCGGGGCGACGAATGTCGGCTACAATGCGAGCACGGGAGCGATCCAGATCGAGATCAAGGGATTGGCCGAACCGAAAAGTAGAGAGGCGGAGCGCATTTGTCGCGAGGACTTGAACGAACTCGTAACGGCCTTCGTGCAGGACAAGCCGTCCGTGGAAAAAGGACTCTTTGCGGGGGAAGAACTGGTTCCGGAAGAGCTGACGCAGGTGCGCATGGGCAAAATCATCCAGCAGAAATTTCCCAATCTCGATGACGAAGATCGTGAGGCGGTGCGCCAGCATGCCATCGCCGCGCTGAACCTCGTGCAACAGGCGAAACAGGCAGTGAACCTCGATGAACCACAAGGCACGAGTAGCACGGCGGTGAGCCTGAATACCTCCCTCATCGATGGTGTGAGGAAATTCGCCCTCGACATGCGCGAGCTGGAAATTGATTTGATCGATCACATCAACCCGTTCAGTGAAGCCTACGCGATTCTCGCCAAGGCCATGACGGAAGAGCGGCTCAAATTGGTGGCGGAAGCGATCACCGCCAAGCGCACGAATTTGACAACGGAAGAAGCAAAGGACCTTGCCATCCGCGCGTTCCGGTTTAAGAAAGAGCGGGGACGTTTGCCGTCTGTCACTGCGCAAGATCCATGGGAAAAGCGCATGGCAGAAGGCGCGGCGGCATTTGTGCGCTACAAGAGTGAAGGACGCTATGAGTGAGATGGATTTAGACGAGCTTTATTCTGAATTGAGCGACTTTGCGAAGCCGGCGAAGGGAGAGGCTGGCTCCGCGAAGCAGCAACGCATCATCGCGGGATTCGAAGAGATCGAACGATTTTGCGAGGAACACGGCAGACTGCCACAACACGGAGAAGGGCATGATATCTTCGAGCGCATCTACGCCGTGCGGCTTGATCGCTTGCGTGCTCTGCCCGAATGCCGCGAGATCTTGCAAGGTCGTGACACGCGAGGCTTGCTGCGTGCGAATGCGACACATGACTCTTTTTCCTCCGTGCAAGAAGATGAAACACCGTATCATGCGGGCGTTGCATCCGATGGTATTCCCAGTGATGATGAATTGGCCGCGGAACTGGCAGCGGCAGGCTTGCGCGGCAGCGACATTGCGCAGCTGCAGCACGTGAGAACCCGTGAGGAAATCCGCGCGGCGGAGGAAATAGCGAAGAGAAATCCCTGTCCTGATTACGAAACATTTCGACCGTTATTTGAAAAAATCCGCCGCGAGCTGAAGACGGGTGAAAGGCAGAGTGTGAAATTCAAGGACAATGCGGAAGTGCGCAAAGGTGATCTTTTCATTCTCGATGGTCAGACCGTACTCGTAGCGGATATCGGCGAGGAGTTCATGAACGACTACGGTCGTCCCGACTGTCGCTTGCGCGTGGTTTACGATAACGGCACCGAAAGTGATCTCTTGGTGCGCTCGTTGCAACGTGCCTTGAACAAGGACAAAACCAGCCGCCGCATCACGGAACCGGATTATGGCCCGCTTTTTTCAGGCGAAGAGGAGGAAGGTGATCTGACCACGGGATACATCTACGTGCTGCGCAGCAAGTCGGAACATCCTTTCGTCGTGGAAAATCATAAGGTACTCCACAAAATCGGGGTAACGGGAGGTGATGTGCAAAGGCGCGTGGCGAATGCCAAAAAAGATCCCACATACTTGCTTGCTGACGTTGAAATGGTGGGAACGTTCCAATTGGCCAACATCAACCGCAAGAAGTTAGAAGCACTGCTGCACAAATTTTTCGGCCCGGCCAGGCTGGATATCGAGCTGATGGATCGTTTTGGCGGTCAAGTGGAGCCGCGCGAGTGGTTTCTCGTGCCATTTACTGTCATTGAGGAAGTGATGGAAAAAATCAAAACGGGCTGCATCGGAGAGTATCGTTACGATCCCATGACGGCGGAAATTGTCAAAGTGAAGTGATGTGAGAAAGCGCGTGGGGTATCGCACGGTAAGCTTTCGAATTTTCTTGCCTCCGACCTAGGTCAGGCACTAGATTCCGCCCGCCCCACGCTTATGTGGTCTGCCTCTACTCGCTGACAAACCCTCCGGGTGTTATGTTGAGTAAAGGTGGTCATCCACGGTATGCATTGGGCATTTCAAAACGAAAAAATCCCTTAACGGGGCTGTAGCTCAGCGGTTAGAGCAGGGGACTCATAATCTGATAAGACGCTTGTGCAAGGTGTCGCAAATCGTTGTAGTATCAATGAATTTTCGACTTTTGACATTTTGAAAAACGTGCTAAAAAGGGCGAAAATGCATACTTTTTAGGGGTATGGTATGCACGGAGGTATGCACGATGACTCAGGGGATGAATCACCATCAATCTGTCGTTTTTTGGAGAAAATTTGACGAAAAAAACCTCGCCATGAAATCAGGGGAGCGATTCTCCCTTGATCTTAATTCCCCACCACGACCACAAAAAAACCGACCTCGGATCGAATCGAGGTCGGTTGCATCCGGCAAATGAGCGAGCCGATGCGAAAGCTACGGCCAGATTTCGGTGTCGTCGTCGATCAGTTCGGCTTCGTCATCCGGCCATGGTGCGGTGAATGCGGCCAAGAAGATTTCTAAGGCCACGTTCATGCGGTGATACCAAGTTCGGCCAACAGAAAATGCCCTGCGGCGGATTCTTCGGTTACCCAGCGGCGTTTCGCCGTAAATGCCGCTGCGGTTGCCGTAGCGCGTGCGTTGAAACTTGCCAGATCGGCAGAAAAGGCACTATCAGCATTTGCCGCGCGGTGCCTGTCTGCGGCGGTATTGAATGCGGCCTCGGCTGAATCGATGAGCTTGGTGGCAATCGGTAGCAGTGTGTCGATGACGTTTTTTCTGGCACAATCAAGTGCGGCAGAAATTGTGCCCGTCGATGCTGCGGCCGTATCGCGCTGGATGATGAGCTGATGGATCCGGAGCGCGGTTTCTTCAGTGGGATCCGATGTTAGCTCCTGCTCCAGTTTCGCAATTTCTGCGTCTAACGGATGCTCCTGATTCATGCGCTTGGGACTGAAGCGTCCGGCCAGTTGGTTCAGTTCACCGATGCGCTTATCGGTTGCGGCGACCGTGCGGCGTTCTGCGGCACTGAGTGATTTTGCGGCAGTGTTGAAATAGCTGTCGATGTCGAATGCGCTGATGAGGTGGCTGATGGTGCTCATGCTGTTTTGGTGTTGGGAATAATTGCTGTTGGATGTTTTGCGGTGATTTGCTCAGAACGAAGCGCGTCGGCATTCTCGCGATAAAAACTGGTTTTCTCGGCACCCGTGAGCGTTGCCAGTTGATCGGAGAGCGGTGTTACCGAAACGGGCGTGGTGGGCTTGTTAGGTGCCTTCGGAGTGATTGCTAGCGGGCGCGCGGTTGCGATTGCTAACTTGCTTTCGAGTTCGCGGTTTTTTTGCAAAGCCTCAGCCAATGCGCGACTAAGTCCAGCGGGTTCGGGTTTTGCGGCGTTAGTGACGGCCGCCAGTTGTCGGAGCGTGTCCATGATGTTTTGTTTTGTTGTCATAATTCTGTTAGGCTGTGAGATTGCGAGCGCGGAAAATTTCAAGGCCTGATTTCCGGCGATAAACTTCCTTGGCGACGCGAAAAGTTTCGGGGCTGTATTGGTTATCATTGTGCACGGTGATGACGGTGGCATATTTCCCACCACGGCGAGCGTGTTCGGTATCAGCGGCGTTTCGGGCCGCGTTCGGATCTGTGAAAATGCCGACAACATAACTGTGGCCGTGAGCGTCGCCTGCAAGGTAGGCTGTGACTGCGTAAATGGTTTTCATTAGTGGGTGGCTGTGTGAATGAAAATTGCGATTTTCTGAGTGATAAGATTCTGCACTTCTGAATCGCAAAGGCGTGCAAGTCTTGGTGAGTGATTGCGAGCGGTTGCCAGTAGGCGCGCGGCCAATTTCGCGGGATCGTGAAGATCGGCAATCGAGAGCTGAGCGCGTTTTCGCCATGTCCTCATTGTTGCCGGACTAACGCCAAAGCAGACACTGAGCTGATCGAGGGTGAGACGTGGTGCCATGCCATTGTGAGCGTGTCAAAAATCTTGCGCAAGTTTTACAGTTGCGGCGGATTATGAGGACTTGATAAAGGCAATCAGGGAGGAGGTAGCGAAGAATACAGGAGGAAGGCCAAAAAAAGAGGATGAGAAACTGCAACAAAAAATTGTTGCAGTTCCAAGCTTAAACCGTAACGTGACAGACACCAAAGTCGCCCAGCTTTTCAACACAAACCGGACCTACGTCAATCAAGCGGCCGCGGTGGTTCGGTTTTTACGCGATCCAGCTCGTCACAAATCGCCTGCAAAGTTCTATCGACATGCGCGGTGATGGCCTTGGACATTTCTGCCTGCGATAAACCGTAAATCGACGGCGGTAATTCGGCGCGGAGCTTACCCAGTTGCGCTTTCAAGGTGTGGCCAATTTTCGTTAGACAGGTGCAAACTTCATCGATTGAAATCAATTTTGCATCTGCCGTTGCCGCGCGAATTTCGGCTAACTGAGCTTCTGCCAATAGCTTTCGGAGCTTTGCCGCCTGCGTTGCCGACCCGCTCTCTGTGGGCTTGCTAGGTTGCCTGTTGGCGATTTTCTCGCCTAGTTGGGCCGGATTGTGCAAGTCAACACCCGCAGCACGCCATGCGCGGAGGGTTGCTGGTGTGACACCAGTCCGGCGACTGATTGCGCTGATTGATTCTTGTTTTTTCATGCTGAAAATAGGTAGGTGAATTTTTGTTGATACATAGATGCCTATCGTGATGAGTCCGGCACCGTGTTCTTTTTTTGCGCTTGGTAGCCTTCGACCGGCGGGGGGTGTCATCATTGGCTCGGTGCGGTTGCGTATCGGTTGGCTTTTTTCTGCCATAGCTTGCACGCGCGGATCCTGTAGGCTTCTCTTGCTGTTTCCGTCTTTTCAGTCCGGCGCAATCCGGTTGCGTCATACATCATAGTATTGATATTGCTGAGACTTGCGCGGCTTGTGGTGATGCCTGCTTTCGTTAGGCTTTGCGCTATTGTTTCGAGACTCTGCGCTCCTGCTTCCGGCAGTAGTAGGTGAGCCAATACCGCCAATCGTTTGAAACCTGCCTTCCACAGAATGTTCCCGTGATTGTCTGGCGCGCATACCAGCATTAACAGTGCGGTAACGGTTTCGGGATCCAGCGCGTGCAATGGTGCCGCAATCGGTGGTTCGTCGTCGGTGAACTGTTGCGCCTGCCATGCTTCAAGTGCGGCTTGATCGGTTGCATCCATGCCCAGCGCGCGGTGTCAATCATTTTGCATCCACAAGGTTCTTGATTTCACGCCTGATTTCTGATGCGTCCATCCGGGTAATCGGCAAGGGTGTTCGGGGTTGGTGAGCAATCCCGCATCGATGCCAAGGATCGCAGATTGAGCTTTGACGCTTTCCACGATAGCGAGGGCAGGCCGGTGAAACCATGCGTGCAAGCTGATGTTTCCGGTGTGAAGTATAGCGGCAAGTTTCCATTTCATGACCTCGCGGATCCAGCGGATGATTGCCAGACTATCAGCGATGTGGGCCGCTATTTCTTCCGGTGTTTTGGGCTTGATGCCATTTCTCCCGTCAAAGTCGAGGACCACGAAAGGCGAGGTCATCACGTTTGCGGCGGTTCGGTTCATGGTGCCGGTAGGCCATGTGCAAGGTGCGGTGAGCGGACCCACGTTTTGCGGTTGGTGATGTTGCCATGCGTCCACCGTCTGCCAGTGGTGTGGGAATGTCCTTCCGTCCTTCCATGTCCCACTGTGTTCTTTCTGGCCGGTCCAGACCACTGATGACCGTGGAAATAGCGAGGCGATGAATAGGCGCGGATCCTGTGGTGGTTCGCTCGGTGAGTCTGCGAGGACCTCGGCCTCGGTCCATCTGTAGCCGGTGATGATCGATGCTCTTTTTTTCTGCAATGCTGTTTCGAGTTTTCGCCGGTGAATCTCTTTGCTCTCGCGTTTGATGCGTTCGCGGATGAATGCGCGTTTCTGTTCCGGATCCAGCGGTGTGGACTGACCGACTAAGCGAAAGATTTCACGCCGGTGCTCTTTGTCCTTGGAGTGAGCGGCGCAACCATATTTCCCATCTTCGTATATGATGAGGTGCTGGCCTTGCTTGTCGCCACCGCCTGACGCGCAGGCGGGGCAACGTGCAATCCAATTGTCACCATGCCGGTTGAGGTTTTCGAGTTTGTCTCGGATGATCATCTGTGTGGGGTGTGGGGAGTGATTTTTTTATTTTGTAGGAATCATTGTGCTTTTTTTTGTGTGTAGAATATTTATTCACCCCACACACCCCCCACGCTCTTGATACTCCAACCATCACCGCAATGCCTCCGGTTTTTTTGCACTCGTTCCGGATGATTGACGCTGAGGCGTTGAAGATATTTTCCGCATGCTTGGCTGTAAGTAAATATTCTATCTGCTCTGACCCCGTGTGATCTTCGGATTCTGTCTTCAAGATCTGATGCCTTGATCCACAAAGCACCGGTCGCCAATTCATTACCAAGTGTTAGATCAATCAATTCCAGTAATTCCGATTCCGGAGACAACCTATCGAGGGCCTCGGCAAGATCCGGATGATGGAATGTCACCACACCGTAACGCCGGTCACGATACTGTTCCGGCAGTTCGTAGAGATTGAGTAGGAAATACAGAAACGCAGGCAGCTCTCGCTTGATCGCGGCTGAGAACGTATCTTTCTGTTCCTGTGTCTCCACCGGCATGGGAAGATCAAAACGTGAGGCGCGGAGAATTATCAGCTTGTCGGCCACGTCTGCATTGAGCGGCGGCAGGACCAGCAAGTTTTCTGGTTGATCGTTGCATGTGATCGATACTCTCCACCACGGACGCAAGGCCACACCGTCACGGCCTTTTCCGTGTAGATCGCCCACACCGGACCCCACGGTTGCGCCTTTGAGTTTCTGACCGAATGCCAGGCGATTACTGATCCTATTTGAAGATCCTCGGTCATCGATGACGACATGTTCCGCTTTGTAAAGGTCGGCATTGAAATCATTGTTTCGGAGGAAGTATTTCTCACCGTCTGCTGCTCGGCCTGCGAGACAATCCGTGATGATTAAATTCTGCACCAGTGATTTCCCGCAATCCCTCGGACCAGCAAAAACAATCGCTTGCTGTTGCTGGTAGCGACCGGCGCGAAGTGCTTGCACAGATGACTGGAGCCACCCCAGAAACGTGTGGAGCTGCGTGGTTCCGATTTCTTCTCTCTCTCCACTAGCAAGCAATCCTCGCAAGATGGCTGTGATGATAGTCGCGGATCCTTGGCGCGGTTCAATCAATCGCATCGGTTCCGTGACTAGGTGCCTGATGCCGTTCTCCTCGTAAAAGCCGGGGTTTTTTCCGCATAGCGGCCCATATCTGACAATATCGAATTCCGATTGTATCCTGACAATTTCAAGATCCGCATCCGATACGCCTGTTGGGCCGTTCTTCGTGCTAAACCCACGGACTGCAAGAATCCGCTTGTAGTTTGAAGTTGATACAGACAACCACCGGCCCTTGTCAGTCTCCACAAGAAACTTCTCGCTTGGTTCATGGTAGAAGTCATTTGTCACCGGTTCATCGATGGCGTTAAAGTCTAACGGTTTTGGTTCTTCGTTCACTTGGCATTCCTCCCATTTTCGTTAGAGTTTCCACCCTGATCCAGTCCACCCTGATCGAGTGCGGTCATCGCGTTTTCGAGTGCTTGCATCGCGGCCAGTTCCTGAGCTGCCAGTGCGGTCAGTAGAGCGACCTCAGCCATTTTCGATGCCCTCCGGCGGGTGTTTCGGCGTTTGGCTCTCATCGGCTGATCGATGCGCCTCCCTCGCAAATGCGTTTGATTTCAGAGGCGGGGATCATCATCGCCCCGAATCCGGTGATAGCGCGGATGCGCCCCTGTTGCACTTGACGATAGGCCCATGTGCGTTCACGCCCCATCATGGAGGCGGCTTCTGCGAGGGAGTATGCTACTCGCTCGCCCGTGTTGTGTTGTGTTGTATGGTTTCTTGCCATGGGTGCGAGCATTGCGCCGTGTTGCGCTCTGCAAGACCCCCCCGAAAAATCATATTTCGGGTTCCGTGGGGAGACCCCATAGACCGAATTTTTTCATGCGCTTAGTGGCGAGTTTTTCATCCTCCCTTGCGCCAAGGCCGCATGCATCACGGAGTGCTTTTTTCGTTGGCAGTGATCGACTTGTTAGATGAAGTTCAGTAAATTTTTCTAACATGTATCTTTCCTCGGCACCTACGCCGCCCCTTACCCCGTCTGGCACCCCTTTGTTTTCGATGATTTTGATCATGCGCTGTAGTGATGAAACGTCTCGATTATTGATGATATCAGCAAATCCCAATGCGATAGCGGCCATTGCTGCCATACCTGAATCAGTATCGGTAGAGTATTCGCCTGAATCTCTATCGCGAATGAATGATTGAGCGAGGGAAAGTAGGTGGTCGGCTTGGGCGTAGTTTTTCGCCACAAGTCCATCGATCGCCCCTTTTCTGGAGGCTTGGGCCGCAGGTGTTGAGAAGTATTTCAGAAACCGATTTCTGATCTTCTCGCTGATGTCCATGAAATGCAATTGGATGAGAAAATGAATCGAGTCGCTGCATTGGGTTAGACGTTCTTCAGATGACTGCGCCGTGAAATCACGCCAATGCTTTTCGCCGTCGATCTTGCAATCGATGCCCATCAGTTTGCATTCCACTATTGAGGATGTTTTCTTTTTCATGCCATTACCTTTCTCGCCATTGCGTTAGAGTGTTTTTTGCAGAGATGCCCATAGACCTGTGCGGCGAGGACTCCACCGTCCTTATGACCCAGCCATGACGCTAGCGTGGGAAGATCGACACCAGCTTCGATGCATCGAGTGGCGAAAATGTGGCGGAGGTCGTGAACGCGCATGTGATCGATGCCTAGTCTATCGCATGCGCGCGCTAGGGCGATTCTAGGCGATTTGATGAGCATGACCGGATCATTTGCCCCAGTAGGCACTTCAGCGGCGCGGAGGCGGCTTAGAAGCGACTCAGCGGCAGGGATGAGAGGAACGGTGCGGAGGTCGTCATTTTTGGCCGTTCTTACGACAAGATGATCGTCCTTTATGTCTCGCCATTGGACTCCCTGCGCCTCGCTGATTCTCAGTCCAGTGTATGCGAGAAACTCCACGGCGGCGGCCGTAGCTTTCGAGTGTGTTTTCTTTTGGGCGAGTATGTCCTTCACGATGCTGGCAAATGCCGAGGCGGTAGGGAGGTCGTGTTTGCGCTTTTCGGGCTTTACTCGATCAAGTTTCAGCGGGTGATTGGTCGCGACATGACCCGCTTCGATAGATCGCTCATACGTCCGGCGGAGTAGTGCCAATGCGCCGTTGTAGCGTGTGGGCGAGGTTGAGGCGGCGTATGCGTCCATCAGGTTGCGGAGGTCGGCTAGTGTGACCTTGGTGATTGATCTTGCGAAAATGTTCTCCGGCATGGATCCAGCGACTTTAGCGAGAGCTTTGGAGATTTGTTGGTAGTAGTGGCGGGTGTTCGCTTTGATCGATGGATCTTCTCGCTCGGACTCCTTGGTGATCGACTCGCCAAGTGATCGAGCTTCCCTAGTGTTCGCCGCCCCCCGCATTTCTGCGAGGACTCCTGCTAGTCGGTTGTTTGCGGTGTTGAAATCGGTGGTGTCGAGCGCCCTACGAATTATCTTGCCACCGACTTTGACGGAGGCGTAGTATTGCCCGCCCCGATGCAGAAGCAGACAATCAACTCTAGACTTAGCAAAGACTTTTGGTTTTCCATTTTTGGAAGTCCATTTGTCCTGTGTGTTTTTGGCTTTTTGTTGCATAGTTTTGTGATTTGTTGCAAGCAAGGTATGCATTTTTGGTATGCATTGGGCAAGTTAAATCGTGAAAATCCTTATTGGGGCTGTAGCTCAGCGGTTAGAGCAGGGGACTCATAATCCCTTGGTCGTGGGTTCGAACCCCACCGGCCCTACTTTATCTGATTTCGCATCATTTTCCTAAGCTGGGTTACAGCAGCCCCGATATCGTCGGGGTTGGTCCAGGGTTCAAATCCCTGCGGGCCCACATCAGCTGTGACGGGCGATACTCATTTCGATAGGCGAGAGTAAGATTGGCATGTCAGGAGCTTCCGAATTTGCCAATCATGGATTTTTCATTTGACTTATCCAGTGTTCACAGTGTTAATTTCTGGCATAGAATATTCGCATGACTCAGGTAATACAGCACGATTATGGCAAGGGCAAGGTGACGCTACTACAGATCCGAGCCGCGATTAAGGCTGTGAACAAGGAGCGTGCCGCAAGCAATTCCAGTGTCTCAGAGCGCAATACTGCCAGCGCCAAGAAATCAAACAGAGCATCCGTCGCGTCCACTCGCAAGCCAGCATGAAGATGTCAAAGGCCTATTCTAGGCAGGTCTTTCTCAACTGTCCGTTTGACGATGCGTATCGCCCCATCTACGATGGCGATCATTTTTGCAGTTCTCCATTGTGGCTTCGTCATACGCTGTGCCAGAGAGCGCGATGACTCCGGTGAGACGCGCATCGGAAAAATTGTGGAGATCATCCGTGACTCGCAATTCGGCATTCATGATATCTCCCGAGTGGAGCACGATGAAGTCAACGGACTGCCGCGCTTCAATATGCCTTTGGAGCTTGGGTTGTTTCTGGGCGCAAAGTCCTTTTCAGACCAACCGATCCAGAAAAAAAAGCGTTGTCTGATTTTGGATGGCGAGCCCTACCGCTATCAGAAGTTCATCTCCGATATCGCAGGACAAGACATCCGCTCGCACGACGGCAAGGCGATTACTGCCATGAAGCAGTCACGCGACTGGTTGGCGACCGTCAGCAACCGGAGATTGCCCGGTCCTGTGGAAACGGAGCGTCTTTACAAAGACTTTTGTAGGGATTTGCCTGATATTCTCGTGAAACTTGCACTGCGGCCTGAGGAAGTGCAGTTTATCGAGTATGTAAAGGTGGCCATGGAGTGGCTGAAAGATCGCAAGAACAGCGCGTGAAAATCCATGCACTCAGCGCCGGAAATTGACGTTGCCAAGAAAATCGTCAGAAAAACTTGGTATCCGGCAGCCCCAGATAGCGATGAAATACCGAGATCCACGCGGTTTTTGCAAAGATGGGTTCCCACGTGCTGACAGACGATTTTCACAGAATTCAAAAAGGGAACTACTGCTGCCAATCAGGGTTTGAAGTCTGATCGAAAGGAAAAATCAGTGCTTTCAGCGGATTGCAGTGGTTGAGATGTCTGCATTGCAATGATGATTCGTTTCTCTGGCGTGATCACCCTACGTGCACTTGCCGTGGATTTTGATTGAATGGGCGGGGGAATCGGGTAGGAAAGAGTTGTTTGCGCCTTGGCGCAGGGAACACCTAACACCTCAACTTGTATGTTCAAAGAGTTCAGAGAATTTGCCCTGAAGGGAAACTTGATCGATCTGTCCGTAGGCTTTGTCATGGGCGCCGCGTTTACGAAATTTTCTGGCTCATTCATCGATGATCTGATCATGCCTTTTGTGGCGAAACTCAGCAGTGGGGTGGATTTTTCTAATGCTTATATTTCTTTGTCGGAGAAAGTCCCTGCGGGCTTGGCCTTGGTGGATGCCAAAAAGCTAGGACCTGTGGTCGCTTGGGGCAACTTTGTGTCGATTGGTATCAATTTCCTGATTGTCGCGTTCGTGATGTTTTTGGTGGTGAAGTCGATGAACAAATTGAAAAAGAAAGCGGCGGAAGCGCCTGCGGCACCGGCTGCCCCTTCGGCTCAAGAAGTCTTGCTGACGGAGATTCGCGATTTGTTGAAAAAATAATCGTTCGTCCTCTTCGTAGCTCATGCGCATCAAACTTACGATTGCCTACGATGGCCGGGCCTTTGCCGGGTCACAGTCGCAGGCCTGTGGCAATACCGTGCAGGATCACTTGGAGCGGGCGATCGAGGCAACCGCAAAAAGGCCCGTGCGTTTGCATCTATCGGGTCGCACGGATGCCGGGGTGCATGCGCTGGGGCAGGTGGGGCACTTCGATGCACCGGAGCACCTGACGATGAATCCCTACAACTGGCTGCCGGCGCTGAACGCAAAGCTGCCGCCGACCTTGCGTGTGATGGAGTGCGAGGAAGTATCCATCGATTTTCACGCACGATTTTCCGCTACGGGAAAAACCTACGAATACCGTATCTGCACCCTGCCCGTATTGCCGCCTCTGCTGGCGGGGTTGGCGTGGCATTTGCCGAAGTTGTTCGACATTGATGTCCTGCGCAATGCCTTGTCGTGTTATGTGGGGCGTCACAATTTTGTGTGTTTCGCCGCCGTGCGCGGGAATGAAACGCCGGACATGGATTACCATCGCACGATCACGGAGGCCTCTGTGGCCGTGCGCGATGATGGTTACATCCTGCGCTTTACGGGCGAGGGATTTTTCTATCGCATGGTTCGCTTGTTGACCGGTGCGGCGGTGATGGTGGCGCAAGGGAAAATGTCTCGCCAACAGCTGTTGGATTTCATTGATCCAGGCGATGTTCCTTTCTCGATGACTTGTCCGCATTGTGCACCGGCCGATGGACTAACTCTGGCGAAAGTGTGGTATGATGAGCCGCGCAATCCTGCTTGCCACGACTGAAAATCCGACTACCTTTTTCCCTATGAGTCGACGTTCCCAACGTAAAGTTTCCGCAGCGAAACAATCATCGAGTGGTCCGCGTTGGGGGCGCTGGATGATGCGTCTCACGGTTCTCGGCATGCTTTCGGCAGCGGTGGTATCGGTGGCTGGCTATGTGTGGTTGCGTTCCTATTTGGCCAGTGCGGATTTCCGGCGCATGATAGTATCGCAAGCAGAAAAGACCCTCAAGGCACAGAGCACGATGAGTCCGCTGCGTTGGGATGGGTTTCAGGTCAATACCGATTACTTTGAAGCGACTGGTCCTGCATCCATGAAACAACTTTCGGTGGAAGGTGTGAAAACAGGGATCGATGCCGCAGGGGTTATGCGTGGAGTGTGGAGTGTAAGTCCCAGCCGTATCACGAAACTTTCCGTCACTGTCGATACCACCGCGACAGGGCTAGCTGCGCCTCAGGTGGAAACGATCGATGAAGGATCGGAGTCACTGCGAGTCAAACCATCGTGGTTCGATTCCTGGATTCCGAAAAAAATTGAAACGGATAGTTTGATCGTAAACGATTCGGTGATTCGGGTGATCACCCGTGAGGGCGAGGCGATGCTTTCTGGCACGCGCTGGGATGTGGAGCCCACAGATTCTCTGGAAAAGGTCAAGGTGTGTGCGAATGGCGGCAAGGTCAAGCTACCCTTTGAGTGGTCTCCGGTGCTCAAGCTGGACAAGATGCGTCTCACTTATCAGAGCGGTTATCTCTATCTCACCGACTCCACTTTTCGCGTTTATGACAATGGATCTCTCGATATAGCGGGCGAGCTCGATTTGGAAAGTCAGAGTTATTCGTTAGAAGGATCTCTGCGTGATGTGATGTGTAGCGAAGTGCTGCCATCCGACTGGCGTCAGCGTCTCTCGGGCAAGGTGGAATCATCGTTTGCCGTGCGATCGAGCAAGAGTCAGCCAACCGTCAAAGGGCATCTACGCATCGATCAAGGCATCCTCACCGCGCTACCTATTTTGGATAAGCTCGCGGCATACTCCCAGTCTTTGCGTTTCCGCACCCTGACTCTTCACGCGGCGGAATGCGACTATGAATGGACGGGTGATCGCATTGTTTTTTCCAACATAAAGCTCGGGTCCGATGGGCTGGCGCGCATGGAAGGTCGTATCACTCTCTCCCGCTCGGCTCCAGGTCAACCTTATCAATTGAATGGCGACTTTTTGGTGGGTCTAGCCCCTGGCACTTTGTCGCAGATCCCCGGCGCGGAAGAAGATGTATTTTTTCCCGGCGAGAAAGGTTTATTGTGGGCGCCCATGCACCTGAGCGGCACCATGGACGACCCGAAAGAAGACCTGAGCGCGCGCCTGATGGCGGCGGCGGGTGCACGCATGTTTGATATCATTCCCGCCACGGGCGTGAAGGTTCTGAAATACACCCAGCGGGTCGTGGAAGATGCCGCCACGGGCACGGGTGTGGTGAGCAAAGCGGTAGAGACCGGCGGAAAAGTCATCGAGCAAGGAACCGACGTGGTCGATCAGGCCGTGCAAGGGGCGACGGGCGTGGTGGACGGAGTGTTTGGCCTGCTAGGTGGCGGCGGTAAAAAACCAGACGAGACCAAGCCAAAAATTCCCACTCCACCGATACCGCCCGTGGATCCGAACAAAGCCCCGCAGCCGCCTGTGCCGCAGCCGATTCCGCCGCGCATTCCGCAGTGATGTTACAAACAGACGCGGCGAAACAATTCATCCAGAGGCAGCTGCATGCCGATGTAAAAATCGCCAAACTCGGCATAGCGGGCGGACACTTCATCAAAGCGCATTTCGTAAACGATGTGCTTGATGTCGATCGTATCTTTCGCCAACAAGGTGACTCCCCATTCGTATTCGTCCAGGCCAGTCGAGCCTGTGATCAATTGCAAAATGCGCCCGGAATAGGTGCGGCCGACGCGGGCGTGCCCAGCCATGAGTTCGCGACGTGCTTTGTAGTCGAGTGAATACCAGTTGTCGCTGCCGCTGCGGCGTTTCGACATCGGATAAAAACAAATCGCCGGCCAGTCGGGTAGCACGGGGTAGAGTCGGTGCTTCAAGTAATGCGCCATGCGCTCATCAAATTCCTTCAATGCTGCGTCAAACTCAGGTGTATCGCGCGATAGACCTTTTTCTCCCAGCAAAGTTTCCTCGATGTATTGCGCGCTGGTAGTGGTGTATTCTGAACCCTCGGTCTGTGAGAGATAGGAATAGCAGGCATTAAGGATATCTGGTCCCAGCGATAGAGTCAGGCGTTTTTCAAAAGCATTGGCGACTTGCAAGTCCGGAGTGAGTAGCATGAAACCGAGATCTGCCTTAGGGGTGGCGATGGCAAAGGTCAGCAAGTGCGTGTCGGGCGTCGAGCGGATTTCCTGCACCAGCTCGGTCAGTCGCGTTTTGGCACCGCGCTTTTCCTCCTGGCTGAGGCACTGCCATTGCGAGTGGTCGATCTGATAGAAGAGATGCATGACGTGCCATCCCTCGCGTGGAATGAGTGGAGTCGGTGAAGTGCTCATAGGGTAAAATTATTTTCTGCGTGTTGAGATGGGTGTAGAAAAAAGAAGTTGAAAGGCTGAGCTGGGTGCGGTTTCATCCGGACCTTCATAGACGCGGATAGACCAGGGCTTGCCGAGATAGGCGCGATAGGCTTCTTGCTCGCCGAAAGTGGTGAATCCTGTGGTGGAGGCAAAAGAGGCGGTGGATGAATCATTTCTGGTGAAACGATTGTCGCGATACGGCCGCGTGATGGTATCACCAACAATTTCTCCTCTTTCGTTGTAGAACATCACGCGAATGACTCCTTGGGGTGAGGTGCCTGAGCCGAGGGTGAGATCGATGACGGGAATCAGAATCACCTCGCGTTGGGTTGTGTCCGCGTCAGGACCATTGGTGATAGGAACGCGCCAGTAGGTTTCCGCCGACTGAATTGTTGCGAGTCTTCCTGCTGCGGGTAATTTTGGTTCCGCATAGGGATCCGATTCCGTTTGCACATTTTGCTGGAAGAGCTGCATTCCCCAGAATCCGCCGCCGATGAGGAGCATGAGAAACGCCAACGATAAGATGGTTTCTGTACGCGAGAAACGCGAAATTTGCCAAGTCGCTGCATGGCTGCGAGGTGTCGGTGGCGCGAAGGATTCTTTCTCAGCTTCCTCTTCCTTTTTTTCCTGGGGTGCGGGTTGGGCAGTGGCTGGTTCCGCGACTGCGGATATCTCGGATTTCATTTCCCTCACTTCCTCTGCCTCTGCGATCGCAGGCGCGGAAACAGCGGGTGTAGTTATGACATCTGAGGATGGAGAAACCACTGGGAGAGGCTTCTGTTCCGATAATGGCGTGGGCTGCGGTGTCGGGGTGGGTTCTGTCTTTGGCGTTGCCGATGTGTTAGATTCATCAGAGATGAAATCATTCCAGACTTCATCTTCGGTCATGCCAACGCCCGTGGAAATGCTTTTCCTTATCGCCGAGCGCGGAATCATCTCGGGCTTCATCGCCGCGACGGCGGGCTCCCCAGGCTCGGGCGTTTGCAGCGCTTTTGCTTTCTTGCGAGCGCGGTGGTGCGCATCGGCCGGCTCAATGCGAAAGACTGCTTCCGGATCTGGTGAGTCAGACGGTGGCGGACCCGTGGGTGGTGTTTCGTCAGTCAGTTTGATCTGTGGCGCATCTTGCTCTTCCTCCAGATTCCAGAGATCCACCTCATCAGCCATCTTCTGCCGCTGCCTAGGCAGGTTGACATTTTTGGGTTCTCGATCCGGCGTGAACGATGGCTGTTGGGAATTCGAGTCGGACATAATGAACATGCTGTGGACACGCAAGACTAGGCGGAATCATTGACTCAGAAAAGAGAAAAACAAAAAATCTGATTGCAAGATGAGACAAATCAGGCGATGGAAGAGCAGCACAATTTATCGCCATGGCCGACAAAGAAGATCGAAACAGAGAGAACGTAACAGGCAAGTTTTATGTCGACAGTCAATGCATCGATTGCGATCTGTGTCGCGAAACTGCACCCAAAAATTTCACGCGCTCGGACGACGAGGGATACTCCTATGTATTCAAGCAACCGGAATCTTCGGAGGAGGAGGAACAATGCCGTGAGGCGATGGAGGGCTGCCCCGTCGAGGCCATCGGCGAAGATGGAGAGTAGGCCATGAGAAAGCGATCCGCGCATGATTTGATACGCAACAAGGTGTTGCGTGAATGGCGCGGGATGGATGAACCTTTGAATCTGAATGCCAACGTCCATCGTGCCGGTGATATGATCGGAGAAATCATGCGCCTGGCCGGTTTGACCGAGGGCATGGAAGAGGGGCGCTTGCGCGAAATCTGGTCGGCGGTCATGGGTGACTTCGTCGCAAAATGCAGTGAGCCAGTCTCACTCAAACGCGGTTGCCTCACCATTCGCGTCACCCAACCGGCGATGCGTTTTCATCTGGAACAAATGCGCGGCAGTCTGCTTGATCAAATCCAAAAAGCGGCCGCCAACAACAAAATTCAATCGCTACGCTTTGCCGTCGGTTGATTCTCATTCTCATGTATCAAAATCTCATATTCGATTGGTCTGGCACTCTGGTAGATGATCTCGGCCCTACGCTGGAGGCGACGAACGCCGTTTTCTCCTTGCACGGGCGGACCCCGATGGATCGCGATGAATTTCGGCGACTCTTTCGCTTGCCATACTCAGAATTTTACGAGGAACATCTTCCCGGTGTTCGGCTTGAGGATCTGGAACATCATTTTCGCCGAGCCTTTGCGGAGTCTCAAGTGCCGGTCACCGTGTTGCCTCACGCGCGCGAAAAACTGATTTGGTGTCGCGAGCGGGAGATTCGTTGTTTTGTGCTAACAAGCATGGATCGAAGTACTTTTGAAAAGCAGTTGGATGATCTGGATATGCGAGTCTACTTTGAGGCAACCTATTCCGGTATTGTCGATAAACGCGAGGTGATCCGTGAGATTCTCAGCAATCACCAGTTGCACGCGCCGGCTACCGCATTTCTGGGTGATATGATTCACGATGTGGTGACCGCGAAACATGGCGGCGTGACGAGCGTAGCGCTGCTGACTGGCTACACGCATCGTGAGGTGTTAGAGGCGCATGAACCCGATTGGCTTATGGCTGACTTGGCGGAATTTCGCACGATGATGGAGCAACATTTATCCGGGCAATCATGAGTCAGTGCATTGAGATTCTCGGTCTGAAGCTGCGGTGCCATGTCGGCGTGCCCGATGAAGAGCTCGCTGTCGCACAAGAGCTGCTGCTTGATGTGATGCTGGAGCCACTGGAGGGTTGGGAAGATCTGCAGGACGACATCGAGCGCACCATCGACTACGCTCAAGTGGCGGCGGAGTTAGAGCAGGTGGCACAGGCAAAATTCCGGAGATTAATCGAGACGCTAGCGGTCGATCTCGTCGATTTTCTCTTAGCAGCGCACCCGTTGCGGAAAGTTCGGATACGGATTGAGAAATTCATTTTGCCCCAGACTCGGGCGGTGGCTGTGGTGCTGGAGAAGACTCGCTAGCATCGGAACCGCTGGGTAACTCGCCACCACCATAGAAGCTGGCGATGTAACCGAACTCGATCAGCGTATCCTGCCATGGAGCGATATATGCGGGATTACCGAACACGCGATTGGCTTTTTGCAGAAACTCCTCGGCCTTAATTAGGTCGTCGTTCCGGTAGCAAAGAGAAGCCTGCGCATAGTAGTAGAAGGGTGAATCATCGCGCAGAGGATCGTATTTGTTTGCCAGCGTCTTCGCCTCCTCATTGCGATCCAGTGCCAGGTAGCAGAGCAGCATTTTTAGCTCAACCAAGCGCATGGTTTGGATGTTGACCTCAGGCAGCAGCGGGAGGACTACATTCATTTTTTGTAGGCACTCCTGCCAGTTGCGCGTGACAAATTCCAACTCGGCCAAGTTGAAGAGGATGACGGAGGATTTTGGTTCCAGTGCGAGGGCTTTGTCGTAAAATTCCCGCGCTTTGGTGAAGTCGCGGAACTCGACATAACAACTACCGAGCAGGTTGAATATATCGACATTTCGATCGAAAATCTTGCGCGCATCATCGATCTGGGCCATGGCCTCAAAGATGCGTTTTTGATTGAAGAGACGCGAGGCTTCGTTGACGAATTTGAGGTAGTCAATGCGTTTCTGTTCTGGCAGGTTGGAAAATTCCTTTTGCACTTCGCTGAGTTCCGGAGTCTGACCTGCATTGAGACCGGCAGGTGCCATGGTTTGTGCCATGGCCCATGGCGACAGCAGCAGTGGGAGGAAGCTCAGCAGTAAGAGTTTGTTGCGTTGCATAGAGTGGTAAATACCTTGCGATTCCGCAGATGGCAAGTGAAGAAGAGTGAAATTATCGGTAGATTTTTCCCGTGATGATGAAATTTCTCACATCGGCATGCAGCCAATGGGCGTCGAGAAAGTGCTCTCCGGTCGCATCGCGCAGGGCGGTGGCTGATGCGGGGTGTGATCCCTGCAAGTGAATCATGCGGAAACCCTCACGCGCTTGGGGGATTTCACCGCGGCTGAAGACGAGAAAGGTGAGAAGAGTGGCGAGAATATCGGGATGCTTCCAGCGGGGAAGTGCATTCCATTGATCGCATCCCATCAGCCAAAACCAATCCGCGTGGGGGCGCTCCGCCACGAAATGCTCTGCGGTCAGATAACTGAAAGAGGGCCCGGGATGGGTGGACTCGTAATCGCTGACCTGCATCCACGGTTCGGTAGCGGCAAGGCGCAGCATGGCAAGGCGATCCTGAATGCCCGCACCTGCGCTCTGGTTTTTGTGCGGCGATTGCTGGCACGGGATAAAAATGACCTCATCGAGATGGGTTTGCTCACGGGCGAGGCGAGCGATGTGCAAATGCCCCTCGTGCACTGGATCAAAAGTGCCGCCAAACAGGGCGATGCGTCGCGGTGTGTTCATCCTTGCGCTTTCGCTTCAAACTCGCGCTTGGAGGCCTTACGGCACTCGGCTACGAAGTGATTGCAAGCCTCGCGACAGAGCAGGGGAATGGCGTGCGGTTCGGGCAGGCCGCTGCTGACGCCGTTGAAACGCGAAGCCTCGCTGTCGGCGAGCGGGGTGTTTTCATCGAGCTTCCAGAGGATTCTTTTCGCACACTGATGGGCGGGGCCGCAGACTTCCTGTATCAGTTTCTGCGCGCCATCATCGCTGATGCTTCGCGCAAAACGATACATCCCAGTCTGGCGATTCAGCTTGTCTCGCAGGTTTTGCACATCGAGCGTGCCGCGTTGTTGCGCGACCCACAGGCTGAAACAGGCGGGGTAGAATCCCTCGATCGCCGCCAGTAAATCCGCGAGACTTTTCAGCTTCATCAACCACCCACCGCGCAGGTTGGTTTGCCCTTTGGTGAAGCGGTATTCGTTGTCGGCGGAATACGTGGAAATGTCGCGGGCTTGGAAGGGATCGGAGGTGATTTGAAAATCCACCGGTGTACCCTTCGAGGCGAGAACGGCATCGCGATCATTTTCATGACAAATCCAGTAGGGCTCTTCGGCTTGGCCCGTGGGCAAAATTTCGAGTTGCCCCATGCGATGAAAGTCCTGCGCGAGAAGATGTTGAAGCCAGTCAAGTTGCGTCATGAGTGAGAGTGGTGTTGTTGGTCGAAGTCGTGAATTTGATCGAGAATGACATCGGCGATGAGTCGCTCGGTACCGATGGCAGATGAGTAATACAATTTCCGTCCATGCAATTCATGCGGATTGTGGCGGAATACTTCGCGCTGGCTCGCAGCGGCGCCGACCTCGGACTCGATGCCGAGAAGCACGGGAATGTCTTGGAAGGAGTGAAGGCCATCGGCGATGAAAAAAGGAACTACCACCACGTTCGGCGTTGTGGCGAGTTCTACCCAATCGGCGATGAATGGCTGCTCTTCCATGTAGGTATCTAGCACTGCCGCATAGCCCGTATGACGGAGGATTTCGCATTGGTCCTTGATCGCTTTGGTGCTATTAGCGTTGAGGTTCGTGCCGTGCCCCACAATGATCAAAGTGGTTTCTGCGGGGTCGACATCCGGTGCCACTTCTTTGGCGCGGCGCAAAAGCAGTTGCGTCATGGACGGGTGAATGCCCACGGGCGAGCAGTAGTGAAAGGTCTTACCGCGCACCTGCGATGTGGGACCAGTCAGTTCCAGCTCGCGCGGTATGACATCCTGAGTGAAGTAGCCCTCGCTAATGAAATCAGGCACTACGTAAATTTCCTCACAATCGGTGAGATACCATGCCTCGCGAAAAGAAGGTTCTTCCTTCCAGAATATGCAGTGCACTTCCGCGAAAATTCCCCGACGCCGTATCTCATCAGCATGGTCGAAGTAGGGCGTGGAAGAATCAGGATTTTCCGTGGATCCATGACCAGCAATAAAAAGTGCGGTGGTTGGCTTTGGCTCGATCAACATTACAGCGATACTGAAGAGAGATTTGTGAGTTTGTAAAATGATAATTGCGGCAATTCGGAAAAACGTGTGGAATGGCGGCGTGCTGGATCGACTCATGCTCTGGAATGACCACGAACCACAGGATGGCCCCACCAACATGGCGATCGATGAGTGGCTGTGGCGTCATGCGACCATGCCTGTCCTGCGGGTGTATCGATGGAGTGGTGCATGGATCAGCATCGGTTACTTCAGTAAGGCGGCGATGGTGCCACGGGGGCGGGAATTTGTGAGGCGACCTACGGGCGGGGGATTGGTGGATCATCGTGCGGACTGGACTTATACCTTATCGATACCACGCGGCCAAGCGCTGGCGGAAATTCCTGGGGCGGCGAGTTATCAATTGATCCACAGTGCCTTAAGAGAGGTTCTCGCGGCGGAAGGTGAGGACTGTCGATTGATCGGCCAGGACTCCGGCACATCCAGTGTTTTTTGTTTCGATCATCCAGTGACGCATGATCTCATCGACGCCAGCGGTCACAAAATGGCAGGAGCGGGGCAGCGTCGCGGCAAGCAGGGGCTTTTGCATCAAGGATCCGTGCTGGTCGCAGAGAAAATCCCAGGCACCCGTGCGCTGCCGTTGGCGAGGCAATTGTGCGCTGGGTCGCACGCGGGCGAGATGCGATGCGATTGGGCGTGGATTGAGCAGCGGCGTGCGGAAATCTACGCGCATGCTGATTGGAACGGCAAAAAGTGAATCGCACAACTTTGAGAAATCTTCGTTGCAGGCTTGACGACTTTGTGATTTTCGCTACCATAAGACCCACCGCAGATGACAACTTAGTTTCATCGCGGCCACCTTCCTATTACATCATGAATCGCACATTTTTTCACGCACTCGGTGCACTGCTTTGCGGTGTGATCATATCTTCGTGTGTTCCCTACGATGAATACGGCCGTCGCATTGAGAAGAAAAAGAAGCCGGATCGATCGACAGTAACCGATCCGAAACAGCAGGAGATTGAAGCCAAGCGCGAGGAGATGCGCAAAAAGGAAGAGCAGCGCCAAAAAGAGCTGGGCTTACCCACATCCGAAACGCCGAGCGGGGTCACTGGACCGACGACCAGCACGGGTGACTTTACCCCAACCGAGAATACCGTCGAGCCTCCCAAGACCCCGACCCCACCCAAAAATCATCCTGTGGCCGCCGCAGTACCTGGGAAACCGGGATTTGTGTTTAGTCCTTTTAACAACAAAGTGGTCGATGTGCGTAACATCGCGAGTGGCACGCTGGTCGCCGATCCGCAATATCCAGCCGCTGACAAAAAGCACTTCCGCGTGCCCTGAGTTGTCCGGTTGTTGAAGAGAATTTCAAGCATCGCCGGGCATCGCCCGGCGAAATTTTTATCATGACCTCACTGCATCACATCACCATCCTTGGCGGCGGCTTGCTCGGGGGCTCTCTGGCTCTTGCTTGTGAAGCTCCCTACCAGGCGACACTCTGGTCGCGACGTCAGGAGTCTACTCATGAGGCCTTGGCTCTCGGCATCGATGCCACTTCCGATCTGGCGCAGGCAGTGCGTCATGCCGATTTGTTAGTCTTGTGCGTGCCGGTGGGAAGTATGGCGGGGCTCTTGCAGCAGGCGATGGAAGCCGGACTGCCCCCTCACTGCATTGTCACGGATGTCGGCAGCGTCAAACGCCAACCGCATGAAACTCTGCGTCCATTGCTCGAGTCGATGCGTCTGCGTTTCATAGGCAGCCATCCAATGGCGGGCGGGGAAAAAGGAGGCATCACTCAGGCGCGCGCCGATCTTTTTCACAGCGCGGCGTGTTTGTTGACGAATGACGAAGCGGCTCCGCAGTCGGATTGCGATGCGGTCGAGCAGTTCTGGAAAGCCATGGGCTGCCGCACGAATTGGTGCACGTCCTCAGAGCACGATGCGATTGTCGCGCGTGTCAGTCATTTTCCGCATTTGCTCGCCAGCGTGGGTGCTACCGTCGGCCTCAAGCACGCGGGCCTCGGTCAATACTGCGGCGGTGGTCTGCGTGATACGACCCGAGTCGCCTCGGGCAATCCGTTCATGTGGGCGGAGATTTTGTTAGAGAACCGCGATGAGCTGTTGCGCGTATTGCGTGAGGCGCAGCAGGAAATGGAGACGATTGGTCAGTTGTTAGAATCAGCGGATTTCAATGCCGTGGAGATTTGGCTCGCGGATGCGAAGAAGAAACGCGATGGGCTGGCGCGATGAGATTACGACGAAGCTTTTCTCTGATTTGACTGAATTTGCTTGCCTAAAGTCTCGATCATGGGTCAATGCTGGCTCCCGCAATCATGAGTGAAAATGCCAGTATCGATGCCCTAGGCGCAATTTTTAATCAGCATCAGACCTTCGCACTGATGAGTCACATGCGCCCAGACGGTGATGCGATCGGCTCACAACTCGGGCTTGGACTCGCTCTCGAAGCCATGGGAAAAACGGTTTTTTATTGGAATGAAGACGGTTTGCCGGACAGTCTCGCCTTTTTGCCCAGCTCGGAAAAAGTGGCACTACCTCCCGCGGATGCGCCGGAAGTCGATGTTGCGATTGCTCTTGATACGGCGACGAAAGTCCGTCTCGGTGATGCCAACTTGATCGCCGCTGCCAAGGCGAAGCTTTGGGTGAACATCGATCACCACCTTTCGAACCCGCGTTATGGCGATGTGAATTACGTCGATGCCACCAGCCCGGCCACAGGACAGATCATCTATGAGATCATTCAGCAGCTCGGCATGCCCTTGCCCGATGGCGCGCGCGATGCGATTTATGTGGCGGTTTCTACTGATACTGGATCGTTTCAGTATGATTCCACCACCGCACGCACCTATCGCATGGCGGCGGATCTGATGGATCGCGGTTTGAAAGTCGGCGACATCAATGCAAAAACTTACGATAGCCATCCGTATCGCCGCATCGAATTGCTCCGAGCCTTGCTGAACACCCTCGAACTGACGTGTGACGGCAAAGTAGCTCATTGGCAAATGCTTGATCACCTCCGCACCGATCTCGAGCTCAAGCCCGAGGACAGCGAGGGCCTGATCGATATGATCCGTGCGATTCGCGGTGTGCAGGTGGCGGTGTTTTTTGAAGAACTGCCAGGCGGAAAAGTGCGTGTCTCAATGCGCTCGAAAGACCGCAGCGTGAATGTCTGTGATATCGCTGCGCAATTTGGTGGTGGAGGTCACGCGCTCGCTGCGGGCATTCGCATGCTTGGTCCCATTTCTGATGCGAAACAACAAGTGCTGGCGGCGATCCTTGCTACCATCTAACGAATTATGAATTCCATGGAGATTCCCCAAGGCCCCAGTGGCGTGTTATTGATCGATAAGGCAGGAGATTTCACCTCGCACGATGTCGTGGCGGTTGCTCGACGCGCGCTCAATACCAAAAAAATCGGCCACTGCGGCACGCTTGACCCGATGGCTACCGGCTTGCTCATGCTGGTGGTCGGCCGCGCCACCAAAATCCAGGACTTGCTGATGAGTGAGGATAAGGAATACAGAGGAACCTTAACGCTTGGAAAAATCACGAGCTCGCAGGACAAAGAAGGGGAGGTCATCGAGGAACGTCCCGTGGGCGACCTCACGGAGTCCGACATTCGCGCGGCCTTTGATTCGCTAATGGGGGACTTCGAGCAAATGCCGCCGATGGTTTCCGCGATCAAGATCAATGGCGTGCCTCTTTACAAGATGGCACGCAAGGGGCAGGAGATCGAGCGCAAGACCCGACCGGTGAAAGTGACGGGGTATGAAATCCATCGCATCGAACTCCCGGAAATCGAGTTCACCGTCCGCTGCTCGAAGGGATTTTACGTTCGCACCTATGCTCACGATATCGGCCAAAAGCTCGGCTGCGGAGCCCATCTCAGCGAACTGCGCCGCACACGATCAGGGAAATTCACACTCGATCGCGCGGTGACCATTCCGGAGTTGAAAACGCTGGATCGCGCGGACTTGCTGAATCGCATGATTAGTCTCGCAGAAATCTCGCTGATGCGCGGTGTTTCGTGATCGCGATTCTTTCTTTGCACGCAAGAGGTTTCAGCCTTACAATCGCCGCATGCCCGATAAGAAAAAAATTGCTGACCTCCATTTCATGGACGCGCGCTGCAAGCTGATCGATCTCGCCGCTTTTTTCGATCGTATGGATCGTCACGAAGGAGCATCTGATTATCGCGATGAAGCGCTGCGCCGGGCGGTGCCGATTTTGTTAGAAAACCGTGCCGATCGCGCGAAAGCGATTCTCGACTTGCTCTCCGATGAAAGCACGGAGTTGTTAGAGTCCGCGCCGTTCCAAGGAGCCTTTGGCGCGCCCTTGCCTGCGAAAGGAGGTGCCCAGTGAGATACATCGAGCCACACGCGCACATGGTCAGTCGGACCACCGATGACTACCAGAAACTCGCCATCGCCGGATGCGAAATTCTCTGTGAGCCAGCGTTCTGGGCGGGCTTCGATCGCTCATCGGCGGATGGATTTTTCGATTACTTCCGCCAGCTCACCGAGTATGAGCCGAAGCGTGCCGAAAAATTCGGCATCAAGCACTACTGCTGGCTATGCATCAATCCGAAAGAGGCGGACGATCCAGTCTTCGCTCGCGAGGTGATGAGTCTGATTCCCGAGTTTTTGGAGAAAAAAACCGTGCTTGGCATCGGCGAGATCGGCCTCAATAAAAACACGCGCAATGAGTTGACGATTTTCGAAGAGCATGTGCAGATCGCTCTCACGCATGACTTGCCCATTCTCATCCACACGCCGCACCTCGAAGACAAAAAAAAGGGCACGCGCCTGATTCTCGATGCCTTGGCGAATTTTTCTCAACTGACTCGCGAGAAGGTGATCATCGACCACGTCGAGGAACACACCGCAGCGATGGTGCTGGACCAGGGCTACTGGGCTGGCATGACCTTGTATCCGGAATCGAAATGCACGCCGAACCGAGCGATTGATATGCTGGAGACACTGGGTTCCGACCGCCTGTGGCTGAATTCGGCCTGTGACTGGGGCGTTTCTGATCCTTTGGCCGTGCCGAAATGCGCCTTGGAAATGAAAAAACGCGAACACAGCGCGGCATTCATCGAGCAGGTCTGCTACCACAATCCC
Organism: Akkermansia muciniphila; assembly: GCA_945888515.1. Classification (GTDB taxonomy): domain Bacteria; phylum Verrucomicrobiota; class Verrucomicrobiia; order Verrucomicrobiales; family Akkermansiaceae; genus UBA956. The sequence continues at coordinate 15,127 of CAMDAD010000025.1, read as the reverse complement.
TCACGGTTTCTCGCGCAGTCGAAAAATTTCCTTGTGTAAAGCCGTTCGCCCGAATCGCCTTCCCAACGAAACTTTTTCACAAAAATATGCACTTTTTGCTTGCCAAGGCGTGTGAGATCGTTAAGTTGCTCGTCCACAATTATGGCAAAAGCAAGCTGGATCGCACGAAACAAACGCAAACAAGCAACGGTGGCAAAGTATGCCGACCTGCGTATGAAATTGAAAAAAGAGAAGGACTATGTTGGTCTGACCATGCTTCCTCGTGATGCGAGCCCCACTCGTTTGGTGAATCGCTGCGAGTTCAGCGGTCGCCGCCGTGCTTTCTTGCGCCGCTTCCGTCTCTCACGGATCAGCTTCCGTGAAATGGCTTCTGCCGGATTGATTCCTGGCGTGACCAAATCAAGCTGGTAAAACGGGCACAGTCTGTGCTTGTATCGACGCGGAGCGGAAATTTCCCGTATCCGCGTCTTTCTTATGCCTCTCTACGAATATATTTCCGAATCCCCCGAAGACCCGAGTTGCTCGTGTCGTATCTGCGCGAAGGGATTTGAGTTGCGTCGCCCAGTCGATCGCGCTCCGTTGACGATTTGCCCCTTGTGCAAACACCCAGTGAAAAAACTTATTTCGCGGGTGAATTCGCCCACCATTACAAAACCGATGTCCGTGACCGATGCCAAGAAGGCCGGCTTTACGATTCTGGAGCGCCGTGATCAAGGTGTTTACGAAAAACTTTAATCATGAACACGCTTTTTTCCCTGCTCGCCACCGCCCCCACGGAGTATCCTCCGGGGTGGCAGATCATTCTTTACCTAGCGGGCATGTTGTTTTTCCTGCTGCTGAATGCGTTTTTCGTAGCCGCAGAATTTGCCATCGTAAAAGTCCGCCCCAGTCAGGTGGAGACGGTAGCCAAGCTCAAACCGCGCCGCGCGGAATCAACGCGGGCCATCATCGAGAACCTCGATCCTTATTTATCAGCCTGCCAACTCGGCATCACCATCGCCTCGCTGGCACTGGGTTTCCTTGGTGAACCACTCGTGGAAAGCATGGTCGGCCCCTCCCTAAGCAAGCTTTTTCCGCAGTTGGTAGCGGTAAAAGTGTTAGGCCTCGACATGATCTCGGCGATTTCCTTTGTGATCGCCATCATGTCGTTCACGGCACTGCACGTGATTCTCGGCGAGCTGATGCCGAAGTCGATCGCGATTCGCAAGTCGCTGGAGACTTCGCTGGAGTTGTCACGTCCGCTGCAGCTGTTCGCCTCCGCCTTTTCCTTGCCGATCCGTTGGATGAATGGTGCGGCCAATTCCTTGCTGAAAAACGTGCTGCGCATCGAGCCAGCCGATGAGCATGGGCACGCTCACAGCGCCGAGGAGCTCGTCTATCTGGTCGAGGAAAGTGAGCGAAATCAGAAGGTCACGGAGATCGAGCGCGAGATTCTCATCAATGCGCTCGAACTCAATGAAGTCTGGGTGCGCGATGTGATGACGCACCGCGGCGATGTCGTTTACCTCGATGCCGATCAAAGTTTTCAGCATTCGCTCGACATCGCGCTGAAGTCGCAACACACCCGTTTTCCGTTAGTGCGCGGGCATCTCGACAACACGATAGGTCTGATCCATATCAAGGACATGCTCAAGCTCATCAACGATCCCGACCCTGATCTCATGCGCATCAAGCGCGAGATGAAAGTGGTGCCGGAAACGATGCCACTCGATGTGCTTCTGAAATTTTTCCTCAAAGAGCGCGCCCATGTTGCCCAGGTAGCGGATGAGTTTGGGCACATCGGGGGAGTTGTTTTCCTCGATAATGTCATCGAGGAATTAGTCGGCGACATTCAGGATGAGTTCGATAATGAGACATCGGAGTTCACGCGCATCAATGAAAAAGAGTTTGTCGTCGAAGGGACGACCTCGCTTAACGATCTGGCTGACTTTGAGCCCGACCTGTATATTGACAGCGGCGAGGTGACCACCGTGGGCGGCTACATCACGCAGTTGTTAGGTCGTTTCCCCGAGCTAGGTGAAACTGTGGAAATCCTTGGCTACGAAGCCCGCGTCACCAGTGTGGACGACAGATTAGTCGGTCAAGTCCATTTTCGAAAACTCCAACGTAAAGACGACACATCAGAAGGCGAGAGGGAAGAGGGGGATTGATGAATGCGGCTTCAATCCGGTTGCAGTGCTTGGCAGAGCCAGGCGATGCGGGCCGCGGGGTGTTCTAGTTCGAGTAGCATCTGGCGTGCGTCGGTGTCGTGGATGAATTGCTGGGAGACGATGTCGGCGAGGATGACGGGGTCATCGGAGCGGTGCATGATTTCCATTACGGCTTTTTGCACTTCTTCTGCTAAATCCTTGATGGCGTCTTCCACGCAGCCGCGTAGCGTGGCCACGGCTCCCACGGCTTGGGATTCAGGCTCGAAGATGGCAGGGATGGGCTCGATCTCCGCAAAGGGATACGGCTTTCCCTCGAGCCAGCGCAGGAATTTCACTCGGATCACGCCGTGCAATAGTAGGTTCGAGGTGCCGTCTTGTTGTTCGTGTGACGCGCGCACGATGCCGACCGTGCCAATGGATGCTGCGCATTCGTTTGGGTCTTCCGAATCAGTCGTTTTATTCGCTACAGCAAAAAAACAATGACCATCAATAGCGTCTTGAAGCATGGTGCGGTAGCGGTCTTCAAAAATATGGAGCGGGAGACCTCCGTGCGGAAACAATACGCAATCGGGCAGGATCATGACGCCGACTTGTTCGGGCAATTGAAGTGCGGACATAGTTCGTTAGAGAATGGTGGTTCGGGTGATGATGCCTTTGCGGGATGGATTCTCGACGGCTTTGATCAATCGCATGGCGGCATCCGACCATTGCTTTTTAGCGGCTTCTTGCAGTGCGATGGTGCGGCTGCCTAGTAACAGAAGTCGGAAGGCTTTTTTGATTTCGGCGCGTTGATCGGGAGAGAAGCCGGCGCGTTTGAGTCCGATGACGTTCAGTGCGGCGAGCTGATTGTTACCGTAAACCATGCTGTAGGGGGGAATGTCCTGGCTGATGGCGGCATTGCCCTGTGAGATCGCGTAGTCGCCGATGTGGATAAACTGATGAAATGCCGCGCCGCCCCCGAGAAAGCACTGATTGCCTACCCGTATGTGGCCAGCCAGAAGTACATTGTTCGCGAGCACATTGTCGTCACCCATCTCCACATCATGAGCGAGATGCACTCCTGTCATGAGGAAATTGTTTTTTCCGATACGCGTCATACCGCCGGCTTGCGAGCCGCGATGGATGGTCACGTATTCTCGTAAGGTGTTATTTTCTCCGATCTCGACACCGGAGTCGGTGCGAGGATCGAAGTGCAGGTCCTGCGGGTCAGCACCGATGACGGAGCCCCAGCCGATGCGAGAACCGCGCGCGATCGTGACGCGACCTTTGACGAGAACATGACCGGCGATTTCGCAGTCATCCGCGATGATGCAGGGGCCCTCGATGACGGTAAAGGGACCGATGCGCACAGACTCAGCGATGCGGGCCTCGGGTGAAATCAGTGCGGTTGGGTGGATCAGCGAATGGGACAAAGCGAGGACATTGTGGCGCAGTTTTGCAAATCGGAAAGCAGAAAGATGGCAATCTGCTAAACCATGCGCATTTTGACGTTGAAAATCGCGCTGAATTCATGCTTGCTCGCGTCGCTTATGTCCGAGAGAAAAACTTTAGAAGAACGCCATCAGATGTCCGATGTGGACCGTCTCCGTCACTCCTGTGCGCACGTGATGGCCACCGCGATTTCTCGGATTTGGCCGGATGTGCAGTTCGCAGCGGGTCCGCCAGTGGAAAATGGATTTTATTACGATATGCAGCTGGCGCATCGCCTCAGCCCGGATGATTTTCCGCGTATCGAGGAGGAGATGAAGCAAGTGGTCAAGGACAATGACCCTTTCGAGCGCGTGGTGGTATCGCGCGATGAAGCGATGGCTTTGGCGCGGAGCGGTCGTCTCAGCTTCGTGGCCGAGCGTGCAGAGCCCAGCATTTTTAAGGTCGATCTGCTCAACGACATTCCCGAGAGCGAAGAAATTTCGCTCTATAAAAATGGCGACTTCTGGGACCTCTGCGCGGGTCCACACGTCGGACGCACGGGAAACTGCAAGGCCTTCAAGCTGATGAGCGTGGCCAGCGCCTTTTACAAAGGCGACAAAACCCGCCCAGTGTTGCAGCGTCTCTACGGCACGTGTTTCAAAAATTCCACTGAACTCCAAGAACATCTAACGAAACTAGAGGAGGCGAAAAAACGCGATCACCGCAAGCTGGGTCGCGAGATGGGATTGTTCCACATCGATGAAATGGTGGGGCAGGGCTTGATTTTGTGGAAGCCGAAGGGCGGACTGATTCGCCGTGCCTTGCAGGAGTTCATCACCTCGGAGTTGGATCGTCAGGGCTACTCGCAGGTCTTCACGCCGCACATCGGCAAGCTCGATCTCTATCGCACCTCCGGGCACTTTCCCTATTACCAGGAAAGTCAGTACCCGGCGATCCCGGAGCGCAGTGTATTGGAAAAACTCGCGGATGAAGATGCGACGTGCGCGACTCTGATCAACGGTCTGGAAAAAGGCGAATACGAGGGCTACATGCTCAAGCCGATGAACTGCCCGCACCATATCAAGATTTTCGATAGCGAGCCGCATTCGTATCGCGATCTGCCGGTGCGCTTGGCGGAGTTTGGCACGGTCTATCGCTGGGAGCAATCCGGCGAGCTGGGCGGCATGACACGGGTTCGTGGTTTCACTCAGGATGACGCGCATTTGTTCTGCACGCCCGATCAAGTCGCGGCAGAAGTGCAAGGATGCCTCGGCTTGGTGAAAAAAGTGTTAGGCACGCTCGGCATGCACGAATACCGAGTGCGGTTGTCCTTGCGCGATCCCGATTCCGATAAATATGTCGGCGATGCAGAGAACTGGGATAAGGCGGAAAACGCCCTGCGTGAGGCCGTGCAAACTCTCGGCGTGGAATACACCGAAGAGCTGGGTGAAGCGGCGTTTTATGGACCAAAGATCGACTTCGTGGTCAAGGATGTGATCGGTCGAGACTGGCAGCTCGGCACCGTGCAAGTGGACTACAACTTGCCCGAGCGCTTCGATCTCAGCTACATCGGCGAGGACAACCGACCGCACCGTCCCGTTATGATTCACCGCGCGCCGTTTGGTTCGTTAGAGCGGTTTACTGGCCTGCTGATCGAGCATTTCGAAGGCAAGTTCCCCACATGGCTCGCTCCTGAGCAAGTGCGTGTGTTGCCAATTTCTGAAAAATTCCTCGACTACGCAGAGCAAGTGACGGCGCAGTTGGCCGATCAAAAAATCCGCGTTAGCATGGATCGCACCTCTGACAAGATCGGCGCGAAGATCCGCAATGCGCGACTTGAGCGTGTGCCGTATATGCTGATTCTAGGTCAGAAAGAGGCTGAAGAACAAACGGTCTCCGTGCGCCATCGCGACCGCGACGATCTCGGCTCCGTGCCTCTGTCGGAATTCGTAGCGAATCTCTCGAACGAAGTGCAGACGCGCGCGCTATGATCGTAGCGGGGCGTCTCGCCTCCTGGTCTTTCGAGACAGATTACGGCATGGAGGAAAGACGCCTCCGTCGCGTTATTTCTCCACTACTCTCGATTGGTCTTTCACCGCATCGGGAGGGTGGAGTAGCACTTGTTCACCGGCGTTGAGACCGGAAATGACCTCGCTCTTTCGGCCATCGCTTTGTCCGATTTCTACATCGGTTTTGTGAGCGATGCCGGCAATGACTCGATAGGTTTTCCAAGCATTGTTTTCGCGAAACAGTCCGCTCGAGGGCACGACTAAGACATCGTTCGCGTGCCAGGTGGCGATGCGGGCTTCCACGCGGAAGCGGTCACCGAGGGTTTTGGCTTCGTCGGGCGGTTTGATGAGATCAATGAGCACCATGACCCGTTGCTCTTCCACTCCCAGCGATGAGACCTTAGTAAAGGCCGCGGGCTCGATGCGGCGGACTTTTCCTGCGAGTGCGGTGCCCGCGCCCCATTGTTCGATCTGGGCATCTGCGCCGGGGCGGATGGTGACGGCATCGCGCGAGAGAATTTCCGCTTCCACTTCGATGTCGGCAGGGTCGCCGATTTCCAAAATTTCCTGTCCCGCATTGGCGATCATCTCGCTCTCCTGCATCACGCGCAGCACTACGCCGGAAACGGGCGCTTTGACCTCGACCAGATTTTCCGCGAGCTGTGCCGCGGGCCTCGACAGAACGGCACGCGCCTGTGCCAGTTCAAACTCGCGGATTTGCCCTTCAAATTCGATGGCCCTGACTTCCGCCGCCTTGATCGCGGCATCGGCCTCGATGCGTTCACGCTCGGACTGCGAAAGGATGCCTGCGGTCTTTTCCGCATTGATGCGCTGGAGTTCCGCATCAGCGCGCTGCCAAGCGAGCTTGGCTGCCTTGAGCATTTCTTGCGTGCGCTGTGAGGCGGCGACTTGCAGGGACACGGCAGCTTCGGCTTGCTGGCGTGCCCGTGGATCGAGCAATGGCGAGGCCGCTGGCTCGATACGGGTGATGACGGTCTCTCGTGCTTTCACCACATCGCCTGGGCGGAGTGTCACCCGTTTCATCGTTCCCGCCACCGGTACGGCGACGATGTAGCGATGGCGGATGCGAGTTTTTCCTTCTTCTAACACGGTGACAGTGAGAGAGGATCGACTGACCTCACCCGTCTCCACGGGAATCGGTTTCGGCCACAGGCCCGCAACGATCAATGCCACAACGGAGATGATAATCAGCCAAGGCATGATTTTTCGCAGCAAATGGCGGCTCGAGCGGTTAGGAGGATTCGCCCACGGTGCGGTGGTAGTGTGTGATGAGTTATCGGCCATGGACAGGTGGAGTATAATGCATTAATCGCGTGCTTTCAAGACGCTGACGAGATCAAGTTGCGCCAGTAGTCGGCTGACCAACGCGAAGGAACTAATGGCGGCCGTCAGCACGACGATGACCGCAATGGAATAGGTGGAGGTGTTGATCAGAATGGGCAAGCGCACCGTTTCCGTGCTGAAGGAGGAAATAATAAACAGCGCCAGGCCACGGCCAAACAACAGACCCGCGGGAATGGCGAGCATCACAAGAATCCACAACTCGCCGACCAAGACACCGCGCACTTCCGGCAAGGTGAAGCCGACGACCCGCAGCGTGGCGAGCTCGCGACTGCGTTCCGATAGCGCGATGCGCGCGCTGTTGTAAACGACGCCGAAGGAAACAATCACCGCGAGAACAAAGTAGAGCGTGCGCAGAATACCAATGCTTTTTCCGGTGGTATCGCGAAAGGCCGCAAGCTGGTCGCGTTTCACCATGGTCACCGCGATGCGCGGCGTTTCCTTGATTGTGCGCATGAAGGAATCCCAACGATTCTGATCGATGCTGAGGTAGGCGCCATTCACGGTCTCGCCTTCCTGCAAGATGCGCCGCAGGGCATCGATATCCATGTAGGCCGAGACTCCAGCAAAATCCATGACCAGCCCGCGGATGGGAATCTCCACTTTGCGGCGTTTTCCTTCTAACAACTCGATCTGCACTTCATCGCCGATGCGTGCGCCGAGAATCTCGGCGAGCTTTGCGGACAACAGTAAACCATCCGGTGGCATCGCGATGGGGCGTTCGTTTTCATCGAGTAGTCGGTTCAGGTTCGCATCGTTCGGGATACCGGTGATGGAGAGTTTTCTCGAGTATTGGGCATAGTTCAACCGGGCGCTGACACTGCGCACCGGCTCGGCACGGGTGACTCCGGGCAGATGGCTGATGTCGTGAAGCCCGCGCGCTGAGGTCGTTTCATTTAGAAAAACCAACACGTCATGGCGTTGCGCGCTATTCCACTGAAAAGTGAGCAAGTGATCCACGCTATCGCTCATCGCGCCGGGCATGACCATCAAGCCCGTGGCCAAGGCGAGACCGCAACTGGTGAAAAGCGACTGCCACGGACGGCGCTCGATGTTGCGCAGGGCCATGCGAAAGGTCGGGCTGAACCATCGACTCCAGCCGAGTCGCTCTAACAGAGAGGGACGGAAACTCGCGGGTGGTTCGGGACGCATCGCTTCGGCAGGAGGAAGATGCACGGCCTGTCGCACCACCGACCAAACACCCAGCACCGCGGCACCCATGCTGATGCCTAAGCCGAACAACAGAGCGCGTTCGTTGTATTGGAAATCCAGCGAGGGAAATCGGAAAAACAAGGTATACATGTTGACCAGTTCTTTTCCTAACAGAAATCCGCCGATGCCGCCGAGAATGGAGCCCGTGATGCCGATGAACATGACAAATTTCATGAAATGCCAGGCGATCTGACGCGACGAATACCCCTGCGCTTTGAGCTGAGCAATTTGCTCTCGCTGCAAGCGAACCAAACGAGAAAGCACCGCGTTCACCATAAAGGCCGCCACGCTGAGAAACACCACGGGATAGACGTAGGAGAGTGAGTAGAGAACGCGGATCTCGTCATCGAGTCGGCGCGCCGATGCCTGTTCCGTGCGCTCGTAGGCACCGGTGGCACCGTAGGGAAGGAGCAGACGATCCAGCTCCGCCATGACCGTGCGCGCCGAGGCTCCGGGCGTGAGATCGAGGCAGATATCATTGAATGCACCGTTCATATCATAAGCGACTGCCAGCGCACGGTAGTTCATCCACATCACGCTGAAACGTTTGTGGTCGGGTAAGGTCTCACCGGCGCGCGCCTCGAAAACAAATTCTGGTGACAGTCCGATGCCGCAGATCTGAAACACCTCGCGCCTGCCATTGATCACTGCGGCCAGTTCATCGCCAGGTTCCAGTTGATTCGCTTCGGCGAAAGATTCGCCGAGAACGACAGCTCGTCGTTCATCAGGGCGGGGGAAGCGGCCCTTGCGTAGCACCACACGATTGAGTTTCTGCTCGCCGCCATCGAGCGGCAGTGAAATCACATGCCCGGTGGCGGGCACATCCAGTTCCGGCAAGTCCAACGTCACATCCACCACCACGCGTGTCTCGACGGCGGCCACTCCAGGAATTTCTGCGATGCGATCCGACATCGCCAGCGGAGCTCGCTTGACCCGCGCAAAAAGGTCCGCCATCGCATACTCATGATAATACGTTTCACGCGTTTTTTCCAACGTAAGAATTAGACTGCGTGTCATGATCATCATCGTCAGTCCGCAAGCCATCACAAGGCTTACTGCGATGATCTGCCCTTTCATGCGGGCGATCTCGCGAAACAGCTTGCGGTCGAGTGGAGCGATCATGGGACGGATGGTTTCACCATTTCAGAGCCGCGGCGGGGAGCCGTTTTTCGTTGTGGACCTCGTTGACGATTTTTCCATCCGATAGATACAAGACGCGATCCGCCATTTCTGACATGACCGCATTGTGCGTGATGATGACTGTGAGTGTGCCGAGCTCGCGGTTGATGCGCTCCACGGCTTCGAGAACGGTGATGCCGGTGTGCACATCGAGCGCGCCGGTAGGTTCATCGCAGAGCAACACCTCTGGGCGCTTGGCGATCGCCCGTGCGATGGCCACGCGCTGTTGTTCTCCCCCCGAGAGCTGGGAGGGAAAATGATCCATGCGCGCGCCCAGCCCGACCATTTCCAATGCTTCTTCCGGCGACATCGGATTCGGTGCGAGATTGGTGATGAGCGCGATGTTTTCCCGCGCCGTGAGTGAGGGAATGAGGTTGTAGAATTGGAAAACGAAGCCCACACAGTTGCGTCGGAACATCGTTAGGGTTTCATCGTTCGCTCCATGTAGCGGCCAGCCTTTGTAGATCAGCTCACCCGAAGTTGGTAAGTCGAGCCCGCCTAGGATGTTGAGCAAGGTGGACTTGCCACTACCCGAGGCGCCTAACAGGCAAACCAGTTCTCCCGCGTGCAGGGAAAGATCTACCCCGTGCAGTGCGACCAGATCCAAGTTACCCGTGTGATATACCTTGCGCACTTTTTTTGCCTCATAGACGACCGCTTGGCTACGGATCGGTGGTGACAAGGGTGGCATCATGAACGCGCTGAGCATAAATGCGATCTCGTGAAAGACAAATCATTTTTCATGCGAAGGATTGATCGGCGCAGGGATTGCGAGTAGAGTGGCGTGGATGTATCTCGATGCGAATGCGACGACGCCACTGGCTGACGAAGTGTGGGAGGCGATGCTGCCATGGTGGCGCGAAGGTTTTCATAATCCCTCCAGTTCCCATACTGGCGGAAAAAAAGCGCGCTCTGCTATCGACCAAGCGCGTGCCCAAGTCGCCGAGCTGATTGGTGCGCAGGAGGATGAAATTATTTTTACTAGCGGCGGAACGGAGGCGATCAATGCCTTGTTGCGGAGCTGGGATGCGCTGGATGACACTGGGGCTTTTCTCACCACTGCTGTGGAGCACAGTGCTGTGCTGCGCACGGGGACTTTCTTGTCTCGACCAATGGTAACATGCGGCGTGAGTGAGACGGGCGCCCTCGATCTGCGCGCTTGGTGTGAAAATTTATCCACAGCTGCCTTTGCTTCGGTAATGGCGGTAAATAACGAGACAGGCGTGATTCACGACTGGCAAAAGGCGGCCGTTCTGGCGCATCAGGCGGGGAAGCCGTTCTTTTGCGATGCGATGCAGGCGGTGGGGAAAATTCCTGTATCGGTAGCGGATGCAGCGGTCGATGCGATGGCGATCTCCGCGCATAAATTTCACGGCCCCAAGGGGATAGGAGCGCTCTATGTGCGACGCGGCACGAAGTTTTCTCCTATGCTGCACGGCGGTGGACAGGAGCGTGGTCTCCGCAGCGGCACGGAAGCGGTGCCCTTGATCGTGGGCATGGGAGCGGCAGCGGTTTTGGCGAAAAAGCGTCTGTCCGATGGCGCCATCGCCCGGATCGCTGCGATGCGCGATGCGTTTGAGCAGGCGGTCGTGGCGGGAGTTTCCGGAGTGCAGGTCAATGGCGATCCGGCAGCGCGCGTGGCGAATACCAGCCATTTGTCATTCGATCACTGCGAGGCGGCTGGCTTGTTGATTTTGTTAGACGAAAAAGGCGTGGCATGCTCGGCGGGATCCGCCTGCATGGCGGGCAAACAACAAGCATCCCACGTGCAGAAAGCGATGGGCTTTTCTGATGCCCGGGCAAAGAGCAGCCTGCGCATCAGTTTCAGTGCGCAGAATACCGCGGAAGAAGCGCAGCAGGCGGCGGCGATACTTTGCAGTGCCGTCAAAAAACTACGCAGCGTGCAAAGCACCGGTGTGGGGCCTGTGGTGATTTACACGCCCTAGACGAAGCCTCGGGGCGTCACTTCACTCTTCACCATTCATCACCCTTTCCCCCTTCGCGGTATTTCGCGCCTTTCGCGGTTGCTCTATTTCCATTTTCAGTTTTTCAAAATGTCTTCCCTACCAGTCCTTTACCGGAGAACTTTAGTTACGTGACTCACGCTTGACCAATCGAACCTCCTGCGAGAACGCGACGTGTCGATTTTTTTGATAAATATCGACATATTTTATTGACGTGTCGATATCGACGACATGGTCGCGCAACCATGCATTCTCATCTGTATGTTTCAATCCTGCCTCCATCCGTAAGATCCGTCGTCATAAAAATCAAATCACACTCCTCCTGTTTGCCTTTCTCTTATTCCGTTAACTCCGTGCCCTCTGTGGTGACATTCTTCCTCTCTCTTACGCACCATCGGTGCAAAATTCGACAGCCCAGCGGCAACGCCCTGGGTAACACGCCCCGCCCCTCATACGAGCCCTGTAGGGGCGAATCTGCCTTTCTCCAACTTTCCATTTTCAGCTTTTCAGCATTTCAAAAATAGTCCTTCGTGAAATACAATAGATCGTAAAAATTTTATCTCTTGCGTCGTGGAATCTTCTTGACGTCTTCTAGCAGTTTCTTAAGGGTGATGTTGTCAATCATCCATGTTCGAACAAACCTTCAAAAACATCGACGACGTCCTCTGGAAGGACGCCGGCTGCACCAGTGAACTCGACTACACCGAGCAGTCCTCCTGGCTCCTCTTCCTGAAATACCTCGACGCCTTGGAGAATGGTAAAGCCACCGAAGCCGCGCTCGAAGGCCGGAAATACAGCCCCATCCTCGATGCTCCGTATCAATGGGAAACCTGGGCCGCGCCGAAAAAGGACGGCAAGATCGACCACAACACCGCCCTGTCCGGCGACGACCTCATCCAGTTCGTCAACGCCAAGCTATTCCCCTACCTCCAAGGTTTTAAGGCCAAGGCCACCGGCCCCAACACCATCGAATACAAGATCGGCGAAATTTTCGGCGAGATTAAAAACCGCATCCAGAGTGGCTACAACCTGCGCGAGATCATCGACCACATCGACGAACTCCGCTTTGCGTCCCAGACCGAGAAGCACGAGCTCTCGCACCTCTACGAGGCCAAAATCAAAAACATGGGCAACGCCGGGCGCAACGGCGGGGAGTATTACACGCCGCGACCGCTCATACGTGCCATCGTCGCCGTAACCGCGCCCCGGCTCGGCGAGACCATCTGCGACCCCGCTGTCGGCTCGGCCGGCTTCCTCTGTGAGGGCTTCGATTACCTCCGCGCCCAGAACCCCCAGCGCACCACCGCCCAGGACCGCACCCTGCAAGAGCGCACCTTCTACGGGAAGGAAAAGAAGTCCCTCGCCTACGTGATCGCGATCATGAACATGATCCTGCACGGCATCGAAGCGCCCAACATCATCCACACCAACACGCTCGCCGAGAACCTCGCCGACGTGCAGGAAAAGGACCGCTTCCACATCATCGTCGCCAACCCGCCCTTCGGCGGCAAAGAGCGCAAGGAGGTGCAGCAAAACTTCCCCATACGCACCGGCGAGACCGCGTTCCTCTTCCTCCAGCACTTCATTAAGATCCTCAAGGCCGGTGGCCGCGCCGGCATCGTCATCAAGAACACCTTCCTCTCCAACACCGACAACGCCTCCGTCAGCCTGCGGCAAAAGCTGCTCGAAGAATGCAACCTCCACACCGTGCTTGACTGCCCCGGCGGCACGTTCATCGGCGCGGGCGTGAAGACCGTGGTGCTCTTCTTTGATAAAGGCACGAAGACGCGCAAAGTGTGGTTCTACCAGCTCGACCCCGGCCGCAACATGGGGAAAACCAACCCGCTCAACGACGCCGACCTCGCCGAGTTCATCGCGCTGCAGGCTTCGAGAGCCTCAGCCGACGAGGGGCCGGTGACGCCCAAAAGCTGGAGCGTGGACGTGGCGGCCATTGACCCGACGACCTTTGACCTGTCGGTGAAAAACCCCAACGGCGGCGAGGAAGTCACCCACCGCAGCCCGCAGGAAATCATGGAAGAAATCGCCGCACTTGATGCCAAGAGCGCCGAAGTGCTAAAGGCAATCCGCAAGCTGCTATGAAACTCACCAAGACCTTCTTCGCGGAAATCAAAGACCTCATCGCCTCCGCCCGTGCCACCGTCGCCCGCGGCGTGGACCTCGTGCAGGTCTATACGAACTTCGAAATCGGGCGGCGCATCGTCGAGCAGGAACAGAAAGGGAAAGGCCGCGCGGAGTATGGGCAGGAGGTGATCAAGGCACTGGCGGAGCGGCTGACTGAGGAATTTGGCATGGGCTTCTCCGCGAGAAACCTCGCTTCAATGAAGTCATTTTATCTCCAGTATCAGGAGCGGCGGTCAATTTTGCAGACGGCGTCTGCAAAATTGGTGGGCGGTCAGAAAAGCCAGACACCGTCTGGCCAATTCGACATTTTGCAGATGTTGTCTGCAAATTCGCAGCTTCCCCCAATTGCCCAGTCAACGACTGGGAAATCTGATCCTCGTCCCTTCTCCCTGAGCTGGTCCCATTACGTCTTCCTCATCAGCATCAAGAACCCCGACGAACGCAGCTTCTACGAGATCGAATCCACCAGCCAGGATTGGACGCTCAAAGAACTAAAACGCCAGTTCGACAGCAGCCTCTACGAGCGCCTCGCCCTTAGCCGGGACAAGGCGGGCATCCGCAAACTCGCGCAAAAAGGCCAGGTCATCGAGTCCATCGCCGACGTGCTCAAGGAGCCGCTCGTGCTGGAGTTCCTCGGCCTGGACGAACAACCGCGATACAGCGAAAATGATCTCGAAAGCGCCATCCTCAACCACATCGAGCACTTTCTGTTGGAACTCGGCAAAGGCTTCCTCTTCGAGGCAAGACAGCGCCGCTTCACTTTCGATGGCGAGCACTTCTTCGTCGATCTCGTCTTCTACAATCGCCTCCTGCGCTGCTACGTCCTCATTGACCTCAAGCTAGGTCGCCTCACCCATCAGAACCTCGGCCAAATACTCATGTATGTGAACACCTTCGATCGCGAGATCAAGCTGCCTGAGGAAAATCCGACCATTGGCATCATCCTCTGCCGCCAGAAGAATAAAGCCATCGTCGAGATCACCCTGCCCAAAGGCTCGAACATCCACGCCTCCGAGTATCAGCTCTACCTGCCCAGCAAGGAGCTATTGCAGACCAAGCTCATGGAATGGGCGAAGGAGGTGGAGAAATGAAAGCCATGGAAAACCGAGAGCGCGGAAGTGCTGGGCAACATCAAGGCGCTGCTATGAAGAAGGGGTGGCAGACAAAGACGATTGGCGACGTGTGCGACGTGATGAACGGCGGCACACCCAAGACCGGCGTGCCCGAATACTGGGACGGCCACCATCGGTGGATTACGCCTGCCGAAATGGGCAAGCGTCTCAGCCCATACGTCAGCGATACTGAACGGAAGATTACGGACTTGGGCTTGCGTGACAGCTCGGCGCGGATGCTGCCGCCAAACTCCGTGATTCTTTCGTCCCGCGCTCCAATCGGTCACTTGGTCATCAACACCGAACCGATGGGGACGAACCAAGGTTGCAAGGGTCTTATTCCTCGCAGCCCAATCGAAACCAAGTTTCTCTATTACTACCTTAGCAGCATTGTTGACCTGCTGAACTCACTTGGAACGGGCGCGACCTTCAAAGAGTTGTCGGGCGGCAAGCTCAAGGAAGTCGCCGTTCCCGTCCCCCCGCTGGCCGAACAGCAGCGGATCGTCGGCCTGCTGGACGAAGCGTTTGAGGGCCTCGCCACCGCCAAAGCCAACGCCGAAAAGAACCTCCAAAACGCCCGCGCCCTC
>CAMDAD010000024.1 GCA_945888515.1 Akkermansia muciniphila | reverse complement strand
AAGGCGGCGGTGAGCCAGAGTTCGGCGCGCATGTTGTTGCTGGTCTACAATCTGTGGAGTCTCTTCGTGCGGGTGCTCAAAAACCAAGGAGGCCACACCGAAGCGATCAAAAGCCGCTACGAACTACTGCTCATCCCTGCCAAGTTAGTGTTGAGTGGTCGGCGCAAAATCATCAAACTGGCGGTCGGCGGGAAGTTCGCTAACTTTCTCAAACAAGCCTACCAAAGACTTGAACAATGGTTGGGTCGAACTGCACCGCAGTTGAGTTTGAACATGGGGAAATCTCCTCCATGGCTGCTCTTCGACCCCACTCAAAGCGATCCGTTACCCGCCACCTGACCCGCTTGCGCTTCCCATCTTCATTACAACTGCGGATTTTAGGTTCATTGCCAAACCTCCCGCGGGCTCGTCCGACGGGAGGTTTTTTTGTGGGCTAAGAAGATGGGGTTTGAAACCCCTATGCGATGGCGAGAAGATAGAAAGTATGAAGTGAGGAGAAATCGTGTTGTTTTTTCTGATCGTGTCATTACAAGCAGCATCATGAACGCAATATGTTTGTGCATGCTCGTCACTGCCATGACGGCTTCGCTGCGGGCGGGAGAAATATCCGCAGTGGCGCATCCTGCGGAAAAGATCGAGGTGGAGAACACTGTGATATGGACTTTGCTATTTCAGGCCGCATGGGATGAGACGCATCGGGGCATGGGAATGCCACAGAAGATTGAACCGCCGAGTGAGTTGATGACGCGATTGGATGCGTTTCAATGGAATGCCGATGCGGTCATGCCGAAGTCTGATTGGAAAGCCTGGGGCGGTCCAGCGACGAGGGAATTGTTGGATCGTGCCAATGCGGAGGCAAAGCAAATGACCGGGGATCCGGTCCGGGCGTTTGATGTGGAACTGCGGTTTCGGGCCCGTATCGGGTTGGCTTTGCTGAATCGCAATCTGGAATACCCCAAGGCATTGCATCGCTCGCTGCAAGTGCCGATGGAATTTGTCGGCTCGGACAAAAAATCGACCAAGGTGCATTTTTTCGGCACGCGAGGAGAGCTATCGGATGGTTATGATGAAACGATTGAAGTGCTATCGTATGGAGAAAAAAGCCACGCCCTGCAACTCTTCAGCAAGGAAGATGATGCGGTCGTCCTGTATTTGCCGGAAGAAGCCGTGACTTTCGAAAAAGCTTGTGAGCAACTGCGCCAGTGGCGTGCGAAAAAGTTGCCAGGAAAGTACGGCACATTGGAACATGCGCGTCTGCATAAAGATGATGATCTGAGAATACCGTATGTAAAATTTCACAATAAAACAAATTTTGCGCCTTTGTTGAAATCGGGGCGTTTTTACGGCGGACCTGATGACCCCTGGACCATCTATCATGCGGAACAACGCACGGATTTTGAACTTACAGAAAAAGGCGCGAAAGCGCGTGTTTATGCGGAGACAGGTCTCGAGCCATTTGGCGATTTGCCCCCACTGCCACGCACGGTGCCGCGCAAATTTTACTATGATAAACCCTTCTTTTTGTTCCTCTGGCGCGACAAGGCCGAGTGGCCCTATTTCGGCGCTTGGATCGGCAATGCCTCAGCGATGGACGCGTTCAAAAAACCGTAAAAAATCCGCACTTGACGCCGATGCAAGAATTTATACATTATGATGTATGACGCGAACGCAAATCTATCTCACATCGGCAGAAGCACAGGGGGTCGCTCGGATTGCGGCGAATACCGGTCGCAAGCAGAGTGAAGTGATCCGCGAGGCAATTGATCAGTATCTCCTGCGCCTCGGTCCTCAAGATCGACTCAGTCGCTTGCGTGAGGCGCGTGGCATTTGGAGTGATCAAGAAATCGAGTTGAAAGACTTGCGGGAAGACTTTGACCGATTCTGAGGATGCTGGTGGATACGGATATTTTGATCGATTACTTGAGAGGTCTTCCAGCGGCGATCACGTTTCTCGAATCGCACATGGACGAGGGATTGATCTCCGCCGTGAGCGTGGCCGAGCTATACCAAGGCGTTAGGGAGGGCGAGGAACGCACAAAACTTTCGCGCATGATTTCTGCGTTTGTCGTATTGCCGTTGACCCAGGAAATCGCGGAGACAGCAGGTCTGTATCGGCGGGATTACCGGGCACGAACCGGTTACGGACTGGCGGATTGTATGATTGCTGCCACGGCGTCTGCTCATCGGGTGGCGCTGGCGAGTCTGAATGCGAAGCATTTTACGATGCTGGAAAGCGTGATCACGCCCTATGTAAAAAACGGGGCGTAAATGGTGGATTTCCAGTCTCTACCCCTTCCGCGCGATGGTCGAGAGGATTTGGGCTTGGGCGAGAGACTTGCGGGTTGGTTTGAAATCGGGGATTTGTTTTTCGATGATGAAGCCGGCGGACTGCAGGTGCTTCTTGAGTTGCTCGCGGGTGAACCAGTGGAGTTGCTGGCTGGATTCGTGGCTGGCGGTTAGCTCGCCTTGGTCGTTGTGGATCTCGTAGCGATGCTGGCGGTGGAGAAGTTGTTTTTCTGGATCGGTCTGATGCATCGTGTGAATCGTCGCGAGCTGACCATCGGCAAGCAGCGTCTGGTGATCGGGATACCATTCGTTTTCTGGTAGCTCACCGAGGATTTCGGCGAGTGGGGTGAAAGTGCTCACGTAGAGCGCACCGTGGTCATCGAGCAGGGTGGCGAAGCGTTGCAGCGCGGCTACGGGATCGCGGGAAAGTTGCAGGGTGAAGGCAGGCACCATCACGCTGGCGTAGGGCTGCGGCGCTTCCCAGTCGTCCATGCTTCCCTGGTATAGCATCAGCCCGCTGTGTGCGGATTGTTGGCGGCAAAGATCTACCATTTCAGGCGAAAGTTCCAGTCCATCCACGGTGAAACCTTCGTCGAGCAGAGGCAGTAGCAACCGCCCCGAGCCGCAGCCGATTTCCAGACTTCTGCCGGGATGCGCTTGCAGGAAATTGCGCAGCAGCGGCCACTCTAACGAAGGGCCCTCGCTGGCCCAGAAGACATCGTGTAGTGTGGCTTCGAGCGACTGGTAGGAGTTCATTAACATTCAGAGTGCGCGGCGCGCGCGCACGGCTTTGGCGAGACGATCGAGCACTTCTATCGTGTCCTGCCAATTGATGCACTGGTCAGTCACGGATTGCCCATAGGTGAGTTTTTTCAGATCAGGCACGAGCTTCTGAGCGCCCTCGACGAGATTGGATTCGATCATGCAAGCGGCGATGCAGCGGGATCCATCTTCGATCTGGTTGGCAATGGCATTGACCACCAGTGGTTGATTGCGGAAGTCCTTCATCGAATTACCATGGGAACAGTCAATCATGATATAGGGGGGAAGTTTTTGTTCGAGCAAGGAATGCTCGACATCGCGCACGCTGGCTTCGTCGTAGTTCGGTCCCTTGGAACCCCCGCGCAGGATCACGTGGCAGGAGTCGTTGCCTTTGGTTGAAACGATGCCAGAAACGCCTTGTTTCGTTACGGAGAGAAAATGATGTGGTCGCGAGGATGACTGAATGGCATCGAGTGCGAGTTGGATTGAGCCGCCGGTGCCGTTTTTGAAGCCGACTGGCATGGACAAGCCGGAAGCGAGTTCACGGTGGACCTGCGACTCCGTAGTGCGTGCGCCGATGGCTCCATAAGTGATGAGATCCGCGATGTATTGCGGGGAAATGGTATCAAGAAATTCGGTGGCCGCCGGCACGCCTCGATTCGCCAGTTCTAACAAAAGACCGCGCGCTACGCGCAGACCGTGGTTGATATCGAACGAGTCATCGAGATGCGGGTCATTGATCAGGCCTTTCCAGCCGACCGTGGTGCGCGGTTTTTCGAAGTAAACGCGCATGATGATGAGCAGGTCTTTTTCATGTCGTTGAGCCTGAGCCTTGAGCAGATCGGCATATTCGAGCGCAGCTTTCGGATCATGAATCGAGCAGGGCCCCACGACGACCAGCATACGATCATCTTCGCCTTTGAGAATGCGATCCGCGGCAATACGCGTGGAACTCACCAGTTCCGCTGCTGTCTCGGACATAGGCAGGTAGTAAGCAAGAATCGAGGGAGAAATCAGAGGATTGATTCCAGCAATGCGAAGGTCGTCGGTGCGCGTCACGCGCGGGAGAGTGGGGGAAGTGGGCGCGATAATCAATGAAGAAATCGCTCAATTGCGGCAGTGGTGGATCAGGGGCCGGGAGCCGGTGCAGGTGCTGGCTCGGGCTCCGGAGCGGCGGGCAGACGGCGCAGTATGACCGTTTGCAGGAAGCTTCCCGCAGCACCATCGGCTGAGAGGAAGTATTGGTTTTTGCTTTTGAGAATGATCATCTGCGTTTGCTCATTCGCGCGGACAGGAATGATGTTATTTTCGACGATGCGCCACTCATCCGTGTCTTTGCAGGCGATTTCGTAAAGGCACTGCTGCTGTGGCGCGGCCACCAGCATCGTATCACGGGTTTTCATTTCTTTCGCCTCTTTTTCATTGCAGCGGACAGCGATCGGGTAGTTGCTGAGGTTGTGAATGCGCAGCTGGCCCATGGGCAGCTTGCTCGGATCGTCGTCGATGACGTAGGCGAGATAAGTGCCCGCTTCTGCCGGTGCGAGCAGCACGGTGGCACGACGGCAATTCGAGGGGAGAGGAACGAGGCAGACGAGTGTCGGTTTCTCTAGGCGGCGTTTTTCCAAATCCACCTGCAAGGCGGATTTAGCACTTTTGGGTTGAGACGGATCGGCGGCTTCCTCTTTGATGATCAGCGGTATCGACATGTGTTTTTTGTCTTCCTCGCTGGGCTCAGGGCGGGGAGCAATGCCGCCATTGCCCGATTTGTGGATTTCCATCAACTGCGGACCACTATACTTCGCGGGTTTCGAATACTGAAACGGCATGGCCACCAGGGTGCCATCGCCTTCTCCCGCTTTGAGAGAGAGACCGCCGATGGCATCACCCCAAGAGACAAGATCGATTTTCATCGAAACATTCGCTTCCTGGGCGTGCATCGGAAATACTGCCGCCATGGAGACGATCAGTGCAAACAGCGAGCGCTTAAATTTCTTGCGCGGTGAGCCAGCGGAAGGAAACGATTTTGAATTGGCGTCCATAAAAGCGGTTGAGTGGTGTGAGAGCTGCACCGCGAACGGTGGGATTGTTCGTGGGGTCAACGTAGTCGGGAGTGCGCTGCACCACCGCTTCGCAATAGGCTTTCGCGATCGGATTACCTGCGGGATCCAGGGCCTCACCGTAGGAGCGGATGCGGAAGGTATCCGAGCGGGGAGAGATCGAGGAACCGATCACTTGCAGCACGTCGGCTTGTGTAAGCCAGCCAGGAATCGCTGTCGAGCGGAAACCTTGTTCGTTTTTCATGCTCGTGAACATCTCGCGGTCGGCGATGATACTGGCGACAGCGCCGAAGTTATTGTCCCGCGAGGTGGAGGACCAGTCCGGAACGGAACTGTCTGCATCTGGAGGGCGGTTGCCGGTGTCAGCTCCATCCAGGTCGGCGCGGGGGTGACCCGAGGATTGTCCTGCCAACGTTACACGGTCAAGGTTGCGGTCTATGTTGCGGAAGGCGGAGCGTGTGGCAGTGTTGTTGATGTTGATGCCGCTCTCATCGATGGCAGTTTGCAAAGCTCCGCTACGGGTGAGCACCGGTTGACGATTGATGTCGCCAATGAAGCGATTGATGAAATGCGATTGCGAGAGGAAAGGGCCGCGCAGGCGCACCTGGCGCACCATTTCCGTGGCGAGGGCGTCGAGCTCCAAATCCGTAAGGCGGCGGTATCCGGAAAAAGAATCTGCGGCGGTGCCTGTGGGGGGATTGGCGGAGGTATTGAGCTGTTCCAAGCTGCGAGGGAATGCGGCTCCTGGATTTGCAGCGGTATCGACGCGGTGACGAAAATGTTTCGAGCTGCCGAGGAAGGCTTTCCAGGCATTTTTATCGGTCGAGTTGACGTTGAAAGCTCCGTCGATCAGTAGTTGGGAAGCGGAAGTGATGGGATCGTTCAGCGTGCTGGTATTAGGATTGTAGGCAACAAACGCGGGATTATCAGAAATGCTGCCAAAGTTGGAAGAAGAGCCACTTTGCGGTGTAGCTGACAGGTAGTAACTATCCCAGAGAGATGTGTTCAAGAGGTAGGCGATGTCGTAGTAATTCCGCCTGACCATGGCTGCAGCACTGGGGTTGGGGAAGCCGAACAATTTGTAGTCCGTACGGGACTGCGTGGTGAGCGCGCGTTTTACATAGGGATTGGCGTAGGAGTTGCCGACAGCATAGGCGGGTTGGTGACCGATGGATGCGGCGATGTCATCACCTGTCAGGTCTGCATGCTGGAACTGCGCCAGTGAGGTAAATTGAGTGGGTGAGGTGAAAAGCAAGGTGCGTGGGCTGCCACTGAGCAAATCACGCCCCCAGGGAAGATTGGTGGCAGCGAGATTGCGGGTAAACGCGGTACCGGTGTCTCCTCCGGGAGCGGCAGTGGGCAGTTGTCCGATGCTGTTGTTGCTCTCCATAAAAAACGGCGCGGGATTGTAGCTGGCGATCGATTTAAAGAATCGGGTGCCATGCATATTGAAGTCATAAAAGGTGCGCATCGTTGAAGAGCGTTGTCCCATTTCATAGCCGGTGGGCATCAATCCATCGCCGAGGTAATTGATGCCGGGGCGGCTGATTTGGAAGCTATAGAGCATCAGGGGAACAGGACTTCTGAGTTGAGGCAATTCCGATGCTTGGAAGCTGCGGGTGTTGGGAGAAAAGTAGCCATTGTCCAGTTCCAAGTCTTCGATGCGGCAGAGCGACTGCGCGCTGGATCCGCTTGCCAGTTTCATGTCAACCGTGACTTGGGTGGTTTGCCAGCTTTCGCGGACGTCGAACGCGCTGAAGGTCGCGACCGGTGCGACGTTTAGATCCAGCTCAAGGCAACGGTTGAAATCGAAGGGCGCGGCGCTGCTGAAGGGCGCGAGTGGGCACACCACACGAGCGGTTCCCGTGCCAGCCGGGCGGACGGTGGCTCCGGCCAGAGTGTAGGATCTCGCCTCGCCCGGTTGCAGGGTGCTGGCGGGAATGCGGAAGAACGCGTTGTTGAACACAGCTTCCTCCACAGGGTCGCCATTGATGAAAATGGCGCGCGAGTAGTTCCAGATCCGTGAGGGACGGTTGCCGGGAGGTGTCGAGTTGCGCAGTTCGACTTCGAGATCGCTCGTCCAGCGCAGGGGAGTAGAGTAGGGGTTGGCGATGGCGATGGCGATTTTTCCGCAGGGGTTCGCTTTGTAACCGGCTCCGGTGGGGACGAATCGCACACCCATGAGGATGCGGAAGTCAGTGATCATGGGGGCGATGGCACCGGAGAAATTGTCCGTTGGTGCTCTCACCAGCAAGCTGCCATCGGAGGCAAGATTCCTGCCGCGATCATAAAATTCTTTGAGGGCATCCCAGCGTGGAGCACGCATGCTACTGGCGAAGGTGGTGGGAATGATATTTTGTCTGCTAATGGGGTAATTGGCGAAAGTGGTGGGCAGGCGGGAATCACGAGAGGTGGGCAGAGGGCCCGACAGAATGCGATGCAGATCTACCTTGGTGCCGCCATTGAGGGTATCGACAAGCAGTCCGAAGCTGTCGGCGGTGGCGCTGTGAAAGGCAGCTTGCAAAGGGGAAACGCCTCCCGTTTTGATGCCCACAGCAGGCATGAGCAGGCTGGATTCCGCTACCGTGGCGAGACGCGGTAGGCTGAGGTTTCCGGGAGTATTAGGGGCGGGGTATTCACCAAATCCGGCTACCGAATCCCAGCCGCGCCGCTGTGCGCTGAGGGCCGCGTATTGCGTGCTGTCGGTGACTCGCTGCGGGATGTTGATTTTGGCTTTGACTCCCTCATCGCCCACCCACCAAGCATAGCGTCCCGTCGTGAGATTGGTCGCATTCGTTCTAACATCCACCGTGGGAGCGGAAACGTAGTTGCCGATGGTGGTAGGACCAGGCACACCGACGGTATTTTTTCCGGCTAGAACGACGGAACGTTTCGGATCGCCGATCACACCACTGCCGTTGACTGCGATCGTGGCATTGTTGGGAAGAAAGCCATTGTGCGTTCCGGTGGGGGTATTGACGAATCGGGTTTCGTTGCCGCTGACGAGCCACTGGACTAAATAGGGCGACGGGGTTCGCGTAGAGATTTGTGCGGCGGTATCGCGGTTTTGCCAGACGCCTGTCCAGAATCGTGAACCGTTTTGCACCGCTGTGAGGCCCTTGCTGAGAGTGTTAATTGAATTATTGTTCACGGGTACTGCGCCTGCGGCGGCCACGTTTCCGCCGCTGGATCCGGCGATATCAGCTGCCGCAGTGACGCGTGTGTCACTGCCCGCATGTTTCTGCAACTGCCCCAGCGCGATGATCATGGCCATGCGAGCGTTGTCCTTCGCCACGCGTTGCGCAACTGCTTGCGCACTGCCACGCAGAGTCACAGCAGAAAGTGATAGCAAACCTATCGCTACCAGCGTCAGGAGCACGAGCAAGCTGATCGTGATAATGAGAGTGAACCCCTGGGAAGAGGATGACTTGGGATTTATGAGCTTCATAGGGTAAAAGAAGGTCTACAAGCACAATGTAAATACTTTCACTGCTCGGGCAAGAATTTTCTGGGGAAAGTTGGATTTTTTTGTATTTTCCGAGAGACCTGTCATAGTGCCGACGCGGGAATGGATCAGAAGCTGTAACCGGCTTCTTCGAGCGCTAGCGTGGCGGCCCCGACCATGCCAGCTTCCGATCCGAAGCGAGCGGGCAGGATGCTCAGATGGTCTTTGAAGGGACCAGAGAGCTGGGCGAAGAGGTGCTTTCGCAAGGGCTCTAGCAAAAGGTCTCCCGCTTTCGCTACGCCGCCGCCAATGACAATGGCTTCCGGATTGAGCAGCCAGCAGCAATTCATGACCGTGGTGGCGAGCTTCCGCGCTACATCATCCCAAATTTGCAAGGCGATGGGATCTCCCTTGTGCGCCGCGCTGGAGAGTGCTGCAGGCGAGCAATCGCTGATGTTTTTATATATGCCTTGGGCTTCGTAGGCATTGCGCGCATCGGCGGCAATTTCGTTATTGCCGACATAGTCTTCCAACGCACCGCGATTTCCGTAGGCACCAGCACGACCTTGGTAGTCGATGCTGGTTTGTCCGATTTCTCCCGCCCCATAGCGTGCTCCACGCACCATTTGCCCGTTGACGATGAGCCCACCGCCGACACCTGTTCCCATAGTGACGGCGATCAGATGCTTTAATCCGCGACCGGCTCCGCATTTCCACTCAGCATAAGCCATGCAGTTCGCGTCGTTTTCTACGACGGTAGGAAGATGTGTGATGTCAGACAATCGTTTTTTAAGAGGGATCTCTACCCAGCCTCTGACGTTGGTCAAATTATGCACGATGCCATTTTCGAAATCGACAAATCCGGGCATGCCCACGCCAATCGCAGCGATCCCTGCATGGCGTTCGCGCAATTCGTGGATCACGCGTGCCATGGCATCGATGAGCGCATCCGGACCGTCAAAGTCCTGCGTGCCGATAGGAGGAGCGGAATCGATCAAATTGCTTTGATGAAGAACTCCGATCTTAATGGTGGTGCCGCCAAAATCTATGCCAATCGCCAATAGTGTGTCAGTCATACAGTGAAAAAACCTAGAAAATAGACGCTACATCAGCAAGCACAAATTGGCTAACGAGAAATCAATGGATCATAAAAAATTCCTTGGTGAATCGTGCAAATGCCAGCGCCTGCGGGCTATCGCTGTGCAAGCAGAAGGTGTCGCATGCGAGCGCCAGATGTTCGCCGTTCCTTGCCTCCAGTACCTGCTGATCGCGCCAGAGTTCTAGGCGATGCTTCAGTTGAGACAATTCATGAAAAACGGCATCGTCATGCTGTCTTTCGCGCAGCGAGCCATCAGCCTCATACGCGCGATCAAGAAAACACTCGTTACGGAGCGGTCGTCCCTTGCTGGCTGCGAGTTGTGAGGTAGCCGCGCCGCTCCGGCAGTAAAGGAAACTGCTGGCTATGTGCTCAGCGCACCAGTCGAGATATGCTTCGGCCAGCTCAGCGTCCTGATCGGTAGCGTGATAGAGAGTGCCGTGGAGCTTGATGTGATGCAAGACGCCTCCGTGAGAGCCGACCATCTCATGGAACGGCAATACTTGCTCATCCAGCAAGCTCTTGAGCTTCGCGGGGGTGGGAAAACGATGGCCCCGTCCGCCATCGATACTCAGTCCCGGATGTGCGCCGATTTTTACTTTGTATCGCAGGGCGAGTTCGATGCAGCGTCGCATCGACTCGTTCGTGCCCGCGTGCCCGCCACAGGCGATGTTAGCGGAGCCGATGCATTCCATAATAGCGGCTGTGGTAGTGATGGTCTCGTGCTCGCCGAGGTCACAATTCAGATCGGGGTGATTCATGAGAGGAGCGAGAATGTGATCAAGCAACCGGGGGGAAACTGCCGGAAACGGTTGAGATCATCGGGATGAAGAACGGCGATTTTTGCGTAGCCGCCAACGGTGGGGCCATCGTTGAGAAGGACAATCGGTTGACCATTGGCGGGAACTTGGATCGATCCTACTACGATTGGTTCGCTGATCCATTGTTTTTCGGGTACGGAAAGTGCAGGGCCTTCCAAACGGAAGCCTGCGCGGTTGCTCTGTTCGGAAATGCGCCAGGGTGACTGAAAAAATGATTCGCGCGCAGCCTCGGGAAAAGCTAGCCACTGCGGTCCCTTAAACACGCGGAAGTGTGAGTTTCTCATCGAATTTTCGGCGCGCAGGAAGCGTGCGGATACACCTTCCGGAAGTTGCCACGCCGGAGCTCCTGCCGCGCTCAGAATATCGCCATCTCTGAGCAAACGTCCCATGCCTCCGTCTGGCCAGACGGATTGACTACCGAACCATTGTGGTCCATGCCAGCCACCTCCGACACCGAGGTAGGTCCAGAGCGACTGTCCGCGTGCTTGAAAGCGAAGACGATCGCCGCAACGCATAGTGATCGTGCGCTCGGCGGCAACGGCGCATTCATTGACATAACCTTGCGCATCGCCAGCGTAAGCAATGACACAATCACCCAGGCATTCCGCCTGCAGGCTAGCCCAAAGCATTTCCCAGCAAGCTAGATCCGATTCTTGATCAAACATTTGATTCAAGCGATTGATTGAATTTAGATCCATGGCTCCTCCGCAAGGAATGCCGCATGCTTTCAGTCCGGGTCTTCCACGGTCCTGCAGGCTTGTCATGGCACCCGCGTGGATCACGCGGAAGAGGGCGCGAGAGGAAAAGGGGGGAGCGCTCATCGGGAAAAAGAGGTCACGGCGCGAAATTCTAGTTCATCGCCCGCCCGCAACAAAGTGCACTCGGCGAGCGGGGCGGACGGGTCGAAAAGCGGATCTTGCATGCGCCCGATGATGTTCCAACCACCCGCCGTCGGCAGCGGATAAATGCCAGTCTGAGCTCCGCCTATGCCGACGGATCCCGCAGCGATGCGGGTGCGCGGAGAATCAAGTCGCGGCGTGTTGAGGCGTGCGGGTAGCCCGCTCAAGTAGGGAAAGCCGGGGGCAAATCCGAGAAAGTGGACTCGATAGCGCGCGCTGCTGTGCACTGCGATCACTTCATCGACCGTCAAGTGGCAGTGTTGCGCCACTCGCTGCAAATCTTCGCCATCATAACAAACTTCGATGATCCGTTTTCTCGCAGCATGGGGCCGTTGTTCCATTGAGAAAAATTCCGGTGCCTGGGTCGGGCATTGTTCTGATGCAAATTCCAGCAATACACGAGTGTAGGCAAAGCAGAACTCGCTCAGGTGTGGGGGAGGATGTTTCTCCAGTTGCTCACGGAGCATCGCAGCGATGGCAAAGGACTCGTCGCCCGCTTCCTCCGCAAACTCGACGAGCCACGCGTCCCTGCCATAGCGGATGGCGTGCGTGGAGAGTATGGCAGTCGATGCATCAAACACACCCGCATGTTTTCGCAGCGCCCCTGATTCGGCAAGGGGAAAAAGAGGCCATGGTATTCTCAGCGATGCTAGCTACCGAAGCGCAAGGGCGCGCTTCGGAACAGTCAAGGGCGCGTGTGCTGCCACAGGCTCAACGATGCGTCCACTCGGGCAGGCGAATGATCTCGCCGCCTTTCATTGCGGACTCGTGCGAGAGAATTCCGGTGCAAGTGATGTTAGCGGACTCGATGGCATTCGGGTAGGAGTCGACTCCACTTTGCAGCATCTTCACGAATTGATAGACGAGATGTGGATGGGATCCTCCGTGACCGGCACCTTGGGTGAAAGATAGATGCTCTTCGCCATGATCGCCACCATAAACGCCGCCGGTCGTGAACAATTGGATTTCCTCGGGCAGGTAGTGGGCGAAGTCGGGGCAGGGGACTTCCTCGGGAATTTCCGGCTCTGGTTTTTTTGCCGTATGCATGACCAGTGGGCGATGTTCGATCAGCGGCCACTCGACCGATTTTTTCTGACCGTATACCTCGAAGGACTCGCGATACTGTCGCGCCACATCGAAAAGCGATCGATACACATGTGCGGAGAGATCGCTATCCTTGAACTTGATGTGAGCGGTCTCCACTGCGAATGGTGAGCCGTAGCAGTCGTGCATGGACTCATGAATCGTGCCCGAACCGAAGCAGGAAACATATTCAGCCTCGCCGCGCGTGAGGCCGAGAATGGGGCCGACACAATGCGTCGCGTAGTGCATCGGTGGCAGACCAGGCCAATAACCTGGCCAACCTTCCATGTCTTGTTGGTGGGATGCTTTGATAAACTGGATTTTTCCGAGCTCACCTTTGTCGTAGAGCTCTTTCATGAAGAGAAACTCACGCGCGTAGCAAACGGTTTCCATCATCATATACTTCAAGCCAGTTTGTTTCACCAGATCGACGATCGTTTTGCAATCCTCGACCGAGGTCGCCATCGGCACCGTGCAGGCCACGTGTTTGCCGGCTTTCAATGCAGCGATGGTCTGAGCGGCGTGATCGGGAATGGGCGAGTTGATGTGCACGGCATGCACGTTCGGGTCGCGCAACAATTCCTCGTAGTCTTGGTAGCGGACGGCGATGTTGAATTTATCGCCTACCTCATCGAGTTTCGAGCGGGTGCGTTGGCAAATGGCATACATGTTCACGCCCTTGAGACGCTGGTAGATAGGAATGAACTCGGCACCGAAGCCGAGCCCGACAATCGCAATGTTGATGTCCGTCATGGGGTGAACTAATATCATGTGCTCTTGAGTCTCTTAAGGGTATTTTGTGTCATGCACTGGCTCCATTTGTGTTGTTGAATTGCCACTTGATTTTCTGGTGCTGATTCAGTAGCAACTCAGCTGTGACAGATGATTCCACTGATTGGTTGATGGCGAAAGCGCTGGAAGAGGACATCGGCACTGGCGATCTCACGGCGTTGTATTTTGTGCCAGCCGATCGGCGTGCCACGGCGCTACTGGTGGCGCGTCAGGCCGGTGTGATCGCCGGAACCTCGCTCGCTGAGGGCATCTTTCGCAAAGTGGATGCGAGTCTGGAGGTTAGTGTGATGATCGAAGACGGTTCGCGCGTGGCCCCGGGAGCCATTGTTATGAAAATTTCCGGCGCCGCACGCTCGATCCTCACGGCAGAACGCACGGCGCTGAATTTTATGCAACGGCTTAGCGGCATTGCCACGCAAACACACGAATACGTGAAAGCCGTGGACGGCACGCAGGCGCGTATTTTGGATACCCGCAAGACGACTCCTGGCTGGCGCGCCTTGGAAAAGGCTGCCGTCGTGAGCGGCGGCGGCACCAATCACCGCATGGGATTGTATGATCGGGTGATGGTGAAAGACAACCATCTTGTCAGCGAGGGTGGCATGCAAGAACTGCGCCAATCGATCCATCGACTGCTAGCCGATCATCCTGATGTCGAGGTCGAGCTCGAGGCGGATCGGTTGGAGCAAGTGAGTGCCTTTTTGACGATGGAGGAAGTGGACTACATTTTGTTAGATAATATGTCGCTAGATGAATTGCGGCAGGCTGTGGAAATGCGTGGCATGCGCACGCGTCCGATGCTGGAAGCCAGCGGTGGGGTGACTCTTCAAACGGTGCGGGCGATAGCAAAAACGGGAGTGGATTTTATCTCGGTAGGTGCGCTGACTCACTCGGTGCAAGCGATGGATCTGGCCTTGGATTTTGTCTCATCATGAAATCCTGGCGCAGCGCTGATGGGATCGAAGTGCGGTGGTATTCTCTTGTCGATTCCACCAATGACGTCGCGCGCTTGTGGGCGGTTGAGGGCGCGGCATCCGGCAGTGTGGTGGTCGCAGATGAGCAAACAGCAGGTCGCGGGCGGCGCGGTGCGGTGTGGGTTTGCCCAGCAGGGGAAGGCCTAGCTTTTTCACAAGTGTTACGGCCTAGCATGCCGCGTGCGCTCTGGCCGAGGCTGGCCTTGATCGCTGGCTTGGCCGTGGCGAAAACACTGGAAAAATACGGCGTCGCGGCCGAAGTAAAATGGCCCAATGATGTGTTGTTCGACGGAAAAAAAATGGCGGGCATCCTGGTGGAGTCTACCGATGACGCGGTCATCGTCGGAGTGGGACTGAATGTCAACGTAGCCGACTTTCCCGTGGAGATTGCTGATACGGCGACATCCTTGCTGCGCGAGACCGGTCAAGAGATGGATCGGAGATTTTTGCTAGAGCAACTCGCGCAGTCTATCCAATCGCACGCCAGTCGCGCGGAGCGGGATTTCCCCGAGTTGTTAGAGCAATTGCGTGAGCGATGCGCGCTCGGAGGGAAGCGTGTCTCGCTTTGGCTGGGAAACGAGGCCCTGATGGTGGATGTGATGGGCATCGGCGCGCGCGGCGAGTTGCTGGTGGAGCGCGATGGTAACATCGAAGCCCTGATGCAGGCTGACCAAATCCGCATCATTCGCTAAGAGCTCAGCGTTGCTGAGTTTTGTGATGCTGAAAAATCGCTAGCGTGCGCAGCCGCTCGGTGTTGTGATCGATGATCGGTAGCGGGTAGTCTGGAGCGATCGGCCTGCCATCTGCAGGCGCTGTGAGGAACATCTTCGGCGCGCAGTTCGCCAGTTCCGGCACCCAGCGTTTGATGTAGAGCCCCTGCGGATCGAAGCGCAGCGTTTGCGACCACGGGTTTTGAATGCGGAAATAGGGCGCGGCATCGGCTCCGGTGCCGGCAGACCATTGCCAGCCGCCGTTGTTCGAGGCGATCTCGCCATCGACCAGATGACGCATGAACCAGCTTTCGCCAAGGCGCCAATCATAGTGCAGGTCTTTGGTGAGAAACATCGCCACGATCATGCGGACGCGGTTGTGCATGTGACCGGTGGCTAACAACTCGCGCATGCCGGCATCGACAATGGGAAATCCTGTGCGTCCCGATTGCCATGCAGTCAGTTTTTCATCCGGCTCATCCCACGGTAAACCGCGCCATTGCGGGGCAAATTCCGAATCTAACACTTCCGGATAAAAATGCAGGATAGCAAAGTAAAATTCGCGCCAAGCGAGTTCCTTGAGGTAAGTGTGGTGATTCGTTCGCGCCGCTGCGGGAGCATCCAGCATGGCTTGTTGCGTGGCGGCATAAATACTGCGGAGCGAGAGCAGGCCGAAGCGTAAATCTTGGCTGATGCGCGTGGTGCCATCCAGTGATGGAATATCGCGGTTTTGCCCATAAGAGGCGATGCGATGCTGCAAGGCATCGCGGAAGCGCTGGCGGGCGGCTTTTTCTCCCGCAGGGACGAGATTGGCAGTGGATGCAGGCAGACCCCAGGTCGCGAGTGTGGGTAAAGGGTCCGAGGCTGGACCATCGGGCGTGGACAATCGTGTCAGCTTGCCCACGGGCTTTTCCTTGGGCTTGGATAGCCAATTTTTCGAGTAGGGCGTGTAAACCCGATAGGGAAGATGATCGCCAGTGAGGATTTCCGTGGGACTGTGGAGGCTGACGTCATGCATCGCATGAACGGTAACGCCCAGTTCCGCACACATCCGCTCCACGGCGGACTCTGCCCCTTTTCCAAAGGGATCGGGATCTCTTTGGAAATAGAGGGCGTCTGCCCCCGAATCGATGATCAATTGCCGCAGCGCTTCCTCCGCCTGTCCCTGGCGGATCAATAAGCGACTGCCGAGCGTGCGTAGATTCGCGTCCAGCGAGTGCAGGCAATCGCAGAGGAATTGCTGGCGGTTCGATCCCGTCCACGCGTGCTGGTGTTTCCAAGTGGAAACCACATAACAAGGCAAAACCGCTTCACATTGCTGCGAAGCGGTTTGAAGAATCTGGTGGTCCGTGATGCGTAGATCGCGTCGATACCAGTAAATGCCTAGGCGGAAAGAATGTGTCATCGGGGGGGCACCAAAGCGATAAATCCACAGCGTGCAAGTAAAACTTCCGCCAAGGGGCTTAGTTTTTCGGCTTCAGAATCTTCATGCCTTTTTTGACCGTGCTCTCGGCGAACTGACCGTCCACCAATTTGGCTTTACCGAGGCAGTCTTTGAGTTCCGCGAGTGCGGCCTCCGCAGCAGCAAGGGACTCTTTCGGTCCACCATACTGCTTATCAGAGAAGTATTTGATAAACGACTTGCCCTTGCGGGTGATATACAAACGCCAGCCAAGAAAGGCGGAGTTGTCGTAGGTGAAACGTGTTAGGTTTTTTCTGGATGTGTAATTACTCATGGGATTGCATGGGTTGCGGGGCTTTGATATGCACATTTCGCCAAAGTATCAACGGTTAATTTTATTTTCTAGCAGTTAGTTCGTGTCATAAGTTTCATCACAAACGGCAAATTTGACAAAAAAGAAGTTGCCAAATTCGCGCAAATGCACTTTATTCGCCGCCCCGCGAGCTGTTTATCTGCCGTTGGTCCTCTCGATTGTCCTCCTCTGAGGCACAGTAATGCTCGCAAGCAGAGGGTAACCCGGCACATTCCACATCCCTATGTCAAACGAAACCGAAGAAGTCAAAAAAGCCACCCAGCTGGGTCGCTTCGAGCTGCCAAACCGTCTTGTCAAAAACGAAGACACTGCCACCGATGTTTACGCACAGTTTGTTGCGGAGCCTTTCGAGCGTGGCTACGGTCACACCCTGGGCAATTCCCTGCGCCGCGTGCTCCTCGGCTCACTGGAAGGTGCCTCCATCACTTCGGTTCGCATCGCCGGTGTCCAACACGAGTTTTCGAGCCTCCCCGGTGTGGTCGAAGATGTGACGGACATCATTCTCAATCTAAAAAAAGTCAAGTTCCTCCATCACGACAAAGAGCCTCGTGTGTTGAAAATCCAAGTCGAGCGCGATGGTCCGGTCACCGCTGGTGACATCATCGACGACAACATGTATGAAGTTGTGAACAAAGATCAATTGATCTGCACCCTCGATCGCAAGGTCAAATTCGATTGCGAGTTCGAGGTGCGCGTCGGCCGCGGCTTCGCCACAGGCGAGGAAAACAAGCGCAAGGATCAAGCGATCGGCGTGATTGCCATCGACTCGATTTTCTCGCCTGTGACCCGCGTCAAGTATGCAGTGGACACCACTCGCGTGGGACAAATGACCGACTACGATAAGCTCGTGCTGGATATCTGGACCGACGGTCGCATCACTCCACAGGATGCGCTGCTGCAGGCCTCTGCGATTCTCCGTCATCACCTCGACGTATTTGTGAACTACGACGACAACCTCGTCAACTTTGATGCCGCACCTGCGGAATCCACCGAGGAAAATGCCGCACTGAAGAAACTTCTCAGCATGAGCGTCAACGAGATCGAGCTTTCGGTCCGCGCTGCCAACTGCCTCAACAACGCCAACATCACTACCGTGGGTCAATTGGCAACGAAGACCGAGGCGGAAATGCTCAAGTATCGCAACTTCGGCAAGAAGTCGCTCAACGAGATCAAGGACAAACTCGTCGAGTTGGGCTTGTCCCTCGGCATGTCCCTCGACCCGTCGCTCTACTCCGGTCCATCCGTGGCCTTCCGCGCTCCTCGCCTTGGTGGCGAAGAAGAATCGCAAGTCGGCCTCGCCGATCTGATCGCGCAAAACCTTGATGATTAATCCACCCGCTTCCCTGATCCACTAACTATAAAGAACATTTCCGATGAGACATCGTAGCAGTAAATCCAAACTCAAGCGCACCGCCGCGCATCGCCGTTCCTTGCTCGCAAACCTGGCTTGCAGCCTGATCGAGCACGGACGTATCAAAACGACCTTGGGCAAAGCCAAGGCACTCCGCCCGGTAGCGGAAAAGATGGTCACGCTCGGTAAGAGCGGTGATCTTCACGCACGCCGCCAAGCGATCGCTTTCCTGCGTCAGAAGGAAGTGGTGCAAAAATTGTTCGCAGAAGTCGCTCCCGCAGCGGCGACTCGCCCCGGTGGCTATTGCCGCATCACGAAGCTGGGTGCTCGCATGACCGATGCTGCGCCTATGGCATACATCGAGTTCTGCGATGTCGCCGTCAAGGCAGAACCAGCACCTGCTGTGGAAGCCGAAGCGACTGCTGAAGCGTAATCGCACAAACTGTCACCTATGACAAAAGGCCGACTGTTCGCGCAGTCGGCCTTTTTGGCGAATGGCGGTTTCAGGCAATCACGCCGTCCTTGATCGTGAGGATTCTATCGCCTTGCGTCGCCAGTCCGGAGTCATGCGTCACCACGATCAAAGTGGTTCGTTTTTCACTGACCAGTTGTAATAATAGATTCATAATGGCGATGCTATTTCGTGAGTCGAGATTTCCCGTGGGCTCATCGGCAAAAAGAATGTCTGGCTCATTGACGATGGCGCGCGCGATAGCGACACGCTGTTGCTCGCCACCGGAGAGCTCGGCAGGGAGGTGGTCAGCACGGTCGGCGAGGCCTACTTTGGTCAATGCAGCAAGTGCTTGGTCGCGGTGGTTTTTTCCAGCGATGGCACCGGGCACCATGACGTTTTCGAGCGCGGTGAGTTCGGGGAGTAGATGATAGTTCTGGAAAATGTAACCGATGCGTTGATTGCGGAAGCGCGATTGCTCGGCGCGGGAGAGCGAGTAGAGGTCGATGCCATCGATGACGACCTGTCCGGCCTGAGGTCTTTCTAAGCCCGCGAGGGTGTAGAGCAGAGTGGTTTTGCCGGCACCGCTGGGTCCGCAGAGGAAGATTTTTTCCCCGCGTTGGATGGAGAGATTGACGCCCTCTAACACGGTGAGCGTTTTTTTCCCCAAGCGATACGAGCGAGTGAGATGGGTGGTTTCGATCAAAGTAGGCACAGGGACATGATAGGAGGAACGTAAGCGAGGGGAAAGCAAAACATTGCGCCAACAGGCGGAAACCGCAATGACTGCGTGAGTCGATGGAGGCAGTGGGAAATTTCACAAAAAACCCAAATCGTTGCAAATTATACTGACAAAACGTGCCTTCTCTGGTGTTACTTCTTATGACGAACGAAATTCGCAAAACTCACTTAAACAAATGAAAACACAAACAGTTACAAATCGGATCAAGAACAGCCGCCGTGGCTTTACTTTGCTGGAAATGGTGATCGTGCTTGGCATCATCGGTCTAATCATCGGTGGCGCCATCGGTGTGATGGGCAAGGTCGGCGAAGGAGCCGCCATCCAACGCGTAAAGGGTGACTTCAACTCACTGGGTAGCGTATTGAAAATGTATAAAATCAACAACGGCTTTTATCCCTCTACGGCTCAGGGACTCAAGGCTCTGGTCAATCGCCCGGGCGGTTCGCCAGTTCCGAAGTCTTGGACAGCCCTCGCTGATAGCGTGCCGAGAGATCCTTGGGGTGAGGAATACATTTATCGCTTTCCCGGTAGCAAGGTGGCTTCTGAATTTGAATTGGTGACCAAGGGCAAAGATACGCAATTGGGAACGGAAGACGACAAATCCAGCCAGGATTGATCGCATCGTGAGGTTTCTATGAACACCATCTCTCATCCCATCGTGAACCGCCGCTCTGCGAACGGATTCACTTTGTTGGAGATGGTGATCGTGCTGGCATTGGTGGGATTGGCGCTGGGAGGAGCGATGACTTTGTTTATCACCACTTCTTCCGAGCGACAGCTCAAGGGGGTGAAAGGTGATATGGAGCTCCTCGCCAAACGTGCCCGTAGTATCGCGATGGTGCAACAGACGCCCTACGCTATCACGTTTTTTGAGCAGTCGGTCCGCCTCAGTCCTCTGGTGGAGGCTGGCTACACTGATGACCAGTTACAGGAGCGTCAGGATTGGGAGGCGGAGGCCTTGAACGCGGGTGGACCCGCTCCGAGGTTCAGTCCGGTTCGCGATACGCTTGCGTTTGACAACTTCGCGCTATCAGTGCGGCGATGGGGTTCGAGTAACTGGGTGCCGATGCGGGGCAATGACCCGCAGGTTTGGCGGTTTGATCCGAATGGCATTTGCGAGCCTATGGGCGTGCGAGTGGATTTTGAGGATGGCTGGATGGAGATGGAATTTCACCCGCTCTCGGCGAGTGTGCAAGATAGCAGTATGGAGGCCCGCTAATGAGAATTTTTTCTACTACCCACCGACCCGCGCGCGGCTTCCTCTTGTTGGAGGTGGTGCTGGCGATGGGTATTTTTGCCCTAGCGGCCACGGGTTTCACGCTCGCGTTGCAAAATGCGGCGGATGCCTCGGACATGGCAGCGCGCGAGATGCAGGTCACGCGGATGCTGCAAAGCTCGCTCGATGCCGCGATTTCGATCCCTGTCTTAGAGGAAGGTGAGACGAGTGAAAAACTGGAAGAGCGCGAGATGGAAATTGTGACTCTGTATGAAAAAATGGAAGAGATGGAAAATGTCGACGGACAATTGCTCCAAGACATGTGGCGCATCACGGTGACGGCATACTTTTTTCAAGGAAATACGGAATTGAGCCGCACCGCTGTGACTTGGCGCTATGGACGAATGTATCAACCATGAACTTGGCCCGCAACAAACCATCATCTCCTCGGGGCTTCACGTTGATCGAAGTCGTGATCGCGCTTGGATTGATGGCGGCGCTGATCATCTCGTGCGCGTTTCTGGCGACTGCGAATATCCAGTTGGCCAATGGCATCAATCGCCAGCAGTCAGAAAACACCTTGCGCGAGAGCTTTTTCGACATGATGAAAATGCAGCTCACCTCGCTGCCGGGAAATACCCGCATGGAGCTGATGTATACCAAGGGCATGCAGCCCTATGAGTATACGCTGGTTTTGCAGAACGTTCCGTTGGCGTTCACCTGGGGCGGCGTGGAGCGCATCGCTAAGGCTGTGGAAATTGCCGGGGTCAAACGCCGCGATGGTTTTATCAATGTGGTGATGCGTTACTACGAAAATCCCATTCTTTCTGATCCGGAAAACATCGAGGATGCCTCGCGCGAGGAGCCTTTTGCCGAGGTGATTTTAATGGAGGGCCTGCGGTTTTTTGAGTGGCGTGCGCTGGATGGCAGGACCATGGACTGGCAAGAGGACTGGGATTTCCAAGGCCGATTGCCCTTGCAACTGGAACTCGTAACGGCTCAGGGGGCCTATGGCGATGAGATGAAGCAAGTTTTCTGGATTGTCCCCAAAGTGAGCCCGAACGCGGTCATCCGTGGCGTCGGTC
Source organism: Akkermansia muciniphila (assembly GCA_945888515.1). Classification (GTDB taxonomy): domain Bacteria; phylum Verrucomicrobiota; class Verrucomicrobiia; order Verrucomicrobiales; family Akkermansiaceae; genus UBA956. The sequence continues at coordinate 26,303 of CAMDAD010000024.1, read as the reverse complement.
CAGCGCCTCAACAAGGAGTGGGTCAAGGCGGACAGGGTGGTCAAGGTGGTGACGGAGTTCCAGGAAGTCAGGGGAATGGCACAATCACGATCCCTGGTGGAATGATCGGGGGCGGAAATAACAGCAATACAGGGGGAGGAGGCGGCCGATGAGAGGAAATACAAAAAAAACGAGCTCCTGCTCGCGGAAAAATCATCCGCGCGGCATGGCTCTGATTGCGGTGTTGTGGCTGATCGCGGTATTGGCCTTTGCCTCACTCACGGCGATTCAGTTGTTGTCGTTTGAGCTCGATGTGGCTGACTCGCAGATCAATGGTTTCCGCGCCCGACAAGCCGCGGAAATGGGCATTGCGGTAGGAGCGAATCCGGTGGTGAAACGCGATGACCCGCTTCTCCAGATGACCGGTGAAGACGGCACCAGTTATCGGGTGGATTTGCGCTCCGAAGGCGAGCGCTTCAACATCAATTACATGTTGCTCAATACCAACGATAAAAACCTTCTGAAGCAGATTTTCCTTTCTTGGGGTATTGATGAGGACGCAGCGCAGGACATTGCCGATGCCATGCTCGATTGGGTGGACTCGAATGACGAAGAGCAACTCAATGGCGCAGAGCGCTCATACTACGAGGAGCTGGGACGCATCAATCAGCCATTCAATCGACCGTTTTATACGCTCGATGAAATGCGCTTGGTCCGTGGTATGGAATTGGTGGAGCAATGCAAGCCTGACTGGCGGGATTGGTTCACCATCTGGAGTGCGGGCGGGCTGGACATCAACGAGGCGAGCGCGGAAAAAATTACACTGGCGGCGGAGTGCAATCTGGAGGATGCGAATACTTTGGTGGAAATCGTGCGGGGACCCGATGGCGTGCGCGGCACCGATGACGACGCGCCTTTTCAGAGTCTCAATGGTGGACAAGGAGGCAATACTGTGTTTCAAATCTTGCGTGTGCCGGAATTTTACGCTCAGGTAGTGACGCCTCGCCTCGCGGCGAATGATGGCACGACTCGCATCGAAAGTGTGGGGCAAGCCGGAGATACCAAAAGAAGGATCGTGCTCGTGATGCGCAACCGCACGGGCAGGCCAGCCATTTTAGAGAAAATCGAAGAAGTAGTACCGTGAGTAATAAGGGAGATATTGTCATTTTGATTCCGGGAGTTTCCGGATGGGAGCTGTGGGAGGGGACACCCGCTGCGGGATTCGAGCGTAGGGAAATCACCGACGCTCGTGTCGCAGGGGAGATTGCGACCTTGCCCGCGCTGGACGTGATGTATTTTTTCCCTGTCAAGGATGCCACGGTGATGCCTTTTAAGACCACCACGGCGGATGAAAACCTGTTTGCGGATCTGGCGCAGATGCACAGTGAACGGATGGGCATCCGCACAGATCCTGGCGCGGGGCAGTTGATCGATTATTTTGTGATGGAGAAAGGGGAGGAAAGCGCCGTGCTCACCACCGTGGTGCTGCGTGCTCCGGAAGAGGGGGAACTGCCGCAGCGCAGCCCGAAAGAATTCGATTACGCACCGCGCGCTTTTGCCTATGAAGGCGATGGTATTGCCTTCTGGAAGGAACTCGGCCAGTGGGTCTTCGCCTTTTACGAACAGGGCAAATTGCTCTACGCGCAGTCGACTTCGAACGACGCCGACCATCCTGATGAAGCCTTGTTGCGCGATGTGCGTTTGGCGTTGGTGCAGTTGACCTTTCAAGGCATTGCGTTCACACCGCGCAGTGCCCAGGTCTGGCATCCAGCGGGTGAGCTCGGTGAAGCAGGCGCGCTTCAGAATGCCTTCGACTTCTCGGTGGTAGTCACCAAACGCCCCGATCCCGCCGTGCCCGCGACGGACTGCAAACTCCTGCCGGCAGACGTTCATGCGCAACGTCGTGAGACGGCCAAACGCCGCCAAATCATGATAGCGGGAGCCATGGCTGCGTCTGCCGTGTTGAGCCTGATCGGTTGGGCGGGGTGGACTTTGTGGCAGGATATCAGCGAGACAAACAAACTGGTGCTGGCGGCTAAGGCGATCGAGCCTGAGCGCGAGGCGTTCAATGAACACAAAGTCAAGTGGAGAGAGCTGGGGCCTGTCGTGGACGAGGAGCAATGGCCGGTGGAGACCTTGTATCGCATCACTCGCTGTATGCCTATGCCCAAAGGGGTCGTTAGACTCACCGAAGCGCAGATCAATAGCAATGAAATCCGTATCAAAGGGGTGACAAATAAACCCGAATCCATCGGTCAATTCAGTTTTGCCATCAACAAAAGTGATGAGTTGACACGGTTTAAGTTCGATTCCCCCCCCCCGAACAATACTAGCAAAGGCACGGAGTTTGTCCTCCAAGGTGCCGTACCCCAAGAACAACAGTAAAATGTTTTGCCATGTTTCCTGCGATTGCACACAGAAAATCCGAATGGCGGTTTTACTCATCGAGAGAACCCTTTTGACCGTCCTTCATGTCTGAACGAGAGAGAAAATTGCTACTGCTGTTTGGCGCCGCCGGCGTCATTCTGCTATCCTTGTGGGGCTACAAGTCCTTCGAGAACAAGCGCGTGCAAATCGGCATTGATCGCAAAGCCGCGGAGACCGCATTGCGCGAGGGGCAACTGTTTCTGGCATCCCGTGACAGCATCATGGACGAGATCGACTGGCTGGCACAGCACGAGCCTGAGCCGCAGGCAAGCGAACTGGTGCCCACCAAGCTCCAGGCACTCGCTTCGTCCGAGGCGAGTCGCGCGAGCATGACGGTCAAGAAAATGGATATTTTGCCGGACCGATTGATCGAATCGGAGCAGGTGCGCCGCTACAAGTTTGCTCAGGTGAAGTTCACCGTCACTGGTGAAGAGCGCAATCTGTATTCCTGGTTTGACCGGATGCATTCCCCCAGCGATTTCCGCGTGATATCGGAGATCACCATGAGCCCCAACCGCGAGGACGACTCAAAAATCGATTGCATCGTGACATTCGATCAGTGGTTTGTCCCGCTTCCAACCAATCCGTAAGCCCTCCTATGAAAACGTTTGTATTGCTCTGTCTTTTGCCCTTGCCGTTATGGGCAGGTGCGCCGAAAAAGCCGCTCCCGAGTCGCTACACGGCCCTGCATACCAGTTCACCCTTCACCACGCCCGCGCCGCCGGTGAACAACATCGTGCCTGTGGTCAATCCGCTCGAGGACTGGTCTCTGGGCGGCGTGACGAAATTTCCCGATGGCTATTTTGTGATTTTGCTCAACAAGAAAAAGCCCGAGGAAAAAACCATCATTCAACCCGGGATGCACTCGGAGTTTGAGGTGCTGGAAGTGCAAGATGGCGGTATGGACTACACCGCTACCACCGTGACATTGCGCTACGGTTCTTCGCAAGGCATCGTCTCGTTCGATAAAAAAATGCTCACGGTCAAGACCCCAGATCAAGGGCAGGACAAGCAACAAAACCGACCACCTGGGTTTCCGCCTGGTCTGCCCGGCAGAGATCGTGGTGACAGTAACAACGGTGCTGCGCCACGCATTCGCACGCTTGTTCCTCCCACAGTCCCAGGAGGCCAGAATGCGCCTCAACTCCCTTCACGTCGCTAATACCATCCCATCATTCTTATGTCCAATCGCAATCTCTATTACACTGCTCTGGGTGCTTTGCTGCTCGCCTGGGTCGTGGGGCAAACGCCCAATGTCACGCCTCAACCTGGGCAGACCAATGCCCAGCCCGCACCTCCTCCGGTGCCTGTGCCGCAGCCTGTATTGCCGCCCGGAGCACCCGGCACGCCAACTACACCGGCACCGCCCAAAGCTGACCCCGAGGCCTCCCCCTCAGCCAATGGCATTTCACCAGAAGGCAAATTGCCTACGGTTCCTGCTGGACAAAAAAATAGCGCGGTGAAGGCTCCCAGCCCCAATGACATTTGCGAATTTGCCTTCAATTTCCCGAAACTAAATGCGGAGGGTCTTGGTTATGTCTATCGCCAGCTCACCGGTCGTCGTGTCGTGATGACGGCGGAGGTGAAGGATCTGGAAATTTATTTCGTCCAGCCCCCGCCGATCACTTACGGGGAAGCACAGGATTTGCTCAAGGCCGCCTGTCTGATGCACGGCTTTGTTTTTGCCCCGGGTGGCGATGGCTGGGACAAGCTGACGACCGCCAATCAAGGTCCCAAGCCGGGCACAGGCGACATTCCACTCGTCACCAGCCCGCTGGCTTTGCCGGAAGGGGATGAAGTGGTGCGCTACGTGATGACGTTGAAATACATGAAGCCCGATGAAGTGTCGCGCGTTTTTCAAACTGTAGTCACGCAATTCAATAGCTTCGGCTCGGTGGTGGCTGTTCCCAACGCCTCCGCACTCATCATCACGGAAAACACTTCCTTGATCCGCGCGCTGATCGAACTGCAGGCGAAGATCGACGTGCCCTCCTCGAACATCGAAACGAAATTCATCAAGGTGCAGTATGGCGACGTGGAAGAACTGGCGGCGACACTGAATGAGATTTTTGCCGCGCAGAGCTCGGCCGAGTCCTCCGCAGGCGTGCAGCGTGTTACCCAGGGAGGTGCTCCGCCTGCTCCTGGCGGTGCATCGCAGGCCGCTGGCTCGCCTTCCGCAGGCGCTGGCGAAGCACCACCGATCCAGATTGTTCCAGATATACGCACGAATCGTATTTTTGTAATGGCTCGTCCACTGGATTTGGTTTTTATCGAGAGCCTTGTGAAGGAGTTCGATACGCCATCCGATCAGCGGAATTTCCTGCGTCGCAAATTGAAGTTTCTCGCCGTGGGTGATTTCCTGGATGTGGCCAGTGATGCCCTGAGTCGTGCCTTCGGTGGCGCTGCCTCCGCGGGTGGAGCTTCGGGCGGCGGCGGTCGTGCCGCTACTAGCACGAGCCTTGGCCGTGGCTCATCGACCACGGGAGGCAGTGGCTCATCGAGTCGCAACGGATCATCTACTAATCAGTTTGGTGGTAATAATAATAACAATCAATTCGGCGGCAACGGCGGTGCGGGGGGCGGTGCCGGCGGAAGCAATAACCTCAGCGCCCCACAGGTCGATTCCAAGCCTGTTTCCGTTCTCGTCGGCAGAACTCTGCTGGTGGCTGATAATATCACCAACTCGATTGTGGTGCAGGGACCTCCTGCCGGCGTGGAAATCATCAATAATCTGCTAGATGAAATTGATGTCAAAGCCGATCAGGTGATGATTTCCACGGTGTTCGGGCAATTGACATTGAGTAATGATCTTCAATACGGAGTGGATTGGTTCAAACGACTAGGAAATGATGATGTAGCAGGTTCTATCGGTAGTTTGATTCCGCTTGATGGCACAGGTGATGCAGCGACACCCAATTTGTTATCGAATAATCCCTTAACCATCGGCAGCACCGGCGGAGGACTTGGCGTATACGGTAAGTTAGGTGATAATGTGAGTGGGTTCCTTACCGCATTGCAAAATACCGGAGACTTCAACGTGATTTCCCGTCCTACCATTTACACGGCAAACAATCAAAAAGGTTTTATTTCGAGTGGTCAGCAAATCGCTGTGCCTTCCAATAGTTTCAATGGCGGCTTCAACGGCGGTGGTCAAAGCACGAACATTGAATACCGTGATGTTGTCTTGTCCCTGGAAGTCATACCTCTGGTGAATTCGCAGGATGAAGTGACTCTTCAGATTTCCTTGGTGAGTCAAGGTGTGGGGGAAAATCGGAAGATTGGAACTGGCATCAACGCATTTGAAGTGCCGGACATCATCAATCGCGAATTGCTCACTACGGTGACGGTTCCCAATGATCAAACGGTGGTTCTGGGTGGATTGATCACGGAGGAAAATACCAAATCCATTTCGGGTGTGCCGATCTTGTGTCAGATTCCCGCCTTGGGCAAACTGTTCTCATCCACTTCTGATAAGAAAACTCGCAACGAGTTGATCATTTTCATCCAGCCGAAAATCATCCGCGATGAGCGCAGCATGGAGGCCGCGAATCGTGATATGGATCGCCGCTATGAAATGTCGGGCAAAATCCGCGACTTTGATGGTCCGAGTGTGCTACCGCTGAAACCCATCGATGAGGTCGAGGAGAACAAATCAACGGAGCCAGCACCGCAGAAGGTTTCCAATCCTGTCTCTTTGCAAACGCCAGACATCGATTACGACAAGACCCCCAAGGCCAAGCCGGTGAGTGAGTCATCTTTCTGGGATCGTTTCAAAAAATGACCGGATCGGGCGACCCCGATGACAACAGGCCCGTGTGGTTGACACACGGGCTTTTGTTTGGAATCGGCGCGCGCTACCACGATGAAAGCCGTAGGATGTTCGCGGGATTTCTCAGATTTTTGTTTGGTGAACTTCGTATTTCCGATGTAAGGTAACGCCACCCAGCATGAGTTTACTTGCAGTTGACATCCGTCATTTGGTTAAGGATTTCCGCATTCCGTTGCGGGGCGCAAAGCCGTTCCGCGCGGTCGATGATGTTTCCATCCAAATCCAAGCCGGCGAGGTCTATGGATTGATCGGGCCGAATGGCTCAGGGAAATCTACGACAATGAAGGCTTTGCTCGGACTGGTGGCTCCCACATCGGGTTCCTGCTCGATCTTCGGCCAAGATTCGTTGAAAGTTGATTCGCGCAATGATGTCGGGTTTCTTCCAGAAAATCCCTATTTTTACAAACACATGACGGGCGCGGAGACGCTGCGTTTTTATGGCAAGTTGTGCGACATTCGTGGCAAGGCCCTGGATGACCGAGTGAATGAATTGTTGGATCTAGTCGATTTGCATCATGCGCGGCACCGACGTCTCGGTGGTTATTCGAAAGGCATGCTGCAGCGCATCGGTCTCGCACAGGCTCTGGTGCAGGACCCGCGCTTGTTGATTTTGGATGAGCCGACTGCGGGCGTAGATCCGATCGGTTCGCGGCAGATACGTGATTTGATCTTACAGCTGCGTGATCGCGGTAAGACGGTTTTTTTGTGTTCTCATTTGTTAGAGCAGGTGCAGGAGGTTTGTGATCAGGTGGGTATCATTTTTCAAGGGAAGATGGTGAAGGAGGGGCGGCTGGATGATTTGATCGCGGTGGAAAATCAGACCGAGATCATCATGGAGGACGCCAGTCCGGAATTGGTTGCCGCGATGGCCCGCTTGATTGCTCAGGATGCAACGGCGCGTTTGGTGCACACCGGCAAGCCACGCACAACATTGGAGCGTCTGTTTTTGGAGGAAACGAAGGGAGGGAAAGCGTAATCGTATGGGCAAGCAACGAAGCAATCGATGGCTACAACCACGTCGTGTGAGTGTGATCGCTCTGAACACATTCACGCAATTGGTGCGGATGAAGGTGTTCTATTTCCTGATGATTTTTGCGGTCATCGCTCTGGTGGCGCAGTTTCTCGACCTCCCGCAATACAGCGGTCCGGAAGCGGTGTATACGGGCGAACTGGAGCTGCTGAAAGGCTGGTGTATGGGCATCATGAAGTTATTCGCGCTGGTCTTCGCCATCGCGGCCACCGCTCTCTTGTTGCCCAAGGATGTCGAGGATCGCACGCTTTATACCATCTTGGCAAAACCAGTGCCACGCCTCGATTACCTCGTTGGCAAGCTCCTTGGTGTGTTGCTTTTGATTTTTGTGTCGTTATTTTTGATGAATCTAATGATGACACTGGTGCTAGGATATCGCACCAGTATGTTACTAGATCAGCAAGTGGAGATGGCGGTGGCCCGCGAGTGGAGCGCGCAGGCGATCGAGTCCATGAAGGCGGACATCCGCGCCCAGGGCGTGACATGGTCGGTGCAGGGCGGGGTTTTTGCGATCTTTTTGCAAGCGTCTATCATCGGCTCAGTGTCGCTGCTGCTCTCTACTTTTTCCACGAGCACGTTGTTTACGATCATGGTGTCATTCATGACGTATTTGGCAGGGAGTTTTCAGTCGGACGCGGCGGAGTTTTATCGTGCGACGGCCTCCGCAGGCACGACCACTTGGGGGAGTATCCTGATGAAATGCGTGGCGCTGTTATTTCCTAATTACCAGCTCTTTAACATCACGGATGCAGCGATACAAGGGCAGTCGATCGCGCTTTCGGCCGTGGGAACCCTCACGGGTTTGTCGTTGTTTTATGTGATACTTTACACCCTGCTCTCTTGGTTTGTTTTTTCGGACAAGGAATTTTGATCGATGAAACTCGTTCGCAACATCTTAGTAGTGATCCTGACTCTGCTGCTTGCCGGATGGGCGAAGTCGCCATGGGAAGAGCAAGCGCAGCGGGAATTTGAGGAGGAAGGACTCCTATTCCGCCCGTTGGAGGTGGGGGTGAAGGAGAAAATCGGGCAAACCTGCGCGGCCGTGGCGCTGGGTGGTTTGCGCTCGGTGGTGGCCACATTTTTGAATTTGGCGGCGTATGGATCGTTTGAGAATCGAGATTGGATCAAGCTGGGAGAGCAGTTCGAGTTGATCGTCGCCCTGCAGCCGCGCACTTCGTATTACTGGGAAGTGGGTGCATGGCACATGGCTTACAATGCGGCGGTGGATTACAAGGAGAATCGGGAGTTACCTGCGGCACGGCAAGAGGCATTGCATCGTGCGTATGTGCTGCGGGGTCGGGCGTTTCTGGAAAGGGGAATTGTCAATAATCCCGACGACTGGACGCTGTTATCCAGTTTGGGCAGGTTCTACGGCACTCCGAGCAAATACCCAGACTATGCGAAGTCGGCGGAGGCCTACGAGCGAGCGTGGAAGTCTGGGCAGGCCCGACATTATGAATCGCGGGCCTGGCTTTACAGCTTAGCGCGTGTGGAAGGAAAACGTGAGGAAGCCTTGACTCTGGCGCGCGAGTTGTTTGCCCGTGACGGCAATCGTGTTGACACGCTTTGCTGCTTGCTGTTCGTGCTTGAGTGGATGCAGCCTGACGCGCCGCCGACAACGGATCTGTTGCAGCGCTGCTTTGAAAATGACAAAGATGCCTTGCGCATGCTCACCACCTATCGAAAAAACAATGCGGAAGCGTTGCCTACTTCTGGCGTGGATCATGCCATCGCCCTGCTTCAATCACGTCAGTTCAAGCCATAGAAGATCCGGTTTTTTTGGTTTCGGGACATAGTTTGTCTCGACAGATGCGGGTGATTTCCTGCATTTTCCCTCGCAACTCTTATCCATTCATGCGCGTAGCTCTTTTCGGTGACATCCATGCCAACCTCGAAGCCCTCGAGGTTGTCCTCGCCGATGCGCGTGATCAAGGCTGCACGGACTTTGTTTGCCTGGGAGATGTGGTCGGCTACAACGCCAATCCTGCCGAGTGTTTGGAAATCGTGCGCGGCTTGAATTGTCCTGTGGTGAAAGGAAATCACGATGAAGATGCTGCGGGGAGTCATTCTCTGGATTCGATGAATCCCACCGCCGCCAGTGCGCTGATGTGGACGCGTGAGCAATTGACGGAAGAGCAGCGAGAGTGGCTGCACAAATTGCGGATGGTGCGCCAGGTATCTGATTTTACCATCGTTCACAGCACGCTCGACCAACCAGCAAACTGGAATTACGTTACCAATCGCTTCGATGCGATGTCGAATTTTTCCTATCAGTTCACGCATGTTTGTTTTCACGGTCATACCCATGTGCCGCGGGTTTATGTGAAGGATTCTAAGGTTCACGAAGTGCCTGCGGAGTCGGTGCAGATCGAAGCGGGATCGAAATATTTTATCAATGTCGGTTCCGTTGGTCAGCCACGAGATGGCGATTGGCGCTCCTGTTACGCGATCTACGATATTGAGACGCGCCTCGTTGTTTTCCGTCGCCTTGAGTATGAGATCGCCAAAACGCAGCAGAAAATTCTCGCTGCGGGCTTGCCAGAGATGCTGGCCGCTCGTCTTGCGGACGGGAGGTGATCTGGAAAGTTCCTCTACCCGACAACGCACCGTTTTTTACCTGCCGTGAACCATCCTACAGCCATCATCTCTCCCGATGCCATTTTGGGCGCCGATGTCGCCATCGGACCGTATTGCGTGATTGGTGCTGGCGTCGTGCTTGGCGACCGCTGCGTATTGCATTCTCATGTGGTCATCGAGGGGCCGTGTCGCATAGGCGCTGATAACGAATTTTTCCCCTTCGCGGTGATTGGTGGTAAAACGCAGGATCTGAAATACATCGGTGAGCCGACCCACCTTGAGATCGGAGATCACAATGTGTTTCGTGAAAATACCACGATACATCGCGGCACTCACGAAGAAATCCCTACTCGCATCGGCTCGCACAATTTGTTTTTGTGCTATGCACACGTCGCGCACGACTGTCAGCTCGGCAGTCACATTATCATGTCAAACAATGGCACGCTGGCCGGACATGTGGTAGTGGAAGACTATGCGATCATTTCGGGCCTCACGGCAGTGCATCAGTTTTGTCGCATCGGCAAGCATTCGATCACGGGAGGCTGCTCGAAGATCGTGCAGGACATCCCGCCGTTCATGCTCGTAGACGGCAACCCGGCGACGACTCGCGGTCTGAATCAAGTGGGACTGCAGCGCAGAGGATTTTCCGAGGACGACATCCGCGCATTGAAGTCAGCTTATAAAAAGTTGTTTCTGAAAAAAGATCTCAACATGACGATCGCGCTCAGTTCTCTGAAAGCTACTTCCGCCGCCAGTAACCCGCACGTGGCGGAACTGATGGATTTTATCGAGAATTCGCATCGTGGCGTAACCCGCTGAATCTGGCAGAGGGAATTTTTGTTTTTCTGTCAATACTTGTTGACAAGGCTTGCATCGGCATGTAATATCGCGACCCCGCTTGTTTGAAGACAAGCCCCTATCATAGGTGAATTTTGTCCAAAAATTCCCTCATACTCATCGATTGACAGGATCATACATCTTTATGGCAACCAAAAAAGCACCGCTCAAGCCGACACAAACCACCAAGAAAGCCGGCGCCAAAGCCACTCCCAAGGAGAAAAGCGCACCCAAGAAAGTGGTCGCAGCTCCCAGTAAAAAGGTGCCGACTGCGAAGTCGAAACCTACCACCAAGGCCGCGAGCAAAAAGCCCGTGGCTGTTGCGCCCGCTCGGAAGGCGGAGGTAAAAAAGGTAGAGGTGAAAAAAACGGAAGTGAAAAAAGCCACAGCTCCCCAGTCATCATCGAAGTCTCCTGTCCCTGTGGCCAAAGCTCTCGAGCCTGCCGTGGAAGCCAAGAAGCCCAGCAAAAAAGGAGGCAAGGAAAAGCCTAGAATCCACACTCCCGAAATCCAGGAGAAAATCCGCGAGCTCATCAAACTTGCCAAGGAACAGGAGTATCTGACCTACGATGATATCAACGAGATCCTGCCCAACAACATTGTGGATCCCAATGACGTGGAGGCCATTATGGAGCAATTGCGCTCGATGGAATTCGATATCATCGATGCCTCTGAAGTCGACCGATTCAAAGACCGTCGCGGTGACGAAAGCGAGCTGGATGAGGACGACAGCAAAGGAGAGCAAAAGCTCGACATTCTCGATGATCCTGTGCGCATGTATCTCAAGCAAATGGGGCAAGTACCCTTGCTGACACGCGAGCAGGAAGTGGAGATCAGCAAGCGCATCGAGGACGCAGAAATCGAAGTGGCGCGGCACTTGCATCAATTCGGCTTCATGCATGTCGACTACTTGGATCTCGCCGACAAACTGATCAAAGGCAAAGAGCGATTTGACCGCGTCATTCTCGATAAGAAGATCGAGAGCCGTGAGCGCTACATGAAAGGCCTACCTCGTTTGTGCGAGCAACTCAAGACCTTGCATGCGGACAACGATGACTTGTTCCGCCAAATCACCGCAAAAAATCCTCGTGGGTTGAAAAAGCTTCAGGAGGAGTTTGTGAAAAACATCGCCAACCTAAATCGGCACTACATAAAGTTTTATTTCAAACAGAAAATTGTGGAAGACTTCTGTGAGCGAGTGGATGAATATCAGCAGAAATTTTGGAAATACGGTCGCAAATTCCAGACGAATCCTGAAGACAAAGCCACGCAAAACATTGTGCGCGAGTTGCAACAGCACGCATGGCACACGATTGATACCTTCGATCAAGCGCATGCGAATTTGCGCCACTGGATGAAGATGGCGCTCAAGGCAAAAACAGAAATGGTCGAGGCCAACCTTCGTCTCGTGATTTCCATCGCCAAAAAATACACCAACCGCGGCCTTTCTTTCCTCGATTTGATTCAAGAGGGCAACATGGGTTTGATGAAAGCGGTCGAGAAATTCGAGTATCGCCGTGGCTACAAGTTTTCGACGTATGCCACCTGGTGGATTCGTCAGGCGATCACACGATCTATCGCAGACCAAGCCCGCACGATCCGTATTCCGGTTCACATGATCGAAACCATCAACAAGCTGATGCGCGTGCAGAAGCAGTTGGTTCAGGAATACGGCCGCGAGCCTTCCCCAGAAGAAATCGCCGAGGAAATTCACCTTCCCGTGGAGCGTGTTCGTGCCGTTCTCAAAATGGCACAGCAACCGATCTCGCTGCAAGCGCCCGTGGGCGATAGCGACGATACTTCCTTCGGTGATTTCATCGAGGATAAATCCGCGGACAACCCGATGGAAGAGGCTGGGTTCTCGATGCTGAAGGATAAAATTAAGGATGTTCTCGACAGCCTCACCGAGCGCGAGCGCGAGGTGCTGGAGCAGCGTTTTGGTCTCAAGGACGGCTATTCGCGCACGCTGGAGGAAGTCGGCCGTCAGTTTCAGGTCACGCGCGAGCGGATTCGTCAGATTGAGGCCAAGGCCCTGCGCAAGATGCGTCACCCCACCCGGATCCGCAAACTGGAAGGCTTTATCGAGCTGCCTGGTGCCTAACATTTTTCCGCCGTTGTCGCATGTCGGAAAAAAATGCCATACCGAAAAAGGTCATCTACCGCCTTTCGACGTATTACCGCTGCTTGCAGCGTCTGGCAGATAACGGCATCCAAACAGTGAGTTCCGGCACTCTGTCGAAGGCTGCGGGCGTGAATCCCTCGCAACTCCGCAAGGACATCACCTACTTGGGTCAATGGGGCACACGTGGTCTCGGCTACCCAGTGGAAACACTCGCCAGTGCCTTGCGCGATGCTCTGCGGCAGGAAAAATTACAACCCGTGATCCTAGTGGGTGCAGGGAATCTCGGATCGGCATTGTTACGCTACCAAGGCTTCCAAAAAGAAGGATTTGAGGTCGTGGCCGCCTTTGACGCCGATCCCGCGGCGGCGCGCAAACGGGGCGTGAAGGCGCCATTGTTTCTGGAAGAGGAAATGGAGACGTTTCTGTTAGAAAATCCTGTGCGACTGGCGATTCTCTGTGTCCCCGCCGAATTTGCCCAGGGCGTGACCAATCGGTTGGTGCGCGCTGGTATCCAAGGAATCCTCAACTTTTCTCCCGCGGTGCTGGAGGTGCCGAAGGAGATTGTCATCAATAGTGTCGATCTCGCCTCGGAACTGGAAAATCTCAGTTACTTCATCCGCTAGTCCGGCTCGGAATCCGAAAAAAGCAAATCCGCCATTGTCCAAACGGTGATTCCGCGCTATGGATGCGCGTCATGTCCGATATTACCATCACTCTGCACACCACCGCTGGCGACATCCGCGCTACTTTGTTCGCATCGAAGGCTCCGATCACTTGCGCGAATTTTCTCAATCTGGCCCGACGCGGGTATTATAACAACGTCGCGTTTCATCGCGTGATCGATCGGTTCATGCTACAAGGCGGTGACCCGACCGAAACAGGACGCGGTGGTCCCGGCTATAAATTCGCTGATGAGTTCCACCCCGAGCTGCGCCACAACAAGCCTGGCATATTCTCCATGGCGAATGCCGGACCGGGCACCAATGGCTCGCAGTTTTTTATCACCACAGTCCCAACGCCGTTTCTCGACAACCGCCACTCGGTATTCGGTGAGGTAAGCTCGCCGCTCGATGTGGTGAAGAACGTCACTGGCAAAAACAACACCGGTGAGCAGGGCTGCAAGTTCAACGGCGTGGGCGACAAGATCGTTTCTATCACCATCCACGATGACACCACGGCTCTGTTCGAGGCGCAAAAAGACAATTTGGAACATTGGAATTCCATCCTCGATAAAAAGTAATCGTTTGCTCCTTTCGCCATGCTTCTCACCACTGCCATCGACTATACCAACGGCTCGCCTCACATCGGTCACGCCTATGAAAAAGTGCTCGCTGATGTAATCGCGCGCTACCAACGTCTGTGCGGGCGTCCGGTGTATTTTTTGACTGGTGTGGATCAGCATGGACAAAAAGTCGAGCAAACGGCGTCAAAAGAAGGGGTAAGCCCAGAGGCATACGTCGAAAAAGTCACCGCACGATTCACAGCGTTGTGGGAAAAAATCGGCGTGCATTATGATGGCTGGGCGGCCACTACTGATCCACGCCACAAGGCCTGCGTGCAGAAAATTCTCACCGACCTTAAAGAAAAGGGACAGCTCTACAAAAAAGCGTATAACGGATTTTACTCCGTGCGCCAGGAGCAGTTCCTCACTGATCGCGATCGTGACGCGGAAGGAAACTTCGGCGCGGAGTGGGGTGAGGTCGTGGAGATTCAGGAGGAAAACTGGTATTTCAAACTCAGCGAGCATACGGAGTGGTTGGTAGATTTTTTGGAGAAGAGCGACGTTATCTTGCCGCAGTTCCGCAAGGCCGAGTTGGTCAATGCTCTTGCTCGGAATGGTGGCATCGACCTCTGCATTTCCCGCCCGAAAGAGCGTTTGCGCTGGGGCATCGAGTTTCCCTTTGATGCGGACTACGTGACCTACGTCTGGTTTGACGCGCTGATCAACTACATCAGTTTTGTCGGTTATGGTAATCTCGATCCCTCGTTGCCGGATTTTGCGGCGACCTGGGAAAAAGTCGTGCACGTCATCGGCAAGGATATCATGGTCCCGGCACACGGCATTTACTGGTATTGCATGCTGCATGCGATGGGCTTCCGCAATGAGGAAATGCCGACCTTGCTGGTGCACGGTTGGTGGAACATCCGCGGCGAAAAAATGTCGAAGACACTCGGCAATGTGGTCGATCCCGATCAGTTGGCGGATACTTTCGGCGTCGATGCCCTGCGCTATTACTTGTGCCGCGACATCAGCACCGGAAAGGATAGTGACTTTGATCTGGATCGACTGGTGATGCTTTTCAATACCGAGCTCGCGAACGAACTTGGCAATTTGTGCAATCGTGCGCTGAACATGAGCCAGAAATTCACAAGTGGGGTATTGCATTGTTATCTCCCACTGGAAGAAGAGGATCTGGGTCTACAACACAGCTTGGTGGAGTCGCTCAATCTCTATCGGGAAGCCATGGATGCCTATGACATTTCCAAAGGTCTCGAAGCTCTCAACCGCCATGTGGTGAATTGCAATATCTACGCCGAGCGCATGAAGCCTTGGGAGATGAACAAGGATCCCGAGAAAAAACAACGCGTGGCGACGGTGCTCTATCATCTCGCGGAAAGCGTCGCACATTGTGCGGTGATGCTCTCGCCTGTGCTACCCGATGCGGCGGCGAAACTCGCGGCACAAATCGACCTGCCCGGACTGCTCGATCGCAAGATCGATGAGTTGGCGTGGGGGCTGGTTCCAAACGATCATGTGAT
The DNA here is from genome assembly GCA_945888515.1 of Akkermansia muciniphila. Lineage (GTDB taxonomy): Bacteria > Verrucomicrobiota > Verrucomicrobiia > Verrucomicrobiales > Akkermansiaceae > UBA956. The sequence continues at coordinate 10,742 of CAMDAD010000024.1, read as the reverse complement.
TCAAAAACCGAGTCCCGTTTTTCCTCGCATCGTGCCCGCCACTCCGCCTGACGCATGAAAAAGTCATTCAGCCTGATGCTTGCCTGGCGCTATCTTAATCCGCGCCGTGCTTGGATTTCTTCCATCACGATGATTTCGGTGATCGGAGTTCTGTTAGGAGTATTGGTGCTTGTGGTGGTCATGGCAGTTTATGCGGGACTGGAGCGAGAGCAGAAAAAAAGGCTGCTCGGATTTTCCCCGCACTTGTTGTTGCAATACAGCGAGACGGGGGAGCGAATGAGCGAGATCGAAGACTGGGGTAAGGTCGTCGAACGCATGCAGCAAATTCCCGGCGTGGTTTCGTCCTACCCGCACATTGAGGACAATGCCGTGCTCGATTCGTCAGAATTGCAACGTCCAGTGAATTACCAAGCAGTGGACTCGAATGATGCCGTGCAGATGCAAGGGGTAGAGGAAATACTCGACTTGGAAAACTATCCTGGTTCGACCGCCGACATGGGCTTGGATGCGCGGGTGGTAGTTTCTTCCCTTATGGCGGATCAATTCCAGTGGCAACTCGGAGATAAGATCAATCTCTATTCTACTCGGAACTTTCAAGAGGTGCTCAAAGCTTATAAAAGCACCGAGCAAGATTTGGTGCGCGTGCGTTTTGCCGACTCCATGAAAGCCGTGAGAGAATTGGTGAGTGAACAATGGCAAGAGAATGCCGCAGGGTTCACTCTCAGTCGTGCGCAAGCAAATGTGTTCAATCAACTCTATCCGATTTACGAAACGGAAGACGTGCGCGAGAGCGAACGAAGTGCGATTCTCGGGATGCTGCAGTTGTTTGACGGTGCGACGCACGATACCGCAAAGGACACTTTTCATATGGCCGATGGGACCAAAGCCGAGTTCCAGAAGCATCTCGATACGCTATGGACGGCTGAAAAAGATCAACTGGATGCCGATGTTTTAAAGAATCTTAAAGGCATCATCTTGCCGCGCGAGGTGGAGATTGTCGGCGTCTTTCAAGCCTCGCAAATGGTGAAGATGCCGGATTTGTTTGTGCCCTTGCCGCTGGCGCAGGGGCTGTCGGGATTGGGCGAGGGCGTGCAAGGTGTAGCGCTGCGCATCGATGATGCCTATCAAGCGGATGCCTATGTGGCTCAGGTGCTGCCGGAATTGGAATCGGGCTGGATGGTTTTCACTTGGGCAGATCAATACGCACAGTTTTTTTCGCTCATCAGCCAACAGCGAGTGATGATGTATTTTGTGCTCAGTTTCATCGTCCTCATTTCTGCGTTTTCGATGATGGCGGTGATGTTCACGGTGACAATTCAGAAAAAAAAGGAAATCGGAGTGATGAAAGCCCTCGGTGCGACTCCCGGTCAGATCATGCGTGTTTTCCTCTATCAAGGCACGATTCTCGGGGTGGCTGGATCGGTGCTGGGTGTGGTGCTGGGGCGTCTGGTGATCCATGGCAGAGGTTCTCTGCAAGAAGTGCTGCGCCAACTTGGTTTCGATCCTTTCTCTGCTCGACTCACCGGCTTCAAGGTGCTACCCGCTTACATGGACTGGCGCGAGCAGGTATTGATCGGATGCATGGGTTTGCTGCTGTGCATGCTTGCGTCGTTTGTTCCTGCCTATTTTGCCTCGCGCAGTGATGCGGCCAGATCGCTGCGAAATATCTAACTTATGAGAACCTGGATCATCATCGACGGCGAAAAGTCCGGACCATTTGACATCGCACAAATCGCGCGACGCCTCGAATCGGGAGATCTCAATCCAGAAACTTTTGGCTGGATCGAGGGCATGAAAGAGTGGCAACCACTCTCGACCATACCACAATTTTCCGAGAGCTGCGTTCAAGCGGAGTCGCCCACGCCACCGCCTTTGCCAGCCGTGGTCATCGACAGCACCGCTCCGCCCAGCACCGCGCATTGGCAGATTCCTGCTACCACGATGCAGGAAAAAACGGCGCTTCTCATTCGACGTTTTTTTGCCCGTTGGTTCGATATGTTGTTGTGGTCCTCGTGCTACATGTGCGCATTCCAACTTTCCGGATCGGATTTGAAGTCATTGATGATGAGCTTTTGGTTCAACTATACGATGATGATCGTGTGGCTTTTGATCGAGGCCGCGATGATCCACGCTTGGGGCACTACGCCGGGCAAAGCCATGTTAGGACTCCGTGTGCTGCGTGCTGATGCTAGCGCGCTTCCGGTGGGGCTTAGCTTGCTCCGTTCGATCCGCGTGTATCTCATGGGCATGGGCATGAGCCATCCGCTATTGTTGCCTTTGTGTCACGGTTTTTCGTGGTGGTTTGTGCGCAAGCACGGGGCGGCGCTGTGGGATGGCGCCGTGGGCATACGCGTCATGATGCTGTCCATTTCTGCATGGCGCTGGGTTGTTTACGCCATGGTGACCTTCACGATTCTCAACGTCAGCGGGCTCGTTCTTGAGCCTGTATCGCGCGCGCTTTTCCGCGAAATGTTTCCCGAACAAGCACAGTGGCTCGAAACCGCAGTTCCTCAATCAAAACAATCACCATGAAATCCATCGTCTTTTTCTTGTTATTTTGTTTAGCCAGTCATGCCGAGGAATCCTTTCTCAGTCGAGTAGATGCTGAGGCCATAGTGAAGAAGCAATGGGAGCAAACGCTCGCCACACTTCGTCAGACTCGTGCCGCCGAAATGGAAAAAAAAGAGATCGTGATCGGCGATAAAACCATGCGTTTGCTTGTGCGCGAGATCGGTGCGGCACCGGAGGGCGGTCGGCCCTTGGTGATCTCACTGCACGGTGGTGGCGGCACGACTGCTCAGGTCAACGATGGCCAATGGCAAAATCAAATCCGACTCTATGAGCCCGAGGGATCTCTTTACATCGCGCCGCGTGCTCCCACCAACACGTGGAATCTTTGGCATGAGGGTCACATCGACGGCTTATTCGATCGTCTGATTGCCAATTGCATCGCGCTTCATGGCGTCAATCCGGACAAAGTATACGTGATGGGCTATTCAGCAGGTGGTGATGGCGTCTATCAGATTGGTCCGCGGATGGCCGACCGTTGGGCATCCGCTGCCATGATGGCGGGGCACCCGAATGAAGCGAATCCTATCAATCTCCGCAACGTACCGTTTTCTCTTCAGGTGGGTGGAAAGGATGCGGCGTATCAACGCAATGAAATTTGTCAGAAATGGGCGGAAAAACTCGATACACTCGAAAAAGTAAACCCAAATTCGTATGTTCATTTTTTCAAATCTTATGCGGAATGTGGACATTGGATGAACCGTCAGGATGCCGTTGCTGTGCCATGGATGTTGAAGTTCACTCGACAACCCTGGCCAAAGGCGGTGAGTTGGTATCAGGATGATATCATCAGCCCGCGCTTGTATTGGCTCTCGGTGGACCCCGCGCAAGCGAGGGCGGGACAACTGATCGAAGCTCGTTGCGAGGGCCAGCACATTTCTCTATCATCCACAGATGTGATGAAACTGACACTGCGTTTGTCAGACACGCTGCTGAATCTAGACAAAGAGGTTCGAGTGACCTGGAATGACAAGGATGTCTTTTCAGGCAAGGTCGCACGCAGTGCTAAAGCCATCGAGCAATCTCTCAGTGAACGAGCGGATCCTTCTACGATCGCAACCGCTCTTCTGGAGGTGAGGGCGCCGAAGTGATCGAAAAAACAGTGGTTTTTTCAGGGTAATTGTGTTTGTCTGTGCCGCATGAGTTTGTCGCACCCAACCGCTAAAGCAGAAGCACTGATCGAAGCCTTGCCGTATTTGCAGGCGTTTCGTGGTAAAACGGTGCTGGTGAAAATGGGCGGGTCTGCCATGGAGGATCCTGAGTTGGTGGCGAAGGTGATGCGAGATATTGTTTTTCTCGAAGTCGCAGGCATCAATCCCATCGTAGTGCATGGCGGCGGCAAGGCGATCTCAGCAGCCATGGAAGCCGCAGGTTTGGAGGCTCGTTTTGTCGGCGGTTTCCGCGTTACGACGGAGGAGGCGATCTCGATAGTGGAGAATGTTTTATCAGAGGAAATCAATCCAGGCCTCGTGAAGATGATTCGGGAGTTCGGTGGTAAAGCCGTGGGCATTCCCGGAACGGATGTGTTCTTCGGCGAAAAAATGAAGGTCACTGACAGAGATGGCAATCGTGTCGATATCGGTCGCGTGGGCGAGGTGGTGGGCTGTCAGTTGGGTCGCATGGAGTCAGCTCACAATGCTGGCATCGTGCCTGTGATTTCTCCACTGGCTGCGGAGTTATCGACCGGCAAACCACTCAACATCAACGCGGATCTTGCTGCGGCGGCATTGGCCAAGGAATTGCGGGTAGCCAAGTTGGTGTATCTCTCTGATGTTCCCGGTTTGATGCGCGATCCGAGCGATCCATCGACCTTGATCAAGTCGGTCAACCGCGCCGAGGCCGATGCGATGATTGCCGATGGTATCATTTCTGGTGGCATGATCCCCAAGATCAAGAGCGCGCTCGATGCGCTAAATGCCGGCGTGCGCAAGGTGCATTTCATCGACGGACGCCTACCGCATGCGTTATTGTTAGAGATTTTTACCGAAAAGGGAATCGGCACTGAAGTGTCGCGCTAGGCGATGGGCGGAGAGTCTTGAGATCGCTAACGATAGGTGTTTTTTGCGGCCCCTGTTTTCATCCCCTCATCCAAGTTCCTCTTTTCAATCGTGATCAGAACGGCTAAGGCATGGCTGTGGAGGAGTCGTTGCAGATGGAGTGGCATTACCCAGCGGAGTTGCCGGTGGTGTCAAGGCGTGCTGATATCATGCAGGCACTGCGCGATCATGATGTGGTAGTGGTGGTGAGTGAGACGGGTTCGGGGAAAACGACGCAGTTGCCCAAGATGGTCACGGAGGTCCTGCGCGAAATCTATGCCGACAAGATGGGGTTAATCGGCGTCACACAACCGCGGCGGATTGCTGCGGTGAGTGTGGCGAAGCGGGTGGCGGAGGAGCTGAAACAACCACTCGGGGGACTGGTGGGGTATCAGGTGCGGTTTGATGAAAAAATTTCGCCACAGACTCGCATAAAGTTCATGACCGACGGCATTCTTCTCGCGGAGACGCAGGGGGACCGGATGCTGAAGCGTTATGATGCGATCATACTCGATGAAGCGCACGAGCGCTCGCTGAATATTGACTTCCTGTTAGGTTATCTGAAAGAGCTGCGTCGAAAGAGGCCGGCGCTAAAAATAGTGATTTCGTCGGCTACGCTTGACGCGGGAGCCTTCGCGGATTTTTTCCGCGACCGTGGGCAGGAGGTGCCAATCATTCAGGCGGAGGGGCGGACCTATGGAGTGGACGAATTTTTCCTGCCGCCGAATGATGAGGAAGAACTGCCGCAGCATGTGGCGAGGGCAGTGGATTGGCTCAGCGACATCGATCCCGTGGGCGATGTGTTGGTTTTTTTGCCCGGGGAAAAAGAGATTCGCGAGTGTGCGGATGCGTTAGAAGGGCGACGATACTTTCGCACGGAAATTTTACCCTTGTTCGCGCGCTTGAGCATGGGCGATCAACAGCGAGTGTTTTCTCCAGGCAATTTGCGGCGGGTGATTCTGGCGACGAACGTGGCCGAGACATCGCTGACGATTCCTCGCATCACGAGCGTGGTCGATTCTGGTGTTGCGCGGGTGAGTCGCTGGAGTCCGGCGCGGGGCGTGCAGCGCTTGCAGATCGAGCCCGTGAGCCAAGCGAGCGCGCGACAGCGCAAGGGCCGATGCGGTCGGGTAAAGGAGGGAATTTGTGTGCGTTTGTATGACGAAGAGGATCTCGCCGAACGCCCAGAATTTACCGATCCAGAGATCCGTCGCAGTTCATTGGCAGGTGTAATTCTGCGGATGATTTCGTTAGGTCTGCCGTCGATTGAGGAGTTTCCTTTGATCGATGCTCCTGCAACGAAGGCCGTGTCGGAGGGATACCGGACGCTGCGCGAGGTCGGGGCGATTCGCAAGGACAAGCAACTCACCGAGGCCGGGCGGCAGATGGCGCGCATGCCCGTTGATCCGCGGTTGGCGCGGATGTTGTTAGAGGCGAGCCATGAGCGGTGTTTGTTAGAATTATTGCCAGTGATCGCGGCGCTGGAGAGTAGCGACCCACGCGAAAGACCCGCCGAAAAACAGAAAGAAGCTGATGCCGCGCACGCCCGATGGAAGCATCCGCAGTCGGACTTTTTTTCACTGTTGCGCCTGTGGTTGGACCTGCAACGCTTTCAAGAAAAGGACAAGTGGCGGCGCAATGCGCTGCGCAAGTATTGCAACGAGACATTTCTAAACATGCGTCGCGCCATGGAATGGGCGAACATTCATGAGGAATTGTTAGATTTGTGCAAACGCGAATTGCGTTGGGAAATCCCTGCGCCGATGCTGCGCCTTGAATCGGGAGATGCTGAGTGGCAGGCGGCGTATGATCCGTTGCACCGGTCCTTGCTCGCGGGGGTGCCACGGCAATTCGCGCTCTGGGATGGGCAGGAAAAAGTCTATCGCAGCGCGAGTGGCGGCGCGTTTGCTGTGTTTCCAGGGTCGGGCTTGTTTCCGGTGAAACGCTACGACTGGGTGATCGGCATGGAGATTGTCGAGACCACGCGACTGTGGGCACGGCGCATGGCACGGATCGATCCGACATGGGTCGAGCAAGTGGCATCGCATCTATGCACGTATCGCTACAGTCACGGGTATTGGGAAGAAAAGCAGGGGGCGGTGTATGCCAAGGAAACCGTGCTGTGCGGTGGCTTGGTGGTGGTGAAAGACCGGCCCGTGCACTGGGGGCGCATCGATCCTGCCGCCGCACGTGAGGTGTTTATTCGAGAAGGATTGCTTGGTGGTGGCATTCGAGCGGCGTGTCCGTCCTTGCAGCGCTTGCAGCAAGTGCGTGAAGAGGTGCGTTTGATGGAAGTGAAGATGCGACGTCCGGATTACCTCTGGAGCGAGGAGCAGGTGTTTGCGTTTTTTCATGAAAGGATCCCGCAAGGCATGTGCACGGCGAAGGCCTTTCACCAGTGGCGCATGGAGCAGGAAAAGACCTTGTTCGTGGAAGTAGCGGATGTGGTGTGGGAGGAAAGTTTGTTAGAAGACTTGTCGGATTTTCCCGATACGGTCACCTGGGGCGATCAGGAATACAGCGTCTATTATGCGATGGCACCTGGCGAGCGCGATGATGGTGTCACGATCGGCGTGCACATCGATCAGCTTTGGGATTTTCCCGAGGCCGCGCTGCAATGGGGGGTGCTGGGTTATCTAACGGATCGTGTTGAATGTTTGGTGCGTGCATTACCGAAGGATCTGCGCAAGGCGTGTATGCCGATTAGTGAATTTGTGCGTGGGTTTGTGGATCTTCATGCGGATCAGTTGCCGAATCAAACCTTGGTGCAGGCTTTGATCGAACAAGTGCAAAAGCGTGTGCGCTACAGTGTGCCGGAGTCGGACATCGATCTGCGCGCGCTGCCGCCCGAGTGGCAGGTGAAATGCTGGGTCTGCGATGACGACGGCAATGAAATCCTGCTGGGCACCGATCTGGCGGAGATGCGCGAAAAACTCAGGCCGCTCCTGCGCCAGCGGTTGGAAGAGCATGCGAATGAAGAGTGGCAGTGCAGCGGCGCGAAAACCTGGCCGATAGAGGTGATCCCTGAGCGAGTGGAAAGCACGGGCGGCTATGCCTATCCCGCGCTCGTTGATGAAGGACAAAGCGTCGGCGTGCAGGCTTTTCATCAGGCGGAACAGGCGCGACAATCGCATCGCACCGGATGTGTGCGTTTGCTGATGCTGGCGCAACCGGATCAGGTGGCGTATCTCACCAAGAAATTTCCGTTAGGTCTGGCAGCGCGGGTCGAGTTGCCGCGCATCGGTGTGGGCGGCACGAAGCTCGAGGCTCTGTTGCAACTCGCGGCGGAAGGGGCACTAGGCTGTTTGCCGCGGAATGCGGAGGAATTTTCGCGTGCAGCGGAGAAAGCGCGCGGCGACTGGCATGCGGCGGCTATCCCGGTGGGCAAGGCGCTCGATGCGATTGTCTCGCAAGTGCCAAATCTGTTAGAATGGTGTGGGCGGCAGCGTGGATCGAAATTTCTTGCGGCGGTGGCGCAAGACATCGAAGAGCAACTGCAATGGATGTTACGTGAACAATTTGCGTGGCGCGCGGGGCATGCGGCCTTGTGCGATTACCCTCGTCACTTGCAAGCGATCCAGATGCGCATCGATCGCTTGCAGAGCTTACCGATTCAGAAGGATTTGGAAAAAATGGAACGCGTGCGGGAACAGTGGGAGTGCTGGTTTGATGCGTGGAAGCGCGCGCCGCAGCGGTGCGAGCTGTGGCCGATGGGGTGGATGTTGTTAGAATACCGTGTCTCGCTTTTCGCGCCGAATATTCCGGTTAAGGGGAGTATCTCCGAGAAGAAGATCCGGATGGCGTGGGAGGGGTTGGAGTGACAGGGAGAGCCTTTCAGGGAGCGTCGCCCGTCTCGTCGGCTTCAGTCTCGTGTGGCGAGTAGAGGTATTTTTACCACTGATACACTGAGGTCCACTGAAGGCACCGATTTTTGAAGAAGCTGTGTCACCACAGAGAGCAGAAAGAAGAATGCAGGTTTGAGGGAAAAGTAAAAGGCAGATTGACGATTGAGGATAGAGGATTTTTGATTTTGATTTTGATTTTTTCCTCTGTCATCTGATTGGCCGGGAGAAAGATGCCACCGCCACGGACTACTTCTGGCGCTTTTCCATCCACTTGCGGAAGTCGCCGCCTTTCCAAGCGGGGAGTGTGCGCTGGTTGAGCCACTCTTGGAGCGGCTTGAGCGGGGTCATATGCATGGGCAAATGATTCATCGCTTTGCTCATGTTCATGGCGGTGCGCCAGACGGACGGTGAGGTGGCGAGCGTGGCGAAGGGACTCATCGGTAGTGCTCCGGGGGAGTAAACTTTTTCTTGTTTCGCTTTGTCGCGCAGGCGTAGGAGTAAGTCGGGAATTGGAATATCCACGGGGCAGACCTCGTTGCAGGCTCCACAGAGCGACGAGGCCTTGGGGAGATCGGCGAGTTCGGGGAAGCGGTCGCCGAAGAGCAGTGGCGATAGCACGGCACCCACCGGACCGCCGTAGGGCGAGCGGTAGGCGTGGCCCGATGCTTGGCGATAGACCGGGCAAACATTCTGACAGGCACCGCAGCGGATGCAGCGCAAAATTTCGCGGCATTTCGATTCCAGCACTTCTGTGCGGCCATTATTCATGAACACCACGTGCATGTTGGTGGGACCAGAGGGTTGGGTAGGAGACTTCGGTCCTTTAACGAACTCTGTGTAAACGGTGAGCTGCTGGCCGGTGGCGGAGCGACCTAACAAATTCAGGAAAACGCCGAGGTCACGATCGGTGGGCACGATTTTTTCGATGCCGACTAAGGCGATGTGCACATCCACTGGTGCCATGCCGAAGCGGGTATTGCCTTCGTTTGTCACCAGCACGAGGCGTCCGGATTCCGCCGAAACAAAGTTCGCACCGGTGATGACGGCCTGGGCTTCCATGTATTTTTCGCGCAGGTGGTAGCGGGCGCGGTGGGTGATGGTTTGCGGGTCGTCGTTGTAATCGTTAGCGATGCCTTCGCGCAGAAATGTTTTGGCGATGTCCCGGCGGTTCTTGTGGATGATGGGCTTGACGATGTGCGAGGGCTCATCGTCATCGAGCTGGATGATGAACTCGCCGAGGTCCGATTCTAGGCACTCGATGCCGTTTTCGATCAAGTAGGGATTGAGGTGGATTTCTTCCGCCGCCATCGACTTCGATTTCGTGAGGCGCGTGACTTCGTGCGAGCGGAGAATTTCCAAAATCGTCGCCTTGGCATCGTCTGCGGAATCAGCGAAGTGGACATGGGCGCCATTTTGTTTCAGCGCGGCCTCGGCTTTCGGTAGGTATTCCTCCAAATGATGTAGTGTGTGATCCTTGATCTTGCCCGCGAGGCGGCGCAGGGCATCCGGGTTCTGGTAGTCGTGAAACAGAACCTTGTAGCGCTTTTCCGTGCCGGCCGCGGAGCCATCGATGACGGCTGCTTGCTTTTCATCGGAAATGGCCTGCGCGTAGGAGTCGATCAGTTGGTGCATGGTTTTATGAGCTGCGGGAAACCTAGCACAGTTTCCGCAAATGGAAATCGGAGAGTGTGACAGCCAAGAAAAAAGAAAAAGGACGATCCTTTGGAAGGGGCACTACAGTGCGACCAAGGTCATCGGTCTTGAGCAGTTGGCTCGGTTCTGCGGCCGGGTTGCCAGTTTCGTCTGAATGACTCGTCGTAGTTATAAGTGCCGCAGGTTAGTATCTATGACTTTTATGACTAGAGGCGCTTCATAGAACGCTTACCAATTTTCATCAAATAATCTAACATGTTGCCATGCTCGGACTGCCCCCGAAGACTCGTATGATTCGTTCCGGGCAGGTTGACAGCATCTGTTAGCATGTCCACCCACCTTGCTTGTGGGAGAAGCGGAGTAAACCGAATTAGGACATCACCAAGGATTTAATCCCGAGGGTCAGACTGGACTCCGCCTCTCTCGCATGCTGTTAAAAACCGAACCGCATCTTGGATCTCGAGTCCGCATCACGAGTCAGGTTATCAGCTGTATGCTTCCACAAGGCTTATTATTGGTGGCTCAAACCAAAGCAGAAGTAACACATGCAAAGCACACAATCAACCATCGAATACAGTCTGGGAATCGACATCTCAAAAAAAGAGTTCCATGCCGCCATCTTAAAACACGATGACCGTAA
>CAMDAD010000023.1 GCA_945888515.1 Akkermansia muciniphila | reverse complement strand
GGGCGGTGCCCTGGGCTGGTATGTTGCCGCCCCGTTGGGGCTGAAGAAATTTGCTCCAGCGGAGCATAACATACCAGCCTGGGGCAACGCCCCAGGACAGGCACCAGCGCGGGTGTTGCCTCTTCCTTCGTGGCGGTGGTTTTCGTTTTGCGGCTCATGCGTGGGCAAGATGGGTCGCCCCTTCAGGGCTGATTGATGTGGGGGCCGTTGACCCAGGGCGTTGCCCTGGGCTGGTATGTGCCGCCCCGTTGGGGCTGAAGACAGGGCCAACGGCCCGATGCCATACCAGCCTGGGGCAACGCCCTAGGACAGGCAACAGCGCGGGCATTGCATCTTCCTTCGTGGCGGTGGTTTTCGTTTTGGCCTTCATGGGTGATGGAGGGCGGATTGTTTCGGAACAGGGCCAAAGGCCCGATGCCATACCAGCCTAGGGCACCGCCCTAGGTCAGGCACGCGAATTATATTCGAGGGCTGAAGGCCCGATCCATGCACGGCGAGGATAGGTCGGGCTTTCAGCCCTCGGTTTGTTGGGTTGCCGATACCTGGGGCGTTGCCCCAGGCTGGTATGAGGTCTCGCCGTTGGCGCTTCGGGTGGATTGTCTTCGTCTTACTGCTCATACGCGCTGAGTCCTGAGATGTCGCGTCCACCGGCGCGTTTGGTGAGGAGGGGGTGCAGGTCGGCCATGAGGGCGAGTTCGGCCTGGGTGCGGGCTTTCCAGCCGAGGTCGAGCGGGGCCATGAGGTCGCTGAGATGCTCGCCATCGAAGATCATGCGGTCGAGGATGCCGTCCACGAAGGTTTGCAGGGCCGTGGTGGCGAGACCGTTCCGCGCGGCGATGGCGGCGAGTTCCTTGGCGTTCTTCTCCGCCTTGAAGCGGGTGTAGCCCTCGCGGATGGCAGTATCGGTGACGCCTTTCACCTCTTTTAGCGAGTCCACATATTCTACGATGTCGTCGCTTTGGTCCATGAGGTTGGAGTGCCCGCGAATGAGTCCGACGAGTTCATCCCGGCTCATTTTGACTTTGCCCGTCGGCTGATTCGCGAACTTGGCGATGAGGCCCATGATGTAGTCGTAATCAATGACGGCGGAGGCGAAGAGGACGAACTCGAAGTCGATCTGATCCACGGGTGAAGAGCCGACGGGGACGTCGGCGTTCCCGGCCTTGCCCTGCTGGTCTTTGAGCTTCTTCGCCGTCTCCAGATACTGGCCTTTGAAGCCGCGCAGGTTTTCGTCCGGCAGCACCTGCTCAATGCTGGCTTTGTTTTCCTCGGTGAGGTCGGTGTATTGGTCGAGCTGAGTCTTGAGCCGCTGGACTTCCTTGAAGTGGGTGATGAAGGCGGTCTTGGCGGCATCGCCCTTCAGATTCGCCACGGAGGAGGGCGTGCAGTCGAGGCCCTGGGACTTCATGAAGCTATCGAGCTTCTGCACGGCGGTCTCCAGCTTCTCAATGACGACGGGGGCCTTGTCCACGAGCCAGATTTCCCGCGCCTGCTCGCCGGTCTTCTCCCCGGAGAAAAGGGCGATGGCAGTATCCACGGCGTCCTGCTGCTGGCGGAAGTCGAGGATGTTGCCATAGGGCTTGGTGCCGTTGAGCACGCGGTTGGTGCGGGAGAAGGCCTGGATCAGGCCGTGGTGCTTGAGGTTCTTGTCCACGTAGAGCGTGTTCAGGAACTTGGAATCGAAGCCGGTGAGCAGCATGTCCACGACGATGGTGATGTCGATCTTCTGCGCGGCGGGGTAATCGGCATTCGGCCACTGCTGGTCTTTGATGCGCTTCTGCACATCCTGGTAGTAGAGATCGAACTCGCTGAGGCGGTGATTGGTGCCGTAGCGGGCATTGTAATCGACGAGGATGGCCTTGAGCGCGGCTTTCTTGCCCTCGGGGTCTTCCTCGTTGTCCGCCTGCTCCTGCGGCAGGTCTTCCTGAATCTGCTTCACATCGGGATCGCCCTCGGCAGGCGGGGAGAAGACGCAGGCGATGTTGAGCGGCTGGAACTCGGGATCAGCCTCCGCCTTGTCCTTTTGCATCGCGGCAAACAGCGCGTGGTATTCAATGGCGTCATTGATGGATGCGGTGGCCAGGATGGCATTGAAGCGACGGTCGGCGGTGGATTGGTCGTGTTTCGCCAGGATGGATTCGATGACAGCTTTCTTGGCGATGGCCTCGCCGGGCTTCGGCGGGTTTTTGCCCTCGGGCTTGAAGTAATCAATGTGAAAGCGCAGGACGTTCCCGTCCTCGATGGCGTGGGTGATGGTGTAGGCGTGGAGCTGCTTCTGGAAGAGGTCCGCCGTGGTGCGCATGGAAGCCTGCTCGTCCGTGATCTTCTGGAGGGAAGCATTGGCCTCAAAGATGGGCGTGCCGGTGAAGCCGAAGAGCTGGGCCTTGGGGAAGAACTCTTTGATCGCTTTGTGGTTCTCGCCGAACTGGGAGCGGTGGCACTCGTCGAAGATGAAGACGATGCGTTTGTCGCTCAGCGGGGCCAGCATCTCCTTGTAGGTGGGCTGGTCGTTCTTTTTCCGCTGTTTGTTGCGCTTGCTCGTTTCATCCAGCGCGAGGCCGAGCTTCTGGATGGTGGTGACGATGACCTTGTCGGCGTAGTCCTCGGACAGCAGGCGTCGCACGAGGGCGGCGGTGTTGGTGTTTTCCTCGACGCAACCTTCCTGAAACTTGTTGAACTCCTCGCGCGTTTGGCGGTCTAGGTCCTTGCGGTCCACCACGAAGACGCATTTGTGAATGTGGTCGTTTTCTTTGAGCAGGGTGGATGCCTTGAAGGAAGTGAGCGTCTTGCCGCTGCCGGTGGTGCTCCAGATGAAACCATTGCCGGAGTCATCCTCGATGCACTGCACGATGTTCTTTACCTGATAGACCTGATAAGGACGCATGATCATCAGCTTCTGCTCGCCCGCTAGCAGGACCATGTAGCGGCTGATGGTGCGGCCAAGGTCGCACTTTTTCAGGAAGGTGGCGGCGAACTCGTCGAGGTGAGTGATCTTGCGGTTGTCCTCGTCCGCGAACTCATAGATGGGCAGGAAGCGCTCATCGGCATTGAAGGCGAAGTGGCGGGTGTTGTTGTTCGCGAAGTAATGGGTGCGGTCGCGATTGCTGACGATGAAGAGCTGCATGAAGCAGAGCAAGGTCTTGGTATAGCCGTTGCCGGGATCGTTTTTGTATTCGACGATCTGCTCCATCGCTCGGCGCGGGCTGATGCCGAGGGTTTTTAACTCGATCTGCACGCAAGGCACGCCATTGATGAGCAGGATGACATCGAAGCGGTGGTGGCTGTTGTCGGTATTGATGCGCAGCTGATTGATGACCTCAAAGTTGTTTTTGCACCAGTCCTTGAGATTGACGAGGGTGTAGTTCAGCGGCGTGCCGTCATCGCGAGAGAAACTATTGATGCTGCGGAGGGTCTTGGAAGCCGCGAAGACGTCCGGGGTGATGATTTCATCCAGTAGTCGGGCGAATTCGGAATCCGTGAGATGGACGTGGTTCAGTGCCTCGAATTTCTCGCGAAAGTTGGCTTCCAGCGCGGCGCGGTCGCGAATATCCGGGCGGTATTCGTATTTGAGTTTTTGGAGCGTGCCGATAAAGCCGGATTCGATGTGTTCCTCCCGCACGACGGAGCTGGGGCCGTCTGGCTGATTTTGGTAGCTGAAGGTGTCAGGAGACATACTGCGGATTCAAGAAGGTCGGCGAAAGCTATCGTGATGGATCTAGCGACTGTGACGTGGGAATCGTGTGGATTCGCACGCGACTTGCAAGCTCTTTATGATGGCTGCAATCGAAGATGAAAACTCGGCGCGCAGGAGTGGTTGTGGAATCAGGCTCCGGGCGATGGTGCGGGAGGCGGCATCGTTGGCGAGGGCCTCGGTGACTTAACATGACGTGCCGAGCCTTGGTGTCAGATTCGACACTTGTGGCGCGCTGGCAAAGGTCATGGCGCTCACCTAAGATGCCGAACAGTAGTTTTCCAGCGCCATGCGAGCGATGGGTCCATTTTTGAGCGTAAAATGACAGGAAATGAGCCACAAGACTATCGTAGTGAAAGTCAACTGATTATGTATTTACAGATGATCTGTCGAGCAAAAATATAAAAAAATCTAACAATATTATTGCAAGCTCCGACTCACGCCAGTTGCCCCACCTTTCCCCATAAGGTAACACATTACGCAAAGGATTTCATCTCCATCATTTTCTCTGGATGCGATTCACAGATACGCGTGCCCTAGAGAGGGATGTGTAAGGTCTTTGGCCTCTTAGGATAAGGAATTAATCCGTCCTGTAATCCTTAAAAAATGACAGGATACGGGTCAGGGTACAGAGAACGAGAAAGGAGATGATTTTGGTGAGGATGACGTCTCTCGCGCACCTCCGGAGCGCATCTCGTGATCTGGATGAAGATTCCGGTAACTAGTACCATCGGCTACCTTTCTTTGTCCCGTTGGGCGGACAGATTTTCAGCGGTGGTCAGCCCTTGGCGACTGCCTAACTATCACCATGGATTCCTTCTTCCTACAAAAAAACTCAGCGAGCCAGCGCCTGCTGCCATGAGTCTGCCTGGAAGCCGGTGAGGGCGATGGCGGATGCTTCGTCTAGCAAAAAGGGGCGTTTGCACAGGTTGCCGTTTTGTTGGATCAGGGCAAAGAGGGCTTCATCGGACAAGGTGTCGATCTTGTCCTTCAAGCCCATGCTGCGGTATTCCGCACCGGCGGTGTTGAGCAATTTTTTCCGGTCACCGCCGAGCAAGCGCAGCGCGGTGGCGAGCTCGCCGGGCGAGGGCGGCGTTTCGCGGATTTCGCGGATCTCCACCGCGATGCCCCGCTGTTCCAGCCACTTCAAGGCGTCCCGGCAGGTGGAGCATTTACGATATCCGTAGTAGATCATCGGAGCAAAACGGAAGCATCAATCCTGTGGCAAGGGCTTGCCCTTGGTTTCGGGTAGGAAAGGCAGCACGATCACGCCTAGGAGGAAAATCAAACACATCCACGAAGCCGCATCGCGAAAGGCATCGATCTTTGCCTCAACTGTCGGTGCTTTTTCCGCCATCTTTGCGGATAGCGCGCCCAATGTCAGCGGACCAGCGGCAGCGAGGTAGCGACCGACATTATAACAGAAGGACACTCCCGTAGAGCGAAGACTGGTGGGGAAAAGCTCGGCCAGATAGATCGAAAAGCCGGCAAACACCGAGAGCTGAAAGAACCCCATCAGAGGTGCCATCCACAGAACGTCAGTCGTTGAGTTCAACTTCTGGAATACAAAAACAGTCACAATCGCAGCGCAAGTGAAGAATATCGCGAAGGCAATACGGCGCCCGATTCGCACAGCCACGCGTGTGAAAGCCAACATACCAAGAAAGGCACCCACATTGAAGCAAAGTAGATTGATCGACATCCACTTCTGTTTGCCCGATGCGATACCCGCAGCATCCATGCCGGATACCTTAAGATTGTTGGCGATAATATCTCCCACCATGTCCGTCGAAAAAACACCGATACCCCAGAGGCCGATCACACCCGCACAAGACAAGAGCATGCCAAGAAGTGCGTGTTTTCTCCATGTCGGATGACCGAATAAATCTTTGTAAGAGCCAGCTTTTCGTCCTTGGGACTTGGCTTTGTCTCGCGCCTTTACCCATGCTTCCGGTTCCTTAACACGCATCTGGATTGTGGCGGTGAGTAGTGCTGGCAGCGCACCGATACAGAACAACCACTTCCAATGTCCGGGACCCGCCTGCATGGCCCAGACGCCCAAGCCAATGAATCCAGCCAGAACATTACCCACAGCCGAAAACGACTGCAGAACGCCCAAGGCACGCGGACGAGCCTCATGGGAGAGAGTATCCGAAACAAGCGCGACTGCGAGGCCAAACACACCACCCACACCCAAACCGGTCAAAAAACGATAGATACCAAAATCGATCAGCCCCTTCGATAGCGCGGAGAGACCAGTCGCAATGGAATACAGCATCACCGTGACTCCGAGCATTTTGGCACGACCATAACGATCGCCAAGAGAGCCAAAAATCATACCACCTGTCGCCCATCCCAATACAAAAACTGAGGTCATGTAACCTGCCATTTTTTTCACCAAAGCAGGATCGCCCGTTCCAATGAGTTGATTGAGTGCTGGGGTGCGTGCCAGATTAAAGAGTTGCTGATCGAGACAGTCGAACATCCATGCCATCGTCGCCACGGCGAAAACCAACTTCTGATACCCATTCAAGGCGCTCCACCAATTTCCCTGTTTCTCGGAATTTGTCATGGGGGCATTCATGCCGTATCGCGATCTGTCTGACAACCAAAAAAGCCGACATCATCGGGAAGTCGCGACATTAAAAAAACGCGCATCCCCAGAGAGATGCGCGTTCGAAATCGAGAGATGCTTCGATCAGGAAGTCACACGCATCGGCATCAGCACGTAGAGGAAGGAACCATCGATGCGAATCACGCCTGGGCTCATTTCGTCAATCAGGTCCAAATAAACCGTCTCCGTCTCCAGATTGCGCAAGGGCGCCATCATGAATTCGGGATTAAATGCGACCTGAATGGGCTTCGCCTCATACTTGACGAGCATTTCCTCGCGCGCCTCACCGACGTCTGGCGTATTTGCCGAGATGTCCACCTTGTTATCAGCGAACAATAACTTGACCGAGCTGGATTTATCGGAGGAAAGCAAGGAAACACGTCGCACGGTGTCGAGCAGAGCTTCGCGTGGAAGTTCGACGCGCTCGTTAGCTTCGCTGGGAATTACTTGGCGGTAGTTTGGATAATTGCCATCGATCAGCTTGCTAATCAGTAGGGTATCACCAATCGAGATGGAGACTTGGTTGTCGCTGAGGCGCAGGGTGAGTTCGCCTTCTGTGCCGAGCAGACGCTGCAATTCCTGCACGGCTTTGGTCGGTATGATCACGTCTGTCTCATGCGAGGCGGGAAACTCGAGGTCGCTCTCCGCCATGGCGAGACGACGACCATCGGTGGCGACCAAGGTCATTTTACCATCGCGGAAAGAAGTAAAGATGCCATTGAGAACATAACGCGTCTCATCCGAGCTGATCGCATACGAAGTTTTTTTCAACCCATCGCGCAAATCATTCTGCTGAATGCGGAATTCTTTTGCACCTTGGAAATCGGGAAAAGGAGGAAACTCGGCATCGCTGAGGCCGTTCACTTTGAAATGGGCGGCACCGCTGACGATGGTGGCGACGTGTTTGCTATCGACCGTCACCTCGACCTCGCTGGACGGCAACTCGCGAACGATATTGACGATTTTTTTCGCTGGTAAGGTCGTGGCTCCCTCTTTGTCCACATTGCAAAGCACCGATCCCGTAATGCCCACGTCCAAATCCGTCGTGGTAAACTGCAAACGATCTCCCTTGGCCACGATCAGCACGTTGGACAAGATCGGAAGCGTCGTGCGACTGCTGACGACGTGTTGAACTTTTTGCAGCCCTTCGAGGAGCGCTTCTTTGGAGATTCGAAACTTCATGGTTCGTGGTAGCTGATGTTTTGGTGAGCTGAGTTTTCTATCTTTCTTGCCCGATTGACAAGCTCACAATTCATTATTTCGAGGAATCTCGGAAAATTCTTGTCATTTGGGCTTTTTCCGCAGGGAAATGTGGGTATTTTCGCGCATGCCGTCCGTTCATCCGGCCATCGCATTCTCCTATCCAGGAATCGCCGAAGATGTGGCCCGCCTGCGACGATTGCTGGCGGAGGCCATACGCTTGCTACAACGTCCTCGGCTGGTAGAGCCCTCCATCCTCAACCTCGCCTGCGGTCGGGCAGATGAGACTGGTGTGTTAATCGAAACACTGTGCCTACCCGAGCACGGAGGATCCTATGTCGGCATGGATCTGCGGGTCGCGGAAATCCAGGAGGCCACACGACGATGGAAACATGGCTGGCTGCCGCATGGGAGGGTAGAGTTCCGTGTGGCCGATGCCTCGCTGACACAGCACTGGGCAGAAGCGGCGGACAAGGATATCATCTTCGTGCGCCATCAGAATTTCTGGGATGACCCCGCCACCTGGGACAGGATCTATCGGAACGCGATGGCGCGACTGAAGCCGAGTGGGCTTCTGATGATCACTTCCTATTTCGATAGGGAACACGAACTGGCCCTTGCCTGTTTGCGTGAGTTAGATGCTGTCATTTTGCTCGATCTCCCGCATCATGCCTCACGTCCCCTGCCAGATGCTCCGGGGAAATCGGTTGATAAACGTCTGGCCGTGATCGGACACAGTGGAGTTTGACGTTCGCTGACACGCCATTGTGGAAGCATGTTGAGAAAAAGCCCATCATTGCGGAAGAAAACGAATGCCGCCGCGGTGGCCACGAGCGAAGTCCATGGCCCGCATGCGCTTGCCGCCCTCGATCTGAATATCCGATAGAGCTAGGGCGCCTTCTGCACAGCCTACGAGCAATTGATGATCATGAATTTCTGTAGTGCCCGCATCGATCTCGATGCCCTCGACCACTTTGACGGGAGGAAATACTTTTACCCGCAGCCCTTGCATCATGGTGGTGTAAGTCCCCGGCCAGGGATCGTATGCGCGAACGCGACGTTCCACAGCACAGGCACTGGAATTCCAAGAAAGTCGACCATCCTCGCGCGTCAATTTGCCCACATAACTGACAAGCACAGCATCCTGTGCTTGGCGTGGAGACCGCCCTGCGGCGAATATTTCCAACGCCTCAGCGATGGCCGCAGGCGCGAGTGCGGCGAGCGCATCATGCAGCGATCCGCCCGTCTCTTGCTCACGAATGGGAACTGTTTTTTGCAAAATGATGTCACCCGCATCCAACTCACGCACCATATGCATGACAGTGACCCCGGTGCATTCATTGCCCTCATCGATCGCAGCCTGAATGCAAGCCGCGCCACGGTATTTCGGCAAAAGCGATGCATGAAGATTGATGCACCCGAGAGGCGGAATCGCCAAAAAGCGCTCGGTGAGAATTTGCCCATAGGCCATGACCACAATCAAGTCGGGCGAGAGCGCCACCACGGCATCGATCGCTGATTTTTTTCGCAAACTTTCTGGCTGCAATACCGGAATGCCCGCTGCGATCGCGCGCAATTTGATGGTCGGTGGCGTGAGTTGCATCTTCCGGCCTGCGGGTTTGTCTGGCTGCGTCACAAGTGCCACAATCTGGCAGGAAGATTGCGCCAACCAGTCCCACGTCGGCAAAGCAATGTCCCCTGTTGCGACAAAAACGACCCTCATGATCAGATGATTCTGCCCTCGGACTCCTTGTAGCTGGGCAGCTGCAGGATCACGGAAGTGATCTGATTGATCACTTGAACGGGCGGTTTGGTGGCATCGATTTCACAAATAATCTCGCTCGGAAAAAAATCCAGAATCGGCTTCGTTTCCTCTTCATACGTGGCGATCCGGCGCTGAATCACCACCTCGTTTGCGTCATCAATGCGATTGTCTTTGAGTGCCCGTTTGCGCATGCGACGAGCCAGTTCGGCGCGGTTCGGGCAAGACAAATGGAAGACTTGCTCAATTTGCACGAAGTTTCCCATGTATTGGGCTTGGGCGACGTTGCGCGGGATGCCGTCAAGCACGAGATAATCGATGTCCGCCTTATACAAATGCATGTCACTCCAATTGGCTACCTGGGTTTTCCAGAGCTCTACCGTCAATTCATCCGGCACCAATTCGCCGCGACTTGAGTATTCCACAAACTTCTGGCCAAGCGGTGTGCGGGTGTCAAGGGAGCGGAAAACATTGCCGCACTCGCAATGGAAAAACCGGGGAATCTTGCCGAGGATTTTTCCCTGCGTGCCCTTGCCCGAGCCGGGTGCTCCCAAGAGAATGATAGCGGGACGCTTGGTTTCGAAAACTTTTGACATAGCTGCGGCAGCTGTATGAGGAAACAGCCCAATTGGCAAGGAGCGAATCAGTGAATTTCTACCGAAAGATCATCGCTGAGATTTTCAATCGCCGTCCGCAACGGCAACTCATCACTGGTGCCACACAAGCTCACTTTTCCTGACGCACGAAACAAGGGATGCCCCGACATGGCCGCACTTTCCAAGCCCGTCACTAACTCCTCGACGTTACCACCGCACTGAGCGATGGCCTGCGTCAGCTCATGAACGATGCCGGCGCGATCATTGCCCACGACATCGATGTGCCATACACGCCGATCCTCTGCGGAGGGCGTCGGCTCCTGAATCAAATGGATCTGGATTCCTTCCACCGCCAGTTGTTGCAACGCCATCGCCAGCGCGGCGACTTGATCCTTGGGGCAATCCACGCGGAGGATGCCCGCGAATTGTCCCGCCAATCTCGCCATACGACTCTCCTGCCAACTGGCCTGATGCGCGGCCACGATGGCCGCGATGGACCGAACCAAACCAGTGCGGTCAGCTCCCAGAACAGTCATGATCAATGTTTCTTTCATGCGACCGCACTGTGCCAGACAATCATCGCATTGGTCACGAAATATTTGTCTTTTTTCCCGTCAATGAAGCAGAGAAAAAGCCATCGGCCATAAGACGGAGGCGTCGTACTACAGATCGAGCGCCTGCCGCGCAGGGATTGTGATCGACAATGGATCCTGTTTCTGCTTCCCTAGATTCATGCGGCAGTGCTTACTAGGATTGATGTTTCTGCATCTCTGCGCCATCGGATGCGGACCTGACAGGGAGGCCATTCCTCAAGTCACTGACCAAATGGCGTTCGGCATGGGCGTCGCTCCATCGCAACTCCAACACGGTCGTGACCTCTACATGGCTCACTGCAATGAATGTCACGCCCGCGTAGCGCCGGCAAAAATCGATCCGGAGTATTGGAGGGAAATCTTGCCACACATGAGCAAAAATGCCAAACTGTCGCAGTCGCAGCTGAGAGATTTGCAAACCTATCTCATTGCCGCGCACGGAACCGTCTATCAACTTGATCAGCAACACTAACACGACGCATTATTGATGAAACCCATTTTTCTCATCACCAGCCTAGCTTTTTTCCTCATCGGTTGCGCCAGTGTGCCCACGGGTGATATTGAGCAAGGTAGCGAGCCTGAGCAGGGCGGCATTTCAGAGGTTCCCAACCCATCGCCTGAGATGGCAAAAAAAAGCAGCACCTCTCTCGACAAACTGCAGCGAGGGCACGCCGTATATATGCTGAATTGCGCACAATGCCACGCCTACCCCCTACCAGAGGATCTCGATGACGCGGAGTTCACCGAAACCGTTCCCAAAATGGTGAAACACGCAGGCCTTGAGACCGAAGAAGGATCCGCAGTGCTTGCTTATATTCTAGCCGTTAAAAAATTGTAACAGCTTCACATGAAACGCTGGGTCTACCAATTATCGCTGGGGCTACTCGCCATCACCGCGTGCTCGCCCACTTTGGAACAAATGGCACCGCCTGTCAGTCCAGCGATGGCCGCGAACAGTAAGGTCTCTGAGCGAAACCTACAACTCGGTCGAGCCGCTTACATCGCTCACTGTGGGCGTTGTCACGAATACCAATTACCCGATTCAGTCAGCGATGAAGATTGGCATATCGTCGTGCCGGGCATGGCCTGGAACGCAAGTCTAAGCAAGCAGGATGAAATCGCCATCCGCCAGTATCTCATCGCTGCCAAGTCGAAATAGTGGACCCCATTGCCGAGCTATTTTTATTCGCATGCATCATGGCAGTGGCGCAGTTCAGCCCCGGTCCCGACATGATTTTACTGACTAGCACCTCACTGCGTCATGGCGGACGCGCCGGTGCGATTATGGCTTGCGGTATTGCCACAGGTCTCGCATTTCATGCGTTTTTGGCACTGGTAGGAGGTGGCTATATTTTTACGAGTGAATCGACTTTTTCACTATATGTAAAATGGATCGCATCGCTCTATTTGGTCTATCTCGCGTGGCAGGTGTTTCGCAGCGATCTAACGGAAAAACAGACAGACGAAACCGCTCATCACCGTCATTATTTGCGCGGTCTCTTCTGCAACCTTCTCAATCCGAAAGCCGCATTGGTTCTCACGAGCATCTGCGCGCCTTTTTTGCAGGATTCTTCTGGGATGGCACGCCCCTTGACCATGGGAACGATCATCGTCGTCCAGGGCGCTGTTTTATGGATCCTGTGGGCGTATTTGCTCCAAACCAAGGCTCTGCGTGATGGCTACGCCCGAAGTCGAAAGTGGATCAATCGCTGCTTTTCCGCCATGTTGCTGCTCTTAGCTGCCATGATGTGGCTGCGCTGAGAGCGTGCGGGTTAGCCGATTTCCGTGCGACCCGCCAACTGCGCGCCTTCTTCCATAGCGAACATTTTCGCTTTGATATCTCCATCGAGACGCGACTTCGCTTTCAGTTCACAACGCTCGGAAACGATTTTTCCTTCGACTTTGCCAAAAACTTTGACCTCGCCAGCTGTGATGTCACCCTTGATACAAGCATTTTCCCCAATCGTAACGCGTCCTTTGTCGGACATGATCTGACCCTCAATTTTGCCATCAATGATCATGTCATTCGAGAACCGAACGGATCCGATGATTTCGATGCCTTGTGCGAGAACGTTTGTAGGAGATGCCATAACAGGAGAAGTGCAACACAAATCCCTGGCAATAGCAACGCGAAATCCCCTGTCTTCGAAACTTTCCGCTCGCTACTGGGATTCGATTTCCAGAATTGTCACTTGGTCATCCACAGAAAAGCGCACGTTCACTCCGCACAGGCGCGCTCCGTAGACGCGTGCTTTATCATCGTGCACAGCTGGTCGTGGGTCCTGCGATAGAGACTCACGTAGGATCGCCTGATCGCGCGCCGGCAATTTTCGGAACGCCTCCTCCGCAGCCTTAGATACGGTTACAGTCAAGGCCAATGGCGCGTCTAACGCATATCCGCAACGCGCTTCGGGCACGGATTCGGCGTAAGACAAATACGGCTTGAGGTCATAGATGGGGGTGCCGTCGATGCAATCCACACCACCTAACAACAGCACGGGACCATCCGCGGATGGATGGACGCCCTCGATACGGCAAAGCGACAGCCCCAGCCCGTTCGGGCGAAATGTGCTACGGCTTGCCCAGACACCCACTCTCTGGTTGCCTCCCAGTCGCGGAGGTCGCACGGTCGGCGACCACCCTTTGTCATGCGTTTCATGAAAGCCAAAAATCACCCAAACATGGGAAAAACCCTCGATTCCTCGCAAAAAATCCTCACCGCGAAATGGCTCGTGAAAAGAGATGTGCCCCCAGGAACTCGGGCAGAGGCCCGGTTGGCGCGGCGTGGCGAACTTTTCCCCAAAGCAACTGCGCATCACCCCGATCGGTTGTATTTCCATATGCCAAGCAAGGCTAAGCAGACGCTTGGGGACAAGAAAAAAATCAACAGATCACGGCCTGCGTCCGCTGTGTCAAATCTTGCGCCATTTCCCGCGATCTCGCATCTGAGCCGTTTCTCCCATCAGCGCGATCAAATGAATCCACTGATGATCGAATAGTTGTTTTACCTGAGGATGTGCGTCGAGCACGGCATCGATCCGCTCCGTTTCACTCTCAATGTAAACGGTCAGTCGTCTTGGTTCATGCACGAATTTCTGACCATCGTGGATGGACTGCAGAGGCAAGCCGCTGCGCAGGTCTCCCGCATTGCCCTCAATGACTCCCACGCCCGCAACGACTTGATGAATGGTTTTATCCCCTGCCGCAAAATTTTCGGGGTCGATGCGCGATGCATAATACTGTAGGTTGATCCAGCTCGCCACCACCACCGGTGCCGTGAGAATCACAGTGAGGATCTTGGATGCGGGATCCAATGACGGATCATACTCGTGAAGGAAAACGCGTCCATCAAGTTTCAGCGCGGCACTGCGGGCCCGTGGTGCGGCGATCAGGGCCGCATTGTTTGCCAGTCCCCACTCGGGACGAATCTGCGCGATGTCTGTGCCGCGCGCGCGCACGGCGATGTCCAAGGACTCATCGTCCAAATCCCCTAATCCCAGTCGCCCCGCACGCTCGCGCTGAGTCGCCGCGCTCGCTTTGCGCAAAGCCGCTTCCAGTTCTGCAAGCTCGCCATGATGGGATACGGGAAAAGCCTCGAGATCATAAAGCAGGAAATCATCGTTCAATGTATCATGACGGGCAGCGAGGAAGTGGGTGTCTTCGGGAATGAAAATTCCGCTTTCTGCCAACACCTTGCGGACCTCGTGATCATTGAGCGCTTGCACTGCTAAACGGGCATTCACCTCACCACCATGCCCACCGCAAGCACCGCAGTCCAATGACGATGCGTAAGGATTGTTGGCACTGTGGCTGCCATGGCCAGTGATCATCACCAAGCGCGCAAAATTTCCGGTCAAGCTCATGCCTCGCAAAGCTCCCTCAGCGATCGCAGCCACTTCTCGCGCAGAGAGTCCTACGATCTCTGGCGCAGGCGCGATGCCCGGATCGGAATGTTGCTGCCGTTTCAGGAGCCCTCCCGAAAATGCAAGCCCTAACGATTCGACGAATGTGAAGCAGGAAGTCGCAGAATTTTGAAATGCTTTCCACGCTCCGCGCTCAGATCGAATCCGAGCAGCGTTTTCCGGTCGAGGCTCAGAACTATTCACGGGCGGCACCAACAACACCGGGCAGCGCGATGCTGATTTGCACGCATGGGACGGTTGGTGCGACACCGGAAAACCGAAGAAGCCGGCAAAACCCAATGTTTTGATGCCGGGAAGAGCCGCTTCCAGATGACGACGCACGATCTCCGAGCGGACATCGATACAAAACACCGCTTGCACGCGCGGACGTTCCGGACTCGTCATCGATGGCTGTGCTGCGAGTTCTGCAGCGAGTTTTCTCTGGTAGCCTGCTTCATACGCGCGCTGCCAGTAGGCCATCGCATCATGGCGTGAATCCTGCTCCCATTTCACGGTCCGACGTTTCCATGCTGAAGCGATTTTCGGATCACTGCCAAATGCCTGGTGTAATGCCGCATCGTAGGTAAGACAGATCGCGAGGAGTTCGATTAGCATAGGATTGTCCTTTCCGCGCATCTGGTCTTCACGCACAAGGTAACGCACATGCCCCGCCCATCCAGAAATTCGGCAAAGTTGTCGATGCAAGAAATCCGCTAGATCCACGTTCTGAGGATCGAGCTGCGCGAGGCAAATCGAAATCACTTTTTCGGGATCGTCGGGCAGATTACTGACAAACGCGCGAAATCCGGGCATTCCGAAAATTTCCGGTTTACGATCTTCTGCCGCCGCCGCTTTCCATGCCGCAAAAAGACCTAGGTCTCGCCAAGGAGAAAGCCATGTCGTCTGGTTTCGATCAAACTGCACCGCACACCATTTCGCGATTTCCTCAGAAATGAAGTTGCTCCAGTGTGCGTGCGGCAGCGTATCGTCTAACAGATCAGCAAAGGTCGCCACCGGTTGTACAGGTGTCTGCTGCTGCGTGTGGCTAATGCTTTCTAACAAACGTTCCCTCGACCACATCTCATCCGTAACCAGAGCGAGATCCTCTGCGGTGATTCGTCCCTCATGCCAAGCCGAAAGATACTCGGATGGCTGCTGCACCGGCGCCCTACCCACCGTGTGACTCAGTATCGCACAGGCGTCCGCAAAGGATCGCTTCGCCAATCCCATATAAGGATTCACCGCCACAAAATGCTCCAGCGGCCATAAAGGCGGAATGCGTTCGAGTGCCTCATTCATCGCAAAATTGAGATCAGCGAAGGAATCCATGGTGATTTTATTTTCAATCGTATTCATATGCTACTGTAGATCAATTTTTAAGAATGGTTGCGTGAGGGCCAGAGTCTTCCGAGAAGACGATTGGCCAAAGTGCCGACGTAAAATCCGTTGAGGGCGTGGACGTATAATTTCCTGCCGAGCGGGTGAGAAGAAGCGCGCCATAGCATCGATTGGAAGAGGAAGAGCATGGCGAAAACAAAACTGACCCAGACAATCAACCAAGCCGGGGCCTTGTGCTCTGTCATGCCCGTGACAAGGAATCCTGCGGCCGTGTGTAATAGCATCGATGACAGAACAATGCCGCTTGCGACTACTAGCGCGCGCGTCAGGCTCGCCCGATGCCCAGACCACGCCCGCCCGATACCGTAAGCGATGGCGAGAGCCAGTATGAGATGAAATGCCATTGGTATCATGGCTGCCGATGGCGCGAGCCAGTGGAGTGTCGTCACTGCCAGAAATACGAGAATTGTCCCCGACATCACTCCCAGTGCCAACGCCGAAGTTGCCAGCGGCACCGCGGCTCTGGGCATGGCTCCGATGGTTGAGCCCGCATGCAGAAACGCATGAGCTTTGTAGAGCGAGTGCGCCACCAAATGCAACAACGCCAGTCCCCAGGCTCCGAGACCGCACTGAATCATCATAAAGCCCATCTGGGCGATGGTGGAGAAGGCGAGCGATCGCTTCACCCCAGGCTGCGCCAGCATGACAATCGCTCCGAAAGCTGCCGTGATGGAACCTACGATCACCAGCGCGTGCAGAGAAATAGTAACCGCCACAAAGATCGGCGAAAGTCTCAGCACCAAGAAGCCACCACCATTGATGATACCAGCGTGCATGAACGCAGACACTGGCGTCGGCGTATCCATGGTATCAGGCAACCAGCTGTGAAAAGGAAACTGTGCGGACTTAAGCATCGCACAGAAGGCCAATAACAGCGCGGCTACAGCCAAGCCCTGATGATTGCCTGTCGCGATAGAAGCAACGAGTTCATCGATTCGCCATGTCTGATGTCCTGCGTGCAGCAAAAGAATCGCAACCAGCATGGACATCTCCGCGATGCGGCTAAAAACGAATTTTTTACGCGCGGCAAACACCGCTCCCGCACGATGTGGATTATGCAACAATAACTGATTCAGACACAAACTAGTAGCCACCCATGCGCCTAGCATCAGCAGCAAATGATTTGAAATCACCAGGATCACCACGGATGACAAAGTCAGGCACATCCATGAGAGGAACCGAGGAAGAGCACGGTCACCCGCGAGGTAACGTGCAGAGAATCGCAACACGATAGCTCCAAGAAAAGACACTAACAACACCATGACAGTCGAAAGAGTATCGAAACGAAACAGCCCAGGATCTCCATGATGCGGCAAAATCGTTAGCAAAAGCGCCATCCCACATGTCATCGCGCCAGCGGTGGGCGCAATCGCATGCGCCCGATTAGGCAGGAGACGTACGACAAAACCAGAGAGAAGCGTGGGCAAGGGAATCAACAGCGGCAGTAGTAGGTCAGTGATTGTCATCGCTGCTCATCATAATATTTCTTGCGTTTTAGGGAATGACATGTTTTTTATTTTTGCGTTAACTTTACCTTAACATAAAAAATCATGAATTTTCTCAACTATCATCATCTGCGCTACTTCCGCGTCATTGCCACCGAGCTCAACCTGACACGCGCAGCGCGCAAGCTGAGCCTTTCTCCTCCCGCCCTGAGCGTGCAGTTGAAACAACTCGAGGAGAGTCTCGGACATGCATTGTTCGATCGGCATCACGGAGGATTGGAATTGACCGAAGCCGGGCGCATGGCTTTGGACTATGCCGATGTGATCGGGCGCGCGGGAGAAGAATTGATGGATGTCATGAGTCACCGCGTAGGCGCTCGTCGCCAAATACTGCGCATGGGAGCGGTCGCAACACTATCAAGAAATTTCCTTCTGCAATTCGTTTCTCCCGTGCTGAATCGTCCTGAGGTGGAATTGGTGCTGCGCTCAGGATCTCTATCGGAATTATTGCTAGCCATGCAGGCGCACGAAGTAGATTTGGTGTTGTCGAATGTGGCCGTGCATCGTGACGCACAAACACCATGGCACAATCATCGCCTCGCCGATCAGTCCGTCGCACTGGTGGGTAAACCGGAATGGAAAAAAAAGCGTCTGCGCTTCCCTCGTGATTTCGCTGATGTGCCTCTCGTTTTGCCGGGACATGAGAACAGCGCGCGCGCGGGATTTGACCGTCTCCTCGCCTCCGCAGGCGTGCGACCTTTGATCATGGCAGAGGTCGATGACATGGCCATGTTACGATTGCTCGCAAGACAGGGAGGCGGCCTCGCCTTGGTGCCGCCCGTGGTGGTTCGCGATGAAATTGCGAACGGTTCTCTCGTGGTGACGCATGAAATTCCCGAAATACGCGAAACCTTTCACGCGGTGACACCGAGCAGAAGATTTCCCAATCCACTGGTCGGAGAACTCATCGAAGCAATGAAAGCCAAGGGCATGAAAAGGGAGAGAAAAAAACCGATTCAGGGAGATCGCACAGCTAAGACTCCTCGGGCTCATCACTGAAATCCAGTTCATTTAGTTCTTCCGCACCACCGATGGTTTCGACATTTTTCAGCTTTCTGAGCATGATTTTGGTTCGGGTGCCGACTAAGTCATCGATCTCTCGATTCGCCTCATTCAGTTTTTTCTGAGCCTTCGCGAGAACCCCTCCAAACTTACCGAATTCACTTTTGACAGCACCGAGTATGCGCCACACGTCCGAACTGCGTTTCTGGATCGCAAGCGTTCGAAATCCCATTTGCAGGCTGTTGAGCATCGCCGCGAGAGTGGTTGGCCCCGTAACAATAATCTGATACTCGCGCTGCAACTGAGCCACCAACTCAGGCTGCCTCACGACTTCTGCAAATAAGCCCTCCATGGGCAAAAACATGATACCAAAATCCGTAGTATGGGGCGGGTCAATGTATTTGTCCCGTATGTCTTTGGCGAATTTTTTCACCGACTGCGCCAGCGCTTTCCCCGCGGTCTCGACGGTGGCGGCATCGCCCTCATCATACGCCTGCTGCAAACGCAAGTAATCCTCCTGGGGAAACTTGGCGTCGATAGGCAAATAAACCGGTGAGTGATCACCTGTCTCTAATCCCGGTAAACGCACCGCGAATTCGACATGATCATTCGATCCAATTTTGGTTTTCACATTGGCATCATATTGCTCAGGCGCTAACAACTGCTCGAGAATGTTTCCTAACGCAATCTCTCCCAGCACTCCGCGCGTTTTGACATTTGTCAGAACTTTTTTTAAGTCACCGACTCCTAGTGCCAGAGTTTGCATTTCTCCCAATCCCTTTTGCACAGCCTCCAAGCGTTCGCTGACCAGCTGGAACGATTGCCCTAAGCGCTCCTCGAGAGTCTTGTGCAGTTTTTCATCCACAGTCTCGCGCATTTTTTCCAACCTCGCTTCCGTCGCTTTGATCAGTTCGTCCTGCTTCTGCACCAGTTCGTTAAATTTTTGCCGCTGGATCTCATTCAGTTCGCCACGAAAATCGCGTAAGGACTGCGCCATTTCCTCTCGATTCACGCGCAGGCCTTCTTGAAGTTCGCGACGACTCTCACGAAACTCCGTCTCCATGATGGAGCGCACCATCGTCGCCATCGCGCCACCATCCTCACGGTTTAACCGGCGAGACGACCATCCCTGCCACGCGAAAGACAATACCACCGCTGTTATCAAAATTACCATTTCCTGCCAATATTCCGTCCACATCATCGTTTGAATCGTATTTTCCTTTGCACGAGAACCATGCCATAGCAAAAGAGCAATGCAAGAAAACATCACGAGTCCAGCTCAGTAACAAATCCTACCACTGCTGCAATCCTATCGAATACCAAAACTCCGTAGCGTTCTCGCTGCCACCCAATCTTGCTTCATTTAGATCGCTCAAGTCTTCGACGAGGGTCGCAAAGAGCGCGCGTGAAAAGGAATTGGATTCAGCCGTTGACTCCGAAGGTAGCTCCGAGGCATTCGTTTCATCCAGTGGTTTTAGATCGTTGGGGCGCTCAGTGCCATCAATGACTACTCGCTTTCTCCGCGCCTAGTCCGGTGTGCGAGCGGACCGAGAGTTCATCGAACTTCGCTTCCGCATTGGCTTCGCGACCTCCGATCATGGTGCCGATGATGGCAAACAGGAAACCTAGGGGAATACTGACAATCCCCGGATTCTCCAGCGGGAACCAAGCCCCCTCCTTGCCAAACATTCCCACGGGACTGACGAGAATCAGGCCAAGCGAGGAAACCAATCCACCACCCAGTCCAAACAAAGCGCCCATCGTATTGAATCGTTTCCAGAACACCGAAAAAATGATCGCTGGCAAATTCGCAGAGGCAGCCACAGCGAAGGCCAGTCCGACGAGAAACGCCACGTTTACTTTGGGTCCTAGCAGGATAGCCAATACGATGGATAGTGCGCCAATGGAGAACGCCGTAATGCGCGCTACTTTCACTTCCATGCCCGGACGTGGTTCCTTGCCGTGATGGATGACGTTGCTGTAAAAATCATGCGCAAACGACGTGCTGGCGCTGATGGTCAGGCCAGCCACTACGGCGAGAATCGTCGCAAATGCCACTGCACAGATGAAAGCAAAGAAGAACTCACCACCTAACAACTGCGCTAGCATCGGTGCGCTCATATTAGGGTTAGGATTGGTGATATCGGGGCCGATCAAGGCCGCCGCACCGAATCCGAAGAAGGTTGTCATGATGTAAAATCCGCCGATAATCCACATCGCCCAGACCACACTGGAACGAGCGGTTTTGGCATCCGGCACGGTGTAAAAGCGAATCAGGATGTGTGGTAGTCCCGCAGTGCCGAAGAGCAAGGCCGCGCCTAACGAAACAGACTCCCACGGGTTCTTGAACTTCATGCCGGGATCGAGGAAATTTTTCACTACCTGCTGCCCATCCGCCGCTGTCATCTTGATCTGCGTGATGGCATCGAAGAACTGTGCAAAGCTATAACCGAACTGGCGTAGCACCAACACACTCAAGAACAAGCTCCCCGAAATCAGCAAAATCGCTTTGATGATCTGCACCCAAGTGGTCGCGAGCATGCCGCCGAAGACTACGTAGATGATCATCATCACACCCACGCCGCAGACCGAGAGATTATAGCCCATCGTTTCCTGCATGAAAGGAATATCGTGCATCAGCTTCTGGATCAGCACGCCTGCCCCTACCATCTGCGCGATCATGTAAAACAGCGAAACACAGAGAGTGTTGAGACTCGCCATCGCACGTACCGGACGAGGATTGAGTCGATAGGCCAGAACATCCGCCATCGTGTATTTCCCCGAATTCCGTAAGGGTTCCGCCACTACATACAGCACCGTCAGATACGCTACGAGAAATCCAACGCTATACATGAAGCCATCGAAGCCGAAACAAGCGATCATGCCCGCGATACCGAGGAAGGAAGCCGCCGACATGTAGTCGCCCGCCACCGCCAGCCCGTTTTGCCAGGCGGTGATGGAACGGCCCGCCGCAAAGTAGGCGCTGGAGCCGGTATTTTTTCGTGCGCTTACAAAAGTGATCGCGAGCGTCGCCACCACAAACAGAAGAAACATGGTAATTGCCATAAGAGGATAAGAAAAACGTTAGAAAAAATTACAGACCGGCTTTGCGCAGCAGGTCCGCCGCGGCTTTATCGAATTGATTTGCCTTATACATATACAAATACGCCATGATCCAAGTCATGAAAAACTGCGACAGTGCGAAAAGATAGGCGCCGTTGACTTTGCCTAGCACCGGCTTACTAAGTAAATCCGCGTGCCATCCGACCAAAATCAAAAAGGCGAGATAGTAGAGGGTAAAAAAAACGCAGCAAGGAATGACAAAACGACGCTTCGCGCGCAGCAAGGCCTGAAACTCGGGCATCGCCGCGATGGCACTCCAGTTGGGTTCACGGGTTGGGTTCATGAAGATGCTTAACTACTGAGTGCGAGGCCACTTGTCAAAACAACTCGACGCCATGCAGGAAAGTTTTTCCAATGGAAACAATCGCCCATCATCACTCCATTACTTAACCCAACGACTGAATGACATTTCAGCACGAGGCGTGACTCTCGCTGGATTGCCACGATTCAGTGCGAGGGTCGACGGGGCGAGTTTCGGTCGATCGTGTCACGAAAACACAGATGATCCACGAAATCAGAGCACCCAGCAACACGGGCCAATCACCCCAGCGTTGGTAGAGTGTGGCCGTGGGCTGCAAGGGAACTTTGGCCGTGGCTAACAGAAATCCGCGGGTAAAATGGCTGCCTTGTTCATTCGTCAGTTTCTGCGCGTGTCCAGTGGGGGAAATCACCGCGCTGACACCCGTATTCGCACAGCGCACCATGGGACGCCGCAGTTCGATCGAACGGAATTTGGCATTGGCAAAATGCTGGGCCGCCGCCGCGCTTTGCGCAAACCAGCCATCGTTGGTGACGTTCACGATCACCTGAGCTTCCTCGCGCACAAAGCTCCGCGACTCGCGCGCGACGGTGTCCTCAAAACAAATCGAGGGAATCACTGAGAATTTCTGACCACGACAGGCCATCGGTATGGGATCCACCATCATACCGCGCGAAAACGAACCCTCAAAGGTAGTGCCCGCTTGTTGTTCGTAGATCCGTTTCAGCCACGGTAGTTGATCGACCAAGGGAATAAATTCTCCAAACATCACGAGATGTTTTTTCTGAAAACGCTGAAGCGGCGCATCCTGCGGCAGTAGCACTAGCGAATTCCAGGCCTTGGGATTCTCGGGGATGGCCAGCATTTCACCCTCCACCTTCGCCTCCAGCTCGCCCATGCCTAACAAAATATCATAGCTCCCCTGCTTACGGAAGGACTCGAGGCTCCATTCGTTTTCCCGCCACATGGCAAACTCTCCCGTCGGCGCACTCATCAGTCGCCCGGTGAGCGCCACCTCGGGCAGGACCAACCAGTCAGGGTAAAATAAATCGACTTCTTCCCCGCGTTCCGCCGATTTCTCCAAGGCCTGCTGGTTCGCGATCTCCACCTGCTGCATCGCACGCTCCACCTCTTCCTCATAGGCCAAATGCACCTCCTCCGCCGTCCACAATTGCCGCGCCGCCACCTGCGGCACATTGACCTGCACCAAACAGACACGCAGCGGAAACGTCTCCTTTTTCGCCTGCGCTGAAAGCTGCCACACTCCGTAGGCGAAGGCCGAGGCCAATAACAAGCCAGCGATGCCGAAATCGGGGTGCGCACGACGCCGACCCATCCGCGCCTCCACGATCATGCGTCGGAGCACTTGCAGCAGCACCGATTGCACAAACACCATCAAAGCCGATAGACCCGCCACACCGAAAAGATCAGCGCTCTGCGCCAACACTGGCTGATCGTGCATCGCCACGCCTAGCCCATTCCAACCAAACCCCGTGAAGACCCATCCTCGCAACAATTCCAGCGCTGCCCAGAGCGTTCCATGAGAAAACGCGTAACCTAGCGAGCGCAAGGTATCACCCCAGCGCCCCTTCGCTGCAGGCCTCGCCCATGGGTTCATCCAGCGGCAGACAGCCATGCCCCACAGCGCCGGATACAGCGCCAGATAAGATCCTAGCACCACAACGCCCAAACCGCTCACCGTCGATAGCCAGGAAACATTGCACAGAAAGAATGCAGCCCCAAAGACATAGCCCCAGAAAAATCCCACACGCTTACGCCAACGCTCGCCAGTCGTCCACAGCACATTCAATAAGGGCATCAGTGCGAACCACGCCACGATGCCGAATCCAAGTCCCGGATACGCCGTGCTCAGGGCGAGTCCGCTCAAAAGCACCATCGCCCCGCGAATCATGTGCTTACCAGTTACCCATCGACGATTCATGCGCGGACTCAGCCTAGCCCGCCCGCTTGCTCCGACCAAGAAAAATCCATGAATTGAAGTTGTTTCCCACGCTCCACTTCTGCCACACTCGACACGCACTCACTATCGCCATGAACGACCTCTTTTCATTCGCTGACGCACCCAGTCCCGAAAAACGCATTCAGGCATTGCGCGAACTGCTGCATCATCACAACGAGCTCTACTACCAGCAGGCATTGCCAGAAATTTCCGATGCAGAATACGACAAACTCTATCGCGAGCTCGAAGATCTCGAGGCCAAGCATCCGCAATTTCATGACCCCGCATCCCCCACCCAGCGAGTAGGCGGAAAGCCCCTCGATTTCTTCCAACAGGTCAGGCACCTCGCTCCCATGCTTTCCATCGATGATGTGTTTGAACTGAAGGATGCACCTGTCGCTG
Organism: Akkermansia muciniphila; assembly: GCA_945888515.1. GTDB lineage: Bacteria > Verrucomicrobiota > Verrucomicrobiia > Verrucomicrobiales > Akkermansiaceae > UBA956. Next base: position 25,292 of record CAMDAD010000023.1, on the reverse strand, counting down.
AAAAAGAACTAATCGACTTTTACGCACGTCTACAAAAAAACCTTTCACGCAACAATGTCGCTGTAACGATTGAGCCGAAAATTGATGGTGTAGCCGTCACGCTGGTCTATCGGAACGGAAAACTCGACTACGCGGCGACGCGTGGTGATGGCACTACGGGCGATGACGTCACCCAAAACGTCCGCACCATTCGCAATATTCCGTCCGTGCTCCGCTCCACGGAAATCCCCTCCTTGTTGGAAGTACGTGGCGAAATTTTCATGCCGAACGAAGCCTTTGCCGCGATGAATGCCGAGCGCGATGAAGCAGGCCTGCCCACCTTTGCGAATCCGCGCAATGCCACTGCGGGCACTCTAAAGCAGCTCGACCCCAAGATCGTAGCCGCGCGTCCTTTGGCGTTTCTTGCTCATGGATTGGGGGCTTATGAGGGCCCTGAACTCGCTACCGAAAACGATTTCCATGCGCTGCTAGATACCTTGCACATACCGCGCAATCAGCCGCTCTACCATGCCAGAAACTTGGAGGAAACTCTAGCCGCCGTCGCGAAAATCAACCATGGCCGCCACGAACTCGCCTACGCTACCGATGGCGCCGTGGTTAAAGTGTTAGACCGTGCTGATCGAGAAACACTGGGCTTCACCTCACGCGCACCACGCTGGGCGGCAGCCTACAAGTTCCTGCCAGAGCAAAAAGAAACCCGCCTACTCGCCATCACGGTGCAGGTCGGACGCACTGGAGTATTGACCCCCGTCGCAGAGTTACAACCCATACTGATCTCCGGCAGCACGGTTGCGCGCGCGACATTGCACAACCAAGAAGAAATTAGCAAAAAAGACATCCGCATCGGCTCCACTGTCTTGATCGAAAAAGCCGGCGAAATCATTCCAGCGGTCGTCAAGGTCACGCGCCAGGCCGATGACTCCGAGCCGTTTTCCCTCTTTGATCACGTGAACGGAAAATGTCCCTCTTGCCACGGGCCTGTCTCTCAAGAGGAGGGCTTCGTCGCATGGCGCTGCACGAATTTCCAATGCCCCGCCCAAGCGGTAACCCGCATCACTCACTTCGCCTCGCGCAAAGCGCTCGATATTCCCTCACTCGGCGAATCTGTCGCTGAAGCCCTGGTCCGAGAGGATCTCTGCCGCAGCCCGCTCGACCTGTTTGCTCTCACCTTAGACCAACTCGGCCCACTAAATCTTGGCAGCGAAGAAGAGCCAAGGCGTTTCGGGGAAAAGAACGCGCAAAAAATCATCGATGGCCTGCAGGCAGCCCGTCGCAAGCCACTGCATCGCTGGATCTACGCTCTAGGCATCCGCCAGATTGGCGAATCAGCAGCAAAAGAGCTCGCACGTCTGCACCGTAACTTCAGCGAATTAGCACACTCGCCTATTTTGTTAGAACTACGGAGCGACACCCGATCCGATGCCAAAAAGAAAAATCCGACATTGGCACCCTATGCTATCACCGGGGATGTGGCAACAGTCGCGGCGGACAGTATCATCGACTTTTTCTACTCATCCACGGGTAAAGATTTGTTAGAAAAACTCACCAATCACGGGCTCGATCCCACTTCCGAAAATTACCTACCTATTCCTGCAGCAGTCGATCTAAGCCAACAGCCCCTTGCCGGAAAAACATTTGTGATTACGGGCACTCTGAGCGCCCCTCGCGATGAATTCAAAGCGCAGATCGAAGCGCTCGGCGGAAAAGTCAGCGGTTCTGTTTCCTCGAACACCAGCTATTTGCTCTGCGGTGAAGCAGGAGGTTCCAAGCGCGATAAGGCCACGGAACTCGGCGTGCCTATCATCGATGAAACGCAATTCTCGGCACTCTTACCGTGAACCATCTCACACCATACGATTTCCCAACAACAACTCACTCCTGATTGCGGCTTTTCACCTTACAGCGGGTGGGTTCGCCGCAGTAGGGGCAACGGAATTGGTTGGTGAAAAGAACGGCGAGCGCCACGCGCATGCGGTAGCTACCGAGAAATCGTCGTGCATTGCGGTGGCGGACACAGCGCTTGGATGACATCGGCGCGCTACGGCATAAGGGACATTTGATGCCATGACGTGCAACAGCCAAGTGAGGATGAACACACCGATCCCACAAAGCACCATCAGCATCATTGCGTGACTGGCATGCCACAAGGCATAACCGCTTAATCCCACCAACGCCAAAGCGGAGGCGTGCCAGAGAAAAAAACTGATGGCGCTGATTCGGATCCAGATAATGGGATTATTGCTGCGAAATTGATGCATGTCGGGGAGTGTGGAGCGCCTGATGAATCAGACGACACCGAGAGATGGCGATTAGGTAATTAGCGGCAAATTCCACAACTCGAAAGCTGTTGCTTTTGCACGCCGCACAATTTCTAACAAATTACGCTTTCTAACGCAACACTAAATTCAAAAAATGAGTCGAAAAACACGATGATCGCTTGGCAAATAGCCTACTTGCGATCCTATCGATCACTCATTTCCGAGAGAAAAAGATTTTTTCATCAGACTCACAGCAGTCCTTTGCTCCGAAGTCAGAGATTTTGTTTCGAGCTGATCCAGTGTTTCTCTCAAACTTTGCTGTGGCTCAGACGGCTGACGCAGCCAGGAACAATAATCGACAAGCAGAGAGAAAAACGAAGCATCCACATCATCACCCGCGCCAGACTGAATCGGCAAGACGCCCTCCTGTCCCGCGACGCGCCAGCGCACTTCACCCCATGTCACGTCGGACGCTACCTGTTGCACTTCTAGCATTACCAGCACGCTGGCACCCTGAGGAAGGGAAACCGCGGTAGCTGCTTGGGAATTGCCAGCACCAAATCCCACGAGACGGTAGCGCGATCCTGTCGGAGCGACGAAGGACCACTCGATCGCTTGCGAACTCTGGTCGGCATGATACAAATTCAGTAAGACCCGCTTGGTGCTAGAGGTAGATGAAGGATCGATCAGCAAAGCACGCGCGGTGTAACCAGCCACGGTTTCTTCCGTTCCTGAGGGCAACGAAAAGGCATTAATAACCTCCTCCACGCGCACCATCGAGGGATGCGGGAGCTTTTGCTGTTCCAGCACACTGCGTTTGATCCAAGACCAAGAGGAAGTGCCGATGCGCAGGGGCAGGGGCGCTACGGGATGCTGCGAGGCCTCCACAAAACCGCGGTCGCGCAACACGGGCAACTCGGCTGCGGTGGGCAAGGGATCAGCAGCGATGCGCTTCGCCATGACGCGGAGGTATTCATTCGGCTCACGGTTCCACAACGCATCACGCTGCGCGGCCGAGTTTCCGCCACCCACAGCAGTCGTCGTGCCACTGGACGAGCCAGAGGATTCCTGCGGAAAACCAGCTGCGTCCGCAGGAAGCAGTGCGATTTCACGCGTGACCTCTTGCAATGACAAAGTCCCCTTCCCGGCCTTGAGCGGATTTTGCCAACCCACCCAGACACCCATGACCGCGAGCGCTGCGGTGGCGAGAGAAACCCATGCCCAACTGCGCGTGCTTCGGGAAATCGGCACCACTACCTGATCCACCGCATCGCGACTGCGCGCAGCGTTGAGGATTTTTTCGCGTTGCCGTCCATCGAGCGCTTGCGGCGAGCCACCGAGTAGTCCACTCATTTGCTGCAAAAACTGTTGTTGCTCCCGCGCTGCCACCTGCAGAGCGGGGTCGGCCGCTATCGCAAGCTCCACAGCCGCTGCTTGCTCACGAGGAAGCTCGCCCAGCAGCCATGCGGTGAATTCAGGACTATCGACTGTTATTTTCATGATTCATCTTGTTGGTTCGCCCATTCGCGCGGGATCCATTCGCGGAGTCGTTTGAGAGCGTGATGGAGGAGAAATCCCACATTGCCCGGAGTCAGCCCAGTGACCCGACTGATTTCCTCGTAACTCAATCCTTGCTGAAATTTCAAAACGATCACCTCACGCTGATTTGGCGTGAGCCGTTGCAGGTAGGCATCGAGCCGATTGTGCACCTCTTCCTTCTCGAGCAATGTGGCGGTAGTGACTGTGTTGCCTGGGATTTTTAGGAGTTTTTTTTCATCCATTGCCACCAGACGTGAATCCTTGCGCAGAATATCGAGGGCGCGGTTGCGACAAACGGTGAACAGCCACGTTTTGACGCCGTCGCGCACTTTGGCCACATCCTGTTGACAAAGACGGATGAACGTATCCTGCACCACATCGCGGGCGCGTTCCCAGTCGTGCACGAAGCCTTGAGCGTATCCGATCAAAGGCCGCTCATACTCTTTGAGCGCCCATTCGATGAATTGTTCCTGAGTCTGCACCATGTCGGGAGGCGAACCGGATGTCATGTTCGTCTCTGATGAAACGCTTGAGTCGGTTTTTTCTTTGAACATTCCTACAAAAAATAAAAAAATCTTTTCCCGCGAGTGACGCGTCCCTCCCCTGAAGGTCGTCGTGCCCTCAAGAGATCAATGATTTCACCACTTTGGTGCCGCCTTTGGTGATGTTACTCAGCCGATGCATGGCACCTTGGTGCGGGTAGGTGAACTTTTCATGATCAAAGCCGAGCAAGTGCAGCATGGTTGCGTGAAGGTCATGCGCGGACACTTTATCAATCATTGCCTCGTAGCCAATGGGGTCCGTCTCGCCATGGGCATGCCCGGCTTTCACGCCGCCGCCTGCCATCCACAGCGTGTAGGCACCGGGATTGTGATCGCGACCAACATGTCTCATTTCCACGCCGCCGCGGTTCTCACGCATGGGAGTACGACCGAACTCGCCCGACCAAATCACCAGCGTCTCATCGAGCAATCCTCGCTGGCGCAGATCTTTGAGCAGAGCTGCGATGGGCTGATCGATCTCCTTGCATTTATCAACGAAACCTTGTCGCAAGTCAGTCTGAGGACCAGTGCCGTGCGAGTCCCAACCCCAATCGAAAAGCTGAATGTAACGCACGCCACGCTCAGCAAGCCGACGAGCGAGCAGGCAGTTGTTAGCAAACGACTCCTTGCCCGGCTGCGTGTTGTAGGCTTTATGAACGGACTCCGGTTCCTGCATGATGTTAAAAGCATCTGATGCATGAATTTGCATGCGATAGGCCATCTCATACTGTGCGATGCGCGTGACCGTTTCTGGGTCGCCGACTTCCTGAGCGATTTTCGCATTGATATCGGACAAAGCATCGAGAGTGCGACGCCTTAGCGACTGCGAGACGCCCTCGGGATTTTGCAAAAACAATACTGGTTCGCCTTGCGAGCGGCACTGCACACCTTGGTAGACAGACGGCAGAAATCCGGAGCCCCAAACCGATTTTCCGGCATCGGGATTCACCCCACCCGACGTCATCACGATGAATCCAGGCAGGTTCTGGTTTTCCGAGCCGAGGCCATATGTGGCCCACGACCCCGCCGAGGGCCAACCAAGTTGCGGTGATCCGGTGTGAACGAGCAACTGCGCGGGTGCGTGGTTGAACTGATCGGTATACATCGACTTCACGATGCACAGCTCATCGATGACCGACTCGAGGTGCGGCAAGCGATCCGAGATCCAGTGCCCGCTTTCTCCGGCTTGATGAAACGGAAAGCGCGAACTGAGCATGCGCGGCACTCCTTGGATGAATGCAAATTGTTTACCTGCGAGAAACTCTTGCGGGCACTCCTTGCCATCGAGCTTGAGCAATTCTGGCTTGTGATCGAACAATTCCAACTGGCTGGGTGAGCCAGCCATGTGCATGTAGATCACGCGTTTCGCCTTGGGAGCGAAGTGAGGTAGATCCGGCAGCAGCGGCTGTGTCGGATCTTTCCTGATGGCAGGGGAAGCCCCCCAGCTCAGCCCCTGCGATGCGAGCCACATGCTTCCCAGACCCATCGAACAGTTGCTGAGGAAATGCCGGCGAGTGAGATGTTCGAGTTGTAAATGTGGAAACATAGCAGGATGAGGAAAAGAGATTATCGATTGAGAGCACTATCAAGATTGAACATCGTATTGGCCACCAGCACGAGCGCAGCCTCTTCGGGAGACGATCCGAGTTTTTTCATCTCCACTGGTTGTTTGGCGTATTCAGCTACGGCATCGGCGTGCAGGCGCAACAAAGCATCAGTGACAGCAGTCGGTGCTTCCTGCAGGGTCAGCCATTGGTAGCCTTGCATGATCTGCGCGGGCAGCTCAGAACCTACGGCACTCATGCGCTTGGCGAAGGCCTGCGCCATCTCGATAAAGGCGGGATCATTCAGAGTGACGAGCGCTTGGAGAGGCGTGTTAGAGCCGAGACGACGTGGCGAACAAACATCGCGACTGGGAGCATCAAACGTTAAAAACGCCGGATAGCCACTGGTGCGTTTGCTATAGGTATAGACGCCACGGCGGTAGCGATCTTCTCCCTGGGAGGTGGTCCATTTCGCACCACTGTATACCGATTTCCAAATGCCCTCCGGCTGAGGTGGAAAGACCGGGGGGCCGAACTGCTTGCGCGATAGCAATCCGGAAATCAAGAGTGACTGATCGCGCACCATTTCGGCCGTAAGGCGCTGCCGCGGGCCGCGAGTGAGGTTTTGATTGCGCGGATCTTTTTCGATCAATGTCGGCGTGGCTTTTGATTGCTGGCGGTAGGTAGCGGAGAGCACTAACTCACGGAGGAAAGGCTTGATTTGCCATTTGTGCTGTTTCTGTAAACGCACAGCGAGGTGATCAAGCAGTTGTGGGTTGGATGGCGGTGTGCCGGAGGTGCCGAAGTCTTCCTGCGTCTCGACGATGCCCAACCCAAACAACTCCGCCCACAGGCGATTCGCCAGCACGCGGGCAGTCAGCGGGTTGCTCTCGCTCATCAACCATTGCGCCATGTCGATGCGCGAGAGACGACCTTCTTTTTTCGGTGGTCGCACGATTTCAGGAATGCCAGGCTGCACCGACTCATCCCAGGTCGAGCGATTGCCGCGAATGTAAACGCGGGTGTCGCGCGTGCCGGCGGCGCTGCGTTCTTTCATCACCGGAATCATGGTACCAGGTAGGGCGTTGTATTGTCCTTTCAGTGCACTGTGCTGCGCCCAGCGCTGAGCTCGCTCGGGAGATGCGATGAAGGCTTGGAGCGCCGGATTGTTGGAGAACGACAATCTAAATCGTTTCAGGATCGATGGCTGATTGTCCGCGTTGCAGGAAATGGCATGGTATAGGGAAATTTCCAATTGCGATCCCTCGGGCGCGAGCACTGGTTGCTCTGGCACGAACCAGCACCAGCGCGGTCCGCGCTGCGCCGGATAGTCGCCGAACCCAGGGCCACCACCGCGAATTGCCTCGTTCGGATCAAAGGGACCGACGATGGCATCGGCGATGACTTCCTTCAAATTGATACGTTGGCGCGTTCCATCGGCTAATACGAGCCAAGCGTGAAAGTCACCGCACACTGCCGCGAGTCCTGACCACGTTTTCGGGTCATCAGACAAGGGCAGTATATCCAATCGAATCGCCGCAAATGACTGTGCGGGAAAAGTGAGAGTATACGAGGAATTAGTGGGATTAGTACCGGAAGAGAGAAATAAGCCGTCGGGTTGTTGCGCGATGCCTCCCGTAGCGGCAGAAGCTTTGGCGGCGGTGATTTTCCACACTTGAAAGTCGGTGATGGTTTTAGCGACAGCCAGTCCCTCCTGATTGATCTGATCGCGCAGGACATCGATTTCTTTTTCCAAACGCGTCACATCGAGTTGTCGTGTGGGATCGTTAGCCACCTTGGTGCTGGGATAATCATTATTCAGGTCAGCATCCTCGGTGTTATCAAAAAATGCCATGAAGCGATAGTAGTCTTCATGCGGATACGGATCGTAGGGATGGGAGTGACATTGCACACAGGAAAAAGTGGTGGCCTGCCAGGTCGTCCATGTGGTATTAGTACGATCCATCACAGCGGCGATACGGTATTCCTCGTCATCGGTGCCGCCCTCCGTATTGTTCATGGTATTGCGATGAAAAACCGTGGCGACGAAATCATCCGGCGCTGGTGAGGGCATCAGGTCACCCGCCAGCTGTTTGATGGTGAACTGGTCAAAGGGCATGTCGCTATCAAAAGCGCGGATGAGCCAATCACGATACGGCCACACGGTGCGCGCGGGATCTTTTTCAAAGCCCATGGTGTCCGAGTAGCGCGCCAAGTCCATCCACATCACTGCCCAGCGCTCGCCAAAATGGGCTGATGCGAGCAGGCGATCGACGACTTTTTCGTGGGCGATCGGAGAGTTGTCATCGCGGAAGGCCGTCCACTCTTCCAGCGTGGGAGGCAAGCCGATCAGATCCAGAGAGACCCGCCTCAACCACTCGGCCTTGCCAGCTTCCGGCGATGGTGTCAGGCCTTGGTTTTCCAGTTTCGCTAGGACCCACGCGTCCATCGGCATTCTCGGCCAATCTTTCTGTTTTAGGGCAGGCGGCGATTCTTCGCGCGGCGGGATGAACGACCAAAGTTCCTCCCATTCTGCCCCCTCCTGAATCCACTGGCGAATGGTGGCGATTTCTTTTTCCGGCAGTGGCGGACCATGCTTCGGCTTCGGCATGACTTCATCCGGATCTTGCGACATGATGCGCCGCATCAATTCGGACTCATCTGGCTTTCCAGGGACGATGGCCTTTTCTCCCGACTTCCCCTCGCCCAGGGCACGCTCACGATAAATTAAAGAAATGTTTCCCGCTTCCTTGACACCACCATGGCAAGCAGTGCAGTGCTTCGTGAAAATCGTACGAATGTCGCGATTGAAAAGAATTTCCCCCGCTGTGGCAGGCAAAGATAGCAGAAAGCAGAGTAAAAACGGACGCGTCATGGAACTGGCAAAAATACTACCATAAATACGGCAAAATACTAGAAATCTTGCAGCGTAGCCCCGTCATGCGACTGAACCGACAAGTCAAAGCGCCTGCGGTTCCTGCAATAGCCCCACAATGCGACGCAACAGCAAACCTGCACCACCGCCATCAACCACGCGATGATCGAAGGTCATTTCCAAATCGGCCTCTGTCGCAGGCACAAAAGCACTGAGATGCTCGCTCCAGACGGGCTTTTTCACTCCTGCACCGATACCGAGTATCAGAGTTTCGTTAGGCAAAGGGATCGGAGTTCCCCACGTTAGACCGAAGGTGCCGAAGTTGGTGACCGTAGCGATACCACCTTTGGTATCTGCCTCCGTCAATCGTCTGCGCCGAGCGCGATCAACGAGGTCATCGTATTCCTGCACCAAATCGACAAGGGATTTCTGATCTACCCGGCGGATCACCGGCACGAGAACACCGTCCTCCACAGCAACCGCCACACCAATGTCGAACGAACGTGGATGCACGACTTTTGAACCAATCAAAAATCCAGCTACTTCAGGTTGCTCCTTGAGCGCGAGGGCGAAAGCACGCAACAAATAGAGAGTCGGGCCAGCCTTCTGCGTTTGATCACGGCGATGGGAAAGGACCTTGTCGAGTCCCAGCGAAGTCCCCACCGTCGCCAAAGGCCGCGTCCAACTCCGGCGCATGGCGTCGGCCACGGCGAGTCGCATGGGCGATGCCTGGCTACTGGGCCAAGTTTGAATGTAATTGAGAAAACGCTCCAGATCATCCACCGTCACACGTCCTCCTGCGCCACTGCCGACAATGGCCGATAGATCCGCCTCACGCAGACCCATTTCATCCATGCGTGCTCGCATCCGTGGCGAAATGTAATGAGCGCCCATGGTTCCTGTAGGAACTGACAGTCCGCGGATGCTAGGAACAATTTCCGGCGGCACGGATTCCTCGTATCCGTCTCCCTCGACGGCGAAATGCAAGTTTTGCTCGCCTTTGACCGGATCCTCCTCGGATCCTCCTTGCTGGCGTTTTTTTTCTAACGATTCCAACGTATCCACTCCTGTTCGGGTCACTTCCTCTTCCGTTACCTCGAGTATCCCGAGGATCGTGCCCACGGCATAGCTGACACCCTCTTCCACACGCAATTCCTCCACCACGCCGGAGCACAAAGCCGTCACGCCCATGGTGGCCTTGTTCGTCTCCACTTCCATCACCTCCTGATCGGTGGTCACGGCACTGCCGACGCCAACCAACAAGCGCACTACCGTGGCTTCCGCTATGGACTCCCCCAACTGGGGCATGACTATCGCAACTCTGGGCATGGTGTGTTAATAGGATAAAAGTTTACGCAGGGAATCACAAATCGATTCAGGGGTCGGGCGATGCGCGGCCCATAGCTTCGGATGATACGGAACGGGAGTATCCCTCGAATTCAAACGCATGGGTGGCGCTTCTAACAAATGAAACCCATCCGCCACCACACGAGAGACCACCTCCGCAGTCACCCCACCCCAAGGAAACGCCTCGCCGAGTGCCAGCAAACGCCCGGTGCGCGCCACGCTGGCGAGCACGGTATCGATATCGAGCGGCTTCACGCTGCGCAGATCAACTACCTCGATCTCCCAGCCGGACTCTTTTTGCAAACGCTCCGCCGCACGCACCGCTTCGTGAACCATCGCACTGTAGGTGACCACAGTCGCATGACGGCCCATACGCGTGATGCGTGCTTTTCCAATCGGAAGTCCATCGCCTTGAAACGACTTCGCTTTCAGCCAGCGATAAAGAAATTTGTGCTCACAAAAAATGACCGGATCCTCGAGTTTCACCGACTCGATGAGCATCGAGTAAGCATCTGCCACGGTTGCAGGAGTAACCACCACTACGCCGGGGTAATGCGCGTAGATCGCCTCCATGCTCTGGCTATGAAATGGCCCCGAACCCGCCGTTCCGCCCGAGGGCAAACGCACTGTGATGGGCACTGGCATGCCCGTGCGGTAAAAATGAGTTGCCGCGTGATTGACGATCTGATTGAACGCGATCGAAGAAAAATCCGCAAACTGCATTTCAATGATAGGCCTCATTCCCTGCAAGGCGGCACCGATCGCCAAACCAGCCATCGCGTCCTCGCTGATCGGGGCATCCAGCACGCGATCCGGAAACATCTCAGCCAGTCCTTTTGTCGCCTTAAATGCGCCGCCGAATGCCGCGATGTCTTGGCCGTATAAAAACACGCGCGGATCTTCACGCAGCAAGGTTTCCTGAGCTTCACGGATGGCATCTATGTATGTCACGCTCATGCGGTTTACGATTGGGACTGATCAAATGGGGAATGATAGGCGCGCCAGTCCTCCAAATAGGGATCAGGTACGGGTTCTTGTTGCGCCTGAGCGACTGCCGCTTGCACCTCGATGGTAGCTGTCTCACGAATCTCCGCGATTTCTTCTTGGCTCATGATGTTACGTTCTAACAATTGCTGCTCTGCTACGTCGATGCAATCGCGCCCGAAGCTCCCCGCTTTTACGGAGTCCGGTACATAGGATCCGTCGTCATGCTCGCCATGCCCGCTTAAACGCAGCAAGCGCGCCACTACCAGTTGCGGACCACCGCCTGCACGGGCCAATGCTACGGCATTTCCAATGACATCGGCACAAGCGAGAAAATCAGTCCCGTCGACACTGTGACCGTTGACGCCGTAGCCCTTCGCGCGGTCCACCAGATCTTCGCACGCATATTGTCGAGACGTAGGTGTGGAATAGGCAAATTGATTGTTTGCCACGATCACGACCAGCGGCAGTTTTTCCACGGCGGCGAGGTTGAGACCCTCGTGAAATGCGCCGGTAGATGTCGCACCATCGCCCACACAGGTAGCACCCACCGTTCCCAGCATCTGTCCCTGCAAGCGCTTGGCTAACAAGCAGCCCGCCACTACCGAAACCGCAGAACCGAGGTGGCTGATCATTGCCAGCATGCCTTCGCGCGGGCGACCGCGGTGGATGTTTCCATCGCGACCACGCATCGGCCCTAACGCGGATCCGAGGTAGGCGCGCGCGCAGTCGATGAATGGCTCACCAAAAGCCCTGCGGCCCGCCTGATCGCGAATCAGCGGCGCAAAAATGTCCTTGCCCGGAATCAGCGCCGATCCCAGTGCTGCGCTCACCGCCTCTTGGCCTTTACCCAGATAGACGCCACCCACAATTTTCCCAGCTTTGTAAAGACTCGATAATTTGTTCTCCATGATGCGAGCCTGGATCATCGCAGAATACATGGCACGTATATACGTTGTGCTGGCTCGTTGGGTGGTGATACTGGTATGATCCATCACGGGCAAAGGATAGGCATGATGAGGAGGAAGGTGAAAGAATTTTTTCTTCTGCAGTCGCCTAAATTTTCTATCAAACCAATTGTGTCTCTACCAACAATCGATAGGTGCCAGCCATGGTCATCAATTCATCGTGCGTGCCGCTCTCGACGATTTGTCCTTGATGAACCACCAGAATGTTATCGGCATTGCGCACCGTGGACAAACGATGAGCGATCACCAAGGCGGTGCGCCCTTTCATCAAACGATCCAGAGCCTCGTTGACCAGGCGCTCGCTCTCAGCATCGAGCGCACTTGTCGCCTCATCTAACAACAAAATCCGCGGATTAGCGAGGACCGCACGCGCGATGGCAATGCGCTGGCGTTGACCGCCGGAAAGCTTCACCCCGCGCGTTCCAACTGTCGTTAGATACCCTTCTGGCATGGCGCTGATGAACTCATGAGCATTCGCAACCTGCGCCGCCGCTTCAATTTCACCCTGCGTAGCCCCTGGTTTGCCATAAGCGATGTTTTCCGCGATACTTCCTCCAAACAACATCACCTCCTGCGGAACAACCGCCATCTGTTTGCGCAACTTTAGCATGTCCAATCCGGAGATTTCGTGACCATCGAAACAGATACGACCCGATTCCGCCTCATGAAACCCTAACAGCAATGAAAAAATCGTACTCTTTCCGCCGCCGGATGATCCCACCAAAGCCACTCTCTGTCCCGGATGCACCTGGAACGAGACACCTCGCAAAATCTCACGCTCGGGTCGCGAAGGGTAGCGGAAAGTCACGCCATCCATGCTGAGCTCGCCGCGGAATTCCTTCAGCACGGAGCCTCCTTGTCGCTCCGGTGACAGCGCCATGATTTCACGCAGACGCTCGCTTGCTCCATTCATCGCCGAGATTTGCGCCATGATTTCCGGAAACGCCCCCAGCGAGGCACCGACAAAAATACTGAACAAGATGAAAGATGTGAACTGGAGTTGGGTGATTTGATCGTTGGCCAGCATCCGAGCGCCCATCCACACCACCGCGGCAATCGTACCAAACATCACAAAGATGATGAACGAGAGGAAAAAGCCTCTCGTTCTCGCCCCACGCAATGTGATTTCATAAAAGTGCTTCAGGCTCTTTCCATAGCGATGCTGTTCGAAACTCTCATTGCCGAAGGATTTGACATCGGCAATGGCCTGACAAACTTCTTCCACCACCGTGCTCGATTCCGACAAAGCATCCTGAGAGGCCTTGGAATGCGCCTTGACGCGGCGTCCGATCAAAGCCACCGCAAGCACCACAAGAGGAATGCAGGCCAGCATCATCAGCGCGAGTTTCCAAGAGGAATAAAACACGACCACCAGCCCACCAATCAAGATCACCATCTGCCTGGCCGCCTGCGGCACCGTGGTGATGAGTGTCTCACGCACCACGGCTAGGTCCGACGAAATACGATTGCTCAGCGCCCCCGTGCGTTGCTCTTGAAAAAACGACACAGGCAACATAGTAAGATGATCAAACAGATCCTTACGCATGTCGTTCAAGGCCGCCTCACCCGAGCGGATGAATCCTTGCACCCGCCAAAAACCGATGAACGCTTGCAAAGCCAGCGCACTCATCATCAGAACAATCACGGAGTCGATTTTTTGCACGACTTGCTGCGCGTCCACACCACGCCTCAGATCATCACTCGGATCGCCGATCAGGTCCTTCAGAAACCACGGAAAAGCCAACGATAGCGCCGCAGTGAATAACAACGCGACGAGTGAGGGCAGAAAGATTCTCTTGTGGCGCGATAAATAGTGCCACAACCAAATAAATCCCTCACTTTTCGCACTCGCCATGCCGCAGTGAAAACGCCCGACCCTAGATGGTCAAGCCTACAAGATCACTTCTCGCTATAAGTCACGGTGCCAGTGGTCTTGCCACCGCTCGCTTGCACCATCACCGAGATTTCCTGGGTAGCCGATTTTTTCTCCAACGTGACCGTTTCCACGCCATTGAGAGTCATCGAACTGCTGCTACCACTAGCATTCGACCACGACTCCCATGACGTATTGAAAAACTCCTTCACCTCCTCGGCCGTCCCCGCGGTGGTGAACACCACGACCCCGGCATTCTTGCCGTCCACCACATTGAGGAAACCACCCGTCGATTTGGCATCGGGCGGCAACACCACCCAAGCCGGAAGTTTTTTGAGATCCACGGCACCAAAGGATACCGCCGAGCCATCGCTGGACCTTACCGCGAATTTTCCATCGGCAATGTCCCGGTAGGAAAAAGTCATCTCTTTGCCCGTCTTGTCTTCTTTGATCGTCATCTGCTTGGTTTCATCATTCGAGCTCACCACCGAGTAATCCGGATGAAAACCAATGATCATCTCCGCGGACTTCCTCTCTGGATTGGCATTCATGTCATTGGTGAAATCGGTCACCGTCCTCTTACACCAGCCGATCAGTAAAGCGACGACCACAACCCCGATCAGCAGCACGGAACCGCAGCCAATACCGGCCCAAGCCCAGCCTGATAATCCTTTTTTTGAACCATTTTCCTGTGAGATCTGTTGTGTCATGTGTAAGAATTACTACATTCTCCGCGCTTTGCCCATTTTTTTCTGCCATCGGATGTCGACTTCGTACACAATCACCGCATGCCCTCACGCACTGGCATTCTGCTTCTCGTCTCTGGTCCCTCAGGATCAGGAAAAACCACGCTCTGCCGCCGCCTTGCCGATGAACAGGAAGCACACTACTCCACTTCCTGCACCACTCGAATCGCTCGCCCGGGCGAGATCGATGGGCACGATTATTTTTTCCTCAGCCGCGAGGCGTTCGATGCCAAAATCGCCGCTGGTGACTTTCTCGAACACGCCACCGTCCACGATAATTCATACGGCACACTGAAATCTGAGGTGCTCCAGTATATTGATCGCGGCATCGATGTGGTGATGGACATCGACGTCCAAGGTGCCGCTCAAGTTCGCGCCTGTACGGATTCACAGATTCGCAATGCTCTTGTCGATCTCTTCGTCATGCCTGCCACCGATGAGGAACTCGCCGCCCGTCTCACAGGTCGCAAGACCGATAGCCCGGAAGTCATCGCGCTTCGACTCAAGAACGCCATCGAGGAAATGGCACATTGGCGTGAGTATCAGTATCGCCTTATCTCTGCTTCGCGAGAAGAAGACTACAGCCGCTTCCGGTCACTGCTCATCGCCGAAAGACTCCGCAGCGCTCGCCTCGTTCACGATTCTTCAACCGAACCTCTCACCCATTCATGAACATCGTCCTCGGAATTTCCGGCTCCATTGCCGCTTACAAAGCCGCCGATCTCGCTTCCCAGTTGGTCAAGGCAGGTCACCAGGTGCATTGCCTCATGACGCGCAGTGCTTGTGAATTCATCACCCCGCTGACATTGCAAACCATCACCCGCCAGCCGGTCCTCGTTAGTCTCGAAGATGAAAAACAATCATGGAAACCGGGCCACATCGAGCTCGCTGACAATGCTGACCTTTTTCTCGTCGCCCCCGCCACCGCCTCACTCATTGCCGAGCTCGCGCAGGGATTGGCCCCTGATCCCCTGACTTCCACCTATCTCGCCCTGCCGCGCACCACGCCCGTCCTGATTGCCCCCGCCATGAATGGAAAAATGTGGCTCCACCCTGCCACCCAGCGCAACGTCGCCACCCTCCGCGCCGATGGCGTGACGTTCATCGATCCAGAATCGGGCGACCTCGCCTGCGGTTACCAAGGCATAGGCCGCCTCGCATCCGTGGATACCATCCTGACCGCGATCCAATCGATCCAGTAGATGCATGAATTCGAATGTGATGTCTCATGTCCGAAAGTTTTTTCTCTCACTTACCATGAACTTCCGCTTCACCGATTCCGAAATCCTGACTCTCGTCGAGCTACTCTCGCTCGCCACCTTAGTTTCCGAGTGGAATCAAAACCCGTCATTCCAACAAAAAATGGCCGCCATCAATAGTCTCGAAGATAAAATTTTCGAACACTTACTGCATGCCGGATACACCAAGGTGGTGGAATTTAATGAAATCGAGCAGCGCCACCAAGTCACCGATGATTTTGAAAAAAACTCATTTTTCATGCAATGCTACGATGAATTTCGTCAGGAAAGTTTTTGGGAGGAACTGGTGATCCGCCTCGCCGACCGCGACCTCGCCCAGCGCATCGGTTTCGATGCTTGGAACAATCTCACCGAAGAACAGCGCCGCGCACAAACCGCCGAACAGGAAAAACGCTATTGGATCGAACTCGAAAAACACGGAGTCGATCACCTACGCGTGATCCACCCTCTGGGACAAGGATAACTAAATCGCCATGAAAAAACTCATCATCTGCCTCATCGCCCTCACCCTCCCGGTGTTCGCACAAAAGCCCCTAGAAACATACAAGCTCTGCAGCTTTTCAAAAACCGAATGGGCGGATGGCGATAGCTTTCTCGTCAAGCTAGCAAACGGTGAGTCCATCAGCGTCCGACTTTACGGATGCGACTGCATCGAATGGCATGTGAACGACGCAACGGACAGCCGCCGTCTTCGCGCTCAGCGCAGTTATTTCGGCATTACTCACATCGATCCCGATCCACAACAAGCCGCCGCCATTGCGAAATCCTATGGCGAAAAAGCAGCCCAATTTGTCGAGCAAGCCCTGCGACAACCGTTCACCGTCCATACCGCCAAGGCCGATGCGCGAGGCGATGCCAATTTCTCGCGCGTTTATGCGTTCATTGTCACTGCCGACGGTAAAGACCTATCGCAAGAATTGGTGAAAAACGGTCTGGCTCGAGCGTTCGGCGTTACCCGTGTGACGTATCACTCACCGCCGCAAACGGCGAAAGAATACGGGGCCGCACTGGGCGATCTCGAACTACAAGCCGCCACCAATAAACGAGGCGTCTGGTCAAAAACCAACTGGAACGATCTCCCCGCCGAACGCAAAAACGAACGAGAAGAAGCCGCCAAAGATCTCATTGGTATCGATAACCCCAAAAACATCATCGGCAAAAAAATCAACCCAAACACCGCCACTCAGGCCGAACTGATGAGCCTGCCAGGGATCGGCGAGGCGACGGCAAAGAATATCATCAGTTCCCGTCCATTTAAAAAATCACAAGACCTTCTCAAGGTGTCAGGAATCGGCCCCAAGACGCTGGAAAAATTTCAGGAATTTATCGTGTTCGAGTGATAAATGTTTACAAAACTGCCCGATGAAAAATTTCTGTTAGATACCGAAGCGCCCTACCTCGTTCTCGTCCCTTTCCGCGACCAGCGAACCAAGCCATCCTTCGTCCGCCACACCGCCGCCGAATGCGGAGAAACACTGGAAGCGATCACCGAACACTGCTCCCGAGCAACCCTGCGATTTTTCCCGAAATTGCATGCAAAGATCGCGTCTCCGTAGAGCCATTGCAGCAAGCCATTTCCTTTTGCTATTCAGCTGATGGCGGAAGACCTGTTTCGGGCGCGAGCAACTCAGGCAAAGACTTCCATTTGGGATCACGCACTATGTAATATTCCACAAGATCGCGATCTGTTTTCAGACTGATTTGCTCTAAGCTCGGGAGCTTAGCTTTTTCCAGCCTGCCTTCGATCTGCATTGCTTGCCAATGATTCGTATGTGACCACCCGGGCAGAGACTCCATGCCGTCAACGTATAAATCCGTACCGCGGTAGTGAAACCACCACACACCATTCATACTTCTCGCAGTTCCTCGCAAAGCGACCATGCGCCCCACTTGATCCTCTAATGCAACCAATCGCCACCAACCATCAACCAGATCAAATGTCTTGTTCGCTCGATTTGGATCCTCTTTCCCTGTCGGGTCAGGGTTGTAGAGTCCATACGATTCGATCTTTTTACCCTCGACATGATCGTTCCACTTTTCTCCGCGCTTTACTATGACCGACCAGCCATCGCCCACCAAAGCTGCGTCACCAGCCAGCGACTTCGCCACTCCCGACAGCAAGGCCTTTTCGCCAGAAAACATCCACGGCGCGCACGAAATCGGCTTTGTTAATTTGGCCTTTATGGCAACAAATCTATGGCGAAAATAGTGACCGCTTGTCTGAATCATAAGCCCTGCTTTGCTGTAAGCCTCATCCGGAACGCCTACGAATCCACCGGTCTCATATCCTTCCATCTCGTATGTCTCACCGTTCTTTAATTTGGGAACTGCGGCACTTTCACCCCAATCAGTAAAATAGGGCGAGAGGCAGATTTGGATGTCTTTTTGGTAATATTTGCCCTGTATCTGCTGGACTCGCAGATTCGGGCCTCCCTCGTATCCCTTGAATGGGCCCTCCACGACCACCCCAACTACTGTGATGAGCTTACCCAGAGGCGCGTGTAGCTTGCCAATCAGCTCATATTCCGTCCCCAGTTTCTCCATAGGCACCTTCACTGCCTGGTCCCCGAATAACATCAAGGAGCTCATGAGCAGAATGAGATATTGTGTGTGCATATGATTAGTAGAAAAATACGGTGGTTCTGCTTTTTACTGGTCTAAGTTACCAACTTCAGACGACCGGTTATCGCTCGCTCCTAACAGATGATTTGCTACAGCAACGACCCAGAAGTGTCGAGCAGAAATAATGTCGGAGCTGTGCTACCCGCCGTTGGATGAAGCGTCTTTTTAGCGTTCTTCTTTTTTGGGGTTGATCCGGTATCCAAGTTCAGCGGAAGATGTAAGAAAGTATGCCCTGAATTCCTTGTCATCTGATCGCACATATTGGCATGTAGGGAGAATTCCATTTCTTACGCTAACAATGAGGTTTGGCACAGCTAAAAGGTAGCGGGCACACAACGAAGAGATAGAACAAACAGACACCCTCGGCAAACAAAAACACTGCGTCCCAGCTGTTGCGCACTACTCGCTTATTGTTATGCTTCTTCTGAAAGCATTGCGAAATCGAAAGGTGGCGACAAACCTCAACTAGAATCGGAGGGTCTCTCTCGGTAGCGGGCATCGTACGTTGCCACGAGTTGCGCCCGGGGAAACGAGCGACTGTGGAGGGGTCACAAATGTCGCTGGTATTTGGGGGGGACATGAGGCAGATTGTCGGCGTTCATCGCATGCAACGCTCGCATTTTTTTCTAACATTCACCGCCGTGCTCGCGCTCGGCACCTCGACAGCGTGGGGGCAGCCGCCGCTTTCGAACACTACGTTTCTCGAAAAGGAAACACCGTTTTTGCGCAGTGCGCTGGTGATCGGCGAGGCGAAACAAGCGAATCGGGTACGGCGGGCAGCGATCATACCTCTGGGGCACGACTACTGGGCCTGCTTCGATCCCGACCTGCTGCGCTGGGCGGCGATCTGGCGCGCGGAGTCCGGGCAGGCGCCGCTGAGCTATGACTCGATGGCCGCCATTTGTTACCCCGATGCCAAAGCCAAGGCGGAAAAACCACCGATGCTGCGCGGAAAAGTAGGGCACGAGACAGCGGAAATCATGGGAGTTGCGTTAGGGGAAAATCCGGCAGCCGACCCGCGCACGCATGTGCTCACCGATGGCAAAACGCGCATCGGTCCCCTGCCCGTCGCGGTGGGACGTTTTCACGGCATCGCGCTGCGCGGCAGCCAGGCGGTTGTCATCTATCAGATCGGCGACACCAGCATCGAGGAATCTCTCCGTGCCGATGCGCAGGGAAACATCCAGCGCGCTCTTCGTATCGGCGCGCACAACCAGTCGCTGCGTTTTGCCCTGGGGAGCGATCGTTTTCGCACACGCAGCAGCGGTGCGGTCATTCGCGGCAACGTGGTGGAAATCGCGACCGCCACCCAACCGCTTGAGTATCTGCTTTTCACAGCCGCGCAAGAGCCGAAGCCCGCACTGGCTATCCCCGCAGCCGCTCCCGCCACGCCGGTGTTCCCCAAGGCACTGACGTTGAAGAATCCGACGGCGAGAGTTGTGGCACCGTTTGCCCTGCGTGATTTCGGCTTCCCCGCGACGAAACGCGCGATCCGCCCGGTGGACATCGCGTTTTTCGCCAATGGCGATGCCATTCTCAGCACGCTCGATGGCGACATTTGGAAAATTTCCGGGCTCGATGCCGCGGAGTCAACCTGGCGACGAATCGCCACGGGTTTGTATGAACCCATGGCCGTGGCCATCGATGCCAAGCAGCGTTTGTTTGCGCTGGGCCGCGATCAAATCACCGAGCTGATCGACAGCAATGGCGATCATCACATCGATCTCTTCCGCTGCGCTTCCGATGCGTTTTTTCAAACCTTGCACACGCGGGATTTCTCCACCTCGATGGCGATCGAGGCAGACGGTTCCTTCCTCATCGCCAAGGGCGGCATCGACAAAGAAGGCGGCAAGGGTTTCATCGAGCAGTCCACGCATCGCGGGGCGATTCTGCGCATTTCGCCGGATGGCCGCAGCATCACATCCATCGCACAGGGTCTGCGCATGCCCTTCGTGGGGCTGCGTCAGGACGGCGCCGTTTTCGCCTCGGATCAGCAGGGAAATGAAATCCCCAGCACGCCGATCCATCGGATTCTCACGGGGAAACCGCACCTTGGATTTTCGCCCACCAATTTCGACAAAATCCCACGCATCACCGAGCCGCTGCTGTATTACCCGTATCAAAGCAATCGCTCCGCAGCGGGCTTTGCGACCACCTCGGCGAAGGCGTTTCCCGAGCTGGGCGAGCTCTTCGTGCAAGTCTCGTGGAACGGCAGACTCTTCCCCATTCTGACACCAAAGAGTGGCCAGGCATTCTCGTGGATGCTCCCCTTGCAATTGGATTTCCCCTCGCTCAAGGCCGCCACGCATCCGCAATCCGGCAGGCTCTACGTCACCGGCATCGGCATTTCCGGCTACGTTCCCACCACGCCACAAACCATGGGCCTGGCATCGATCGAGACCGCCACGACCTTTCCCGCGCCCGTGTCGTTGGAGGTGAGTCAACATGCCATCGTCGTACAGTTTCATCGCGCGCTGCACGCGGATGAAAGCCTCACCCCCGCCAGCCTGCGTTTGTTCGATATCCAGCGCACGCGCAGCTATGGATCCGGGCATTTTTTGTGGAATAAGAAACCCGGCGAGCATCAGTTCCCGCCAAAATCATTCGCGCTGTCAGCGGACCGCCGCACCTTGCGCATCGAGTATCCGTTGCTGCGTCGATCGAATGTCATGGATTTGCAGTTGAACTTCACCTCACCGTCGCAAACGTTTCCCCTCCATCTCTACAGCCGCCCGCATCACCTGCCGCCGGCGGATGCCCAGGATTTGCAACTTGTGTTAGAAAAATCCGCTGCCGCGCTGACGCCCGGCGATGCCATCACGGGTAAGGCGATTTTCACCCGCTACGCCTGCAACGGCTGCCACTCTCTTGCGGGCGAAAAACTCACCGGACCACCGCTGCAGGATGTCGCCACGCGTCACAATACCGCCACGCTGCGCCAATCCATCCTCGAACCCGCCGCAACCATCGCCCCGGGCTACCCGCCCTCGATGCCCTCGTTTCAGGGCGTCATTCCCGCCCAGGATCTGGAGCATTTGATCGCCTACTTGCTGACATTGAAAAAATAGTCAGCCCTCACCGGCGCCAATCGTCGAAAAATCCCCAGCCATTCTTGACCTGTCGCCCGTTCTGTGTAGTCTCGCCGTCCCATCATGAGCGCGGAATCGAAGAATTACAAGGATACCATCACCCTGCCGCAAACGCATTTCCCCATGCGCGCAGACCTGGTGGAAAACGAACCCAAGCGTCTTGCCGCTTGGGAGGCTCGTGATTTGTATCGCACCATCCTCGACCGCCGCATCGCCCAGAAGGCACCCACGTTCATCCTGCACGACGGCCCGCCGTTTGCGAATGGCGACGTCCACATGGGCACGGCGCTGAACAAAGTGCTCAAGGACCTAGTGGTGAAATCCAAAACCATGGCCGGCTTTGCCGTGCCGTTTGTACCGGGTTGGGACTGCCACGGTCTGCCCATCGAGTTCAAAGTCGTGAAACAAGCCGCCGGTCTGGAGGCCGGTGAAATCCGCCGCCGCTGCACGGAGTTCGCCCTGAAATTCATCGACATCCAGCGAGCATCGTTCCGCCGCCTTGGTGTTTTCGGCGATTGGCAAAATCCCTACCTCACGATGGCACCGAGCTATGAAGCCGACATCCTGCGCGTCTTCGCGAAAATGGTGGAGGACGGCCGCATTTACCAAAGCCGCAAGCCGGTGCAGTGGTCGTATGGCGCGCACACCGCCCTCGCCGAAGCGGAAGTGGAATACATGGACAAGGAAAGCCCGGCGATCTTCGTCAAGTTCCCGCTCACTAATGGCTCTGGCGAATCGATGGTGATCTGGACCACGACACCTTGGACTCTGCCCGCCAACCTCGGCATCGCGGTGCATCCGGATTTCACCTATGTGGTCGCACGTTATGCCAAGGATGACGCTAACGAGACATTAGTGATCGTCCGCGAATTGGTGGAAACGTTCCAACAAAAAACCGGCTACGTTCTTCAAGAAATCGTGCGCGAATGCAAAGGCCGCGAACTCGAAGGACTGGAAGCAAAGCACCCGCTCATCGATCGCACGTCGCGTGTCATCCTCGCGACCTTTGTCACGACCGATACCGGCACGGGCGCGGTCCACATCGCTCCCGGTCACGGTGCGGACGACTACGTCGCCGGCATGCAGAACAAACTCGGTCTACTCTCGCCCGTCGATGACAACGGCCACTTCACCGAGGAAGCGGAGATGCCAGATTTGTTAGGAAAACACGTTTTCGCCTCAAACGAACCGATCATCGAGATGCTCGCCGCCAATGGCGTTCTGCTAGGTCGTGAAATTTATCGCCACAGCTATCCTCATTGCTGGCGCTCGAAAACTCCCATCATCTTCCGCGCTGTGGAGCAATTTTTCATTTCGCTTGATGGCATTCGCGAACGCGCGCTGCAGGCTATCGATGAAGTGCAATGGCTGCCCGCGTGGGGACGCAATCGCATCTATGGCACAGTCGAATCCCGACCCGACTGGTGCATTTCCCGCCAACGCACCTGGGGTGTTCCCCTGCCAGTGTTTTACCAGGAAGACGGCGCGGTCATCCTCGATGCCGCGCTCGCCCGCAAGGTCGCCGACCTAGTCGAAACCGAAGGCACTAATGTCTGGTTTGAAAAATCCGACGCCGAACTCGCTGAGTTGTTAGGCCTGCCCGCCGGCGTGAAAAAATGCCGCGACACGCTCGACGTTTGGATCGATAGCGGTTGCTCGCACGCCGCCGTTCTCGATCGCAATCCCGCACTGCATGGTCCTGCCGACCTTTATCTCGAAGCCACCGACCAGCACCGCGGCTGGTTCCAGAGCTCGCTGATGCTCAGCGTCGCCTATCGCAACGCCGCGCCATACAAAGCCGTGCTCACCCACGGATTCGTGGTCGATAAGGACAAGAAAAAACTCTCGAAATCCGAAGCCGAAAAAGCTGGCAAGCCCATCGATGCCGCCCACTACTACAACAAGTATGGTGCCGATATCGTTCGCCTTTGGGTGAGCTCTGTAGACTGGCAGAGCGAGGTGCCTTTCGGCGAGGAATTGTTCAAACAAGTCGCCGAGCCCTATCGCCGTCTCCGCAACACCTTGCGCATTCTGTTAGGCAACCTCGACGGCTTTGATCCAGAAAAAGATGCCGTTTCCGCAGAAGAGATGCCGCTCTTTGATCGCTGGATCATGGAGCGCCTCCACGCCGTGGTCGGCGAATGTCGCAAGGCCTACGAAAACTTCGAATTCCGCAAGGTCTTCAACGCGCTTAACCAATTCTGCACCGCTGACCTCAGTGCCGTTTACATCGATGTCACCAAGGACAGGATGTATTGCGATGCGCCGGATTCGCTGCGTCGTCGTGCCAGTCAAACCGCAATGTATGAGCTCTTCAGTGCCATCAGTCGACTGCTAGCACCCATCCTCGCCTACACCGCAGATGAAGCATGGGAACATGCCACGTTTACCACTGGCAGCATTCACGAACAGGATTTCCCCGAGCCCGATGCCCGCTATGCTAGCAGCACCGCCACGCCGGTGATGGATCGCTTGTTCGAGCTGCGTTATCTGATCCAGACCTCCATTGAGCCCTGCATCCAGGCGAAAGAGTTTTCTCGCAACAACGAAGCTGCCATTGTGCTGACTGTGCCGGAAAATGACCCAGCCCTCAGTGCCTTGCAAGACATCGAGGCCATGAAGGAATTTTTTATCATCGCGAAGCTCGAAGTGAACACTGGCGAGACGGCATCCGCTGCCGCCCGCAAAACCGACCTTCCGCTTTGCCCCCGCTGCCGCCGGCACGAGCCTCTCCTCGAGAGCGGCCTATGCCACCGTTGTGACGATGTCGTTTCTTAACTGTCAGTAGATCATGAACCTCACTTTTCGCCAGCTCTGCTGTTGGATCACGCTTCCCCTTTACGTGCTCGATCAAATCAGTAAGTGGTGGATCGTATGCAGCTTTCCCGAACCTGGCTATGGAGTCCGCGTGGTCGAACTAACTCCGTGGTTTTTTATCATACGCGTTCACAACCAAGGCGTCGCTTTCGGAATGGGAAATGGCACATCCTGGGCACCCATCGTGTTTTTCTTTGTTCCCATGCTAGCACTGTTCGGCATCCGACATTTTTGGAAAAAAGGTGTATTCTCGAACACGCCGTCGCGCATCGCTGTGAGCTTGTTGCTGGCCGGCATCTTCGGTAATTTCACCGACCGGCTTTTCCAGGGTTTCCAGTTGCAGCAATATGCCGGAGAAAGTTTTTGGAAACGCCTCTCAGAGGGTTACGTAGTGGACTTCATCAGCATCTGGCTCCCTGGCTTTGAAAAAATCATGCCCTCGAGCGGCGGTTGGTGGCCTACATTTAATGTCGCTGATTCCTGCATCTGCATCGCCGCCTCACTACTCTTCGTCTCGGGATTTTTTGAGGAGCAGAAAAGCGGGGAGCACACGAGTCGTCGTGAGTAGCGAAGCGCCCCTACCGTTTGTTGACTTTTTCTCTACGCATTGAGCGTGTTTGAGAGCGATCCTGCGGGCAAGTCTAGGACTATTCTTTTTTCTCTTGAACAGGTAGACCTGGGTGTGTCCCACACGCACAAAAAAAGAGCCCCGCATTCATTGCTGAATGCGGGGCATATACCTGGCGACGACCTACTCTCACAAGACCTATCGTCTCACTACCATTGGCGCTGAAGCGTTTCACTTCCGGGTTCGGAATGGGACCGGGTG
>CAMDAD010000022.1 GCA_945888515.1 Akkermansia muciniphila | reverse complement strand
AGCGGATCGTCGGCCTGCTGGACGAAGCGTTTGAGGGCCTCGCCACCGCCAAAGCCAACGCCGAAAAGAACCTCCAAAACGCCCGCGCCCTCTTCGAAAGCCACCTCCAATCCGTCTTCACCCAGCGCGGCCCGGGGTGGGTGGAGAAGACATTGGGAGATATATTCACGACCGCCACCGGGACAACTCCGCCAAAGAACAACGCAGATTTCTACGGCGATTTCATGCCTCTCGTTAAGCCGCCGGAACTCTGCGACGAGGCTTTCGATTCCGCGCCCGATGGCCTTTCGGAGGCGGGGGCGGCAGTCGCCCGCACGCTTCCCGCGAAATCAATCTTGGTTTCGTGCATCGGCAATTTGGGGAAAATTGGCCTGAACACTGTGCCCGTTGCGTTCAACCAACAAATCAACGCCATCCTGCCAGACGAAAGCCAAGCGATTCCAGAGTTCATGTTCTTTCAGTCGCTCTCACCTGTCTTCAAATCGCAGTTGGAGTCCTTGGCCTCGGGAACGACAGTCCCAATCGTCAACAAGTCGAAATTCAACAGCGTGAGCGTGGTCTTGCCGCCGCTACCAGTTCAGAAGCCAGTCGTCGCGCAACTCTCCTCCCTCCGCGAAGAAACCCAACGCCTCGCCCGCCTCTACGAGCGGAAGCACGCCGCGCTGGAGGCGTTGAAGAAGTCGCTGCTGCACCAAGCCTTTAGCGGAGAACTTTAGCTAATTTACTTTTTAGATTCATTCATTACAATCGCACTATGAAACCAATTAAAATTGATACACCGCGCATTGAATACCTACGTGTACGCAATTATCGCGCGCTGAAAGATATCGTGCTCAATGATTTGACGCCATTAACGGTATTTTTAGGCCCCAATGGCAGTGGCAAGTCAACGATATTTGATGCTTTCGCATTCCTTGCGGAGAGTTTTCAAGGTGGTCTGCGCAAAGCTTGGGACAAACGCGGGCGCTTCAAAGAACTACGGACACGAGGAACCGAAGGCAATATCACATTCGAGGTGAAATATCGCGAAAAAAAGTCCTCGCCGTTGATCACCTACCAACTAGAGATTGGCGAAGATACCAAAGGCCCATATGTGGTACGTGAGTTTTTGCGCTGGAAGCGCAAGCACCCAGCGGCTCCATTTTATTTTTTGGATTTCGGCAGAGATGTTCCTGGCACTGGTATTGTGGTAACGGGCGATGAGCCTGATGCGAACGATACAAGAACGGAAGAAAAACTTGATTCACGGGAGTTGTTAGCCGTGAACACACTGGGACAGTTAGCCAAGCACCCGCGTGTGGGTGCATTGCGCCGTTTCATAACAGGTTGGTATCTATCCTATCTCAGCGCAGACAGCACAAGAGGTGTTCCAGAAGCTGGACCGCAGGAGCGCCTTAGCACCACGGGAGATAACCTTCCGAATGTGATTCAGTATTTAAAAGAGGGTCATTCAGATCAACTCGATATGATTCTGCAAAAGTTGGCGCAGCGAGTGCCCCGACTTGAAAAGGTAGATGCATCGCTGATGCCAGATGGTAGATTGTTATTGGAAGTGAAAGATGCCCCTTTCGAGAAGCCAGTGATGGCCAAATTTGCTTCGGATGGCACACTAAAAATGCTCGCTTATCTCACGCTACTTTATGATCCAGAGCCTCCGCAACTCATCGGAATCGAAGAACCAGAAAACCAACTTCATCCGCGCCTGCTGCCTGAATTAGCCGAAGAATGCCGTGCTGCCTCCGCAAACTCTCAGTTGATGGTCACGACACACTCGCCATTTTTTGTCAATGCTCTAAAGCCAAACGAGGTGTGGGTTTTGTATCGAACGGAAGATGGATACACCCAAGCACGACGATCCTCAGAAATGAAGGGCATCAACGAATTCATGGAGCATGGCGCACTACTTGGGCAACTCTGGATGGAGGGTCACTTCGAAGTCGGTGATCCGCTAACCAATAGTGGTGCGGAACTGAACCCCAAACGAAAATCTAATAAACGCTGAACTATGCACATTGAAATGCTCCTCGAAGAGCCTTCAACAGAGGCGTTCTTGCATGGATTTCTTCCGAGAATTCTGCCTGATACGACAAGCTGGAGATTGATTCCTTTTCAGGGTAAATCGGATCTACTTTCCAAACTAGAAGATCGACTCAAAGGGTATGCCGCATGGATACCCGAAGATTTTCGCATCGTCGTTTTAGTCGATGAAGATCGCGAGAACTGTCAGCAACTGAAGGCCAAAATGGAGGCTGCCGCGATAGCTGCGAATTTGGTAACGAAGAGTGCTGCGGGTGATGGTGCATTCACCGTTCTCAATAGAATTGCGGTTGAAGAATTGGAGGCGTGGTTTCTTGGCGATATAGAAGTGCTGCGGTCTGCCTACCGCGGGATTCCCGCAAGTTTAGCGAGTCGAGCCCAGTTTCGTGATCCAGATGCGGTCGCTGGAGGAACTTGGGAAGCATTGGAGCGAGTATTACAGCGTGCTGGTCATTTTTCAAGTGGTCTCAGAAAAATTGAACTGGCGCGTACCATGGCTTTGCATCTGAATCCAGATAATAATGAGTCGCGCAGTTTTAACTATTTTATCAATGGTTTGAAGTCTCTCTAACCAACCATCATGAACGAATCCGAAACCAGAGCCGAACACATCGATCCCGCGTTGAAAGCGGCGGGGTGGGGCGTGGTGGAGGGTAGTAAAATCCTGCGCGAGCATACGATCACGCAAGGTCGTATCGAGGGCACGGGGCGCAGAGGTCAGCAGATGAAAGCCGACTACGTGCTGGTCTATCGGAATCACAAGCTTGCTGTGGTAGAGGCGAAAGCATGGGATAAACCACTGACCGAAGGCGTTACCCAGGCGAAGGAGTATGCCGCGAAAATGGACATCCGCTTTGGCTACTCGACTAATGGCCAAAGGCTCTATGCCATCGATATCGAGACTGGCGAGGAGAAGGAAATCGCCACCTATCCGACGCCCGATGAACTTTGGGCCAAGACCTTTGCTGAGGAAAATGCGTGGCGTGATCGTTTCGCGGCGATTCCTTTTGAAGACAAAAGTGGTTCGCACCCGAGCCGCTACTACCAAGACATCGCGGTGGATCGGGTGTTGGAGGCGATTGCGCAGGGACAGCCACGCATCCTTTTGACCTTGGCCACAGGCACGGGAAAAACCTTCATCGCCTTTCAGATCGCGTGGAAAATCTTCCATTCTCGCTGGAACTTGAGCGGCCAACCCACACGCCGGCCGCGCATCCTTTTCCTCGCCGACCGCAATATCTTGGCGGATCAGGCGTACATCTCGTTCTCCGCATTTCCCGATGACGCTCTCGTGCGCATCGATCCCGAAATCATTCGTAAAAAAGGGCGAGTGCCTACCAATGGCAGCATCTTTTTCACGATTTTCCAGACCTTCATGGTCGGGCAAAAGAACGAGGAAATAGACGAGACAGAACAAGAGGCACTGAGAGTCGCAGAAGATGAAATCGTTTTTGCCCCAGCCTCAAAAAGCAATCTCGCTGCGCAATGCAACTTCGGCGATTACCCGAAAGACTTTTTCGATCTGATCATCATCGATGAATGTCATCGCGGTGGCGCGAATGATGAAGGCAACTGGCGCGCCATCCTGGACTATTTTTCCCCGGCCGTGCAAATCGGCCTCACAGCAACACCGAAACGCAAAGACAACGTCGATACCTACCGCTACTTCGGTGAGCCGGTTTTTATCTATTCGTTAAAAGATGGCATCAACGACGGCTTTCTCACGCCCTTCAAGATCAAACAAATCTCTACCACATTGGACGAGTATGTTTACACGAAAGATGATTTTGTCATCGAAGGTGAAATCGAAATTGGCAAACGCTACGTAGAAAAAGACTTCAACCGCATCATCCGCATTCCCGCAAGAGAGAAAAAGCGTGTGGATCTTTTCATGGAGCAAATCAACCAGAACGAAAAAACGTTAGTGTTTTGCGCGACACAAGAACACGCCTTAGCGGTGCGGGATTACATCAATCAAATCAAGACCAGCAAAGATCCGCAGTATTGCCAGCGCGTCACGGCGAACGATGGTGCACTCGGCGAGCAGTATTTGAAACATTTCCAAGATAACGAAAAAAGCATCCCCACCATCCTAACGACATCGCAGAAACTCTCCACGGGTGTCGATGCCCGCAATGTGCGCAACATCGTACTGCTGCGCCCGGTGAATTCGATGATCGAGTTCAAGCAAATCATTGGTCGTGGCACCCGACTCTACGATGGCAAGGACTACTTCACGATCTATGATTTCGTCAAAGCGCACCATCACTTTCAAGATCCTGAATGGGATGGTGAACCAATTGCACCCGAAACCTGTGACAAGTGCGGAAGCAGCCCTTGCACCTGTGAAGTCAAACCACCTCGCCCTTGCGCCAAGTGTGGGCAATCTCCCTGTAAATGTCCTAAGGAGAAATGTCTCGATTGCGGCAAAGAACCCTGCGAGTGCAAACGCCGCAACAAAGTCACGGTAAAACTCGCCGATGGCAAAGAGCGCAGCATTCAGCACATGATGATGACCACCTTCTGGCATCCCGATGGCACACCAATGTCCTCCCAGCAATTCATGGAAATGCTCTTTGGCAAGCTGCCCGCATTTTTCAGCAACGAGGACGAATTGCGCCAACTGTGGAGTGATCCAACGACACGCGCGAAATTGCTGCAAGGACTGGAGGATCAGGGTTTCGGCAAGGAACAACTCGTGGAAATGCAACGAATCATCGATGCCGAAAACAGTGATCTCTTTGATGTCCTCGCGAATGTGGCGTATGCACGTCCGCCCATCGAACGCTGCGAGCGTGCGGCTCACGCGCGGTTACGGGTGAATGAAGAATTCTCCGAAAAACAGCAAGCCTTCCTCAACTTCGTTCTCTCCCACTACGTCACCGTCGGCGTGGAGGAGCTGAGTGCAGAGAAGCTCACGCCCCTGCTGAAACTAAAGTACCACGACTCGATCCCCGATGCCGTGGCCGATCTCGGAGCACCCCAACAGATCCAAGAGGCTTTCATCGGCTTTCAGAAGTTTCTGTATATGTTCGCGTCGTAACATCATGAATCATCTCTGGGGTCATCGCACGGTAATATTTGAACTGTGATAGAGTGCAAAACGAGAAAGAATATGAGGATACTTCGGCCTAGTGACAAATCATTGCGCGCTTTTTCAAATCTTCAAATCCTGAATCGGCTGGCGCAGGGCGTTGTCGAGGCGGATGAGGGCATCGATCATGCGGTCTTGCAATTCGGGCCATTCGGACTCGGGGGCTTTCCAACCACCGGGAAACTTGGCGCAGATCCGGCAACCAATTCGATTGGGTAACTCTTGCCAATCCAAACTCGAGCCAAAGTTTGCTTCAATGGAATCTTTCTGTGCGAATAGTGCTTGGAATGCACCTAAACTTTTATCGCCGTCACTATCGATTCGGATGTAACATTCAACAACAGAGAATTCTTGCCGAAGAACCATATTGAGCATGAATCCGCTTCTTCCAATGCCAAGATTGATCCAGTTTGCAATAGTGGCTTTTCTTGAAGCAAATCGGCCTGTCTTGTTTTTGCAACGTTCGAGTGTTTGACTCCAAAATTTCCACAAATCTTCTTGTTGCCGCCCAAGAACCTTTTTCTTTTCTTTCTCCTGCTCCCGAATTTTCACCTCATAATCCGCTGATTCCGGCAGGGGAATGATTTGGGTGGATTCGATGAGGACTTGATTGTCCATGAGGTAGGGACGCAGGCGGATGCAGGTGATGTTGAGATCGTGGCGGTTGAGCCAAAGAACGGCCGTGGTCAATTCCGTGGAGAAGTCGGCCGAGGCGAGGATGATGCGCACTTCGCCGGTGAGTTCTGCGGGTTCTTCGCCTTCCCATTGGAGGAATTCATGGATTTCACTGCGCGCGGCATCGACATCGCTGCCGTTACTGCGGGCGTAGGCCTTCACGACTTGTTCGAGCGTCATGCTCGAAACCATCGCTGCGTAGCGAATGGCTTGCAGTTCCATGTGGCCGCCGACTTCGGTGCGTTTGATCTCCACCACCACCAAGCTGGCATCCTTGCCGAGGCAGAGCAGATCGATGCGGCGGTTGCTGTCTTCCCATTCACCGTATTCTTCGGCGATGACCATCAGGTCTTCCGCGATGACGTTGATGTCGCGTCGCAATAAGCGTTGTAAATCCTTGCGCTCGAACACGCTCGCCGCCGCAAAAGTGGTGCGTTCGATGAGTTCCAGTTTGTCGGTCGTGATGCGGTACAGGCTCATGGTGATTCGTGGAAAAAAACTAGGGATGGCTCATTGGTGCGTCAATGGCGAAAGTCGTGGATTGTCGGATGTGAGAAACAATCCCTCCCATTCCGAAGGCGATGAGGCGTCCCGTTAGGACGCAAGAGGTGTGGTGGGCGGCGTGTCCCATGATTAAAATCATGGGCTGGTATGAATCGTCCCGTTAGGACGGTTGAATGGTGGGGGGAATCTTTCCCCAGGGCGTTGCCTTTCCAAGGTTTTACCCTTCGCTATCACCGCAGGCACCGTTGGTGCGGGGGGAGGCTTTTCTACGATGACTCGATACCGCCTCAAGGCGTCACGCTGACATTGCTGAACTGCGAGTTGTTGAGGGTGGTGTTGCTCCCCTTAGAGTTTGGCATTGCCGTCAGCGCTCGGTTCATGCAGGATGACACTATGAAATTAAACGAGCAGGCGATACTGCGATTCATGAGCGATGCGGCTTATAAGCCGATGGATCAATCCCAGATGGCGCGGGCCATGGAAATTCACTCGAACGATCGCGCCGCGCTGCGCAACATCCTCAGCAAGCTCGCGGCGGCCGGGAAAATCGTGCAAGGCAAGGCGTCGCGCTATGAATTGATCAAGGAAACGTCGAGGACGCGCACGCCGAAACAACTTGTCGGCACGATCCGTTTTGCGCCCAAAGGCTTCGCCTGGGTCTATGCGGATGCGGCGGCTCCGGAGAACAAGGACTGGGACTTTACGCAGTTCGATCGCTTTCGCGCTGAGCAACGCGATTGCGGCACCGCTCTGGATGGAGATCGCGTGTTGGTGAATGTGCTGACACAGCCGAAGTTTTCCCGCCAACGAGGTCGTTTCTCGGAATCCGAACTGGAAGAGGTGGCGCCAAAGGTGCGGGTGGAGCAAGTGATCTCGCGCCGCAGTGGCAAGGTGGTGGGGATTTTCCGGCGCAAGGCGAAGTTCAGTTGGGTGGATGTGGATGATGTGGCGTTAAAAGGTGCGGTCGATCTCACGGTTGATACTACCGCGCAACCGGGGCAGATGGTGGTGTTGGAAATCGATCGATGGGATGAGCCGCAAAAAGCGCCGAAAGGCCGCGTGGTCGAGGTGCTCGGCTGGCCGGGGGATCCGGGCGTGGATATCCTGGCGGTGATCCATCGCAATGGACTGCGCACTTCGTTTTCCGATGCGGTGATGGCGGAAGCGCATGCCACGCCGGAAACGATTCCGTTAGAGGAAATGAAACGGCGCGAGGATTGGCGCGATCGTCTGGTGATGACCATCGACCCCGCCGATGCCAAGGACCACGATGACGCCATCTGGGTCGAGCGCATTTCCTCGGGCTGGCGTCTCGCCGTGCACATTGCCGATGTTTCCTACTACGTGAAGCCAGTCTCGGCGATGGATGTGGAGGCGCAAAAACGGGGGAACTCGACCTATCTCGTCGATCGCGTCCTACCGATGTTGCCGCCGGAATTGAGCAATGGCATTTGTTCTCTCAAGCCGGATGTCGATCGCCTCACGAAATGTGCCCTGATGGAGATCGATCACAGTGGTCGCATCGCCAAGGCGGAGTTTTTTGATGCGGTAATTCACAGTCGTGCCAAGCTCTCGTATGAAGAAGCCCAGGCCATGCTCGATGGCGATGACAGCGGCGATCCTGAAGCCACGGCGATGGTGCGCGAGGCGTGGAAAATGGCATCGCGCATGCGCGAACTGCGTTTCAAGATGGGCTCGCTCGATCTGGAGTTTCCGGAATTCCGCGTAATCCTCGACGACAAAGGCCAGGCCTGTGAAGTGCGAGAGGTGATTCATACCAGCAGTCACCAGCTCATCGAAGAATGCATGCTCGCCGCCAATGACGCGGTGGCGCTGGCGCTGAAACGCCGGCAAAAACCCGTGGTGCACCGCGTGCATGAAGATCCGGATTTTGACAAACTCAACGCCTTCGCCGAGACCGCGCGCGGCTTCGGCTACAAGGTCGGCGATCTCAGTAACCGCGTGCATGTGCAGCAGTTGTTAGATTCCGCCAAAGGCAATCCCGATGAGCATGTGATCAAACTGGGACTGCTCAAGAGCCTCAAGCGCGCCCAGTATGATGTCGATCCGTTAGGTCACTATGGTTTGGCGAAACCGGACTACTGCCACTTCACCAGCCCGATTCGCCGGTATGCCGATCTCATCGTCCACCGCGCCCTGCAACCCTTGCTGCGCAATGCACCGAAGGTCTGCGATCGCACGCCGGCGCAGCGCGAATTGATCGAGATCGCCCAGCACATTTCCACCACCGAGCGCACCTCCGCCGGAGCGGAAAGCGAAACGAAATTGCTCAAACTCATGGAGTGGCTGGCGAAGGCGGGCGAGATGAAAGACGCTCCTACCTTTGAAGGCATGATCACCGAGGTGCGGCCGATGGGATTGTTTGTTGAAGCGATTGCCATCGGGATGAAAGGCGTGGTCAAGCGCGAGGACCTGCCGCCGGGGGATTGGTACTTCGATGCCGCGCGACTGCGATTCACGAGTCGGGACGGAGGCGAATTCCGCGCCGGGCAAGCCGTGCCACTGCGAGTGGGCAAAGTCGATTTCGTAAGAAAATTCGTGGATTTCAGCATCGCCGGAGAAGCCCGCGAACCGCGTGGCAAACAAGAGCGATCCAACAAACAAGGCGCGCGCAAGCAGGGGAATCGCGGCAAAAAACCGCAGGGTGCGAAAGAGTCGGCACGTCCTCCCACCAAACAAGCCCGCAAGCGCGAGGAACCCCAAACAGAGAAGCCCAAAAGCAGACGCAGGAGGTAACCGTGGCGGCGCTTTCCAAGCGCCATGGCCAAATGCCTTTTTATGCTACAAAAACCCACCCTCCAGTCCTTCCTCCTCCGCAGCCGCGCCTTGTGGCTGACGGTGTTCACGCTGGTGTTTTTGTCGTGGGCTTGGTGGGATTCTAAAGTGTATAAGACTGATATCTCATGGTCACCGGTTGCCCGCACAGGTGGCGCTTTTTCCACCTATGATGGTGGCTTTTCGGTGGGGTGGGATTTCAATAACCCTACATTTACCAGTGGCTTTCAGGTGAATCGTCAGTCGAAATACGCGCATCCCATTCTTCATAAAACAGTTCTCGAACGATGGAGCCCTCCCGACATTTCCTATTTGTCCCCTATGATCATGGTCTCCGGCCTCTGTGCGTTGTATTTATGCTGGAGATGGTATCTGATCCGTCGCGAGAATTTGCCAGATCGATGAATTTGGCATGACTCTTGGAACCTGCTTCGTCCCGCTGAGCGGGACTACGAAGGTCTTGAAGCGCCGCCACGGAAAATTCCTTGTCCTATGTCGCTTTTTCGCTAGGTTCATCTTATGCGTTTTCAGTCTCAGCGGTGGATCGTGCTGGCGCTGGTGGGATTTCTGCTGGGTGCCGGGGCGGGGGCTTGGAAAAATCGACGGGGGCCGCAGAAGGAGACGGTCATGGCATCGTCTGCCGCTCTGGAAAAAACGCAGTTCGCGCATGCGCAGGGAGCGGATGCCGCACTGCTTTTGGCGCGTCATTTGCCTTTAGCCGATGCAGAAAAATGCGCTGCACTGGCACAGGAGATGTTGGCAAAGCGGGTCAGGGTCTTGGTGATGGAAGATCCGTTCGATGAAAAGGCGAAACAATACGAGGAGCAATACCTTCCGGTCCACGTCTGGGAAGGTCTCTTCAAGCGCTGGATGCAAGTGGCTCCGCAGGCTGCCTGGGCCTTTGTGGAAAAGCACCACAGCGAAGAGCTGCCTCTTCGCGCGGCGGCACTGCGACAATGGGCTTTGATCGATGCACTGGCCGCTGTGCAGGCGGCAGGTCAGGAGATTTCCAAGTTGGAAAAGAAACTTATCCTGCACTCCTGCATCGAAAGCGGTCCTCTGATGGGGTTGCATCTGCTGCAGCAATGGAAACTGATTGATTCAGTGCGTGATGGCGTTATGGATGATGATGATCTATCCGCAACACAAGAGATTTTAGGCTCTCTATTGCAACGCTTGGCGGAAACATCGCCTGAACTGGCACTAGAGTGGTGTCAAAGCCATGCGCCAAAGAATGTGCGTGATGTTTGTGTGGGATGGATGAAGCTCGATGCTTCTGCATGCTACGCGTGGATCAACGATCTACCTCACGAAGAACAAAGATCGATCTATCAATTGCTCGCCGACCAGCCGGATGTGAGTGTTGAGACCGTGAGCCGCTTTGTCGCGATGCGAGATAGCGCGGATGAATGTGACTTATTCGAACCAGGCTTGTCGGCGATCGCGCGCCGCGATGCCTCACTCGCTCAACGATTGATCGGCGAATTGTTTTCCAATCCCATGGAACGCATCGTTCTGCGTGAGCAAATCGCAAAGGCGACTCTCTCGAAGGACCCGCGCAAAGCCATGGATTTCATCATGCCGTCCCTGCGCGAGCCATTGCCCATCAACATCGGACCACCGTTGCCGCAGAAAACTGCACCCGGCCATGACTACGATCGAGGCCCGGCCTACGGCCAATCTGCAGATTTTTTCGAGGAGTATCTGTTACTGGGCGAAAATGGAGGCGCCACCAAGGATGCTGTGCTTGCGTGGCTCAAAGAAATCCATCCCCAGCATCGATCCTGGATGATGGACTCTAGCATGAATGAGTTGTTGAAAATGTTCGGACGCAATCCGGAATGGCTCGTGGGTATTGCGGATGGGATTCCACGCGGTGATCTTGATTCTTTTGTGTCCTACCTGGAGCATCCGTCATCGGCAGAAATCGTGGCTGATATGAAGGCTCTGCCTGCCGGTGCGCTGCGCGATGCCATGGTGGAGCGCGCTCTTTCCCAGATGTTAGACGAAGATCAGCCAGTGGCTGCCGTGGTTGAAAAAGCAAAGGAATGGGGCGGTGATGTGGATTGGTCGGAGATTTATCGAGTGTGGTTGGAAGAAGCTCCAGAGGATGCTTTGCGGCATTTGATGAGCAAACCTCAAGCGAGAGAGAGCGAATGGCATGAGGTGATTCACCGTTCTTACACCACTCACTCTGAGGTGCTAGAACAGGCCGTGGAGCAAATGCCGCAGGGGGAATTGCGTGATAGCGCTGTCGATGCGATTTCTTACGCTGCGATGGATAAGAAAGCCGACGTGGTGACTTCGATCTACTGGGCCACCGAGGTGAAAAATCGACAGGATCGCAACAGGCTGATGCAGAGATTGTGGGCGGAATGGCAGGGCCAGGAAAAGACTTCGCAAGATCCCAAGGTCATTGATGGCGTGCGCCAGAATATTGAAAATTCTCACCTCGATGCCTCAGAGAAGAGACGTTGGCTGAATCGTTTGGAAAGTGAGGTGTCGCGATGAAAGCCGAAGTGCTGGTTACGTTGACGGCTGCGGTGCTGGGCTATCTTTGCCTAGCCAATCAGCGAGATTTCGATAAGACCGAAGCAAGTGCTGGGGAAGAAGTTTTCACCAGCAAGAAAACCAGCGCGCGGGAAGATGATGCGATCACAGAGTATCAAGACATGATGCTCGATGATGAGGAGAAATTCCAACTCGCGCTGGAGCAGGCGAATCGCCTCGTGGACTTGGTGGGATTGGCAGAAAAGAAATATAGGGTGCAAGCCGGTGATGACGCGTCATTGCGATTGCTCATCGAAAAGATGGCTCGCTTGTTTCCGGCGCAATCATTGGATTACTATGAAGTTTGTCCCACCGATGGACTGCAGAATAGAGAAATGCATGAAGCCATTCTGGTGAAGTGGGCAGACTTTGATTTCAAGGCTTGCATGGCTTATCTCAGGAGCAAACCTGCGCTATTCAACAGGAATTTTTGCGAGCAATGGGATCGATTGGCAGACCAAAGTTTCAAGTCTCATCCTCAGGAGTGCGTGGATGTGTTTGCTGGTTTCAGCGCGGAATTGCAGCGCGAATTGATCGAGAAGACGCACATGGATGAGAAATTTCAGGAAGCCGTTTTGGCTGTGATCAAAGAACCAGCGCTGGTCGGCAAAGTAAAAGAGAGACTCATGGATAGGGAGCGTGAGGAAGTGGAAGCGAGAAAAAAGATGTTGGATGAAGTGGATACTGTTTGGCAAAAAGAAACTGAGCCACGGGAACTCTCACAAACCGACGAATGGAAAGAAGCGTGGAAAAAAGAGTGGCCAGATCCGGCTGTCATCGTGAACGCCATTCGTTCCCTGCCGAGTCAGAAAGAGCGGCGTGAGATGTTGGACTGGGTGGCGAAACCTCGTAAAAACCCGAATGGTTTCATTGCTGAAAATCCTCAAGCTTGGTTGGCGAGGATCTCCGAAGTCTTGCGGAATGCGGGAGATGTTCCGCTCTCGGCGCTTGAGTTTCATTGGAGTGAACTTCAACCCTATCGGGAGGTGTTAGCCGGCTGGTTGCCGCAGCAATCACCGGCGTTGCAACGCGTGTGGGCGGAAAGTGTGGTCCGATTTCAACCTCCGGAAGAGTCCTTCGCTTGGGCGGAAAAGCTCGCTACGGAATCCTTGCGACATGACATGCGCGATGTGGCCTGGGAGCGCCGGGTCGCGAACAGCGCCAAGGAAGCCGCCGCAGCACTGATGACGCAGGCGACTCCAGAAGAGCGCGAAATGCATCTCCCCGCTGCCGTCTATGGCTGGGCGATGAGGGACTACGCTGCCGCGAAGCAATGGCTGGATGCGCAACCGGAGTCGGAGGCGAGGAGGCAGGCCTTGCAGAGGATTGAGGACCCGTGACCTAGCTATTACTATTGTATTTTGGCCTGCGGGCGGAGACGCCCGTGCCACGATTTGGCTTGGCGCTTGGAAAGCGCCGCCACGTCACCGCAATTTCTCCAACGCGGCGAGTCTTTGGGCGAGGGGAGGATGGGAGTAGTCGAGCCAGATGCGTAGGGCGTGAGGCGTGGGGTGCGATAGATTATCCGTCGTGAGTTTTTTCAGCGCGGTGATGAGGGTCTCGGGCGAGCCGGTGTGTTCTGCGGCGTAGGCATCGGCTTCGAATTCATGCTTACGCGACCAACGGTTGCTGAAAACCCCTAACAAGCGTGAGGCGGGGGAGAAGAGGATGCCGAAAAGCACCAGTCCTACATGCGGGCTGATGGTGGCGACGCCGAAGGCATCGAAGAGCAGTCGTGCGAAGGCCCCCTGCGGATCGGTGGCGAGACCGATGAGAAAAAACAATGCGGCGCTTTGCACGATGGATGCCACCAAGCGCTGCGGGATGTGTTTGCAGCGGAAGTGGCCGATTTCGTGGGCGAGAATCGCCACAAGTTCCTCGGTGCTGTGCTTGGCGATGAGCGTATCGAACAAGGCGATTTTTTTCGTTTTGCCAAAGCCGGTAAAAAACGCGTTGGCCTTGGTCGATCGCTTCGAGCCATCCATGACATAAAGCCCCACGATGGGGAAATCACAGCGTTTTGCCATCGCCTCGATCGCATCGCGCAGTTCGCCCTCGGGCATGGGTTCGAACTTATTGAATAGCGGCAGAATCACCGCCGGAGCGAGCCACATCATCAGCAGTTGGAAGGCCGAAAGGCAGAGCCAGGCCCAGACCCAAGCGTGCGCGACGTTGGCAAAAATCCACAGGATCGCTGCCGCCAGCGGTAGGCCGATGACGATGCCTAACAGAATGCTCTTGATTTGGTCGATGGCATAGAGTTTCGGCGTCGTTTTGTTGAAGCCGAATTTTTCCTCGATGACAAAGGTATCATAAATCGCCAGCGGCAGGCTGAGCAGGTATTGGCTGAAAAACAGAATTCCTAGAAAGGCGAGGCCGGTTCGGATGGGGGAGTCGGGGAACCATTGCCGCGTGAGCTCATCCAGCCAACCAAAGCCG
Organism: Akkermansia muciniphila; assembly: GCA_945888515.1. Classification (GTDB taxonomy): domain Bacteria; phylum Verrucomicrobiota; class Verrucomicrobiia; order Verrucomicrobiales; family Akkermansiaceae; genus UBA956. Next base: position 37,260 of record CAMDAD010000022.1, on the reverse strand, counting down.
CTCAGGCCCCAGAAGGCCAGCAGCAGGCTGAGGCCGAAGGCGGACTCGACGATCGAAAAGCGCGCCGACGTGATCGAATAAGAGCGCGCCTTCTCATACGATTCCTGCGTCCACAAGTCGCGCAGCGCGGCGGGGATTTCCGGGGAAAATGATTTCAGATTCAGCAACGTGGCGAGCAACTCCATTTTCCAAAACAAAAAAAGCAGGAGGAAAAGTGACAAGGCCATCAGCTTACCATCCATCATCGCCAACCATGTAAATTCCGTGAGATGCATACGTGTGGGAGCCATCATCGCGATTGCGCGATGTTTGTCAAACTGTGCGAGATTGATTGTGAAAATGGCTCTCGTAGCCATCACTGACGCCAATGAATCAATGAGGGCAGGGTGCGCCGTGACAGCCAATGAGAAGGGAGTTGCGTTCCCTAGGATTGAAAGTTCTGTTCGATGCAGACCGTATTTTCCCACATGGGGAAAAGATTTTGTGCGAGATTGTTCGGTGTGGTGATGATGCTGTTTGCCGTGCCTCTCGAAGCCTCGCAACCTGAGGTAGTAGAGACACTAGACATCGCGCCCGTCTGGTCGGGGCATCCGGTGGATTTTTGCTTGCTGACGAAAGCTCCCCACCAATTTGTTGCCTTTTATGATGAACATCGCCAGTGGACAGTGGCGCAGCGTCGCTTAGAGGAAAAGTCGTGGACTTTTACCCGACTGCCCATCACCACGGGCTGGGACAGTCACAACTACCTAACCATGGCATTGGATGATGAGGGATACCTCCACTTGACTGGCGATATGCATTGCGTGCCGCTCTATTATTATCGCAGCGAAAAACCGTATGATGCGCGTTCGCTACGACGCATTGATCGCATGGTCGGAGAACAGGAAAGTCGCACCACCTATCCGAAATTTTTCCGCGGTCCGCAGGGTGACTTGATCTTCATGTATCGCGATGGCAGCAGTGGCGACGGCAATCAGATATTCAATCGCTATGATCTCGCGAGTCAAACGTGGATGCGTTTGTTGGATCGCCCGCTCACCGACGGAGAAGGCCTGCGCAATGCGTATTTTTCCGGACCTGTCATGGGACCTGATGGCTACTTTCATTTGTCATGGGTTTGGCGCGAATCGCCCGATGCTTCGACGAACCATGATCTGAGCTACGCGCGCAGCAAAGACCTGCGGCGTTGGGAGACAGCGGCAGGGAAAGCCCTGAGCTTACCGATCCGCTTGAACGATGGCGCGCTGGTGGATGCCGTGCCGGTGGAGGGTGGGATGATCAATGGCAATCATCGCATCGGTTTCGATGCGCAAGGCCGGGTGATTTTGAGTTATCACAAACACGATAACAAAGGCAATACACAGCCGTGGAATGCCCGATGGGATAAAGGCGAGTGGCGTTTTTTTCAAATCACGGATTGGCCATGGCGTTGGGAATTCAGCGGAGGCGGTAGCTTGCAATTTGGCATTCAGCTAGGTCCTGTGCAAGCCGAGGCCGATGGCACCCTAACGCAAAGTTTTCGGCATGCAGAGTTTGGTGGTGGCACCTGGCGTTTGGATCCGGAGAGCTTGAAGGCGGTGGGAAAAATCAGTCGCCGCGATACGCCCTCGGGCCTCGGCAAAATCGAGGGCGTTTTTCCTGAACTAGCGATGCGAACCAAAGGCGATGATGGCGCATCGCCGATTCCATCGTCGCGCTATCTGATTCGCTGGGAGACCCTATCGGCGAACCGTGATCAGCCTCGTCCGAAACCCTGGCCGGAGCCATCGATGCTGCGGTTGTATCTGATCAAAAAGCCATAGAATATCGGGCTGCGAGCGCTTTCGTCATCGCACTCACAAAAATGTGCTCACAGCATAAGATTTTGCTTGTGAAATTTTTCACAAGCAGGCAGATTCCGCCACCGCAACTCGCCATGGCCAATATTTTTCCTCGCTGGACCAATTTACTACCGTTGAAAATCGCATTTTGTGCTGGAACCGCCGCCGTGGGTGTGGTGGCTGCTTTCACGGTTTATGCGACTCCGAAGGCGACCGTGGTCGGCTATCAACCTTCGCAGCCCATTCCTTTTTCTCACAAAATCCACGTCGATCAACTTGGTTTGGACTGTCGCTATTGCCATTCATTTGTGGACAATTCGGATCACTCGAACCTGCCCTCGGCGAACACCTGCTGGAATTGCCACCAGCATGTGCAACGTCAGAGTCCCAAGCTGGAGCCGCTGCACCGTGCGATGGATCAAACCCATCCACTGTATGATGGCAAACCGATCCAGTGGGTCAAAGTGCACAAGGCTCCTGATTACGTCAAATTTAGCCACAGCGCCCACGTCAACCGCGGAGTTTCCTGCGTGAGTTGCCACGGTCAAGTCGATCAGATGGAGGTCGTATATCACGCCAAAGCGCACTCCATGGGCTTCTGTCTCGAGTGCCATCGCAATCCGGAAAATGAGGTGCGTCCGTTGGAAGAAGTGTTCAATCTGAAATACGACGCGGCCGAGTATTTGAAACAGAATGTTGTTGAAAACGACAAGGGCGAGCGCATCAGCGATCCGAAAGAGTTCGGCAAGAAATTGACCGATGTGTTCAAGCTGCAACCGCGTGAAAGCTGCGCCACCTGTCACCATTAATTTTTCTAACCGATTTTTCCCACGACCATGAGCAAACGCATTTGGCAACATCCAGAAATCCCAGCGGACGAAACCACCGTATCCTGGCGTAGCGTGGGGCAGCTTGAAGGCAGCCCTGCATTTCGCGAATTCATGGATCGAGAATTTCCCGCCAGCGCCGCCGCGATGGCGGACGAAGCGGATGCCGAGACTTCGCGTCGTTCCTTCCTCAAGCTGATGGGCGCCTCGTCCGCCTTGGCGGGTCTCAGCATGGTGGCATGCCGTCGTGCCGAAAAATACACCGTTCCCTACACGCAGGCTCCGGAGTGGGTGATTCCGGGCAAGGCACTGTATTACGCATCCGCCATGCCGCGCTCCACGGGAGCGACTCCTGTGGTGGTGACTACCTTCGAAGGACGCCCGACAAAGCTCGGTCCGAACACGCTGCATCCTGATTCCGATGGCACGGATGCCTTCGTGCAGGCCTCGGTGCTGGACATGTATTCGCCCTCGCGTTCGCAGAAAATTCTTCATCACGCGAAGGCCTCCACCCGTGCCGATCTCGAAAAAGCGCTGTCTGAAGCCACGGCCTCAGGCAAGATTGGTTTCCTTTTTGGTGCTGATGAGTCGCCGACCCGCACTCGTGTCAGCAAGGAGCTCGCGGCCAAGTTCTCCGGTGCTAAATTTTACGCCTATGAGCCACTGGCACCTGCTGCTAGCGCTGCGCATGCTGTTGCTGATTTCGCCAAAGCGGATCGCATCATTTCCTTCGATTGCGATTTTGCCTCGCTCGACCCCCAAGGTCCTGTCACCCCATTTTTCGATCGCCGCAAGCCCGAGGGCAAAGCCTACAAAAATAAGCGTAATGTAAAGACGATGAATCGTCTTTATGCGGTGGAAAGTATTTTTAGCCTGACCGGCGGCATGGCTGATCACCGTCTCCGCATCGAGCCGAGCAAAGTTATCAGCATCGCCGCGGCCATCGCTCGCAAGCTAAACGTTTCTCATCCTTTGCTGAGTTCGGTGGCAACTGTTTCGGATGAAAAAATCAGCCAATGGGTGGATGCGGCTGCGGACGACTTGCTCGCCTCCAAAGGCAGAGCTCTCGCGCTCGCCGGCTCCCGCACGGCTCCCGCACTGCGTTCCATCGTTCAAGCAATCAATGAGACTCTCGGAGCTCCCGGGAATACTCTCAAAGGGCTTGCATCGGACAATGCTGGCTTTGGCGACATCGCTGGGCTGAAAAAAGACGTGGAAAGCGGTGCCGTGGAATATGTTTTCCTGCTGACTCCCGCCAATCCCGCCTTTGATGCGCCTGCGGATCTCGACTTTGTGACGACGCTGCAAAAAGCCAAAGCGAGCTTTCATCTCGGATTGCGCACGGATGCCACCGCTCATGCGGCGACTTGGCACATTCCTGCCGCGCATTACCTTGAGAGCTGGTCGGACGCCCGCTCGGCGAACGGCCTGCACACTCTCATCCAGCCGATGATTTTGCCGCTTTACGCAGAATGCGTTTCGGAACTGGAATTGCTCTCGGCCCTGCTCGAAGGAAAACTTGTCACTGGCGAGGAGTCCGCGGCCTTTGTTGCCGTGCGCAAGACCTTTGCAGGAAATGATGCCGCGTGGAAAAAAGCCCTACGCGAAGGATTCACGGGCGAGGCATCGGCGACGGCTACCCTCACTCCCATCGCCGCTCAAGCACCGAGCTACAAGGCGGTCAGCAAGCAAAGCCTGGACGTGATTTTCTCCACTGATGGCTCGATTTTCGATGGTCGCTGGATCGACAACGCGTGGCTGCAGGAGTCACCAGATCCCATCTCGAAATTGACCTGGGACAACGCCGCTCTGGTCTCACCGAAAACGGCAAAAGAGTTGGGGATTTACGATCAAGTGATTGAGCTGGAAAGCCCGCGCGCGGCCAGCCCTGTGGATGGCGAGGCTGGAAATCGCCGCGCTCCCGTGATCAAAATTTCTCTCGCAAACAAGGACATCGAGATTCCCGTGTTGATCGCTTTCGGACTTTCCGAAAACACGATCGTGCTGCCTGTCGGCTACGGCCAGGGCTACGATGCCGAGGATGAACTCAGCCGCGGTCCGGTCAATGACAAGCATGTGGGCTTGGTTGGCGTCAACCGCGGTGTGAATGTCTATCCCTTGCGCGATTCTGCCACGACTTACATGGCCCAAGGCGCTACGGTTTCTCTAACGGACAAGCGCTATTCCGTGGCACTCACCCAAGAGCACCACGCGATGTATGGTCGCGCGCTGGCTCGGGAAATTTCCACGTTAGATGGCGAGAAAGGGAGCTTCGAGAAGCAATACGAGGCCGTGGCCAAACAAGGAAACGACGCCCATGCGCCCAAAAATATTTCCCTCTACAAACAAGAAGGATCAAAGACATGGGATCCCGATCAAAACGGCAATGCCAAGCCGAACCTGAGCGATGATCTGCACCAGTGGGCGATGAATATCGATCTCTCCTCCTGCATGGGTTGCAATGCTTGTTTGGTGGCTTGTCAGGCGGAAAACAACATTCCCGTCGTTGGCAAGGAGCAAGTCGCGAAAGGTCGTGCCATGCATTGGATCCGCATGGATCGTTACTTTGCACAGAACAAAGAGAATACGTTCGATACTGAAAGCCCAGCCATGGTGCCGCAACCAGTCGCCTGCGTGCAGTGCGAAAGCGCACCTTGCGAAACGGTTTGCCCGGTCAATGCCACGGTTCACACCGAGGATGGCCTCAACGCCATGGCCTACAATCGCTGCATCGGCACCCGCTATTGCGCGAACAACTGTCCCTACAAGGCACGTCGTTTCAATTACTTCGATTACAACAAGCGCAATCCGTTGATTGCTCACAACTTGTATAAGGGACCTGCTGGCGTCACGCAAGTGGGCGAAGCTCCACACCTTCAGCGCAATCCCAACGTCACTGTGCGGATGCGCGGTGTCATGGAAAAGTGCACGTATTGCGTCCAGCGCCTCAAGGATGCAAAAATCCGTCAGAAGCGCGGTCAGAAACAAGATGTCCTCGCGTCTGGTAAAACATCGCCCGATGTTGCCGTCACCACGAAGACGCTGCGGATTCCGGTCGATAGCGTCAAGGTCGCCTGCCAAGAGGCTTGCCCGGCGGACGCGATCAGCTTTGGCAATTTGCTCGATGAACAAGCTGCTACCGTCGTTCGCGGTCGCGAACTCGCCCGCAGCTATGAGCTCCTGCACTACATCGGCACCATTCCCCGCACGCTTTACATGGCGCGTGTGAAGAATCCTAACGAAAAAATGCCGGACGCCGCGTTTGTCGGAACCGCCACGATCCACATGGCTTAACCCTACTTTTTTCTCCAATCCTCACCTTTGACCCTGCATTATGGCAAACGCTAGCACCAACGCTCACGAACCGAGAAACGGTCCGAAACTGCCCGTTTTGGAACGCGAGCACCTCATTTTGAACAACCGCTCGTATCATTGGATCACGGAGCGCATCTGCGGCATCGTAGAGAACAAGCAACCACTGCTGTGGTGGCTTCTCTTTTTGCCCAGCGCCTTGATTGCCATGCTCGGAGTCGGTGGTGGTTTGACTTTGCTGGTTTCTACCGGAGTCGGCGTCTGGGGCATGACCAATACGGTGTTCTGGGGCTGGGACATCACCAACTTCGTGTTCTGGATCGGTATCGGTCACGCGGGCACGCTGATTTCGGCGATTCTGTTTCTCACCCGACAAAACTGGCGAACGTCCATCAACCGCGCGGCGGAGGCGATGACGATTTTCGCGGTGATGTGCGCAGGCATTTTTCCCGCCTTCCACGTAGGTCGTGTTTGGATGGCTTGGTTCCTCGCGCCCATTCCGAACGCGAATGCGATTTGGCAAAACTTCAAGTCGCCACTGCTCTGGGACGTATTTGCGGTATCGACGTATTTCACTGTCTCGTTGATTTTCTGGTTCCTCGGCATGGTGCCCGACCTCGCCACCATCCGCGACCGTGCGAAGCCCGGCCTGCGCAAGATGCTCTACGGCATTTTTGCCCTCGGCTGGCGCGGTGGCAACCGTCAGTGGAGCCACTATGAGATGGCCTACCTGTTGCTGGCGGCTCTCTCGACCCCACTCGTTCTCTCCGTGCACTCGGTCGTTTCGTTCGACTTCGCTACCTCCGTGGTTCCCGGTTGGCACACCACCATTTTCCCCCCATACTTTGTGGCAGGTGCGGTGTTCGGTGGTTTCGCCATGGTGTTGACAATCATGATTCCTGCTCGCGCGATATACGGTCTTCACGACATGATCACGATGAAGCACATCGAGAACATGGCGAAGATTATTTTGCTCACTGGCACGATCGTTGGTTACGCCTACCTCATGGAGTTGTTCGTCGCGTTTTATTCAGGTGCCATTTATGAAATGGAAGCGTTCAAGTATCGTATGACCGGTCCTTACTGGTGGGCCTATCTAGCGATGATGTCCTGCAACGTCATTTCCCCACAGGTTTTCTGGTTCAAAAAATGTCGCGAAAACCTCTGGGTCATCATGGCGGTTTCGATGGCAGTGAACGTAGGCATGTGGTTCGAGCGCTTCGTCATCATTGTCACTACGCTGGCCCGTATGTGGCTGCCAGGCGATTGGAAATACTATTCCGCCAGCCCCTTTGAGATCATTCTTTTCGTTGGCACCATCGGCATGTTCCTGATGCTCTTCCTCTTATTCCTGAGATTCCTCCCCTGCATCAACATTGCCGAGGTCAAGTGGACCCTTCGCGAATCCGATCCGCACTTCGATGACCTCAACGACCACCCCGATGACGGTACGGTGAAGATTCCCGCCTATCAGCATGAGCTGCCCGAAACCACGGACAAAGGGACTACGGTTTGAACATCTGAAATTTTGAAACGCTGAAAAGCTGAAAACATGAGTACGACACGGAAAAAAGTTTACGGATACCTGGCAGAGTTCAAGAGCGCCTCGGCTCTCTATAAGGCTGCGGAAAAAGTGCGCGATGCCGGATTTACCAAGTGGGATTGTTACTCGCCGTATCCCATTCACGGACTGGATGCAGCGATGGGCCTGAAGCGCTCCATTCTTCCCTACATGGTGTTTTTTGGTGGCATGACGGGCACGATCACCGCGTTCCTCTTGGCCTACACCACGCAGGTGGTGATTTACCCAACCGTAGTGCAGGGTAAGCCAACCAACTTTTTTACCTTGCCGGCGTTTTTCCCGATCATGTTCGAGCTTACGATTCTGTTCTCCGGTTTCACTACTTTGTTTGGTCTGCTCGCCCTGATGAAACTGCCACGCTTCAATCACCCGCTTTTTGCCAGCAAGCAGTTCGAGCGCTCGACTGACGATGGATTTTTCATCGCCCTCGAAGCGCGCGACCCGAAATTCTCTGCCACCGCCACCAAGGACTTTCTTGGGGAAATCGGAGGCAACAGCATTGAACTCATCGAGGAGGAACCTGCGTAATCCCTGACAATTTTTGCCCATGAAATATTTCTTTCTCATCTATGCGATCGTAGCCATTTCCGTGGTTGGTATTTTCAAATACCGCGGCCACAGCTTCAGTGAGCCACCAATCGTGTTGTTGCCTGATATGGACAACCAGGATGTTCTCAAAGCGCAGAAGCAGGATGCTTTCTTTGCTGATGGTCAAGGCGCGCGCAAGCCAGTGGCTGAGACGGCACCGCGCGGGTTCCAGGCTGATGGCGCAACCCAATTGGGTGGCATTCCTGAATATGAATTCTCGGGTGGCACTGGTTATTATTTCACTGGTCACATCGGTGATTATTTCGGCACTGGAATGCCTGAAGAGCTAGCATTGAGTGTCGAGAGTTCTCAAGAGCTTCTCAAACGAGGTGAAGAACGCTATCAAGTGTATTGCTCCGTGTGCCATGGCAAATCGGGTGATGGCGCGGGTGTCACCAGCCTCTATGGCGTGCCTGGTATTGCGAATTTAGTGTCTTCTCCCTATTCCTCCGCTACCTATCCTGATGGCCGTTTGTATGAAGTCATTACCAAAGGCAAAGGCAATATGTCTGGCTATGGCTACAACATTCCGGTGCGTGACCGTTGGGCGATCATCGCCTACATCCGTGCGATGCAGGTCGCCCGCAGTGCTCCTTATGATGTCGTCAAGGACGCCTATGAGGCTGGCAAAAAACAACAAGACGAAGCGACTTCCGCTCCCTAATTTTCTAACATTTTCCCTATAGCACGATGGCACACCACGTCACATCTCACGACATTCCTGCAAACGGCGAGCACTTGGATGGATCCAAGATTGGCAAAGTCAAAATGATCGCTTTCGCCGTCATGGTTCTCGGCGGACTGCTCAGCGCGTATCTCCTGTTTTTCGCGCCCAAATCGCAGCAGGGGAGCTTCGCGTATTCCTGGGTCTTTGCGCTGTTCTATTTCTTCACGTTGGCTCTCGGCGGTTGCTTTTGGACTCTCTTGCACAATGTTTCGAACAGCGGTTGGGGCACGAGCGTCCGCCGTGTGATGGAAAACCTCGGCTCGGTGTTTCCCTGGCTGAGCATTTTTGCGATTCCACTGCTTTGCCCGAACGTGCAGTATTATCTCTACGAGTGGATGAACATGCACCGCAAGGTGGGGGGAGATATCCCGACGATGACGCTTATCACCGAGTGGCTGGCTGGTTCTTGGAACTGGGTGCTGAATGGCTTCCGCTATCTCACGACAGGCGAAACGGTGCCGATGGCATCGACCATGGCCGATCGTCTCCATCACGCCGACCACCTGATGTTCAACAAGCACTGGTTCATGAACCTGCCGTTTTGGTATTTCCGTACCGTCATGTTCTTCTTGGCACTGGGCTATGCGATCTATCGCTTACGCAAGCTTTCGACCGTGCAGGACAATGACCCGAATCCCGGCACTGTGCATCTGTTCAAAGCTCGTCGTCGTGCCGCTGCTTTTCTGCCCATCCTCGCCCTGACGGTGACCTTCGCGGCATTCGATTGGCTCAAAGGCATGGACTACACTTGGTTCTCGACGATGTATGGCGTTTATATTTTTGCCGGTTGCGCGATCAACTCGATGGCCGTCATCATCATCACGGTCTATTTGTTGCGTCGTTCGGGTTACCTGAAACACGTGGTGAGCCAGGAGCATTTCCACATCATGGGCAAGCTGCTCTTTGCCTTCACGGTGTTCTGGGCTTACGTCACATTCTCGCAGTTCTTCCTGATCTGGTATGCGAACATCACGGAGGAAACCAAGTATTTCCTCATCCGTAACACCGAGGGCTGGAACATCGCGAGCATCGCGCTGGTGATCATGCACTTCGTGCTTCCTTTTGTGGTCTTGTTGCAACAGTGGTTGAAGAAAAAGCCGCATCTACTCAGCGCCGTGGCCATTTACATGCTGCTGGTGCACATTCTCGACATCTATCTGATCGTCATCCCTGAGCGCGGCATTTCGCTGGGCAATATCGACCACGCAACTTTCGGCGACATCGCCGTGACGATAAAGGGCGCATGGCTTGGAGACGTTCTTGCCTTCGTCACCATCGGCGCCGGTTTTGTGTTTTTCTTCCTGCGCGCGCTCGGTCAGCACGCGCTCTATCCTCACCGCGATCCCCGCATCTTGGAGTCCGCGAATCTCTCTAACTGATTTTTTCACTCTTTTCACCATGGACCCGTCTCAAGACAACCCTATCGTTCGCTTCAAAGCTTTTTTCTGGGCATTGGCTGTGTTTGGCTTCTTCGGTGTCGTGCTCGGCATCGTCGCTTTATCGCAGAGCAAACAACCCGAGACTCTCGAAGACTTGGCGGCTACAACTCGCTATCAGAACCGTGAGAAGATCGAATCGGCGCAGAGGGCGAATTTTTCCTACAAGGAATTGGAAGCCGGCAAAACCGTGCAGGTGAAACCGCAGGATGTGTTCGCTCACTTAGGTCAGCAATTGGCGGCCACGAAACCGTCTGCCGTAGAGAAACCGGAGCAGGTGATCCCCGGCTCGGCTGCGGCCAAGGCGATCGAGGAAGCCGCGAAAAATGCGGCTCCCGTCACGGTCGTGGAAACTGATCCTAGCGCTCCCATCGACCCAGCCGTCATGGATGCAGGAAAAATCGAATACGCGCTGTGTCAAGCCTGCCACGGTGCCGATGGCGCGGGTGTTCCCGGATTGGCTCCTCCGCTTGCAGGTTCTGAGTGGGTCGTGGGTCCCGTGGAAAATCCGATCCGTATCACGTTGCGCGGGCTCGGCGGTCCGATCCAAGTCAAGGGTGTTGATTACAATTTGCCAGCGCCGATGATGGCCGTGGCGCATCTTTCCGATCAACAAATCGCCGCTGTCCTAACCTATGTGCGTAATTCTTTTGGAAACAGTGCTTCTGCCGTGACAGCAGACCAAGTCAAAGCATTCCGCGGTGAAGTAGGACTGCCCGCTCTTCAGGCAAGCGAGCTCAAAACGCCGAAATAGTTTCATTCAACCCGCACTTTTTACGATCTCATGTCAACTGAATCTCCATCATCCGCAGAACAAGACGCGATTCTACGCACGGCGATTGACCGTTCGATGCGTCATCCGGTCATGTTCTTTTTCACCAGTGGCGCTCTTTGGTTGGCGTTGTCCCTGATTTTGGGAATCATCGCTGTGGCCAAAATGGTGTCGCCTGAACTGTTGGACGGCTGCGCTGCGCTGACCCAAGGTCGTGTGTTTGCGGCTCATATTTCGACTCTGGTTTACGGATGGGGCTGCCAAGCGGCCTTCGGTGTGTTGATCTGGCTGGTGGCGCGTCTGACACGGCAGGAGAATCGCGCGTCGGGCATCATTCTTGCTGCTGGGCACGCGTGGAATTTGATCGTTTCGGTTGGGACCATCGCGATCCTTGCTGGTTACGGTACTGGTGTGCCGTGGATGGAATTTCCCGACATGGTGTGGCCTGCGCTCTTGACTACGTATGCGCTGATTGCGATTTGGACGATGATCCAGTTCCGGGTTCGTGCGGCAGGTGAGGTCTATGTCTCGCAGTGGTTTGCTGTCGCCGCTTTGATTTGGTTTCCTTGGATTGTCGCCACAGCGTATGTGCTGATTTTTCTCGTCGGAGGCAATCCGCTCATGTCGGCCGCTGTGGCCACATGGTTTCGCTCGGGTTTGACGTATCTGTTCTTTGTTCCCAGTGCGGCTGCGGTTGCTTATTATCTCGCTCCAAAAATTACGGGTCGTCCGGTTCACAGCTACTCGCTCTCGCTGATTGGATTCTGGACACTTGCCATCGTTGGACCATGGGCTGGCATGCAGAAGATGGCGGGGGCTCCGATTCCCTTTTTCCTTCCTTATCTCGGTGCTGCCGCAGCTGTTTTTATTGGCGTTCCCACTGCAGCCATCGCGATCAGCACCCTGCGCACCATGCTCTCCGCACCGGAAAAGTTCTCTGCCAGCCCGTCTTTGCGCTTTGCTTCCGCTGGTGTGATCTGCATGCTGCTACTTGGTGTGGCGAGTGTTTTGACGAACCTACCTGATTCAACATTGCCCATCTCTCAGTTCAGTATCACCAGCTATGGCATGGACATTCTTGCCATCTATGGCTGCTTCAGTTTTGTGATGTTTGGGGCGATGTATTTCATTGTTCCACGCGTGACTCGCCGCGAGTGGTTGTCGAAGCGCCTGATCAAGTGGCATTTTCTATTTTCCATGTATGGAGTGATCACCGTGGCGGTTCTCTCTGTGCTTGGTGGCCTGCTGCACGGTCAAGGGCAGGAGGATTTCAAATTTTCTTGGGACAGTGCCGTCGCTAGTGCTTATCCTTACCTGATCGCCACCCTGATCGCTTGGTGCTTTGTGCTAGTCTCAAACCTGTTTTTCTGCCTGCATTTGTTCTTCATGTGGATGCGTCTCGGTCGCCGTTCTTTGCATCCGACCTTGCTCGGTCATGCGCATCTGGGAAATCCTCACGGTCCCGAAGGGGATATCGATAACGCTGGTCCCGGATCTGTGATCGTCCACTAACTTTTTTCTGCAACCCTCGCACTACATCGCTATGACACTTCGTTTTTTCACCTTGGGTATGACAGCCACTTTTGGCGCGGCATGGCTGTTTGCCGTGGTGCTGCCATTTTTCAAAACGCGCGAACTTAAACCTGTGCCATACGTCGAGGCGATCGACGAGAAGACAGGTGTGTATTTTCCGAAGCGCACCGGCCAAATCACCAACGGCGCTATGGTTTACGCGCAGAATGGATGCTATGTCTGTCACACCCAGGTGGTGCGGCCTACTTATGCGGGCAATGACTTCCATCGCGATGGATGGGCGGGGTTTAAGGCGCACCCGGATCGTGGTGATACACGTCGTGAGTCGAACGTGTTCGACTACCAAGGCGAGGAATTTGCGCAAATTGGTCTGATGCGCATCGGGCCCGACCTCTCCAATGTCGGAGCGCGTTATGCCAACGCGGCGATTGCGAAAAACGCCGAGCTCAAAGAGAAGCGAGGCGATGCTTGGAATGATTCGATGAAAATTTCACCAGAGGAGATGTTGTTCGAACATCTTTACAATCCTCGCCTGCATGTGGACATGCGTTGGTCAACATGCCCCGCCGTCCCGTTTTTGTTTGAAAAACCCAAAGCCGATGAGGTGATTCCGTCACCGAAACCTGAAGCGCGCGCACTGGTGGGGTATTTGATGTCGATGAAAAAAGACGACGCTGTGCCTGCCTCAATGAACTATTCACCACCGAAGCCTGCTGAGAAATAATTTCCTCTGGTTGCTCTAACCTCTTTTATCATTCTGCCATGTCACAAGACTCCTTTCCTCAACCTACCGGTCGCCCCGATCTGGACGATTTGATTAACGTTACTACCGCGCATAGTGGCGATGCCACGGCTGCCGCGGCGCGAGAACATCGCAACCCTGGTGCCGACAAGGAACCTTTGTCTATCGCTGCCTTTGCGCTCTGCGCTGTCATGCTTGTCATCGGTGGCACGGTTATCGGAAAAACGTCCGGCTCTTTGTTTGATTACGGCGCCTCGGTGAAACCCAATTACGTTCGCGGCAAAGCACCCGGCGTGGCCGACGATATCGCTCTGCCACCCAAGCCCATCCTCGATCTCTACGTGAAAAAAGGTCAATCGCTTTACAGTGCGAAGTGCAATGGCTGTCATGGTGCTGATGGAAAAGGAGATGGTGTCAACTATCCTTCTCTTGTCGGATCAGCCTGGTCCACCGGTCACTCGGAGCGCTTTTCTCAAATCATCTTGAACGGTCTGCAAGGTCCTACCAGCACTGGCAAAGTTTATGGTGCTGGTGTGATGCCGGCCCAAGGTGGTGGCATGAGTGCGCAGGACCTTGCCTATATTATGACCTTCGTTCGCAACAGCTTCGGTAACACGGTAGGGGATGTGGTGACGGCGGAAATGGCCCAAGCGGCCATTGATTTAGCGGCGAAGCGCCCAGATCCATCAGCGCCAGTGAATGCCGATGAACTGAAGTCCTACGAAAAAGATCTCGCCGGAGCAAAAATGGATCCCACCACTCTCGTCGATCCGATCACTCTGAAGCCTGTCGAGGCGAAGAAGTGATCAAATCACGCCTTGCTCCGATCGGGACTGCTTGTCTGAGATGTCGGCACATCACTGTCATCCTTGATCATTTCGAAAACTGGTGAGTTTCTCGATTCATCTTTATGTTTTGTGCAGTCTGGCGGTAACCCATCAAACGCTTCAGCCAATAAAGACAAAGAAGCCCGTGGATTCGTTAGAGCGTTATTTTTTGCAAGGGGATGTTTCGATGATGACGTCGATCACCTCGTGGTTCGGCGAGTCGGTAGGCATTGATTCTGAACGTGGGAGTAGACGTTAACCCAATCTTTTGTGTTCTTTGAGACACGTTTTATCTTGCCACCTACCTTGGTCTGGAGATAGATTCCTCCGCCCGAATGTCGCACCAAGTTTTTACCAGTCTGTTGTCAGTTACTCATGAGCGCATGATGCGTTTCTGGAGTCCACCGTCAATCACAGTTGGTCAATTTAAGTGGTCATTAGGTCAAAATCAGCGTTTTTGTGAGAGTTGCAAATCATTGATTATCAACACCTTGCCACCGTGGCGGAATCGGTAGACGTCGCGGACTTAAAATCCGTTGCCCGTGAGGGCGTGCCGGTTCGAGTCCGGCCGGTGGCACTTTTTGGTAGAATGATACACGCTGATTAGGGTGAGGACATGTTTTCTAACGAAACTGTTTAGGTGCCCGAATTTCACGTTCGATGTTGAGTTTGCGGAATGATGGTTCGCTGTTTTGGGAAAACGTGTGAGCTTTGATTTGGCTAGGAGTCGGGACGACTGCTCCATGTAAAAAAACCGCCCATCAGAATGCTGATGGGCGGTTTGTCGTTAGGTTGGTTGCGGACGGAAGCCCGCATTCCTATTACTTCTTCTTCGCAGCTTTCTTAGCGGGGGCTTTTGCTCCGCCGGTTGCGCGTTTTTC
Organism: Akkermansia muciniphila; assembly: GCA_945888515.1. Classification (GTDB taxonomy): domain Bacteria; phylum Verrucomicrobiota; class Verrucomicrobiia; order Verrucomicrobiales; family Akkermansiaceae; genus UBA956. The sequence continues at coordinate 22,213 of CAMDAD010000022.1, read as the reverse complement.
CTCGATGGCTGCTTGTGCGGCGGCGAGGCGGGCTACGGGCACGCGGTAAGGCGAGCAGCTGACGTAGGCGAGGCCGAGCTTGTGGCAGAACTTGACACTGTCCGGGTCGCCACCGTGTTCGCCGCAGATGCCGAGTTTGATGTCGGGGCGAACGCTGCGACCTTTGGCCACGGCGATCTCCATGAGTTGTCCCACACCAGTCACATCGAGTGTGGCGAAGGGGTTCTTCTTGAAGATTTCGTTTTCGGTGTAGGGCAGCAGGAAGTTACCCATGTCGTCGCGGCTGATGCCGAGAGCGGTCTGAGTGAGGTCGTTGGTGCCGAAGCTGAAGAACTGGGCGGTGCCAGCGATGTCATCAGCGGTGAGCGCGCCGCGGGGAACTTCGATCATGGTGCCGACGAGGTAATCAAATTTGATTTTCTTCTCGGACATGACGGCCTTGGCGGTGGCGTGAACCACTTCTACTTGGAGTTGCAGTTCTTTGGCAAAGCCGACGAGTGGGATCATCACTTCGGGCTTCACTTTGATGCCTTTCTTGGCGACATCGGCAGCAGCTTCGAAGATCGCACGAGCCTGCATCTCGGTGATTTCGGGGTAAGCGATGCCGAGACGGCAGCCGCGGTGACCGAGCATCGGGTTGAACTCGTGGAGTTGGGCCACGCGCTGTTGAATGTATTCCACCTTGATGCCGAGTTTTTTGGCAAGGTCGACTTGTTGCTCCTTGCTGTGAGGAAGGAACTCGTGGAGTGGGGGATCCAGCAGACGAATGGTGGCAGGCAGACCTTTGAGAGTCTTGAAGATACCTGCAAAGTCAGCGCGCTGGTATGGCAGCAACTTTGCGAGCGCTTTGCGGCGATCTTCCTCGTTATTCGCGAGGATCATCTCGCGCATGGCGTCGATGCGGTCGCCTTCGAAGAACATGTGCTCTGTGCGGGTCAGACCAATGCCTTTGGCGCCGAAGGCCACGGCGATATTGGTTTGCTCCGGTGTATCAGCATTGGTGCGGACATCCATGCGAGTGGCTTTTTCGCACCACTGCATGAGCAGCAGGAAGTTTTGGAACTTCTCGGTCTTCTGGGCTTTTTTATCGCCGCTGACGATGCCAGTGATGATCTCGGAAGGAGCGGTTTTCAGCTCGCCTGCGTAGACGATACCGGAGGTGCCGTCGATGGAGAGGAAATCGCCTTCCTTGAAGGTGAGACCGGACACCTTGACGGTTTTCTTATCGTAGTCGATGTCGAGAGCGCCCGCACCGCAGATGCAGACTTTGCCCATTTGACGTGCGACGAGAGCGGCGTGAGAAGACACACCACCTTTGGCGGTGAGGATGCCCTCGGCTGCGATCATGCCGCGAAGGTCTTCGGGAGACGTTTCGTTGCGAACGAGCAAGACTTTTTCACCAGCTTGTTCGGCGAGCACGGCGCGGTCGGCGTTGAAGTAGATTTTGCCGGAGGCGGCGCCAGGACCAGCGGGAAGGCCGGAGGCGATGGCTTTGGCTTTCTTCACTTCGGCGAGGTCGAAGATCGGCGCGAGCAATTGGTCGAGCTGATCAGCGGGGTTGCGTAGCACAGCGGTTTCCCAGTCGATGAGTTTTTCCTTCACCATGTCGGCAGCGAATTTCAGCGCGGCGGCGGCGGTGCGCTTGCCGTTGCGGGTTTGAAGCATGAACAATACACCGTTTTGGATGGTGAACTCTACGTCTTGCACGTCCTTGAAGTGTTTCTCCAAGATGGAGCGGACTTTCATGAGTTCAGCGAAGGCTTTTGGCATCGCTTTCTTGAGCTTGGAAACTGGCTCTGGGGTGCGAACACCGGCGACCACGTCTTCGCCTTGGGCGTTGATGAGGAACTCGCCGTAGAACTCGTTGACGCCGTTAGCTGGGTTACGAGTGAAGGCCACTCCGGAACCGGACTCTTTGCCAGTGTTACCGTAGACCATGGCCTGCACGTTGACGGCTGTGCCCCACTCAGCAGGGATGTTGTATTTGCGGCGATAAACGATGGCGCGGTCGTTCATCCAGGAGCTGAACACAGCACCTGCGGCACCGCGGAGTTGGTCCCAGACGTCGTTCGGGAAACCTTTGCCTGTGCGCTGCTTGACGAGAGCTTTGAAGCGCTTGACCAGTTCTTTTTGGTCATCGGCAGTGAGATCGGAGTCGATGATGTCTTTGCCGTATTTTTCGTGTTTGAAGCCTTCGATCACGACTTCGAATGGCTCATGGTCTTCGCCTTCGAGCTTCTGCACACCGAGAACGACGTCGCCATACATCTGGATGAAACGGCGGTAGCAGTCCCAGGCGAAACGCTCGTTTTTGGTGGCGGCGACGAGGGCCTCCACGGTTTGGTCGTTGAGGCCGAGGTTGAGAACGGTGTCCATCATGCCGGGCATGGAGTCACGCGCACCGGAGCGCACAGCGACGAGAAGAGGCATACCGGTGGTGCCGCCGAACTTGGCGCCCATGATTTTTTCCATGTTGGTCACGCCGGCTTCCATTTGCGCTTGAAGCGAGACAGGGTAGGTTTTTTTGTTTGCGTAGAAATAGGTGCAAACTTCCGTGCTGATGGTGAATCCTGGAGGCACAGGGAGACCGATGCGGGTCATTTCTGCGAGGTTGGCACCTTTTCCGCCGAGAAGGGCTTTTTGGCTGCCATCACCATCGGCCTTACCGGCACCCCAGGTGTAAACATACTTGACGGACTTGGCTCCCGTGGCGGGGGCTGACTTTTTAGCGGCCTTGGTGGCCTTTTTTGCTGCTGCCATAATTCTACTAAATGATAGTGTTGGGTAGGAGGCAAAGGAGTGAGGCACTGTGCCAAACTTCTCTGTCGCGCGCGGAGAATAACTGGCTTTTTTTCAGTGTCAATCAGTCAGTTGTGCATTTTTCTGCTTTTTTCGGTGCGGTAGCTTGACCAGTTGCCGCTTTGCTACGACGTTTATCGTATGATCTCACCCCCACTAGCGAATTTTTCAAAAAATTGTTTGTTCAGTATTTCTACATTCGTAGTAATTCGCGGTTGACATCTGGCAAACCATTTCGTAAATCCTAACAGTCAACCGCAGCCAATCTAACGCCATGATACGGATCTCTCAACCTTCGAATTTGGAATTACAGGCCCTTACGGTGTTGTGGCATCTGGGGCCATCGACTGTTGCCACGGTGCTGGAAGAGTTACCAGATGGCAAGGAGCGCGCCTATACCACGGTGCTGACGGTGATGCAAAATCTGGAGAAAAAAGGCCACGTGCGGCGTGTGAAAATGGGCCGCGCCCACGTCTATCAAGCAGCTCATCCACAGAAATCAGTCGTGTCTGACGCGGTGGAGGAGTTTATTACCAACACGTTCGGCGGCCGACTGTGCGAAGCTGTGATGGCCTTGTTGGCATCGGGCGCGCTTACGATGGAGGAGAAGGCGGAGATCACCAAGCATCTGAAGCTGAGCAAGACGCTGGCGAGCAAGAAGTCGGTAAAAAAATCGGCTGAGCCTGCGAAAAAGATTTCTGCTGCGAAAAAAAGCGTGGCGAAAAAAGTCGCCAAGAAAACGGCCAAAAAGTAAGTTTCAGAGCTTACTCGCCGATTTCCCCATGCCATGCCCAGATGACGGGATCGAGTCGATCGCGCACGGTCTGGATCAATGGCTCGGCTTGACTCGGATCAGAGAGCAGGGCGAACATGGCGGAACCGGACCCGCTCATCAGCGCGGTGCGCACTTCAGGGCGGGAGTTGAGCCAGTTTTTTAGCTCGGCGAGGAAAAGAAACTTGCCAAACACGGGTTTTTCTAAGTCGTTCACGAGTGTTACCCAGGTTGTATCGACGGCCTCATAGACGACTCCGGGGAGGGCGACGGCGCCTTTCCAGCGGGCATAGGCATCGGGTGTGGAAACGGCGAAGGCTGGCTTGAAAATCACGATGGTCTGGCGCGGTGGGGCATCGGCAGGTGTTAGGATCTCGCCACGGCCGGTGGCGCGCGCTGTATATCCATTGAGGAAAAACGGCACATCGCTGCCGAGAGTGGCGGCGGCTTTGTGAAGGGTGGCGTCATCGAGCGGTCCGCCGTGCCATTCATTCCAGGCGCGCAGTGTGGTGGCGGCGTCGCTGCTGCCACCGCCCAGTCCGGCACCGTGGGGGATGCGTTTTTCCAAATGAATGTGGGCGACGCAGGACTTTTTGCTAAGCTTTTCAAAGAGCAGCGTCGCCTTGGTAATGAGATTGCTTTCGTCCACGGGGATGTCCGCGACATCGCAGGTCAGCGAATAGTCATCTGCTGCCGTGAACGTCAAGGTATCGAACAGTCCGGGCACGGGAGTCATGAGGGTATCCACCTCGTGAAAGCCATCGCTGCGTTTGCCGATCACGCGCAGGGAGAGATTGATTTTGGCGGGGGCTATGACGGTGATGCTTTTTTCGCTCATGAGTGTGTGGGGTATCCGATGATGGCCATCATGCGGCCTGTGCGCCCGAGTTCTTTACGGTAACTGTAGAAGCGGTGCAAGTCCGATGCGGTACAAGTTTTGCAATCGTGAAAGCTGCCAATGCCGGATTCGGCCGCCTGGCGGACGATTTCCGCGGCAAAATCTACCTCATAGTGCGGTGGGCGGATGCAGGGACCGAGCACGCCGATGAGATTCTCTGGAGTAGTGCCGAATTCCTCTTGCATCCTCACGACCGCGCGACCGAGGATGTTTCCCTCCGTGCCTTTTTTTCCTGAGTGGAGCAGGGCGATGGCTCCATTGACACGATCGGCGAGCCAGATCGCGCCGCAATCGGCGACGTAAATCGCTAAGGCCAGTGCCGATTGGGGAGCGATCAAGCCATCCACTCCAGGGATCACGGGAAGTCCATCGGCGGCGAGAATGGTGGAGCTTTCCCCTGCAAGCGCTACCTCCGCGCCGTGCACCTGCTCCGCCCGCCACCATTCGGAGGTGGAGAAACCATGTTGCTCGATGGCGCTCGTGTGGTGGTCGCGCAGACGACGCATTGCCTCATCCCGATCCGTCTCGATGGGCAGATCTGGAACGCGCTCGATGAAATCCACCCGCAACTGGGGAATCGCACGCAGGGGGCTGAGAAAATCTCCGGTCATGATGAGATAGAGTAAGGCAAAAAATCCCCCGCGGCGACTAGAGCGCTGCGGAGGATCTTGTGTCGTTTTTCCGCCCACTGTCAAACGCAAGCTGATCAATCGCAAGCGAAAGTAAGGGCGGGGACGTGCGATCAAGCTTGAGGGAGAACCGACATGGCGCGACGGGTGGCATCGACGGTGTCGGCCTCTTCCTGGTCCATGTTCGAGAGCATGTCGGCGAGATCGGCAGCGATTTCACGGCGCATGCGCGAGACGAGCTCCACGCCTTTTTGCGTGATGCGCACCATGATCTTGCGGCGATCTTCTGCGGCGTGGATGCGCTCGACGTAGGCGAGTTTCTCCAAGCGATCCACCAAGCCGGTGGCGGCGGCGGTCGAGTGACCCATTTTCTTGGCGATGTCGGACATCGTCAGGTATTCCTCACTGGACAGGTAGGCCATCAGGAAGAACTGCGGAAACGAAACATTTCCTTTGCTCAGCTCTCCGGAGAGGTTGAGGATGCAGCTGCGTTGTGTAAACAACACAAAGTCTGCGAGGCGATCGGCCTCTGCCTGAACAGCAGGGCCCGTATTCATCGAGTGAACATTTTTCATGGCTGATATGGAGTTGAGAGACAAACCCGCCGAATTGGGACGTAGGCGAATTTATCGGGACGCGAGCAGAGAAACGAAAAGCTGGATAGTAATCAAGACTAAATTTTAAAATAATCTTATTAACTCGTGTTTGATGATACCTTTTAAAGGTCGATAGTCGGCTTGATATCTCAGTAAATCATCTGTTTGGCTTGGTATTTTGGTCGTGTAAAAATTTTACGAATGGATTTTCCTGAATGAGAAAATTTTGAAATTTTCAAGTCGCTGGAGTCTTGTAGGCATCGAATGGTGCGTTGGTTCACCGAAAAAGCCATCGCTTTTGAGCTCGCTAGGCTGTGATGGGCGAATCGAACAGGGGATGGACGTCGAGGGTCAGCAGCTCCTGATGACAGGTGAGAAACTTCAATCTGTTAGGAAAACTTCGCGTGGTTTCGCGCCCTCACCGGGTCCGATGAGGCCGCGGCTTTCGAGGATGTCCATCATGCGGGCGGCGCGAGTGTAGCCGAGACGCAGGCGACGCTGGAGTAGGGAAGTACTGGCTTTTTGTTCCTGGCGCACCACCTCGATGCATTTGATCACTAGGTCCTCGTCCACATCGGATTCGTCGTTGTCATCGCCGTCACCGAAATTGCCAGTCTCGATGGCTTTGTGGATGTCGCTCTCGAAGTTCGGTTTACCGAAGGCGGCGCAGTGGTCGACGAGGCGCTCCACTTCCGCATCGGATACGAAAGCACCCTGCGAGCGCTCGAGTTTTGCCGAGCCGGGTGGGAGGTAGAGCATGTCACCCTTGCCGACGAGCTTATCCGCGCCCTTGGTATCGAGAATCACGCGGGAATCGAGTTGGGATGACACTTGGAAAGCGATGCGGCAAGGGATGTTTGCCTTGATGATGCCTGTCACCACATCGGCACGGGGCGTTTGTGTGGCGATGATGAGGTGGATGCCGGCGGCGCGGGCTTTCTGGGCGATGCGGGCGATGCAGCCCTCGACATCAGCGGGGGCGGTCTGCATTAGGTCGGCGAGCTCGTCGATCAAGACGACGATATAAGGGAAGCGATCGGGGAGTTTATCGTCATCGGGAATGATGTCCTCCTCGTCTTCCTCGGGACCGAGTTCGCCGGACTCCAGCGCGGCGGCGATGGACTCGATGGCCTCCATGTCTGGTTCTGGCTCGGGTTCCGGCTCTTTTTCCTCGTAGGGCAGATCGCCCATGATGGTTTTTTCCGGGCGTGGGCGGTTGTTGTAGCCATCGAAATTCCGCACACCGACCTTAGCAAAGATACGATAGCGTTTTTCCATCTCGTTCACTACCCACTTGAGAGCGGCCACGGTTTTTTTCGGGTCCGTGACGACAGGGACCACGAGGTGCGGCAGTTTGTTGTAAATCTGCATCTCCACGACCTTCGGGTCCACCATGATGAAACGCAGCTCATCCGGACCGAACTTGAACAAAATCGAGGCGATGATCGAATTGATGCATACTGATTTCCCCGAGCCTGTGGCACCGGCGACGAGAAGGTGCGGCATGGCAGCGAGGTCGCCGATGACGGTTTTTCCATACACATCTTTGCCGAGAGCGAGCGGGATTTTTTTCTTGGCAGAGCGGAATTCTGGATCTTGTAGCAGCTCGCGCAGCGGCACGGCGACTTTGTTAGAATTGGCGATCTCAATGCCTACCGTATCCTTGCCGGGGATGGGGGCGAGGATGTTGATGCGCTCGGCGCAGGTGGAGCGGGCGAGGTCGGCTTCCAGTTGGGAAATGCGTGAGACGCGCATGCCCGGCGGTGGGTAGATCTCGTAACGCGTGATGGTAGGACCGCGGGTGATGTCGCCAGGGGTGACGTCGATGTTAAAGGACTTGAGCGTCTCGATGATGTTGCGCTGGATCGAAAGCAATTCGTCCTTATCAGCCTCGGGGGCATCGGGGTTTTCATCGATATCCAGCAGGTCAAAGCCGGGGAGTTCGTAATTTTCAAAGCCCGTCGTGGAGAGCGAGAGGTCCGGATCAATCTTGCGTTCGAAGGGCTTATCGCCCGGGTTCGGCGCGGCAGGACGGCGCGCGGAGGCATCGATGATCTTCGGTGTCGGGGTGCTGACCAGCGGGAGGAACTGCTGGTTATCCTCCGGCGCGGGGTTAAACAATGGTTTAAAATGACCGTTTTCATCTTCGGTGCTAGTCGAAGCGGTGCCGCGTTCGCGCCGACGGCGTTCTTTTTCCGCCTCCCGTTCCTGAAGACGAGCGAGTTCGCGATCTTTGGTGACTTGGGCTTCCTGTTGTTTTTGCCGTTTGGCCAGCCATTTTTGTTTGCTAACAGCGCAGCAGGCGCGGAAAAATTGCAGCGGCGGCACGCCGGTGATCATGATTAGTGCGACAATGTAGAATCCAGAGAGCAGAATGATACTGCCGATTTTGCCGAGGAACATCGCAAAAACGTATTCGCCTATCCCTTTGCCGAGGATACCGCCCGGGCTGGGGATGACGTAGTTTTTTTCCCAGTCCGCAAAAAATACGCCGGAAACGTGCAGTAGCGAGGCGGCGCTGAGGCTGAGAATGGTAAAACCAAGTATCGTGCGACCCCAAAGACGGGCATTGAACAACATTTTCGCGAGGCCGAACCAAAGCAGGGCAATCGGAATCAAATAGCCAGCAGCTCCCAGGAGCAGCATTTGCGCAGCACCGAGCAAAGCACCGACAGGTCCGATGAGGTTTTTACGATCAACGTTTTCTGGATGGCCGTAAAGATTGGCCACAGGGGAATCGTGTTGCGTGTAAGAAATCATCGAGAGCAAACAGATCAAGCCGACGATGAGCAAAATGATGCCCACAATCTCGCTGTTACGCTTGTCTGGCTCCGTGGGAGGCTCGCCACGCTTGTTGTTTTCTTTTTTTGCCATAAATTCAGAGGCAGCAGCAGCAGCATGAACTGCTTTCAGTGCTGCGGCAAGCCTGATTTTCAAGAAACTTTAAGCTTTTGGGGGATACGAGGGAGTGTGGGCCTGATGGGTCGTGTTGACCCGAAAATCGGGTGATTGAATACTCACGGTGAGTAGATTCGTGGATCGACAAGCTGGGCGATTAGTCATTCACAAAGATTGTGATTCGGATTATGGGGTAACTTTGCCCGATTTGTCCGTGTGCTTCTCCGCAGGGGACACTGGGCAGGATGCTCTCCGCAATGCCATTGACGCCATCGAATGCCATATCGAAGGCTTGCTCGTAAACGGAGAAAGCGTGCCCAAGGCGAAGCCGTTAGAGCAGCATCGTGAGCATCCCGACTATCGCGCGGGATTTTGGGCCTTGGTGGATGTGGATGTATCCAACCTCTGCGGTAAGTCGCGGCGAGTGAACATCACCTTGCCGGAGCGGGTTCTGACACAGATTGATTCCTCTGCCTCGCGTACGGGAGAAACGCGCTCTGGCCTGTTGATGAATGCCGCATTGGAATACGCGAATACACATGCTCAAGAACATCAGTAGCCATTTACCTTTATCGGTTTGCATCTGCGCCGATGATCTTTGAAAAGTTCAGCGCATCAATCACTTACCTTTTACCTCTTCCACCTGAACCTAGAATTCCTCAGATCATGCAACCTAAAGTAGACTACGCTCGTAGCTAAATCGTCTTGCTGAGAAAGAATGAGAGCAGTGATGAAAAGATTCGCAGTATATGAATCATCCTTGAATCGTGGAATTGACGCCTGCGCTCGATTTGTTCTTGTGAACGTTGGGTGCATGGATAGAATGGTGGCACAAAAATGAAATACACACATAAGCATGCGTTGATGGGAGGGATGGTAGTCTTGTTTTGCCAGTGTCAGAGTGTGGAGCGGCAGGCGGATCGTGCGCAATTTCATGCCGCCGATGCCAATCGCGATGGCAAGATGAGCCTGGAAGAGGCCCGAAACTTCGAGCACTCGCGTGTGTTCAAGCTGGTCGATTACGATCAAAATGGCGTCATTTCTCTGCAAGAGGCCAAGGACATCGCTCCGGAATTCACACGCGCGAAATTTGATGCCTATGACCGAAATCGCGATGGCAAGGTGACCTATGCCGAATACGTCAAGGAACAAACCGCCAAAGGCTATGTGAAGCAGCGCTTTGAGGCGGCGGATGCCGATGGCGATGGATTCGTGACGCTCAAGGAAGCTGATGCGCGGGTGCGCTTTTTGCAAGCCTATGCGGGTGGGGAAATGTAAGCTCTGGGATCCGTTTGCATGATTTCGGTCACAGAAGGCCTCGCGGTGCCGGGATTGGTGGAGGAAATGCAGTTGGCATTTTCGCACGAGGGAGTTTTAGGACGATCGAAGGATTTTGAATACCGCCCGCAACAACAGCAGTTGGCGGTGGCGGTAGCGGAGGCCTTGGTGCAGCGGAGTTGTGTGATTGCGGAAGCGGGCACGGGGGTGGGGAAATCCCTAGCGTATCTCTTGCCAGCCGCGCGGTTTGCGCTGGAAACAGGGCGCAAGGCGGTGATCTCCACGCATACGATCAATTTGCAGGAGCAGCTGATCCGTAAGGACATTCCCATTGTGCGCAAGATCCTTCGCGATGACTTTCCCGCCGTGCTGTTGAAAGGGCGGGGGAATTACCTGTGTCCGGTGCGACTGCGTCGGGCGATCGAACAAACAGCTGATCTTTTTACGAGTTCCGAGGACGAGGAGCTGCGCTCGATCGCGCGCTGGGCGGAGGCGACGCACGATGGCACACTGAGCGATCTTTCCTTTACACCCTCGCCGAAAATCTGGGCGCAGGTTTGCAGTGACCCGCACATCTGCACGGCGCGGCTGTGCGGTCCGCGCGGCAATTGTTTTTTTCAAGAAGCGCGTAAGGCGGCGGCGGAGGCGAAGATGGTGGTGGTGAATCACACCTTGTTTTTTGCGTTGTTAGGCGCGGCGGATGATGGCATGGAGCCGGATTCGGGGGCGATGAATGGGTTTCTTTTTCCGAACGACTTCGTCGTGCTGGATGAGGCTCACACTGTGGAGCATGTAGCCGCGGCACAGCTCGGGCTGCGACTGAGCCAGGCGGGCCTGAAATACGAGCTGATGCGGCTCTATCATCCGCGCACGAAAAAAGGCCTCTTGAAGAGCTACCGCAAGGCCTCAGCCATGAAGGCGGTGGAAGCTCTGTTAGACGAAGCGGAGAATTTTTTCTATCAAGTGGGCGAGTGCGTGCGCTTCGGCGAATACTCGCGTGAGTTCCGCGTGCGACGGCCGGGATTGGTGGACAATACCCTGGCCGCGCCACTGCGTGCGCTGTGGTCGGAGATCGATGACCTCGCTGCTGATGTGGAGGGCGATACCAGCAAGGCGGAGTTGGCGGAAGTATCACGCAAGCTGCGCGAGGTGCACGGTACGGTGCAGGTATTTCTCGATCAGCAGCAAGAGGGCAATGTCTATTGGGTGGAGCGCGGTGGTCGCGAAGAGGTGCATTTTTCCTTGCATGCTGCGCCGGTGGAGGTAGCGGAGAGCTTGCGCAGGTTGCTCTTTGCACCAGAAAAAACCTGCATCATGACGAGTGCGACGCTGGGCGTGGGCGATCCTTCTTTGCAGTGGTTTAAGGGTCGCGTCGGTGCTGAGCAGGTGCGCAGTTTGAGCATAGGCAGTCCTTTTGATTACAAGAGGCAGATGAGGGTGAAAATTTTCCGCGACATGCCCGAGCCATCGCATCCGACGTATCATAAGGCACTGGCGCAGGCGATTCAGGTATCAGTCGAGGCCAGCGAGGGACGCGCGTTTGTGTTATTCACCAGCTACCGGGCGATGCGCGATGCGGCGACACAGTTGGAGGCCTTTTTCCGCAAAAAGGGCTGGCAACTCATCGTGCAGGGCGCGGGCATGACGCGGCACCGCATGATCGAGGAATTCCGCAATGACATTCACAGCGTTCTTTTTGGCACCGATAGTTTCTGGACGGGCGTGGATGTTCCGGGCGAGTCTCTCTCGAATGTGGTAGTGACGCGTTTGCCTTTTTCGGTGCCGGATCATCCGCTGACGCAGTCACGCGTGGAGGCGATCGAGGCCGCAGGAGGCAATGCCTTCATGGAATACAGCGTGCCCGAGGCCATCCTGAAAATGCGCCAAGGTGTGGGCCGCCTTATCCGAACGGCGAAGGATCATGGATTCGTACACATCCTCGATAATCGCATTCTCACGAAGCGCTACGGCAAAAATTTCCTCCAAGCCCTGCCAGACGCGCCAGTGGAGGAAGTGTTTTTGGATTTGCGTTAGATAAGCCATAGTTTACCGAGCAGCAAATCAAACGTTGATCGAAATACCACTTCTGACCGAGAGAGGAAAACCAGGAGGCACCCTCGTCGTCTTCTGTTGCATAGAGAGCTGTCTCAAGGGCCACGGGAAGAGTTACTTCCTCTCACATAGCGCGCACTTGTTTTTTCGTAGCGGACCGATTTTTTGGGGTGATGGGGAGTTTTCCCTTGTCGGTGCCGCGGAATCTTCGTAATACTCTCTCGCATGAAAACATTCTTTTCGCTTGTTACAGCCTGCCTCGTCTCCTGCCTGTGGGCTGCTGGGGCAGAGGAAGGTTTCGTGTCGCTGTTTGATGGAAAAACTTTCGACGGTTGGAAAATCAATCGTGCCCCGGAATCGTTTGCGATCGAGGATGGTGCTATCCGCGCCAATGGTGATTGCAGCCACATCTTTTACGAGGGCAAAGTCAATGGTGCGAAGTTCAAGAACTTCGAGTTATGCATGGATGTGATGACCCGCAAGAACTCGAACGGTGGTGTATTCATTCATACGGTGTTCCAAGACAAAGGCTGGCCCAGCGGCTATGAGATCCAAGTGAACAACACGCAGAAAGATCCGCAAAAATCGGGTGGCCTCTACAATACCGTGAAAAATCTCGTGCCTTTCGAGGACGATACTTGGATGAAATATGTCATCATCGTCAAAGATGGTCACGTAACCGTTACCGTAAACGAGAAGGAACTGGTCAATTACAAAACCGAAGCTGCCACCACCAAACTCCTTCCCGAAGGTGGCACCTTCGCCATCCAGGCACACGACAAAGGCAGCACGACGCTTTACAAAAACATCCGCGTCAAGGTGCTGCCGTAACAAATTTTTTCTCTACCATTATGAAAGCATCCATCCTTCCTCTCACACTCATCGGGCTCTCTTGCCTGCCTCTGACCTTGGCTTTGGCCGAGGATAAAAAAGCTGAATTTACCATGACTACTGACACACCCGCTGACGTCAAAGCAGCACCTGAAGACGCTGAAAAAACCAAATCGGGCCTGGCCTCGAAGGTTTTAAAACCCGGAACTGGAACGGAAAAACCCGCTGCTGCCGATACGGTGACCGTGCACTATGCCGGCTGGACTACCGATGGTACTAAGTTCGATAGCTCGCTCGATCGCGGACAGCCTACCAGCTTTCCGCTGAACGGCGTGATCAAAGGCTGGACCGAGGGCTTGCAGCTCATGACGGTCGGTGAGATCCGTCGTTTCTGGATTCCCGCCGATCTGGCCTATGGCGAAAATCCCGGCGGTGGTCGCCCCGGTGGCACGCTGGTGTTCGACGTCGAACTGATTTCGATCAAAGCCGCTCCTAAGCCACCCCCTGTGCCTGCTGATGTTAAAGAAGCACCTGCCGATGCCGAAAAGACAGCGTCTGGCCTTGCCTCGAAAGTGATTGCAAAGGGCAAAGGCGAAGCTCGTCCGAAAGCGACCGACAACGTCAGCGTTCATTACACCGGTTGGACTACCGACGGACAAATGTTCGATAGCTCGGTCATGCGTGGAGAAGCCGCGACTTTCCCACTCAATCGCGTGATTCCCGGCTGGAGCGAAGGTGTGCAGCTGATGGTGGAAGGCGAAAAACGTCGATTCTGGATCCCAGCCGATCTGGCCTACGGCAAAAACCCACCACCAGGCGCTCCTGCGGGGACTTTGGTGTTTGATGTGGAGTTGCTGAAGATCGTGAAGTGATCTAACGGAAAATATTTTTCTATGGCAGTGCTGTGAGGCACTGTCATTTTTTTATCGGCGCATCTATCGGAATACCATGCCCTAGTTCTCCGTTTGGTCGCTAGAGATGAAATCAACTGCCAAACTGTAAACCATTCAGTTAGAAACAGCTCGTGTGGCTATTTTACCGCTGCGAATTCCAGGAACAACGTTGCGAACGTCGCTGGCTTTTTTTGATCGCAAAGGATAGAGCCATGAGCGTGAGAGATCATCCAGCCCAGTTTTAGGCGGGAGAGCTGGGGACATCAGGCGATGGCGCATATGCTCCCCAATGCGTATCACGAGACGCTCCTCATTTTGCCAACACCTTCACCGCTTCTTTCAGGCAAGGGTCCGACCAGGACTCGAGCTGTTTTTGTTGCTCCGGGGATAAAGTTTTTTTGACTAGGCTGAGAGGAAAATTGTTGCGGTCGGCCTCGCTGAAGTTGAGGGCGATATCGGGCGTGATTCCGACTCCGTGGGGCGTGCGGCCAGATGGTGTGTGATAGGTCGCGATGGTGAGACGCAGCGCGGTGCCGTTGTTCATCGGGATGATATTTTGCACGGAACCTTTACCGTAGGAGGTCTCGCCGATGATGGTCGCGCGTTTGAGGTCTTGCAGGCAGCCGGCGGTGAGCTCGGAGGCGGAGGCCGACATGCGATCGATGAGCACTACGATGGGGTAGTCTCGCTCGCTGCGTTTTGGCTCGGGAGTGGTGAGAGTTTCCCAGTCTTTGGGATCGCGGGTGTGAATGGTGACTACCGTGGACTTCGGCGGGACAAATAAGCCAAGTAGTTCTACGGTCGATTGTAGGTCGCCACCGCCATTGCCGCGCAGGTCGAGGATGAGAGATTTCGCTCCTTGGTCTTCCAAATCATCGAGCGCAGTCTCGATTTCCTTATGGCAAGTGCTGGAAAACTGCGCGAGCCGCAGGTAGGCGATGGTGGGGTTTCCTGCGAGTGGTTCGGCATGGGTGAGGGCCTTTTCTTCCACACGGATGTGGGTCAGGACTACCTCGAAGGGCTTGGGCTCCGAGGGTGATTTGATCAGCAGTTTGGTCATTTCGCCAGCCGCTTTTTGTAGGTTTTTTACCAGATCGGGCAGGGTGAGTTGCGAGGCATCCTTACCGTCGATTTGCTGGATTTGTGCGTTGATTTCTGCTTTGCCGTTCGCAGCGGGGCCGTGGGCGGTGAGGGCGGAAATGTAAGGGCCACCGTCGCGCAGGCCGACGGTTAGACCGAGCGAGGCGATGAAGGGATCGACCTCGCCGAGGCTTTTCATCGCTGCCGCCATTTCCGGATGGATGTAGGAGGAGTGGGGATCGATCGAAGAAAGCATGCCTTCCAGCGCGTGATTGACGAGTCGATCGTAGGTGAGTTTGTCCACGTCTGGATGACGCGCCCGGATGCTTTCCATGACTTGAATCAGTCGTTCGATCGCAGGGTAGGCCGCTTCTTCTGAGTCAGGTGGTTTGGCAGCGGTTGGCTCCTGCGCGATTAAGAGGCAAGGCAAGACGAAGGGAATCAGCCATTTCATAGTGCGGGGAGTGGGTTGGGCTTTATTCGAAAAGATCAGCGTAGTGATGTTTCGCCATATCCTTGGTGAGGCGTAGGATGTCGGCGCTGTAAGTCGCCTTGAGGGCATCGTCTGCCATGACTGAGCACTGCGCATGCGATAGCGAGCGGATGGCCTTGCGTATGCTGGGGACCTGATGCGGGCCCACGGAAAGCTCCTCGACGCCGAGCCCGATTAGCAAGGGCGTGAGGCTGATGTCGCCTGCCATTTCACCACAGATGCCGGTCCAGATGCCTTCCTTCGCTCCGGCCTGGATGGTGCGATGGATCAGGCGGATCACTGCGGGATGGGTGGGGCGATAGAGATCTGCAACGTAGGGGTTCACGCGGTCAACAGCGAGCGTATACTGGATCAGGTCATTGGTGCCGATGGAGAAAAAATCCACTTCTTTCGCGAGAACATCCGCAATGATGGCGGCGGAGGGGATCTCGATCATGGCACCCGTCTGGATATTGGCATCAAACGGAATGTTTTCCCGATCAAGCTCGTCCATGCACTCGCGCAGAATTTTTTTCGCGGTGATGACTTCTGATAGACCAGAGACCAGTGGAAACATCAAGGCGACTTTTCCATGAGCGGAGGCGCGCAGGGCGGCGCGGAGTTGAGGTTTGAAAATTTCCGGGCGATCTAACGAAACGCGGATGCCGCGCCAGCCGAGGAAGGGATTGGGCTCGGGTTCGCTGAGGGGCTCAGCGGGGAGTTTGTCACCGCCGGCATCGAGGGTGCGGATGATCACCAAGTTCGGCGATACGGCTTTGGCGATGTGACTATATGCCTCGGTTTGCTCAGTTTCTCCGGGCATGGCGTCCTGCTCTTCATTGAGCAAGAGGAACTCGGTGCGGTAGAGTCCGATGCCGGTGGCACCGGAGTTTTTGACAGCAGGCAGTTCCTCTAACAGGCCGATGTTTGCCGAGAGTGTGATGGCGCGGCCATCGCGAGTGACGGACTCAGCATCGCGCAGGGAATCAAGCGCCGTGCGCGCCTTCATCTTTTTCTGCTCGATCATCCGATACGTATTCAGCGTGGCCTCGGTGGGGTGGAGGATGAGCTTGCCGGTGTAGCCATCGAGAATCGCGTGGGTGAGCGCGGTGATATCGATCACCGCTTCTTCTAGGCCGACGACTGCGGGAATGCCTAGCGAGCGGGCGATGATGGCGGTGTGCGAATTCACGCTGCCCATTTCCGTGGCGAACCCGAGCACCAGACTGCGATCCATGGTCGCGGTATCGGAGGGGTTCAGGTCGTAGGCGATGAGGATGTGGCGATCATCGGGCCGGATGTTTTTGCGGGCGTGCACCGAGTCGAACGAATTCAAGACCCGCTCGCAGACATCCTCGATGTCTGCCGTGCGTTCGCGCAGATACGGATCAGGAATGCGGCGCATGGCCTCGAGAAAATTCTGCATCACCGCATAAAAGGCGTATTCGGCATTTTGCTGGCGCTCGTCGATGGCATGATGCACGCGTTTCAGCAAGGCCTGGTCTTCCAGCACCATAATGTGAGCTTCGAAAATGCGCGACTCTTCCTCCGACGAAAGTTCGGCGAGGCGCTGCTGAATTTCCGCCAGTTCCTCCTTGGCGCGGTGGATGGCATCCTCGAAGCGCTTGTGCTCATTCGCTAGATTGGCCTCCGCGACTTCATAGACCTCCGGAGCAGAAAACCCGCGCGCGGTCACATGGATCGGAGCGATGGCGATCCCCGGGGAAACAGGAATCCCTTGGATGATCGTCTCGACGGGTGTAGCGCTAGGCATTGTGTAGAGCAGTCTGTCCGCACGAGGCTTTGACTGTCAAGTGAGATTCCCGTCACAGCCTGGTGGCGCTTCTTTTTCGCTGAGACATGCTGGTGATTGATCTGCTCAATGATTTTTCGTTTGCGCCGAAACCTCTGATAAAATTGAGGCTGGATAAAATGCTTCTGATGATATTTTCATTTCTAATGGATTCCATGAGCTTGGCCCAAGCGGATCAACTTTTCACCGATGGCTTCCAATATGATGCGCAAGATATTCTTGGAACACTAGCAGAATGGGATGACCCTGCGGTGGAGCCAGTAATGCTTGAGGTCGTGCGTCGCGGTGTGATCGATGATATGGCTGCTGACATTGAGTTTCAAGACGCCATGGACTGGCTGATTTTTCGCAAGAATCAAGTAGTCATAGGGCTCGTTTGGGATGATCTTGATCATGACAGTGTGTTTTCTGCATTGGAGGAAACAAAGTATGAGCCGTATTTGAGAGCGATCAGAGAGAAGCTGCCAGATCTGGATGATGTAAAAAGGAAGAATGGTAATCTTTCTCGTCAACGAAGCGCGCGCGCCAATGCAATTTCCGTTCTCATGCAGAGAGAGAAATTTAATACATACTCAGAATTACATTACGATAATAAATCGAATCATTGAAAAAATGTGGGACTGAGAAAATATTTTTCTGCAACATGGTGAAAGGTGTCTCATTGAGGTAATTGCTTTTATTTGGTTTCAGTTAGATTTGTGGGTTGAGTTACGATTTTACTGACGGAAGCATTCCTTTCTTGAATTTTTTGTGCTGGCAACGCAGGCTGGGTCTGCTGCTGCATGAAAGAAAAACACCTCAGCTGTGAGGTTTTTGTCGCTTTTCACACAAGCAGACATGCATCGTATCGCTATGGCCATTCAATTAGAAACGCAAGGTTTGTTCATTGTGCTGGAAGGAATCGATGGCACGGGGAAATCGAGCCATGCGAAACGCCTCGCCAGTTATTTTTCTTCCTTGGGACGTGAGGTGGTGCTCAGTCGCGAGCCTACCGATGGTCCATGGGGGAAAAAATTGCGTGATTCGGCATCGACTGGGCGGCTGGAGCCGCAAGAAGAATTGGAGTATTTCTTGCTCGACCGCCGCGAGCATGTCGAGCAGTTGATCAAGCCCTCACTCGCTGAGGGGAAGGTCGTTATCCTCGATCGCTATTATTTTTCTACGATGGCCTATCAAGGTGCGCGCGGTTTTGATCCGCAGGAAATTCGTCGTCGCAACGAGGAATTCGCCCCCGTGCCGGATTGGCTGTTCATTCTAGATGTGAAGATTGATACGGCCTTGCAACGCATTGGTCACCGTGGGGATACAGCGAATCATTTCGAGCGCCGCGATGCCCTGCAACGCTGTCGTGAAATTTTTCTGAGTTTGCGCGATGAGCCTTTTGCCCGTGTGATCTCTGCGGAGGGAAGTATGGATGAGATCGCACATCAAATCGTCGATTTTTTGGAAGAATCGAAATAATCTGCCAACGCATCGCGTATCAGGCGGTGATGAAAAAACTCCTCTTATCGTTATGCTGTGTCGGCTCATTGGTGAGTGCCGATGAATCACAACAGAAAGCCATAGCTGATATCACCACAGCGGCGCAGGCGTTTCTAGGCAGCTTATCGCCGGAATTGAAAGGCAAGGCGGAGTTTGCTTTTGCCGATCAGGAGCGCGAAAATTGGAAATTCACCCCGCAGGCGCGCAGAGGAGTTCCCTTGGAAATGCTCGATGCCGCGCAGCAGAAGCTTGCCAAAAAACTCCTCGCCACGGTCCTCAGCGAGCAAGGGATGCTGAAGGCGAACACCATCGAGGATCTCGAAAAATTGTTAGGCGAGATGGAGAACAATCCGATCCGGAGAAACCATAAAGCCTATTTTACATCCATCTTCGGCAAGCCGGCGGACAAAGCCACGTGGGGCTATCGCTACGAAGGCCACCACCTCGCGGTCAATGTGACGATCATCGATGGTGCTCACGTCATCGCCACCCCTACCTTCATGGGAGCCAGCCCGGCCAAGGTGGGCGAGGGAAGACTGAAGGGAACACACATACTGGGCAAAGAAGAGGATCTCGCACGCGCACTGGCTGTTTCTCTGCAGCAAGCCGGCAAAGCCGTTCTCTACTCCGATCAGGCGCCCGGCGATATATTAACCGGAGAAAAACGCGTGGCGGAGCAGTTGTCACCGGTCGGCGTAACGGCGGAAGGCTTCACCGAGGAGCAACAGAAATTACTCCAATCCCTGATCGCGGAGTTTGCGAATCGCCATCGCGCGGAAATCGCCGAAAAGGAAATCAAATCGATCAAAGCAGTGGCAGCTAAGGATATCCGCTTTGGATGGGCTGGTTCGCTTGAAGTCGGCAAGGCATACTACTTCCGCGTGCAAACTCCGGAAGTTCTCATCGAAGCGGCCAACAGCCAGAACAATGCCAATCACATTCATACCGTGTGGCGCGATCACAAGGATGATTTCGGTCGTGACTCGCTGGGCGAGCATTACAAGAATGACAATCATTGAACTGGCGTCGGAATCCGGTTTTCGTATCGTAGTTATCTCACTGATCATCCCATGCGCACGCTTCTTCTTTTCACATGCTCTCTCGCCGTCGCTTCGGCGCAGTTTTCCATCCAGTCCGATGACGCATCCGTGACCATTCGCAGCAAAGGCGAATTGGTGACGCAGTATCGCACGGATTCAAAGGTGCCGTATCTTTATCCGATTTCTTCCCCGGCCGGGACAAATCTCAGTCGTCACTGGCCGATGGAGGATGACGCAAAAGGGGAAGAGACCGATCACCCGCATCACCGGTCTTTTTGGTTATCGCATGGCGCGGTCAATGGCTATGACTTCTGGGCGTGGACGGGGACTAAGGATGCCCGTATCGTGCATCAATCCACTGGAACTGTAAAAGCAGAGGGCAACAAGGCATCGTTTTCGGTAAAGTTAGCTTGGCAGGGGGATAAAAAAACTATTTTAGAGGAATCGCGCCACTATGCCATTGAGGATCTCGATGAATCGACACGTGTGATCGATCTGACATCTACGCTCAAGGCTGTAGCGGGTGATGTGGTGTTCGGCGATACCAAGGAGGGATTTTGCGCGTTTCGTGTGGATCGCACATTGCGCTTGAAAGGTCCAACCGCGCAAGGGGCCATTCTTGACAATCATGGGCGAAAAAATGCCGATTGTTGGGGTAAGAAATCCGCTTATGTCGTTTTTTACGGACCAGACGATCAAGGCAAGCCTGCGGTCATCACGATGATGGATCACCCGCAAAACCTGCGCCATGAGACGTGGTGGCACGCGCGCGACTACGGACTACTCGCCGCGAACCCCTTTGGCATTCATGACTTCGAGGCGAAAAAAGACAAAACCCTCGGCAACCATACACTCAAAGACCAGCAGTCGATGACTTTCCGCTATCGTCTCGTGCTGCATCGTGGTGCCCTGAATGAAAAGCGCATCGAGGGTTGGTGGAAAGCTTTTGCTCCTTAATTCTAACAAAATCCATACATTTATGAAACGTCGTCAACTCATTCAAACTTCCGTATTTGCAGGAACCTGGTCCCTTCTGTCACCTCTTGCCCGCGCGATCGGTGCGAACGAAGACATCCGCGTTGCGGTGATCGGCTTTCATGGCCGCGGCAACAATCACATCGATGACCTGCTCAAGGCCAAGGGATGTCGTCTCGTGGCGCTTTGTGACTGCGATGAATCCGTTTTGGCCAAAGGCAAAGAGCGCTTGGCGAAAAAGGGCGTGCAGGTGCAGACTTTTACCGACTATCGCAAGCTCTGTGAATCGAAGGAAATCGATGCCGTCAGCATCGCTACGCCGAACCATACCCACGTGCTGATCGCCCTCACAGCGGCCGCTCATGGCAAGCATGTGTATGTGGAGAAGCCCGTTTCGCACAATGTGTGGGAAGGTCGTCAGCTTGCTCTCGGTGCGGAAAAACACAAGGTCATCATTCAACACGGCTTCCAGCGTCGATCGGAAACATCGTGGGCGGAGGCATTTGCCTGGCTTAAGGAAGGTCAAATCGGCAAGTTGAGATTGGCCCGCGGCTTTTGCTACAAACCCCGCCCATCGATCGGCAAGTCCGCTGCGCCCATGCAAGTCCCATCTTCCATTCACACTGATCTGTGGTTCGGTCCGCGCGATGTGGTGCCAGTCCAGCGCACAAAATTTCACTACGATTGGCATTGGCAAAGCCCCTATGGCAATGGCGACCTAGGCAACCAGGGCCCTCATCAGTTGGATGTTTGCCGGTGGGCGCTCGGCGATCCGCACTTGCCGGAATCGATTGTTTCGTTAGGTGGACGAGTCGGATATGAAGACGATGGCGATACCGCAAACACCCAACTTTTGTGGCTCGAGCACAAAGGCAAAGCGCCGATTTTGTTTGAGGTGCGCGGACTTCCCAAAGCTGGTATGAACTACGGCGGTGGCATGGACAAATACAAGGGGCAGGATATTGGAAATGTGATTGAATATGATGGTGGTTATCTCTCTGGCGGTCACAACAACCGTTGCAGCGTCTATGATCATAAGGGAAAAGTCATCAAGTCGTTCAGTGGCACGGTGATGCATCATCAGAACTGGATCGATTCGATTCGTGCAGGAAAAATCGACCCGATTCGTGGTGCGGAAAGTGGTCACTACTCAGCGGCTTTGGCCCACCTAGGTGGCATTTCGTTGGCTCTGGGCAAAAAGGAAAACTTTGCTGCTTGGAATTCATCTAACAAAAACGCCTTGCTCGGTGAAGCCGCTCAGCGCATGGCTGCGCACCTCGATGCGAACCAAGTCGATCTTGCCAAAACGCCCATTTCGATGGGCGCGGCTCTGTCCTTTGATCCGCAGAAGGAAGTCATTATCGGTGACCTCGCTGCCAAAGCGAATCCTCTGCTGAAAGGCAGCTACCGTGCTGGATTTACTCTGCCGATTTGATCTGCAAAAAGAAACGCAGTTGAACCGATGTATCGTATATTTTGATCAATCGTGTTTTTCTGTTAAAGCAAAAAAATAGGTGCATCTTTATTCTATCTTAGGGAAGTAGAACAGCCATATTTTATCCTAAAAAGGAAAATGGGCGTGGTTTTTAGGGCGCCTATTTCGGGGCGTTTGGTTGCGGCATCGGAGGGCAGTTTGGCGGGGGTTTTCTACCCGCTCAGCATCAGTCTGGCATCCGCAGGTAGCCCCGGAAGCCATTTCCCGCCC
>CAMDAD010000021.1 GCA_945888515.1 Akkermansia muciniphila | reverse complement strand
CCGGAGCCCTGCCCTTGCGTCATTTCTCGCTGCATGTGCGCCCGTCCCCATGGATCGCGAAGCATTTGCTCCCGCACGCCGGCGGTGTCGATGCTCACGACCGATGGCACCACTGCCTGGGTCAGCTTCGCGTATTCATCATTCAGGCGCGAGAGAATGTCCATGTCGTCGAGATGGAGAGGCGCCTTTTCAGATAAAGTGAATGGTTCTGGTCGAAATTGCTCACTGCCCGTGACGGCATCCGCTCCGGACCGCCCTAAACGCCATGTCCGCAAGGCTGACACCACAGCATAAGCCATAACGCCTACCAATAAGAGCGATAGAAATCTGCGAAACGAAGAAGTCATAAAAAGTCGATAGAAAGCCTCCCCTAAAAAGCATGATTTACCTGTTTTTGCAAGCAAAAAAGGGAGTTTGCAGACTTGCGATTTTTTGTGATCTCAGCTAGTGGATCAGTAACGGAATTTGTGGCAGTATGCGGTTTTATGCGAGCTGGCAGATGCGGTCGAAATGCTCAGCAAAAAAGATGCCGTGCACGCACCGCGAAGGCACCGCACGAAGCCCAAGCACTACCCGCCTGATGAGAAACCGGCTGCCGTTCTCAGTCACGTGATTGCACACCGAACCATAAAAAAAGACCGGAGATTTCTCTCCGGTCTTTTGAAATACTATGTTCGTAGTAATTAGTTCTCCTCGCTGGGGCTCCACTCTTCGACGGCGGAGGAGGCAAGGTTGAAGGCGTGCTCGAGGCCGACCATCTCGCTGGATGGACGCAGGCTTTCGAAGCTGGCGCTTTCTTTCTTGAGCTGATCTTCGCTGTAGCTGAGGGCCTTGATCGAGAGGCCGATGCGGCGCTCGACTTTGTCCACCTTGATGACGCGTGCTTCCACATCGTCGCCCACTTTGATGACGTCTTTGACTTTCTCCACGTGGTCTTCGCTGAGTTGCGAGATGTGGATGAGGCCGTCGATGTCGCCTTCCAGGCTGACGAACGCACCGAAGCTGGCGATCTTGGCCACTTTGCCTTTGACGATGTCGCCCACTTTGAAGCGCTTGTCGATGAGGCTCCATGGATCGTCTTCGAGCTGCTTGACGCCCAGCGAAACGCGCTGGTTGGCTTTGTCGATGGAGAGCACGATGGCTTCGATCTCGTCGCCTTTTTTGAGCACTTCGGACGGATGGTTGATCTTGCGGGTCCAGGACATGTCGGACACGTGGATCATGCCATCGATGCCTTCTTCCAGCTCCACAAACGCACCGTAAGCGGTGAGGTTGCGCACGGGACCCTTGACGGTCGCGCCGATCGGGAAACGGCTTTCGATTTCGTCCCATGGGTTCGCATCGAGCTGACGCACGCCGAGGGAGATTTTCTGTTCATCGATGCTAATGCCGAGAACGACGGCTTCGATTTCCTGACCGAGGGAGAGGACATCGCTCGGGCGAGTGATGCGCTTGACCCAGCTGAGTTCGGACACGTGGATGAGGCCTTCCACGCCTTTTTCGATTTCGCAGAACGCACCGTAGGGCAGAAGCTTGGTGATTTTGCCACCGACGCGGGTGCCGATGGGGAAACGGGCTTCGATATCGGCCCAGGGATTTTCCGACATCTGCTTGAGTCCGAGAGAAACGCGCTCCTTGTCGCGATCGACTTCCAAAATGAGCACTTCCAGCGACTGGCCGATGTGCAGCATTTCGCTGGGGTGGTTGATCCGACCCCAAGACATGTCGGTGATGTGAAGCAGGCCGTCCATGCCTTCGAGATCGACGAATGCGCCGAAGTCGGTGATGTTCTTGACGGTGCCGATGACTTTGTCGTTGGCGGAAACCGTGCCGAGGAAACGCTGGCGTTGCTCGCTGCGCTCGGCCTCGATGACCTCGCGGCGGGAGAGCACGACGTTCTTGCGCTCGTCGTTGACCTTGACGATTTTGAACTCATACACCTTGCCGATGTATTCGTTGAGATCTTTCGGTGGGATGATGTCCACTTGAGAACCGGGAAGGAAAGCTTCCACGCCGACGTTGACGGTGAGACCGCCTTTGACGGCTGCCTTGACCTTGCCGCGAACGAGGCCGCCGTCTTGGAACACCTTGACGATCTTGTCCCAGTTTTGCTTGTGGGCGGCTTTCTCTTTCGAGAGCACGACCATGCCTTCATCGTTTTCAAGTTTTTCGAGAAGGACTTCGACTTCGTCACCGACTTCGATGTCGTCGTCTTCAAATTCGTTCGAGGCGATAGCGCCTTCTGATTTGTAACCGATATCGACGATTACGACCTGGGGGCGGATTTCCAGGATGGTTCCTTTGAGGATCGATCCTTCGCGGAATTCGCGGAATTTGGAATCGATCAAGTCAATCAACTCCTGATTGACGGGTTCTTCGAGAGCAGAGCTCATAGTTTGGTTGTGGTTAATGGTTTGGTTGTTGGTTCGTTTTCCTGACTGCATTGCCCTGGAATTTATAACCGCTGCGCACCAAGGCTCCGACCGCGCAACGGGTTTTCGAAAGGAAAACGGAGGGCGAACCTAGGGGTTACGAGCGCGTTGGCAAGCAAAATCGGCGATTTTTGGCGGATTTCTTTGTCCGATCAACCCGACTACGGCTGTATCAGCAACAGCGCTTGATGGCCGCCGCGCACCCATGCGGGATCGATGCGTTGATCGAAGGTGGCGAATTTCCCGCCCCTCGTCACGGCGCGTGCCAGCAAGTAGCAGTCGGTGAGGTGCTTGGCGGCTGCGAGAGCGAGCAGATCATCAGGCAAATCGAGCCTCGTTTTCATCAACAACACGACAATACAGGAATATGCTGCTCAGCAAACTGGCTGTCTGAGTCCAGGAGAAAGTCACGGAACACGAAAATCACCGCAAAACGGCATCGCTGATTCCATTTTGCGGCGCAAAATGGCATGATTGATGCCGTTTTACACCGTGCTGAGGGCGCGGCCCTAGCGCGCACTTGAATATGCATCCGATTTTCGACTCATACTCCACCATCGGGGAAATGGTCGGGAACGAGGGCTCGCAGAAACTCATCGCAGGGCAGACACAAGATGCCGTCTTGCAATGTGCGCTCGGTGCCGCGGTGGATGAGAAACCGACGACTTTCAGGATAATCTTGTGCGAAGTTTTTTAATCCACGCAGGTCCTCCGGCCTGACGCGGTTGCTGTTTTTGACTTCCAGGGCGTAGAGCCCGCCGTTACCATAAACGACGAAGTCCACCTCCACCTTAGCGCGTGTTTGCCAGTAATAAAGTCGATGGTCTCCAGCGCTGTAATCACACCAAGCTCGTAAATGCTGTGCTACTAGACCTTCGAGCGCGGCACCGTCAATCTCTGCCGGTGAGTCGAGGGGTCCGCTAGGCCGATTGGCACGAAAGATACCAGTATCAAAAAAATAAAATTTCGGATGCGCTACAAGCGAGCGCTTCGCGCGGCGGGTGAAGACAGGAACACGAAAAGACAAGAGCAAGTCTTCCAAGATCTCCAAATATCCTTCTACAGATTTGCGGTTGACTTGGCACTCGCGTGCGACATTGGCGAGATTCAATACGCCAGCGTGCGAAAAACTCATCGCCTCTAAAAAGCGAGAAAATGAACTGACATTGCGCACCATGCCCTCCGCCTGGACTTCCTCACGAAGATAAAGGCCATTGTAGCCTCGTAAAATTTCCGAGGGATCCGCCGCGCCGAGTACCACAGGCACCATACCCAATTGAAGGGCGCTTTCCAGATGGAACCGCGGCCCTAGCTCTGCCGCCATAAACGGATGCAAGGTGCGCTGCGCCGCCCGCCCGCCTAATAAGTTTACTCCGCCGCGCCGCAGCTTGCGTGCGCTCGATCCAGTAAAAATGAATTGCATGCCTCGCTTTTCTTCGATCAGCAGATGAGCCACCTCCAGGAGCTCAGGGAGTTTCTGTACTTCATCGATAACGACGTGTCTTGCATGCGGCACGGCATCCAGTCTCTCTCGTAAGCGCTCTGGGCGCGCAGCGAAGGTGCGCAGCGTTTCTGGATCGAGCAAATCCAGCCGCAAGGCAGCCGGATACTGCTGCCGCGTCCAATAGGTCTTTCCCGTGCCCCGTGGACCAAGGAGGAAGAAGTGATCTTGAGGAGCGGAAAAAAATCGTGCACTAGTTTCCATTTTGCGCCACAAAATGGAAACTTAAATGCCATTTTGCAAGAAAATTCGGCGACTAGCTCAAAAGAAGCGAAAAAATGGCATCGCTGATTCCATTTTGCGGCGCAAAATGGCATGAGAAATCCCTAGACCGAGTAATCAGAACGCTCAAACTCGGGAAATAGCAAGCCGCTCAGGACATCACCTTTTTGACAAAGCAGGCCTTCAGGCCAATCGCGATGCCATCCATCTTGGGAAATTTCATGTTCACCGTCGACGAGGCGAATGGTTTTCGATATCGTGCCGACTTTCAGCACTTCCGAAGAGCCCTTTGAGTTTGAGATCCTTGATCAACGCCACAATATCGCCATCCGCGAGGACCTTACCATAAGCATCCTTGACCACCCGCTCCCCCAACAGAGCCACCGCTTTCTCCCCTTCCCGTCCTATCGCTCCATAAGCACTGGCAGAACTTCCCAAAGGTGAAAATCGTTCATCACCCTAGCCTGCTAAGTGGGAGGCGTGCGCGAAAAATTAGGCAAAAAATAGATTTTTCGGATGGTTCGTAATTTTTGCTACTTTTTTAGTTGCGTTTCGTAACTGTTTTAGTGACAATTTGAACCACGCTGTCTTGACCATGAAAATTTCCCTTTTTTCTCTATTGCTGAGCATGATCGGTCATGCAGCACCCATAGGCATTTGTCTGCATTCTTACAGTCCAGAAGCGCCAACTGAAAAGATCGAAAGCATCGAATTTGAAAAAATTGAAAAAGACCAACAGGGCACAAGGGTTTTCACTGCCAATCAAAGAGCTATACTCATCATTCCGTATCGTTATCGTGGAACAATTGCTTATATCGACAATTTGACTCCTGAGCATCCAGATTTCAAGCGATATAGATTTTACACTCCAAACGAAATCTACGAACAAAAATTACAAAATAACTTACCCCGTTATATTAGCCGTTAGAAATTGCTACACACTACCTAGAAAATAATGAAAAAATCGCTTGATTTCATCGCCGATCCTGAGTGCGGAGATGTCGAATGCATCGGCCCGGCAACGCTGGTAGCGATTAAATCCTATTTCATCCTAACGATTATAGAATGATGAGTCAAAGTTTTTGGAAAAATGCTTCACGCATATGGTTGGCCGAAGCTTTGGTTGTCGTCCTAGCACTGATTGCTCTACGCAAAGGCAATGCTTACGGATATTATGTTTTTCTTCGATGGCTAGCATGCCCCCTATTTTTGTGGATAGCATGGAAGTCATACGCGCGCGAAGCGGCTAGCGCACTCACGATTACAGCCTGTATTCTGGCGGTAATCTACAACCCTATCATTCGGGTAATGCTGGACCGGGATCGGTGGGAACTGCTGAATCTGGCAATGGCCGCCATCGCGACATGGTCAGGAATTAAGGCTCTCCAATTCACTTCAAAAAATCATGAAAAATAGACATACCAATCAAGTAATTAATAGCATCTTGATTTTTGTAATCGGAGAACTTTGCCAAACCGATACAAATTTGAATGATTATCTTGTTACCGAAAATTCACTTAAGTTTTCATCCGTTAAATCCGTTCAACCCTATAAATTTCGCTCATGAGCCTTCTCGACCTTTTTGAATACACTCTCAAGTTCAACCTGGCTGCCCCTGCCACGGCTACTTGGATCTACATGCTGCTTATCGCTGTTCTCGTGGTCTTCGGATTCGGCTTGGTGTGGGGGAAAATGTGGAACCGTGAATGGACGCTCGGAGGCCACGTCGGATC
The DNA here is from genome assembly GCA_945888515.1 of Akkermansia muciniphila. Lineage (GTDB taxonomy): Bacteria > Verrucomicrobiota > Verrucomicrobiia > Verrucomicrobiales > Akkermansiaceae > UBA956. The sequence continues at coordinate 47,478 of CAMDAD010000021.1, read as the reverse complement.
ATTGATGATTGTTCTCCTCTGCTCCCTCGGTGCCGCCTATGGCGTATTCAACCTCCAGGGAGTCTCCCGTATGGATGACTGGTTTCAAGAACAACGCCTCACCTTGGCTCGCTCCATCGCCGACTCCAGCCGCTTCAGCCGCTCTGTGCTCCTTTCCACTTGGGACCAGATCGTAGCAAAGGGAGGTCAGAAAGGACTCCCTCCACCCATCGAAGGCGGCAATGAAATCTGCCTGGGTTCTCCAGAAGATGCCTATGCTCTTGCTTCAACCGCCGCAGAGGAAACTCGCGCGGCGCTCCGAAACAAGCTACCCTTTAGCCTGGGTATTCCCATGTCAACACGCAATCCCACAGACATCGCTACCGAGACCGTCGACACCGTCCGCTTCGATGCCAGCCGCTACCCGACCGTTGTTGCCGCAACCAATGAGTGGTCCAGCACTGCTGCGACCCTTCAAGCTAACCACGCGCTCGAAACGGCCTACGCGACACTCAAGCCCGGTACTCAAAGTCTCAAAACCGCGAGCCTTATTCTGCTGCTCTCCTCGTTACTAATCCCGGCTTTGGCAATTCCTTTGAGCGCTCTCGCCGACATCAAAATCAATCCTAAATCTAAGTCCTAGTTCGTCATGATCAACCATCTTTTCATAGGCCTTGGTGGTCAGGGCGGCAAAACCCTTGGTGAGTTGAAAAAAGTCATTGAGAACCGAGAAAATGACGTCAAATCGCTTACCGAAAAAGGGCTAAAGCGGGATTTTCTTTACATAGATTCAAGTCCAGATGTCACAATAGAACGGGAAACATGGACTCATTTCGGGAAAAATTTAGCATTAGATCCCTCCTCTTTCCTTTACCTCAAAGACGATGGAGGAGACATTGATGTGCCATCGATGGCCAGACTTCCGGATGTTGCCCCTTGGATAGGAAACCCAGCGAAGCTCGACGCGTTTCTGAAAGGCACTCAAGGCATCGTCGGAGCGAACCAGCGCCGTCGTCTTGGTCGCCTTCTATTCGCCCGCAATGCTGATCGAATTCGTAAGGCAGTTTGCGAAGACAAAATAACTCCGATGCTCGGAGCCTCGAACCGCTGCGCAATCCATATTTTTGCGTCTCTCGCGGGCGGCACAGGAAGTGGCGGAATCGTCGATCTCGTGACGATGCTCCGCACCGAATTCCCGAATGCCAGCACTGACACGGGATTCCCAATCTTTCTATACCTCTATGTAACCGACCGTGAATTTGAAGGGGCGAAGGTTGGGGATTTCCATGAAAACCAAGCAGCAGCGCTGCGGGATCTCAATGCGCTAGCGTGCGGAACCTACAGCCCAAACATGCTCGGGAGTGCAGCAAGAGGTGAACCTTATAAAGGAAATCAGCCTTTCAATCAGATCGTGATAAGTTCCCAGTTGAATGGTAAAAATCAATTGCTCTCACTCTCCCAACAGCATCAGATCTTTGCGGAGGCAGCCTTCGAGCGAATTTTTTGCTACACTTCGGGCAATCTGAAACCAGATCAGCAAAAGGCCATTACCGGTGAAGACATAATCGCTGCTTTTCCGGGCGAGCCTGCTAAGATTCCCCTTCGTTCCTACCGTTTTGGGAGTTTAGGGATGCGTCGATGGGAAGTGCCAATCGATGAGATACGTGAGCTTCTCGCATATGATCTCCTTACCAGCAGCCTTAATACACTGCTTTTCCAAAATTGGAACGGCACAATTGGGGCAGGGAGCGAAAAGCTTCGGTCTAATATTCAAGGGTATTCGGAAACCTTGGAAGAAATACTTTCATCCGTCGGTGCCGAGAAAACGTCGCAATCAGAATTGCCAATACTCATTGAGAGTCTTAATGCGGACATCAATCGTTTCCACGAAGGTATACGACGAGACGGATTTAAAAACCTCGATCTCGATGATTACGAACATGGCGTTCGTGAGCGATACTCCGAACATCTGAATAATCGAGGCGTGGATTCAGTCTTCAAGGAATTTGCCAACCTTCGGGAAAAGAGGATAGAACAAATCAAAGCTAGCGTTTACGAGATTATCAAACGTGCATGGGTTCGTCTGCGCAACCCACTAGGATTGATGTATGTTCCGGATCTCCTTATTGAGGCGCAATCAAAACTTCGTAACGATATCGAAGGCTCCAAGCAATCCACAGTGGCCGATAAGTCTATCGAGACCCGCATGCAGCTTCGAAAAACAGAATGGGCGAAACTTACCTTCCTCTCACGGCCATTCAAACAGGAACAACTTGCTCGCGCGCATCAAGCGGACCTCGTTTCACTTCTTCGACAAGACCTTAGGCACCGCGCTGGCCGGGAGGATACCGAACTCCTAGAATCGATCTGCCGAGGTCTCGGACAGATGGCTGCCGATTACAAGTTGGCCGCAGATTTCTTGATGGATAAGTGCGAGAAGTCTGCAAAACGATCGGCAACTCTGATGACCGCCCTGAAGTCACTCAAGAGCGATGACACAGGCCATCAAGATGGACGCTTGGCGAACAAGGCTGAATTTTCAATCACTGAAATCGAATCTTACATTAGCGAGCAACGTCTTGAGAAAGACCAATTGCACAATACCTGCGATGAATTGATTACAAAAGCGATTGACGAGGTGTTAGGAGGAGAGCGACTCACCAAACTCGGACGGCTTTCAGATAATCAGAAAGCAAAAGTGGAGGAGACCACTGAATCCATAATTTTCAGGCGGGTATCCCTGATTCATGACGTAATAGTGGACAGGAGCCATCGTGAACCTGTATTGTCGGGGCATATTCTCAATATTTTGCAGAATAGATTCAATGATGCGCCCGAGCATTTCAAAAAAGAGCTCAAGGCATTCATCGATAGCTCCGCTTCTAGTATTTACCTATCATCTACTGAGATTCAGCCCAAGAGTCTGAGAAGTGATTCAGGCATGCCATCAATGCCGCGGCAAGTGTTGGTCATTGGGATTCCCTCAGGTCATCCTTTTGGATCCGAACTGCGTGGTCTAGTAGGCCCACTCATGGATGCAGGATCGATTACTTACTATAGCGTCTACGAGCACGACGATCCCACACAGATTCGGATGCTGACAATGACCTACTGGATGGCAGCGCGTTACGCCAAAGTCGTCCATGGCTTAGAAGCTATCTACAATAAGTCGTTGGCAGTTGATAGTGAAGGCAACAAAAGCTATTTTACCAATATTGATCCGAGCGGTGAGAAAGGATCCCGCCCCGCACTACTTCTTCCGACAGCCGCAGAAGCCCAGAGTCAAATGCGCGCCGTGCTATGGCTGGGCAGTCGGTTGCATACCCCAGGGACGTCGGAGCTGCTGATTCAGGAGTCGTCAGAGGGAGTTATGCTTATAGAAAACGGCGATCAAGGAATCAACCCCGTAAGAGTGGGTGAAAGCCTTGAAATCTTGAACACTAACACCGACGTAACCACAGCCTCACGGGTCATCGCTGCGGTGGAGGCCGCCCTTACCGCTCTGAGTTCTCCCGATCTTGAAGAGCTGCGGTCACAGATCAGGGTGATTGAAGCAAGGGAACTTGAAAGAGGAGCTATCACCCCAGAATATATCGCTTGGACCAAGGTCAGAGATAACCTCTACGCATTTCTCGCTAAATGATTCCGAAATACTACCGCTGCGGTGACCCGTCTCAAAAGTGCCCGCGCTCCGTCACCAAGGAGCTTCTCAAGGAAGATCCCAAATGGGAATGCCCATGCAATAATCTAAACTGCGTGGACTTCCGCGAGCCTGTCTCTTTCTTTACAGTCCACAGACTCTGGTTAATTGGCGCTGCTGCGGTGGTTCTGCTGTTTCTCCTCATGGCTCTAATCGGCGGTAAGGATCCCTGCGTCCCTAAATTAAATGACCTTCAGGCACGCTTCGAGAAGCTTGAAAGAGATGTTGCCTCACTGGAAGGAAGGCCCATGTCCGATGGCGATCACGGCGCTAAGTTGGGCCGAGACGTTGCATCTCTTGATAATGACGCCAAGAGACTCGTGCAGGCCGCCAATCAAGCGATTCAGAACAAGGATATGGGATCGGTTGATCGTCTGATTTCGGAGGCGAACCAGCGCATTGAGTCAGCGAAAGTTCTTTCACAGTCACTTGACAAGCCAGAGAGCGGCTCAGGCGTGATCGCCGCCGAGGCCAAGCCCTTGATTGGCAAGTTGACCGCTCTCCAACAGGAGATCGAGGAGCAGCAAGAAATTGCCGAGAGCGAGTGCCCCAAGCATGTGGGTGACTTCGAGACGATCAAGACCAATGTGGCCGCCTGCATTTCGAAGGCCCGCAGGCTTACAACCGGAGGGGCTGCGGCACCTCCCGTTAATCCAAGTCTCGTTGCCTCTGTCAAAAATTCCATCACCGATCTTGAAGCGATTCGTGATCGGCTTGCTTCAGCGCCGCCGCCCACGCCTGACCCGGTAAAACCCGAGCCCCCCTTCACTGACGCAGATCTTCTGATCGGCGCTTCCCCCAGCATTGCCGAACGGCTCGTGGGGCCTTTGGCTGCGGCATGGACCGACTCAAAAGTGATTCCGGGGCCAGATGACGGCTGGCTGTTTATCAACGGAGGAATAGGTAAAAAACTCATAGTTAAACCCATGAGCGCCGATGTGGGCTTTGAAAGCCTCGCAGCAGGTAACATCGCTCTGTTCTTTGCTGACCGGTCGCCCACCGCCGCCGAGCTGGCTCGCTTTGGCGCTGGTTTCAAGGAATCCCGTTCAGTTGCCGAGGTTGTCGCATTGGATGCCCTGACCTTGCTGGCCCATCAGGATAATACCCTCGACACCTACGAGGTCGGACAAACACCTTCACTTAAGGTAGCAGCCGGAGCTGATGGATCATTGGTGAGAAGCAAGGCGGAACAGTTCGGGTTGCGCTCCTCAGTCATAACCGAGGCCTTCGGTGAAGAAGCTGCCATGCAGGACAGGAATGTCCTCGCCTGCGGTCTTTACCACCTCGAAGGCAAAAATCTACGTGCCAAACGTCTTGCCGTGAAAGCGAGCAAGGATTCCTTCGCGCTCAAACCCAGTCCTTTCACGATTGCTACAGAGGAGTATCTCTACAGCTATCGGATCGTGGCCTGGACCCACTCAAATCCCGAGCAGCTTGCTCTGGATCTTGTCGCATTCATCACTTCAGATCCGGGCCAGGCCGCCGTAAAACAGTCCGGGTTCGTCGATCTTAGATTAGTTATTGATGATGGTAGAAATGTCGATCCAGCAAAGCTCGCAGCATTGGGAGAGGCTATTGGATCGAAGACGATTAGTGACTCACGACGACTCTCCACCAACATCCGCTTCGAGGTAAATGACGCTCAACTAGACTTGAAGGCTCAGGCGGACCTTGAACGAATCACCCGCACGGCAGCCTCTGACTATCCAAAGCACACCGTCGTCATTCTCGGATTCACGGACAGTTCGGGCGGAGCGGCCATCAATCAACCGCTGTCGGTCAAGCGGGCCGAGGTTGTGGCGGCCGAGTTGCGTCGGTCAAAAGTCGATACAAGGTCCAATGGACTTGGAGATTTATTCCCCATCGATACCAACGACACTGAAGCCGGGAAAGCCCGCAACCGTCGAGCCGAGGTATGGCTCGTAAAACCTTGATTTTTGCATGAATTTTTCTGATTTATCGTTCGGTGTCATAGTCTCATTAGGTGCCATTATCGTGATTGCAGCAATCGGCTGCATCACCGCTCTCTATTCTTGGACTCGAATTACGGCTGAACAAAAAAGGATCAAATATGCTGAAGCGAAGCTAATCAGCGATGACTCGTGGAGTGATGCTTATCCGCATGACAAGCTGAAACTAGCCGCCTGGCTCCGCCACAATGGAATCAAAACGGATTCTCATCTTGGCGATTTCATCAGAACATGCTGGTCTGCTTGGCTTGGAGGCAGGCCTGCCTCGCTGACGGAATTGCATGTTCTTGTTGCCCGCCGCGAGAGAAGTTACAGGGCAACTCGCCTAAGCGCGGGTATTGCTGCATTGCTGATGATATGCGGAATCGTAGGGACGCTTTCAGCGGTCAAGCCTGTATTGGAAAAATTCCAACTGGACGTTGCAAAAGAGTCTGTAAATAAGCAACAAGATAATGATCAACAGACGGATGCGCTTTCAGGAACTGATGATGAACATAAAGCGAAACAATCTGATAAGGAAGCCGCGTCAGTGACGGATAACGCGGATAAAGTTAACAAGCTCATTCAGAATCTTGGAGTAGCCTTTTATCCAAGTTTGCTGGCTCTGCTTGGAACGATTGTGGTTGTTTCATGCAGAGGACTTTACTCATTATCGCTTCACAGGTTCACGCTCGATCTCGACCGATTTGCTGTTGATACTCTGATCCCACGCTACCGTGTCCCTTCGCTGTCTGAGCAGTATCAGGAGGTCAAGGCTACAATGGCCAGTGTCACAGAAACTATATCCCAACGTGAGGAGAGATTTCTTGGAGCCGTTGAGCAAATAGAAAAACTTGTTGCCGGGATTTCTCCTGCGCTAGGTGGTCTCGATGCGGCTGCCACCTCTGCAAAGGAAGCTACCGAAGCTCTCACCTCCGGAGCCACATCAATTTCAGAGGCTCTCAATCGGAATTTAGGTGCAAAATCACCAATCCATCGTGCCGTCAAAGGATTAGATTTGGTCTTTGAGAAGACCGAGAGATCCCTAGATAATCTATCCTCCATCGTCGAGGGTATCGGTAAATCCAACACCACTCACCAAGGAGAATTCGGCTCCGCGATGCAAGCACTTGGCGATTCCATCGAAAAAATTGGTAAGGATCACGAGTCGCGACAGTCCAATGACGCAAAGGCTATAAAGGACTTCACGGAAAGCCTGAACCACATTCAGGCTACCATCCAGGCCACGAGCGAGAAAGCGGTCGGAGCGGGACTTGCTGCCGTAAAAGCGGGCATTGAGGAATTGAACGGAGAGCAAAAGAAGTGGCACGTCTCCTCAGCCGAGGACCTCAAGTCATCAACAACAGCGAGCTTGGCTGGAGTTACCAAGGCTGGACAGGATTTGGCCGCCCAGGCAGGAAGAGTTGCTACTGCAGCGTCGGATATTCAGGGTATCAAGGTAGAGATTGGCGTGGCACTGAAGGAATTGACGGAGTCAGGCAAGTCTCAGATTTCACAGATTGGTGATGCCACAAAATTTGAGCTCAAAATCGCTTTAGCGAAGATATCGGGGGGAACTGAAAAAATTGGGAATTCCCTAGAACTCACGGAGGGAAATCAGCATGACACCGAAGTGCCGACTGGTCCTATCTCTGGCAGTGATCAAAGGCCCATTGAGGTTGAGTCTCCAGTTTCAGACAACGCTTCTGTTTCCACTTCACCAGATCCATCTACCGACATAGTGCTAGAACCTATTATAATTGAGCAAAAAGAAGAACTGCCATCCGAAGGTCCACAGATACCTAATAACGCGGGACTTGATAGGCAGACGCCTGAGTTGACTCCGCCAACAATAGTTGAGCCAATTGTCGAGCCTGATGGTAATCTACCCGCTTCCAGTCGCCAGCCTACTGGAAACTTATTATCGCGCATTTTCAAATCGATCTCAGGTAAGAATAACTAATTTACTTCCGTGATGTCTGACAATGATGATGATACACCAAACGGCGGCTATTGGCCGAGCGTGGCGGATCTGTTTATGACGCTTTTCATCATTTCTATTGTCATGCTGGGGGCAGTATTCTACGTCATTCTCCCAAAGAACAACATCCCTGCGCTTGAACAGGTTCAAGTTGCTGTCGGAAAGGACTTTAACAACGTCATTAAGCCCATCAATCGACTTCGTGTGGAAATTGGTATGGATCCCGTGAAATACCGGGGAGCTAAAGAAGCCATTAAAGATCTTGAGGAGACTAGCGAAGCTGCTATCCAATTATTAAGGGAACTTAAAAAAAACGACCCCGATGGGATGGCGGCAAGGATTCGTGATCTTGAGGCGCAAGTCAAAGAGCTCAATGAGTTGGTGCGCCAGCTTCGTGAGCAGATTAAAAATGTGCCCGGACCTTCGGTCGCCGCATTACAGCAACGTATCAAAGAGCTTGAGGAACTTAATAAAGCTCTTCTCGAAAAAAACGAAGAACTCGAGCGAGAAAACACAGAGCTAAAACAAGAAAGTCGCACTTTCGTTATCGATGAGGGGCACATCCGGTTTGATTCTGGTAGTCCAGAAATTAAGCAGGAATTTTCAACGGCACTCCGAAAATCCGTTGGTGAGCGTATCGCACCTTTTCCAGATTTTGCAGCGCGAATCATCAACAACCCAGACCGTTATGACACCCTCGAAATCATTGGTCATACTGATGGTGTTCCACTCTCAAGGTCAGGTGATTTAGATCAACTCTTGCCTTCATACCTAGCAGGTGTCCCGACGGGTAAACGTACATTAACGGCAGGTTCTAACAATGATCTAGGACTTCTCCGTGCACTTTCACTAAAGCAAGAGTGGGTTAATTATGTAGCGTCATACAACCCCGAGGAAAAACGTGACATTTTGCGAAGAGTCAAAATTCGTAGCTACTCTGCTGGTCAAACCATCTTGCCAGTTCACATCGATAATCCAATACCGGCAGATTTCAGAAAGAATGACCCGCGTGCCCGCAGGATCGAGATGCGGCTCACCAAGCTTGACAAAGGCGCATCTAACTAAAAAATTAATATTACAATAAATGCGCGCTGAATCCCAGAATATTACCTCAGCAGATCAGCCTATGAGGGTGCCTTGCCCCCCTCCAGCCATTAGGATACCTCCTAGGGCCTACATGTCACCACCGAAAACTCTGACGGGCGTTTCTAAACCAATCCCTTGGCCTCCTGTGGGAGCTCGATTCCCTGGCGATCGTGTTATTTGGTCTCCCATGAAGTTTCCTGAGCGATCAAACAAGCGTGAAGTATCATTTACCACGCTTGATCCCATAACGGCTCCAGTATTTGTGCCTGTTATTTTGGCTTCGGATTTGGTTCAGGACATTTCCGAGTCGGTCCATGAGGCAGAATCAGTTCCCGAAATCATCCACGACTTTCTTCGAGAGAATCATCAATAGGTGAAACATTAGAAGCTGAGTCATACCCTGACATTGAAGAAAACGCTCAAGATCTGGTCATTGAGGATCCAGGGTAGAGTGAAAAAATCAAAGAAAACGTATTTTATTCAGATACTTTGGAACACCTGACCGTCATCGAGAGTCGATGCGAGACAATACAACACCGTAAGCGGCCTAAAAACCACTACCTACCGCACCGCGTGAAAGACGCTACCCTGCGTGTATGTGTACTCCAACGACCAAGCGATGTCTGCGATGCACCATTGTCGAATTCATCAAAGGCTTGCGTGCGCAGGGCTTGCAGGAAGGAGGTCGCCTATGATCTACATTGGAACTGCTGCCTTCAAAATCTTCCTTGCGCCTCAAGCGCTCGATGGCAGATACTCTAGAGAGGGATCAATGGATTACACTTACGAAACATGAAAGACACTACAGAGAGTTGGGCGGCGATGGTGGCGGGTGGCCGTTTGGTAAAGTATGCCATCAACCTCGGGGAACTGGGTCCGGAGCAGGTGCAGATCCGCGTGGAATCGTGTGGGATTTGTCATTCGGATTTGTCCATGATCGACAATGACTGGGGCATGTCAGCGTATCCCTTGATCGCTGGACATGAAGTGGTGGGTGTGGTGGAAGCTGCGGGGGAAATGGTCAAAGGGGTGAAGGTGGGTGATCGGGTTGGGCTAGGATGGTTTGCAGGCTCGTGCCTCAGCTGTCAGCCGTGCTTGTCGGGTAAACATCAACTTTGTGGCTCCTCTGAGCAGACCATCGTCGGTCGTCACGGGGGTTTTGCGGAACGGGTGTGGGCGCACTGGAGCTGGGCGATTCCTTTGCCCGCAGCGCTGGATGTCCGCAAGGCGGGACCATTGTTTTGCGGGGGCATCACGGTGTTTGCTCCTATCATCGATGGCGGGGTCAAGCCGACGGATCGGGTGGGAGTGATAGGCATCGGCGGGTTGGGGCACCTGGCCTTGCAGTTTCTGAACAAATGGGGCTGTCACGTCACGGCGTTCACCAGTAACGCGGGGAAGGCTGAGGAAGCCATGAAACTCGGCGCCCATGCGGTGCTGGACTCGCGCGATACCGCAGCGATGAAACAGGCAACGGGGAGTTTTGATTTTATCCTCTCGACTGTGAATGTGCCGCTGGATTGGAGCGAGTATCTGAATCTGTTAGGCCCCGATGGCACGCTGCATTTTGTCGGCGCGGTGCTGGAACCGGTGGCGGTCTCGGCCTTCGCGCTGATCGGCGGTCGGAAAAAAATCACCGGCTCGCCGCTGGGATCGCCGGCGACTGTACGGAAGATGCTCGACTTCGCGGCGCGTCACGGCATCGCGGCGCAGACCGAGGATTTTGCGATGACTGATGTCAATGCGGCATTGGATCACTTGCGAGCGGGGGAGGCACGCTATCGGCTGGTGCTGCATCAGGAGTAGCGTTTGTCAGGCCTCAAGCATGGTGAGGATGTCGAGGAAATCGCGATGCTGCCAGAGGCCGAATTCGTCGCGGCTTTGCAGTTTCGCTTGGTAGGCCGCCGGGCTGGAGATGCCGCAGAGGAATCGCGCAAGCTGGCGCGGGGTGCCGAGCGCGGCGTGATCTTCTTTGCGCAAGGCGAGCATCTGTTGCCATTCCTCGGCGGGAATCGCGGGTAGAGTTTCTTCGCGCCAGCGGATGGGCTTACCGCCGAGACAAAGATCGCACGTGCCACAGGGCTTGGGCGCGGCGACACCGAAATGCCGGGCCAGCAGGCGCGGGCGGCACTGGCGCGCTTCCACATAGCGCATGACCATGCGCACGCGCTCGAACTCGAACGAGGCGCGCGATTCGAATCGTGCGATCATTTTTTCGATCACATCAGCTACTATGAACGTAGTAGTTTTGCTGCGCGTATAGACCTCGCGGATGCCGCGCTGCTCGAGCCTGATATCGCCCGCATCGGCAAGTGCGGTGATGATTTCGGTGGCTTGTTCGCGCTCAATACCCGTTTGCTCGGCGATTTCGTAGAGGCGGAAATGAAGGCTGCCATAGGCGGATTCGGCTGCGTCGAATAGACAGCGGATGCGGTTTTTCTCGCGCGTGGGATAGCCGGCGAGGACGCGTTCCCATGGTCGCAGCAATCGCACGCGAAAGTAGGCATGGAAATGACCGGTGCGTTCGATGATGTCATCGAGCTCTAGGTAGGCGAGGACCGTGCGCAGTGTTTCCTCGCGCATATCCTGGCTGACAGAGAGCTCATAGGGGGAGATCGCAAAGGATTTTCCTGGCTCTGCCAAGCGCAGCAGGCGGTCTAACAGATTGCGCAACGCTTGCGGCGCTGGCGTGGCGGCGTGAATGAAATTTTCGAGCGTTTTGGTATCCGGTTTATGGGCGAAGAGGAGGCAGTGGGAGACGTCCCCATCTCGTCCGGCGCGTCCGATTTCTTGGCTGTAGCCCTCGATGCTTTTTGGCAGGTGATAGTGGATGATGCAGCGAATGTCGGCTTTATCGATTCCCATGCCAAAGGCAATGGTAGCGACGATGATGCGCGTGTCATTGCGCAGAAACGAGTCCTGGGCGAGCGAGCGCATTTCTGGGGTAAGACCGGCGTGGTAAGAGCGGGCGGAAAAACCGTGTTTTTGCAGCATCGTTGCGAGGCGCTCGGTATCGCGTCGGGTAGTCGCATAGACGATGGTGGGACCGCTGTGAGTGCGGAGTTTTTCAAGGAGGCGTTCGTCCTTTTCCGCGGCAGTGCATGCCTCCACACTGAGGCGAAGATTCGGGCGATGAAAGCCGCCGTGGAATTGGCAGGCGCTGGTGATGCGGAAGTTTTTGCGAATTTCCTTCGCCACAGCGGGGGTGGCGGTGGCGGTGAGGGCGAGGATGCGCGGTATCTTGAGCTTGCGACTGAGGCGGGCGATTTTCAGGTAATCTGGGCGGAAATTATGCCCCCACTCGGAAATGCAGTGGGCTTCATCGATCGCCAACAAGCTGATGTTGACCGTGCGGAGTTGCTTGCGAAAACTGCGCGAGGCCAGGCGCTCTGGGGAGAGAAACAGGAGCTTCACGGTGCCATTGCGCCATTGCTCTAACACATGCGTGACTTCGTCATCGGCCAGGGTGGAATCGATGCGCGCCGCCGCGATGCCACGGCGCGTCATGGACTCGACCTGATCTTTCATCAGCGCGATCAATGGGCTAACCACAAGCGTGGCTCCCTCGAACAACAATGCCGGAAGCTGGTAGCACAAGGATTTTCCAGCGCCTGTAGGAAACAGAGCAAAGGCAGATTTTCCGGAGAGCAGAGCGCTTATGACGTTTTGCTGTTCGCCGCGAAAACTATCCCAGCCGAAACGCTCGCGGAGCAAGGTGCTAAGTTCGGCAGCGGAGACAATCACGGGATGATGATAGAAAAGACCGTTGCGACGGTCAATGGGGAACAGAGCGCTTTCGCTTGCTCATAGCACCAGAGTAGCGCAGGATGTCAGCATGACTTCCGCAGGGAAAGCGCGTCGATTGCGCGAGAGCAAGGGGACGAAACGGATTAGCGCCTTGACGGTGTATGATTACCCAATGGCGCGCCTGCTCGACGAGGCGGGGATTGATATCCTATTGGTAGGCGACTCGCTGGGCATGGTCGTGCTGGGTTTTCCTGATACCACGCATGTTACGTTGGCGCACATGGTGCATCACACTGCCGCCGTGGCTCGTGCGCGACCGCGCGCGCTGGTGCTGGGCGACCTGCCGATCCACAGCTACGATTCGCCGGTGCAAGCGATTGCTTCTGCGCGTGAACTCATGGACGCAGGTGCTGATGCGGTGAAGTTGGAAGGGGGCAGTGAAATGGCCGCCACGGTTTCGGTGCTGTGCGAGACCGGCATCGAAGTTGTTGGTCACATCGGCATGCTCCCGCAACATGTGATCGAGGAAGGTGGCTATCGGAAAAAAGGCAAAACCCCCGCCACCGCAGAAAAACTGTTAGATGATGCGCGCGCGTTGGAAAGGGCTGGTGCCTGCGCGATCGTGCTGGAATCGATCGTGCCAGAAGTAGCCCTACGGGTGACGCACGCGATCGGCATCCCCACGATCGGCATCGGCTGTGGCGAAATCACTTGCGATGGCGAAGTGGCGGTGATCACCGATCTGTTAGGCTCCTTTCCTTGGTTCGTACCGCCCTTTGCTAAACCCGAAGTCGATCTAGCCAAGCACATCATTGCCGCCGCGCAAGCCTATCGGGAACGGGTGCACCACGGCGTCTGAGAGTTCGCTTTTGTCGCACGGAGTGATTCGACAACGAGCGCAGAGCCCCGTGCCTCACTCCGCGTCTTCCGCCACGGTTTCGTCGCGTTGGTAGATGGGGAGTTGGCGGTAGGGGACGGTGAAGGCTAAGACCATGATGGAGGTGCCGTAGACGCGTCCTGCCTCGTTGCTGTTCCACGAGCCGTCGTCGTTTTGTTTTTTCAGATAGGTGTCGTACATCCACTCCGCGTATTCGCTCCAGTAACGACCACCGATTTGGAAGGTGCCTTGGGCATTGTAGTAGTTGCCGTAGAATTCGAACTGGCTACCGGGCAATTCGCGAAAGCTTTTCATCACGTAATCGGCCGCTGCGGTGGTTTCCGGTTTGCCGTGTTGTCCGCAGAGTTCCAGGCACAGCAGGCCCATGCCGGTGAGGGAGCGGGCGTGGTCTTCGAAGTCGGTATAGCCGAAGCAGCCTTTGGTTTTGTGCTGGTGGCGTTTGAGGTAATCGACGGCTTGCTGGATCGCCTCATCCGGCACGGCGGCGCCATTGAGTTTGGCGGAGCGCAGCGCCATCAATGCCCAGCCGCTGCAAGAGGTGTCGCTGTCGTTCGATCCCGGATGGTAGCGCCAGCCGCCGCGGTTGCGTTCGTCTTTTTTCACGGCCTGAGCGCGCAAGATGAGGTGGAGTGCCTTGGGCAGGGCGACGTTGATTTTTTTCTGCCGTCCTGGCTCGACCATACCGCTCACTTCCGAGAGAAACAAGGTGGCGATGTTGTGCGCATACATCGGGCCGCTGCCGGCGTGGCCTTTTTCGAATAGCCCATCCTCTCGCTGATGGACGAGGATGAAATCGATGCACTTGTTGAGCGTTTCGGTGTAGGGACCTTCGGTGGGCAGATGGCCTTTTGAGAGAAACGTCATGCCGACTAGGGCGGGGATGCCGGTGGATTCGCCGAAATTTTCAGGGAAAGAGCCATCGGGTTTCTGCACGCGGGAGAGGTAGGCGAGGGCTTTTTCGACGGCGGGGTCCACACGGTCGCGCCACTTTGCAAAAAGGGGATCAAGCCCTTCCTCGGCGCTGACGAGGTTGATCATTAGCATGGCGACTATACCAATAAAAAAACGTTTCATATTATTTTTTAGTAGCTTGTTGCGACATGCTTTGGAAGTAGCCTTTCACCAGTTCGCGGTATTCTTCCGGGATTGCTTGTGCGCCGCCACTGCCTACGTCCGAGCGCAGGCTGTTTTGGATTTTTTCCCAGTCGGCGGCGCTGATGCCGAGCTTGGCGAGCTCTGGTGGTAGGCCTGGGTCGGGTTCGGCGGGGTGTTCGCTCGGGCCTTCCGCGGTGCCGGGTTCTGGCGAGGGTTCGCCTTGCTGCTGGGCGGTTTGTGGCGGTGTCGAGCCCGGGCGGGGTGAAGTAGGGTTTTGCCCCTGCATCTTGGCTTTGGCTGATTGAGCGGCTTGTTGCAGTGCTTGCGAGGCTTGCTGTGATTGTTGCGCGGCCTGTTGGGGCGATGTGTTTTGACTTGCTTGTGCGGCTTGCAAAAATGCTTGTGCGAGATCTTGCGGCGCGGCTTGTGCCTGCGAGGCGGGGGTCGCTTGTTGAGCGGCCTGCTCGGCGGCGGCAGCCATTTCCTGTGCGGCTTGTTGCAGGGCGTCGGCGCTTTCGGCAAAATTCTGCTGCGCCTGCGCGTGTTGTTGCGCGGCTTGTTGTTGCTGGTTTTGCTGCGCTTGTCGGGCGGCTTGTTGGGCTTGTTGACTCCCTTGTTTGCTGTTTTGCTGCGCTTGCTGCATGGCACCGGATGGTTGCGCCTGAGGTGCGGCGGCGATTGCTTCGGCGAGTTCTTGCGCGCTCTGGGCCTGTGCCTCCTGCAATTGTTCTAGCGCCTTGCCAGTGTCGCCCTCGGCAAGTGCTTGCGCGGCCTCGGCGACCATCGCCTGGCGCTCGGCCAATTGCTCCAGCGCCTCGGCGGCGTTCGCAAGTTCGCTTGCTGTCTTTTCCTGTGCGGCGGCAGCGTTTGGCTCCGCGCCTTCGCCTTGTGACTGCGATTGTTCGTTGGCGGCGGTTTCGGCAGCATCGGCATTTTTTTGGGCTGCTGACTCAGCTTGAGCGGCAGCTTTCTCTAACGCTTGTTGTGCTTCAGCCGTGGTGGCTGCGGCGTCGTTAGCAGATTCGGAAGCGAGTTGTTCTTTGGCTTTTTCGGTAGCAGCACTGGCGGCAGGGAGTTGGTCGGCGAGTTCATTTCGTTGCTCGCGCGATTGCTCCAGCTGTTCCTGCGTTTCAGCGGCGATCTCCGCTTGCTCCCGCGCGAGAGCTTGTTGGATCGCCTGCTGCGTTTCCTCGGTGCTGGATTCTTGGTTTGCCTGATCTTGTGCCGCTTGTTGGGCTTGTTGCTGCAATTGCTCTTGGGCCTCTGCGATGTCCTTCGCCTGCTCGGCGAGTTGCTGGGCCTGTTCGGATTGTTGTTTCAATGCCTCGGCAAGCGCCTGTGGTTGTTGCTGCAATTCTTGGCGAAGTTGCTGCGCCACTTCTTGCTGCTGCGCCTGCCATTGTTGTTTGGTCTGGTTCTGCTCTTCTGGTTTCTGTTGTGCTTCTTGCTGCGCCTGCCTTGCGACTTCCTGTTGCTTTTGGGCGAGTTCCTGCAGGCGGGCGAGGCTCTGGATTTTTTCGTTTTGTTTTTGCATCTCCTGCTTTACTTGCTCGAGTTGGCGGATCGATTCCTCCGCTTTGTCGCTTGCTTGTTGCATCTTATCTTCCCGCTGTGCGGACTCATCCTGCAAGGGAGCCTCTTCCATGTTCTCGCGACTTTGCTGCATTTTTTCCGCGGCTTGTTTCACGTCATTTGCCAAAGGCGCGTGGATGCCCTCTTCCATCTTCTTTGCGAGCTCGTTGCTTTTTTCCTGAGCGTCGGCGAGTTTTTCTGCGGCTTCCTGAAGAGTCTTTTCCGCTTTCGGCGAAAGTTCGCCTTTCTTTACCTGCTCCTTTTGCTGATCCGTGCTCTGGCGAGCCTCGCGCACTTGTTGGATGGTTTTATCGATCTCTTTCATCGCCCCCTCGTGCTGTTCGCGCAATTCCTGCCGTACGAGAGAATCAGCGTGAGTATCAATGCGAATCCGCAGCCATTCCGAGTAGCCGATGCCTGGCCCTGAGCGTTCGGTGGGCTTGCCATCTTGTGCTTTGAGGCGAATGCGGAAATCGCGTTTATTGCCGATGCGCGTCATCAGATCGCCAATCGATAAAGTGCTGCTCCCGCGAAAACGCTGTGGTCTACTGCCTTCCACGCGATAGGGTATATTTTGTCCGACCGAGAGGTTGCGGTCGTGGCTGTCGCTGACCTCTACGGCGACGCGTGATAGGGCATGATCCTCCACGACATCGTAGCGCAGTTCCAGTTGCTCGTCGGGGCGCAGGCGTAATTCTTTTTGCACGGGGCTGAGCAAGACGACTTGCGGTGCTTGATCTTCTAACAATTCGATCACAAATGCATGCGCCTCGATGTCGTGACCGAGTCGATGACGCAGTATCACTTTTGCTTCCACCAGACCAGGCTCCTCGAGTTGCCATGGTAAATCGATCTGGCTGATGCCGGACATGCTGGTCACGTTGGCCTGCGCCGCACTGATTCCTGCAATCTCCAGCCGTGCCGATTCGATTGCGGTGTTTGTTTTTGCCAGTAAATGAAACGTTGTGCCACAGACGGCGGTGACTTGGTCATCGAGTGGCTCCATCACCGGCTCGCGATCGAGATACGCAGGAGCTTCCACGCGGAGCTTCGCATCGACCAGAGCGGGTCGCGGCCAGACCGTCACGGCGAACCAATCGCTCTCATCGCGTCCCGCCAGTGCTGCGTAGCGGAAGCTGCGCGACACGGGATTGAGCTGATAGAGATACGCATCGCCGTTTCTAGCGAGAGCTTCCTCGGCGTTGATGCCATTTTCCCATTTGGTACGCAGCGAAAGAGCAGAGCCTGAGCCCTGATAATGCACACGGATCTCCAAGGCGTCTCCCTCTAACAATTCGATGTCACCTGGCGCGATCACAAACGAAGCGGCGCCGGCATTGCCATAGTTGGAAAAAGGAGCTACCGCGCGCACCAGAAGTCGCACGGATTGCTGAGGCCACAAGGCGAGAAGCAGGGCGAACACTGCCAGTAATCCCAGCGCAGGGCGCGCCCAGCGGCGCAGGTTGCTCACCGACTTCACCTCCATGCGAGCATCGACTTTTTCCGCGTCCATCTCCGCGGCACGACGCAGCTCTTCTAACAATCCTGCGGAAATGCCGCGCTCCTGTCCTTGCAATTCCAGCGCCGTGCTGATGCGTTCCTGCATTTCCGGATGACGCAGCTCCAGCCACCGCGCCAAGGCCACGGGGGAAATCTTCCGCATCACGGGTGAAAGCGCGTGTTTCGCCGCCAGTAAAACGGCGATGAGCCATGTGCCGAAAAGCGACCAGCGCGCCCATGTCGGCACCGGCGCTAGAAACCAGTCCACCGCCATAATGAGGAGCAGTCCGCAGAGCGTGACTGTCGTTAGCATCCAACACGCGCGCCAGGTCTGCGTGCGACGGATCTGGCGCAGGAGAGCGGCGAGTGATTGATCGATCGAAGGAGATGAGGCTTTTTCTGACATAAGGCAATATCGGTTAGGGTAGACCAGCACCACGACGGATCACCCATTCGGCTGATAAAACGATCAGTAGCAATGCTAATACCATCCACTGATCCCACAATGAAATTTCACGAATCTCCTCCTTTTCCGCTTTGTTGCGAAGGAACAAGGGCAGGAGGTCGGCGGCTTGTTCGGGGCGCACGACCTTGCCACCGGAAAGGCTGGCGATGGTTTCCAAGAGTGGTAGATGCAAGGTGGTGTCGGCCAGTTCCACCGGTCCGCGCGATCCCACTACGCGGATGCTGGTCTGCAAATCCTTGCCACCCTCTGCTAGCATAGCCTGCGTGACTTGCGGCCCTTGCACGCGGATTTCGTAACGTCCGGCCTTTTCTAACGAAGGCAGTGCCGCCTCGTAGAGACCGTTCGATTCCGGCAATTCCCGCATCGGCACACTGCGCAGCACCACGCCGTCTTGCAGCACTTCCGCTTGCAATGTCGCTTGGCTCACTGGTGCCAGCGTGGCATCGCGTAAGCGGGTCGTCACGGTGATCGGATCATCCGGGGTGTAAGTCAACTGATCTGTCCCCATGCGAGCCTGCTGCGCACCCGCGCGCAACTGCGGTCCCGCGCCCCAACGCACGAGATTTCCCCACAAGCGGTGGTGATAGACATCGCCGGCTCCTTCGCGCAGCCGCCAGGTGCGATCGGTCAACAGCAGGGCGACTTTTCCTTTGCCCGTCTGACGCGTCACCAGCAGTGCGGATTCCACTTCTTGCTGGCGGCGTTTGGCAAGATCGGCGAGCGCCCGATTGAGATCTGCGGTGGCGTTCACTGCGCTGGAACTGCGTGATGGTGCCTGTGTGAGCAAAATTTCCGCACCCGCCTTCACGTCGGTGATCGGGTGACGCCACGAGAGTTCTGCAAACCCTGCCCACAGCTCCTCATTGCTTTCCTCACCAATGCTCTGCTGGGTCACGGGATGACGCTGTCCCTCGGCGGTGAGCTGCCAGCGGAAGGATTTTTGCTGGTCCGTGAAATACTCGCGTGCTCCCCAATCGAGCTCCGCCGGCACCAGCGCGCGCGCCTCTTCCGCGACCAGCGCATGCGGCATGGCGCGAGGTCCGGCGATCAGCACCAGCAGGGCCGCGCGCTCATTGACGCAGCGAGAAATGATGTTCCACGTCGCGGCATCGAGCGCTTCCGCTTCCACATCGCCGAGGATGATCACATCAAATTTCCGCCACTCTTCTTCGCTGGTCGGCAGTTGTGTCGCCTGCGCTTCCCCGAAGGGGCGTGATGCCGATGCCGCCACTGGCTCCACCTGCTGTCCCGCGATCTGATCCGGATGCAACAGTACCGACTGCAAGTGCACCGACTTATCGCGACCATAAAACAAATTGCGTAGGTAGCGGAACTCCCAGCGTGGATGGCTGTCGACTAACAAAACATTGGTGCGCGCATCCGTGATGGATGTTTCGAAATCCCATTGATTGTTATCAGCGAAGCGCTCGTTGCCGAGATTGGCGATCTCGATGCGGTATTCCCCGACTCCGCCTTCTTCCGGCAAATGCACAAAACGCAACTCCTCGCGGTGGTGATCCTGCGGGATGGTGATCTCGCGCTCTTCGAGAGTTTTTTCGCCGCGCCGCAGAAGAACTTTCGCCTTCTGGCCCTTGTAGCCATCGAATTTCACCTTCGCACTCACACGCATGCGGTCGCCCAGATGGATGGCCTCGGGAGCATCCACGGAAACGATTGCCGCATCGCGCGGAGGCGTGGCGCTGCCGATGCCGATGATGCCGACGGGAGCATCGAGGATACCGAAACGCCGCGCGATGTCCTCTACCCGATCCGGGCGGTTGTGGCGGCCATCGCTCAAGAGCACCACGCCCGCCAGTTCATCTGGTGGGATTTGCTCGAGCGCGTGACCCAGCGCGGAGGCTAGGTCCGTCGCGTCCGACCAACCATCCGGCATGCGTGTTTCGCCCTCGCGCACGCTGCGGGCAAAATGAACCGTACGCACCTTGCTGTTTTGCTCCAGCGACTCGATGATTTTCGCATCGGCGAGTGCCTGCTGCGCCAGTGCCGTGCGCGTGGCTGCGGCGCCATCGTCTTGCAAGTGCATCGATGCCGAATCATCTACCATCACCATGATTTGCCGCTGGCGTTCCTGTGTCACCTTGCGCACCCACGTTGGCTCGATCAACATCCATAGGAGCAACACCAGTGCCGTGCCGCGCAGGATCAGCATCCAGCGCGCGCGAGTTTGGCTCACCGCGCCGCGCTCATAGCGGGTGAGAAAAACCAACAACTGCCAGCCTAACGAAAATGCCAGAGCAGGGGCCCACAGCGGCCAGGTCGGCGCGATGCGGATCACATGCGACAGTCCGAAAAGAATCGCCCACACCCCGAGAAACACTGTCACCAAACGCACCAACAATTTCATCGCAGACCTCCTCTCCATACCGTGTTTTCGCCGAACTCCACCTGCACGACTTCGGCAGAGCGACGCGACTTCGCCACCCAGCGCGCCAGCACGCTTTCTAACAGGAAAAAGGCTACCGCGGCAAAGGCGAGCCAGCGGGCGATTTCGCGGCCAAAGCCCTTGCCCTGCAGGACGGCCAGCATGTCCGTCAGCGACTGTGGCAAGAGCAAATCGCCGTGCGCACGTATCAGCGCGAGGTCCTCCTCGTTCATCGCAGCAAACACGCTTTCCTCCGCGTCGCGCCGCACCGCCACAGGCAGCAGGCTCGCGGGCTTCACCTCCAAAAGTTCCGCCAGGCGCACATCGGCCGTCACTTGATAGATCCCGGGGATGGCTGGACCAGCGATTTGTAATTCCTGTCCACGCCGCCCCACACGCAACTGCGCTTCACGCGGCAGGCCTAACGGATCGATGACGCGCATTGGATCTGATGGCGGCAACGTGGGGATCCATGCCGAGCTGGGAACCAGCTGCCTTTTGCCCGCCGGAGTCGTCCAATAGAGTCTGGCATAAGCCGCGCCCCATTCCTGCTGGTAGCGGATTTCCACTTCCTGTCCTTCTCCGGCTTCTAACGAAATACGCGCATTAGGCTTTTGGTTTTCTTGCCAACGCCACGTGGTATCGCCTCCTATGGTCATGCCAAGCTGATCGTTCACCTCCGCCTCAAACACATACTCGCCCGTCACTGGGGGTAATAAGGTCGCTTTCCACGTTACGGTGTATTGATCGCGCGGAAGGTTTTTCGCAGGTGCAGATTGCGACCAATCGAAATCGATCGCCGCGTCCACGCGCTGCAGCAGTTCCTGTGAGTCGCGGATTTTACTACGAGTATAGTAGCCCATCAGTCCGCCGCTGGATTGGGTCAACGCCACGCTGGGGCTCCACAGCGAATCCACATTCCACTGCGTTCCCGTGCCCGCCGCCCATGCGATCCATTCGTGAACAAAAGGCACAAAGGCTTGGCGCGCCGGGAGATTTCCCGCACGGGCATCAAAGGCGCAGGTGCTGAGCAGAACGCGCCCGCTGCCTAACGCTTTCGTCGCGAGAAACGCATCGCCATTGCTGAATGCCGCCGCCTGGACGCCGTGCTCGGTGACTCCGCCACTTTTGCGCCAACGCTTGACCAGAGCGTCCGAGAGATCGCTGCGTTTGGCAAATAGCGCCAGCGATTCGTGCACGAAGGTCGCCGTGGCAGGCGAAACCCCTTTCCCGTCCGTCGCTTCTTCGCCAAGTGTTAGCGGTAAAACGGCGCCATCCATGCTGTTCCAAGTATTGTAAAATTCCGCCTCCACACGCGGTCCGGCGAGCACGATCAGGCCAGTGCCTGTTGTTACTTTCGACGAGATAGCGACCGCTAGATTTTCAGGCAAACGCGGCACATCGGCCAGCACGATGACACGCGCTTCGTCGAGGTCATCGAGCTTGAGTTGTGCCGCCGCTACCACACGCGGGTCCATCAAAAATTTCGACTCATCACGATCGCCCGCAATCGTTGAAAGCGAGGGAGCCAACGCCAGCGCGGTATAGCCCGCCGCGCGATCGAAAAACGAACCCGCCGGATTTCCATCGACCAGCAAGATCGGCAGACGCTGCTGCACCCACTGCACCATCTCGATGCGATTGTCCACTGCCAGATCATCCGCCGCCTCGGTGTTGACGCGCACCACGTGCGATCCGGGCTGGGTGAAATGATGCGGAAATTCCACCGTCGTGCGCTGACCCGGTAGCAAGATACCTACCGAGCTTTGGCCGACTTTTTTCTGATCGACTTCTAACGAAATCGCGCCGGGAGTGATTGCGTTACTTCCCGTATTGACTACTTCGACGCGCAGAGCGACTTCGCGGTCCGTGCCCACCACCGCGCGCGAACTGATGCAGGAGGCTAAGGAGACATTGCTGAAAGTTTCCGGTTCACCGAAGCTTCGCAGTAGTAATTTTGGTGCGGTCGGCAGCCCTTGCCACGATTGCTGCAGGGTCTTCCAAGCACTGGGATCATCGAGCCTCCAGCCGCTGCGCTGGGCATCGGTGAAGACGATGATTTCCTTCGAGGTGTTGTTGCCCTGCGCGAGTGCCAGCGTCGCTACGCCCAGCGCCTCATGCGCGCGGAAGCTGCCGCCGAGCGGACGCAAGCCATCGAGCACGCCTAACACATCGGCGCGATGCGTGAGCGGCGATGCCGTTTTTGCCTCGGGCGAAGGTCCGCCTAAAATCACGACGAATGCCGTGCCGCGCGGGGCCTCAGTCACCAGTTGTTTCGCCTCTTCGATTGCGAGTTGGAAGACAGACTTGCCCGAGCGCGTCAGCTCCATGGATGCTGAGGCATCGATCACCAGCGCCACATCGCGTCGACCGCTGGCCTCGAAGCGCCGCAGGTTGAATTCCTTTTCCCAGTATCCCAAGGCCGCGGCTGCAAGCAGCAACAGCACGCCGAATCCACGCAGGCCCCAGCGCAGGCCGCGGCTACTCAGCACGAAGGAAGCTCCCAGGCAGGCGATGGCCAACAGGGCTGCGGGCAAGACAAACATCCACGGCACTTGCGAATCCGGCGTCAGGAAAGGCCGCGCCAGCGCCAGCGCCAGCAATGCCATGAGCAAACAACGCGCCGCCATCAGCAACAGGTCCTCCCATTCCATCTTGCGCCGTCGCACGGAAATGGTATCGAACAAAAACCGCATCGCGCCCCAGTCGATGGGCTTCGCCGCCTGACGTCGTACTAGGTGGATCAGAATCGGCAGGCCTACCGCCGCCAATCCGAGCAACATCCATGGATGCAGAAAAAGCATTTATTTCCTCCCTCCTAAATAGCGCAGCAAGGTATCGCGCAGCGGCGTACGCGTGTTCACGGGGACGTAGTCGGCACGCATCTTGCCACAGGCGGTATCGATGCGTTTGACGAAGCCGCGCAGTTTTTCCAGATAGGCCGCGCGCACCGCTTGCGGATCAATGCGCAGCATTTCCTCCACGCCTTCTAGGTCGCGGAAGCGCTGGAAACTCTTGAAAGGAAAGGTCAGCTCCTCCTCGGCTAACAGATGGAAAATCACCAACTCGTGCTGGCGGTAATCGAAGTGATGGAGCGCCTCGATGATGGCCTCCGGATCATCTAACAGATCGCTAATGAGCACTACCAACCCGCGCTTGGGAATACGCTCGGCGACTTCATGCAAGACTGGCCCCATGGCGGTGTCCTTGCCGGAGGGACTATCGTGCAATTCTTGCAAAATGCGCCGCACCTGGCTCGGACGGCTGCCGGCGCGTACGTAGCCACGCAGTTTCTGATCGAAGGTCGCGAGCCCCACGGCATCGCCCTGCTTGATGTAGAGATAGGAAAGGGCAGCCGCGAGATGTTTCGCGTAGCTCAATTTCGAGAGACGCACGCCATCGATCATCGCCGCCGCCTCGCCGGTGTAGGCCATGGAGCCGGAAACATCTACCACCATCATCGCGCGCAGGTTGGTCTCCTCGATGTATTGCTTGATGACATGGCGGTCGCTCTTCGCCATGACCTTCCAGTCGAGATTTTTCGGATCATCGCCGGGCGCATACTCGCGATGCTCGGCGAACTCCACCGAAAAACCTTTGTCTGGCGAGCTATGCCGACCGCTCAGAGTGCCGAGCATGCGTTTGCGGGCATACCATTCGAGACGCTTCATCACTCCCATTGTTTCCTGCGGGAGCAACTTCATGCAGTCGGGAAGTTGGAGCGAATCGGACATGGGTCTCAGACAACCAATTCTTCGCGTGGGGCCATCGTTTCTAACAACTTCTTGATCACGTCGTCGCTGTTCACTCCCGCTGCTTCCGCATTGAAAGTGGTGATGACGCGGTGGCGCATGACGGGAGCTGCCACGGCAGCGACGTCCGCCGTGGTCGCATGGAAGCGCCCGCGCAAAACGGCATGGGCTTTCGCGGCGGTGATCAGGCTGATGCCAGCACGTGGACCCGCGCCCCAGCCGACCATCTCTTTGACGAAGTCCGGTGCCGAGGCATCTTTCGGTCGGGTGGCGCGCACGAGTTTTGAGGCAAACTCGATCACGTGATCGCCCACCGGCACGCGCTTCACGATATCCTGCAAGTGCAAAATTTCCGTTGCGTTCATCATCGGCGTGATCGTCGCCGCGCCCGGGCTGGTCACGCGGCGAATGATTTCCTTTTCCTCGGACTCGCTGGGGTAATCGACGATGATGTTGAACAAAAAGCGGTCGAGCTGGGCTTCGGGCAGCGGATAGGTGCCTTCCTGTTCGATGGGGTTTTGCGTGGCCAGCACAAAAAACGGCTTCGGCAGCGCGAGCGTGTGTTCGCCCACGGTGACATGCTGCTCCTGCATTGCTTCTAACAAAGCTGCCTGCGTCTTCGGCGGCGTGCGGTTGATTTCATCCGCTAAGACGAGATTAGCAAAAATCGGCCCGTGCACAAAACGGAAACCACGACGCCCTGTTTCCGGATCCACCTCCAATACATCGGTGCCGGTGATGTCGGTGGGCATCAGGTCGGGCGTGAATTGGATGCGTTTGTAGCTGAGGTCCAGCGCGCGCGCGAGGGTGGAAACGAGCAGCGTTTTGGCCAAGCCGGGCACGCCCACGAGGAGCGCGTGGCCGCGACAAAAAATGGCCATCAAGGCCTGCTCCACGACCGCGTCTTGACCGACGATCACTTGCCCGAGTTCCTGCTTCATCTGGCCGTAGACCTGATGCAATCGATCTACCGCCGCTTTGTCTTCGCTGCTCATATCCCGAACAATACGGTTGGTCCTTTTGAATCTTTCGCAAATACAGCTAGGCGTCGATTCATCGCGGATGGCTCCATTTGAAACCATCGTTGAGGAGGGAATCGCTGGGAGGGGAACCGTTCCCTTTTTCTCTTATGCCAAAAAATGGTATTGACGTAATTCATACTCGGTTTAGGCTAAGGATTGTATGAAATGTATCGCGCTCTGTGTTGCTCTGTTGCCCGGTTTGCTTATGGCGGTGGAATCACCCGGCCAAAAAGAAGAGCTGGATGCGTTGAAAAAGGCTGCATTGAAAGTCGATCAGGCGGTGGCGAATTTTTATCGTCAGAAAAAATTGCCGGTGCCGCAGGTCACGGACGATGCGACCTTTCTGCGGCGCGCCTTTCTGGTGAGCGTGGGCAGAATTCCGACGATGGAGGAGGGTCGCGCCTTTTTGGAGATCGATGATCCTGCCAAACGCGAGGAGCTGGTGCATTATCTACTGCGTTCGAAGGGCTACTCCAGCCACATGACCAACTGGGCCTTCGATTTGTTGCGTCTGGCAGATGGACGCATGGGTAGCACCGCTAACAATGAGCCGTATCGGCACTGGGTGCGCACGGCGATGACGGAGAACTTGCCTTGGGATCAGTTCACCCACTCGCTGCTCTCGGCCGAGGGTGACGGCTGGGATCAAAAAACGGCAGCGGTGGGCTACTACACGCGTGATCGCGGCATGCCTCTCGACAACCTCGCCAATTCCATGCGCATTTTCCTTGGTTCCCGTATGGAGTGCGCGCAGTGCCACGATGACCCCTTCGGCAAAACCGAGCGACATGATTTCTACCAGCTCGCCGCCTTTACCCACGGTCAAGACACGCTCAATCAACGCTACATGTCTCCCTTGTGGAATGAATTGCGCGATGACCGCCGCGCCATGGGACAAGAATACAACGCCGCTCAAATCCTCTGGGATAAAGTCTACGGCATGAGCCTCTCGGGTGGGGGAGCAGGCCGCATCAGCCTGCCTTCTGATTATCAATACCGCGATGCCCAGCCAGGCGAAATGGTTGGCGCAAAGACTCCCTTCGGCAAGGGCGTGCGCATGTCCGATAGCAAAAACGAAAATGATGGTCGCAAGCAACTGGCCGACTGGGTCACCACCAAAAATGGCGAGCAGTTTCCGTCCGTGATTGCCAACCGCATGTGGAAACGGATCATGGGCAAAGGCTTCTACGAGCCAGTGGATGAATTCATCCCCGCCAAGGAAACACAATCGCCGGAACTGATGGCACACTTGGTGCAGACCATGATGGAGCTAAAATACGATCTGCGCTCTTTCCAGCATGTGCTCATGCTGACGAAAACCTTCCAGTTCGCGACCAATCCGAATCCTTCGACGGTGGAAACGGGCGACGACTTCCATGGTCGTAAAATCGAGCGCCTTACCTCAGAGCAGATCTGGGATTCGCTGATTACGCTCGCGGGTGGCGATCCTGATCAAAAGCCCACCCGCACGCTCGATGACCGCATTTACCTGAATGGTCGTCCCGTATTGGTCGGTAAGAAAAACATGCCACAACTTTCCAAGGAAGTGCTCGCGTTAAAATCGGAAAAAGCAGTGCGCGATTACTTTTCCAACTTCCTTTCCGAAGTGAAAAGCGGCGGCGGCGGTGGCTCCGAGGGCGATTCCATGATGGCCATGAATGCCGTGAAAACCTACAACAATGACGCGCAAGTCCGCGCCTCGGAATTGCCCTCACCAGCCCCGCGTTCGCATTTTCTCTACCTATTCGGTCAGTCCGAGCGCGACGTCGTGGAAGGTGCCAGCCGCGAGCCGAACGTCGGCCAAGTGCTCTCGCTGATGAACGGCTTCGTGCAGCGCCAGCTTGTCAATAATCCCGATGCCCACCTCTACAAGGGTCTCAAGGGTGCGAAGAGCGATGAGGAAAAGATCAGACGCATTTACGTCGCCATTCTCAACCGTCCGCCCAGTGTCGAGGAAATGGGCTGGATGAAAGAAGAAATCAAAGCCTCTGGCGAGGAAGGCCTGAGCAATATTGTCTCCGCACTCGTCATGTCCTCGGAATTCCTTTTCCTGCAATAATTTTTACTACACCACTCACTCTGTTATCACCATGAACTCATTCCACAAACCCGATGAATTCACCCGTCGCCAGTTTCTCTCGAATGCGGCACGCACCTATCTCGGTGTGCATTTGTTCCCGATGTTGGGCGCCAGCATCGCTGAAGCGGCCCCCGCCTCCGCCTCCGATGTCGCCAAGGCCAAGCACGTCATTTATCTGTTCATGTCCGGCGGGATGAGCCACGTGGACACCTTCGATCCCAAGCCGAAGAAAAAGGAAGTCATGGGCAAAACCGAGTCCATCGCCAGCGCGGCGGATGGCATCATGCTCGGTCATTACTTGCCAGAAACGGCCAAGGTCATGGATAAGGTGGCGGTGATCAATTCCATGACCTCCATCCAAGGCGCGCACGAACAGGGTGCTTATGTGATGCACACGAGCTACAACTTGCGTGGTACAATCAAGCATCCGTCGCTAGGATCGTGGGTGATGAAACTGGGCGGTCGCATCAATCAGGAAATCCCAGGCTTTGTCTCGATCGATACCCCTGCGGATCACTCCGGGGGTGGATTTTTCGGCGCGAAGTACTCCGCCGCTCCCATCGGCAGCCCACAGGAAGGCTTGCAGGACTCGAAACGCGTTAGCGATGTGTCGAAGGAAAATTTCGATCGTCGTCTCACGCTCGCGGACAAGCTGAACAAACAATTCCACGGTCGCTACGCCAATGCCGACGTGCAAGCCTACCAGGATCTCTACCAGGAAGCGATCCGTTTGATGAACTCGAAGGATCTGAAGGCATTTAATCTGAACGAGGAATCCGCCGCCACCAAAAGCCTCTACGGCACCAGCCGCTTTGCGCAAGGCTGCCTGTTGGCACGGCGTTTGGTGGAACACGGTGTGCGCTTCGTGGAGGTGCAGCTCGGCGGTTGGGACACGCACTACGATAATTTCACCGCAGTGGAAGGCCGCTGCAAGGAGTTCGACCAAGCCTACGCGGCACTCATCACCGACCTCGACAAACGCGGAAAACTCAAGGACACGCTCGTGGTCGTGGCGACGGAGTTTGGCCGCACGCCTGAGATCAAAACCGAGCACAAGGACGGCCGCGATCACCACCCCAGCGCCTACACCTGTCTGCTGGCCGGTGGCGGCATCAAGGGCGGTTACAAGCACGGCGAAACCGATGCCAGCGGCGGTAAGGTCAAAGCGGATCCAGTCACGGTGCAGGACTTCAACGCCACCATCGCCAAAGCGGTCGGCCTGCCACATGATCTCGTTATCATGTCGCCCTCGAAACGCCCCTTCAAGATCGCCGATAAAGGCGTGCCTGTGGATCAGGTGTTCGCGTGAGTCAAGTCAGAAGCTCTGACTTTCATCTACTATAAGTGTAGTAGCTACTATAAACATAGTAGCTACTGTCATTGTGAGAAACATCTCACCTAGAATCCGTACTAGCACTGCGAACTGCAGGAGTGGTTGGTGAATTGTTTGTGCTCAGCCCAGCGCTTCGAGCACTTGGGCGAAGTGCTCATCGGGCTTTACTTTCGGGAACACAGCTTTGATTTTTCCTTTGGGATCGATCACGAAGGTGGTGCGCTCGGTGCCCATGTAAGTTTTCCCATACATGCTTTTTTCCACCCACACACCGTAATTTTCTACCATGGCATGATCCTCATCACTCAGCAGGGCGAAGGGCAAAGAGTGCTTTTTGAGAAACTTCTCATGGCTCTTGATCGAATCGATACTCACGCCAAAGACCTGCGCTTTTTGCGAGATCTCCTGCCATCCATCACGCAAGGCGCATGCTTGTTTGGTGCAGCCTGGCGTGTCGTCTTTCGGATAAAAATACAGCACCACCGTCTGACCGAGGAAGTCGGCGAGAGAGACGATGGTCGGTTCTTTGTAAGCGCCGCCGATGGCGGATACGGTGAAACTGGGAGCTTTGTCCCCGGGAGCTAGTTGTGCACTCATGACGCCGGCAGCATACTTCGATTCTCTCACGAGGCAAGGTGTGATCAATCAACCAGTGAGGAAAATTCTTTTCGTTAGACAGGATTCCTTTTGACCTGTATCGGGGTAGCTGCCACGCTGTGAATAATGAAAGCAATCACAGGCATGGGGCTGGCGCTGTCTCTTTTTCCCCTCGGAGCACAGGAAATGGATTACGTGGCAAAAGGCAAAGAAACCTTCGAGCTCTGGGGTTGCGCGGAATGCCATGTCAGCACCAAGGACGATCAATCGATCAAGACCGGGCCCACTCTGTATAATCTCTTCCAGCTCACCCCGCGCGCGCGCGCCGTGAATGATGAGAATGGCAAACCGATCGCCCTCAAGGCGGACAAAAATTATTTCGTGCAATCTGTGCGAAAGCCCACCATGCATCTCGCCATCGCCGAGACCGGCCCCACCAAGGGTACCGCGTATCCTGCGATCATGCCGCAATTCACCGCTGCGCTTGTGAGCGATGCCGATCTCGATATGATCTGGCACTACCTGCACCACGCGGCCGATGAAGGAAAAAACGGCCCCGCGAAGGTCATGGGCCCCGCACCCAAGCAAGCCGCCATCGTCAACCTCCTCGATGACTTGGATGAAGTCGTCGTCGCCAAGCGCCCGCGCATTTTCCGCGCACCGATTCTCGAAGCCAGTGGTCGCGGCATTCACGTCGGTCTGCCCAATGGCTACAGCTACAGTTTCGACCCACGCTTTTTCTCGCTGCGCGGCGTTTGGAGTGGTGGATTTTTGAATTTGAAAAAAGAACGCGTGGGCCGCAGCACGCCTGGCTCGGATCGCGGTCGCGGAGCGGCAAAAATGCTGGACGCCACGCCTGCCTTGGTGCCACTGACGGCGGATGGGCGAGTGATCGATCTCGAGTTTAAGGAGCCCGATGTGGCCGATGACGCCGCTGCCGAAAAGCACCTGTGGAAAGGCGGCGATTTCCTCAAAGAACTTGCGTCGTGGGATAGCGAGTTCAAAGGCTACGAACTCAACGCCGACGGCGAACCAGAGTTTTTGTTCCGCGTGGGTAAAAATTCCTTCCGTGAAAAAATTTCGTTCACAGAATCTGGCGAGTTGGTGATCACACTGACCGCTACCATCGCCACGCCGCAAGTGTTTCAAGTGCGCGTAGATGGGCTCAGTGCCGTGAAGGTCGATGGCGGCACGCTCGATCAGAGCCGCTGGACTCTCCCCATCGGCACGGAAAAAACCTACCGCCTCCAGGCTAGCATGGGTCTGGCACCCGTGGCGCGCCCGCAAATCACGAAGGCAGAAATCCTCGCCCCGCAACCACTCGCCACCGAGCCCGGCACTGCCACTTTGCCACCGGGGTATCAAATCGAAAACTGGCAAGCCCCGCTCGATACGTTCGGCCGCAAGCAGTTGTTCGAGCCCACCGCTCTCGCCGTGGCTCAGGATGGAACGCTCGTGGTCGGCACCCGCACCGCCGGCATCTGGCGTTTGAAAAACAAACAATGGCAACTCTTCGCCGAGGGCACTTACGAATGCCTCGGGCTGGTGATCGAGGACGACAAAGGCGATGTCATCGTCATTGCGCAAAAACCGGAACTCACCCGCCTCACCGATGTCAATGGCGATGGACGCGCCGATCGTTTCCAGACGCTTTGCGATGACTTCGGCTTTCACGGAAATTATCACGAATACACACACGGCCCCGTGCGCGATGCCGAGGGAAATTACTACTTCACGCTCAATCTCTGCCACAGCAACAATCCCAAGGCTTCCTATAAGGCTGGCGGGAACTTCATGGGCAGTATGGGCGGTTTCCGCGGCTGGGCCTGCCGTGTGACACCAGCAGGCGTGTTCGAGCCGTTCGCTTCCGGCCTGCGCAGCCCCGCCGGATTGGGCATGGACCCTCAAGGCCGGTTGCTCTACATCGATAATCAAGGGGAGTATTTCGGCTCGTCGAAAATTTCCTACCTCGTCAAGGATCACTTCTACGGTCACCCGTCCGGCTTGGTTTCGCTTCCGGGCATGACGCCCAGCTCGGAGGAAATTGTGTTTGAAAAATGGCAGAGCAAGACCCACCCGAGCGCACTGTGGTTTCCGCATGGCAAGTATGCAAACTCCCCGGGCAACCCGGCATGGGATTTGACGGGCGGGAAATTCGGCTCTTTCGCGCAACAAATGTTCGTCGGCGATCAAACGCTCTCGACGCTCGTGCGCGCGCATTTTGAAAAAATCGGCACTACGGATCAGGGCACTATGATTCTGTTCGCTCGTGGCCTCGCCTCTGGCATCATGCGCCCTTGTTTCCTGCCCGATGCCTCGTTGCTGTTAGGCCAGACCGGTCGCGGCTGGCAATCGAAAGGTGGCAACCAAGCCGCGCTGCAACGCATCAGCTGGGATGGCAAAACTCAAGCCGCTGATATACTCGCGCTCCGCACCGCCGCCGATGGTTTTCATATCCGCTTCACGAAGCCGCTCGAGGCCTCGGTGACTCCAGACATGCTCGTGGAAAAAACCAAGATCGAGTCCTGGACCTATACCGATGCCGTTACCTACGGCTCGCGGGAAAATGAAAAAACCACCAACGCCATCTCTTCCGTCGTCATCGCCGCGGATCGGAAGTCTGTGCATTGTAAGATGACCGATTTCGCCACGCCCGAAAAAATCATCAACCGCCTGTATCACGTAACGTTGCAAGCGCCCGAGACGCTCTTTGCTGAGCCCGTCGCGCGCGCTCCGCTGGAGGCCTATCACTCCGTTCGCGCGGTCCCGAACTAAGCTCGTGGGTCCTCCCGCGGGTGTGAAACGCAAATACAAGAACGATGTCTCTCACACTTTCCGCTTGGTTTTTGCTGTTCGCCGCGATTCCTGTGTTGTTTCTCGGGGAATCGATCCTGCGCCGCGCCCCGTTGTTGGCAAAATACAACATCCCCGTTCCCGTCGTGGGTGGACTGACCATTTGTCTGTTGATTCTGTTAGGCGACCTGACCGGCCTGTGCCGCATCACTCTTCTCACAAAAGTCTCATCTTCCTGGTGGACCTGGATGGTGACGCCGGAACCTGAGTGGAGGGCACTGCCAGAAAAAGCGGTCAACTTGCCATTTCTCATCGGATTTTTCACCTGCATCGGCCTTACCGCGACTTGGGATGTGCTGAAAAAAGGCAGTTGGCAAGTGCCCTTGTTCTGGGGCCTCGCGACAATACTCGCTATTTTTCAGAATGCGCTGGGCGTAGCCATCGCGTCTTTGTTAGGGGAAAATCCCGTGCTTGGCTTGATCTGCGGCAGTCTCAGCCAGACCGGCGGACACGGCACGGCACTGGGTTTTGCGGATACCTTGGTCCAGGCTGGTTACCCCAGCGCCGCCAGCACTGGCGCGGCGGCCGCCACCTTCGGACTGGTTTGCGGGGGACTGATCGGCGGCCCCATCGCCGCGCGCCTGATCCGCACGCATCATCTTTTCCCGCCACGGCAAAGCGCGCGTGACCTGCACTCGGAAGAGGCGATTCTACCGACCGAGAGCGAAAGAGGCCTTTGGCATGACCTACGCACCCTGGTTCGCATGGGACGAACGCTGCTGGGACACATCGTTTTTTTAATCGTATTGATCAAGGCGGGTGCCTGGGTCAGCTACGCACTGCAGGCCACAGGTATGGTATTTCCCGCCTACATGGGCGCGATGTTGGTGGGAGTGCTGGTGCGCAATGCCCTGCTACTCTGCGGCATTTCGTGGATCGATACGAAGGTGATCGACGCCCTCAGCGGCCTACTGCTCGGCGTGTTCCTTGCCACCGCAATGATGAGTCTGAACCTCAGAGAACTCGCCGCCAGCGCAATGCCCATGCTGTTCATTCTCGCCGCACAAATCATGCTGGTATGGGCCTTTGTCCGCTGGGTGACATTTCCGTTGATGGGAAAAGATTACGATGCCGCCGTCATCGCCGCCGGGCACTGCGGTTTCGCTCACGGCGCCACGCCCAGCGCCGTCGCCAACATGGAATCGATCACCCGCACCTTCGGTCCTTCCCCGCGCGCTTTTTTGATCGTGCCCATCGTGGGCGGCATGCTGATCGATCTAACGAATTCGCTGAACATCACCTGGTTCATCAATTTCCTCCGATGAGGATCACAAAGCGCGCGAAGCCCCGAGAACCGAATTTCAGGCACAGAGCTGATGTATTTCCAGACCCAGAAACAGTGAAAATGCGGAACTCATGGATGGAAGCGAATGTCTTACCTATGTTCGGAAGCTGCGCCCAGTCGATATGCTTTACACCTTTCTGTCACCCATGAGGTGCATCGAGGAAACCATGCCAGGATGAGGAAATCTGCCGATAACCCATTACGGATCACAAATCACCCCGAGACTTCGCAGTGCCATTGCGCACTCTAGGACGATGGGTAGTGGTTAAGAAAAATGGTTTTTGGAGATCATTTTTTGTATTTTTTCTTGCCTAGTGTGAATTTTTTGACACAAATTTGATCTAGTAAGAATGATTTCTTGTGAGCTGCTAAAATTATAACGCGAATTTTCAAGCCTAAAACCCTCTAACAACCCCGTTCGATATGAAACCCAAGTATTGCCTCGTGCGCTTGCGCGCGTCCCGCCGCTCTTTTATTCCTTGCGTTCTTGCTTCGGCCTTGGCGTTTTTGTTAGGCGGGCACCAATCAAATGCGCAGACACGCACGTGGGCTGGAGCTACTGCCAATGTTGCCAGCGGCGCATGGGGAACGACTACGAACTGGTCGGGCTCCGACATACCAGACACGAATCTCGAGATCGCTTCTCTATCGGCGGATTGGACCGGTTCTGGTCCCACTTTTGCGCTTGGTGCTAACCGCACGGTGAATGGATTGATTTACAATGATACGGGGACAACAACAGACCAAGCGGGAAGCATTGTCGTAGGAAGCACTTTGACTCTGGACGGAACATCGCCGACGATCACGACGACGAACTCTCTGACAATCTCGGCCACGATGGGGTGGGGCGCAGCTGGATTTACGAAGAATGGCAGCACAACGCTTACGCTATCGGCTGGCAATACAGGAACGGGTCCAGTGTCTTTATCCGCCGGCACCATTCGCGCCACGAACAATGCTGCCGCTCTGGGCACAGGTGCGGCAACGATTTCTTTGGCTGCGAGCACCGTATTACAACTCGCTAACGACTCGGCGCTCAACTACGCTAGAAATACGACAATCACTGGCAATGCCTCCATTACTTCGGACCGACTGAGTGCAGGTGCGGCGGTCACTCATACCTTGGGCACACTGAGCATCGGGGCGCAGACTCTGTCGATCACTCGTGGTGCAAGTGCGTCAAGTGGTAACGGAGGTATTACTTTCGGTGCGACGACACTTTCCGCTGGACCTGCCGTATTTGATACAGGTGCGAATACGAACTTGACCTTGGGAGCTGTGGGCGGAGCTTTTGCCCTGACAAAGCAAGGAGCGGGCCAATTAACGCTGGGCACGACAAGCGCTCGAACCACTGCCGCTGGCATTACAAACCTGAGTGCCGGAACACTTCGTCTAAATACTGCCAATGCTCTGAATACACTGGCGACAGCGCCGCTCAACATCAGTGGCGGAACTTTAAGCCTTGCTGTAACGGCTGGAGCGACCTACGGCGGCACGGCTACCACAGTCAGTGCAAACGCAACGATCGAAGCGGATGCTCAGGCCAGCACCGCAAACGTGACACAAACATTGGGCACATTGAGTATCGGCGCGCAAACACTCAGCGTCTCCCGCGGTGCCAACATTACTGGAACGGGAAGTGTGACTTTTGGCGCTACCACGATGACTGGCAACGCGACATTTTCGCCCGGGTCAAATACTCAGCTTACTCTCGGTGCTGTTGGTGGCGCTTTTACCTTGACAAAAACTGGTGGTGGTATCGCGGTGCTCTCGGCTGCCGGAACATATACGGGAGCTACCACAGTTTCGGCTGGTACTTTGCGTGCCGGCAATGCAACGGCATTTGGAACCACGGCGGGCGGGGTTTCCGTTACTTCTGGGGCGGTCGTTGATCTCAATGGTGTCGCCGTAGGAGCAGAGGCATTCACCCTCAATGGCACGGGAATTTCTTCTGGCGGCGCATTGATCAATTCGAGTAGCGCAGCCGCCTCGCTTTCCGGCACGATTAACCTTGCCTCAAACTCAAGCATTGGCGGAAACGGTGCTGGTCTGTTTACTCTCAGCGGCATCATTTCTGGTTCTGGCACGCTTACCAAGGTTGGTACAGGCACGGTTCTTTTGACGGGTGCTAATACCTTCGCCAACGGAGTTACCGTTGAGGAAGGTGCTTTGAGGATTCAAACTTCAGCTTCTGCCGCAGGTGCAGGCACCATTTTTATTGGCGCCACGACAGGTGCGGCAAGCGCTACTCTGCAAGCCGGCTCTAGCCTTACGCATACGAACACGATCACAGTCCAGGCTGGAAGTAGTGGCACAAAAACTTTGTCGCTCATCGCAGCGCCGACCACGATTTTTTCTGGTTTGATCACGATGAATGACAATCTGACTGTCAGCAATACAGGTACTGGCGTCTTACAGACGGGAGTTGTCAACACGTCTGGCAATAGCATCAACCTCAATGCCAACACGCTCACGATCGCGAACACGAATACGGGGCGTTATTTCTCAGATGGCGTCATTTACGGCACAGGTTCCGTGGTGATGAATAGCAGCGGCACAGGCGACTGGGTGCCGCGCGGTGATCACACTTACTCAGGCGGAACAACTGTTACTGCTGGTGTCATTGCGGTGGATCGTGACTCGATCGGCACACCAGGCAGTCCTACTTCCGGAGCGTTCGGAACAGGAACACTGGTCATCAATGGCGGGCAAATGCGCGCAGGCACGACTGCTGACCGCACGGTCGGGAATGCGGTGACTCTTTCTGGTAACACCACCTTCTATACAACTGCGTCAGAAAAGAGCCTGATCTTTTCGGGGCCTGTGACTCTTAGCGGAGCTAGCCGCACGATTACCAGTACTCTGGGAACTACGGTGGCTGGTAAATCCGCGGTTTTCTCGGGTGCGATTGGCGACGGTGGCAATGTTCTGGGGCTTGTCAAAGCGGGAGCTGGCAATCTTACACTTGCAGGCACAAACACCTATACTGGTGGGACGACGGTATCTGAGGGGACCCTGATCTTGTCTGGCTCTGTGGCGTCCAATACGGCATTCTCTCTTGCGCCTACGGTGGCAGAAGGGGCAACACTTTCCCTAGCAAGTGGCACGGCCAATGCGGTGGCGAATATCTCGGCGCTCACACTTGGTTCGGCCACGGGCACGAGTCGATTGGCGCTGGAATTAGGAGCCGGCACCGAGACATCCGACAAGCTGAGTTCTCCCAATGCAGCTACGACAACGGGAACAGTCAGTATTAACATTTTGGCGTTGCCGGGCTTTGGCGCAGCATCAACTTATGATTTGATCACGGCGGCGAGTGGGTTGAGTGGAGCGACTTATTCTTTGGTCAATGCACCTGGTGGATATTCATACACTCTGAATGCCACGGACACTGCGGTGCAATTGGGTTTCACGCCAGTGACGGGGGACATCTATTGGCGCGGAAATAGCAATAACAGCTGGAGCTCACTGGCTGCAGGGACCAGCAACTGGTTCACTGATAGTGCTGGCACAACCAATGCGCAGGCCAGCCCTGGAGCAGGAAGCACGGTGCGATTCAGCACGGTGAATGCCACCAATACGGTCGGTGTGATCACGACTACGTTGGATCAGAATTACACGGTGAACAACTTGGTGTTTGGCAACAATCCCAATGGGGTAACATCGGTGACGATCGCCGGTGGAACAACACCCGCTCTCGCTACGGGGGTATTGACGATTGCCCCGGCATCTTCGGTTGACGGTATCAGCGTTGGATCAAACGCTGGAAGCGTGACCGTTTCCGCGCCAGTGGTTTTGGGTTCCAATCAAACCTGGAGCGTCGATGGCACGGGAGCGAACGGATCCGCATTAACGGTCACTGGCGCTCTGAGCGGCAGTAGTTCTTTGGACATTAGTGGACTCGTCACTTTATCGGCAGCTGCCGCCACCTCAACACACAGCGGCACAATTACCGTGTTGAACGGGGGGATTTTGCAAGGCGGTGTCGCGAACAGTTTTAGTTCCACATCAACGGTTCAGTTGAATGCGTCGGGCACGCTGAGATTGAATGGGTTTAGTAATACGATTGGCAGCTTGACCGGTTCAGGAACTGTGCAGAACAATCATGCTTCTACGGCGGCAACACTTAGCGTGGGCGATGCATCAAATTTCACGTTTGGTGGTCTTTTGCAGAATGGAGCTGCGGCGACTTTGGCATTGACGAAAGTTGGTGCGGGTACGATGACGCTGACTACCGCTCACAGCTACACGGGTGGAACTACCATTTCAGCCGGAACCCTTCAGCAGGGCATCGAAAACGCGCTACCCACTGGCCGCGCGCTCACGGTGAACGGCACGAGCATTTTTGATTTGAATGGCCTCAACGCTTCTGTCTCCACTCTGGGCGGAGTTGCAACGGGGGTCGTTACGGACAATGCGGCTGGATCCGGCACTAGCACTCTCAGTATTACCAATGCGGGATCGTCGGCTGTAAATATCAAGGATGGCGTATCCAGAGATCTTGCTCTGCGGGTTACCAATGCAAACGGTAACTTCTCATTGGCAAACGCTGCCAACACCTTCTCAGGTGGCATTGTTTTAACAACGAGCGGCGCTGGTACGCGGTTGTCACCAGGAACCATCACTGCTGGATCCTACGGCACTGGTGCCATCACGATTGGTGAATCACCCACAGACCTTGCGGGAATTTATTTCGCTACTTCGAACCAAACGTTGTCCAATCCCATCACCTTCAATACCGCTCTGGGCACGGATCGTGTGGGGATTCGCACTGATGCAGCAGGAATTGTCCTTTCTGGCGTGATTACGGCCAATCTCGCGCCTGCCACGTTTACCTCAAATACGGCAACAGCTGGTGCTTTCACACTCACCAACCAAGTCACAGGTTCATCCGGTTTGGTTCTCGACATCGTCTCACTCAGTGCATCTGCGACACAGTTCATTGTCACTCTCAATAACGCTGCGGGAACGAACAACTATCAAGGCGACACGGTTGTCAATTTCAATGCTGCTTCGGGTAAGTCGGCGACTTTGCAATTGCTTGCAGCAGGCCAGATTCCCAATGGTGCTGGCACGGGTAATGTGATCGTGAACAGCAACAGCACTGGCATTGGCTTGCTGAGTTTGGCTGGCGGAAATGAAACCATCAACGGTCTCAGCGGAAGTGGTAATGTGGCCATCCCATCCGGCACTGTTACCCTGACTCTTGGGGATAACGATGCCACGGCAAGCCATAGTGGCGCAATTAACAACACTGCGGGAATTCTCTCGCTGACCAAAATCGGCACTGGCACGCAAACGCTGTCGGGAGCCAGCAATTTTGCCGGCGCGCTCTCGGTGAACGGTGGATTGGTCGCATTCCCCTCATCGCCCGCGACCTCGGGTCCTCTGGGGAATTCTACAGTGGTCAATTTGAATGGTGGTGGCATCAGTTATACCTCTTCCTCCGCGACTGCATTGAATCGTCCGGTTTCGGTTGGTGCATCTGCTGGCACCGTCGATGTGGCAAATGCCAGTGGCAGCCTGAGCTTTGCCGTGAGCAGCTCTGGCGGAAATCTGGTCAAGACAGGTCCCGGCACCGCAGTCATCAGCGGCACTACCTCTCTCAATGGTGGTTTGGCAGGGGTTGTGGTCGACGCTGGCACCTTGCGTGCCGGTTTTGGTGGCACCGATATTGCAACGGTTTCGGTGGGCTCCACGGGAAATCTCAACCTTGCTGACTCGACAGTATCCGCCGAGGCTCTCACTCTGGATAATTCAGTCGGAGCTCTTACCTTGGCTGGTGGAGCCCAATTGGGCTTTGAATTTAACGGCGCTACCACCGACAGCATCGCCGTAGGATCATCTGGCACTGCGGTGACTTCGGGTGTGGTCACCTTGAATTTCTCCGGTACTCCCGCAGCAGGAACCTACAACTTGTTGACTGCGCCGAGTGGTTTGTCAGGAGCTACCTATGCATTGGGCACCGCTCCGAACGGATTCAATTACACCATCAATGCGAGTGACACGGTCGTGAGCGTGACCGTATCCGCTTCCGTGCCGATCTATTGGCGTGGTGGTCAGGATCTTTCTTGGAACACGTTGGGAAGTGGAACTGCGAACTGGACGACGGATAGTGCTGGCACAGTGGATGCCCTCAGCAAGCCCGTAGGCGCAGACACAGTTTATTTCGCTGCAACTGGAGCTCCATTCACCAGCGGATCTGTCATCGACACCACGTTGGATGCTGCATTTACGGTGGACAGTCTGCAATTTACCAATATCCCGACGGGTGTTACCGCTGTCAGCATCGCTGCGGGTACTGGTGGATCCCTCACTCTCACGCCTGCCAGCACCTCGGGTGGTATCCGTGTATTGACGGGTGGTGGAAACGCCACAATTTCAGCGCCATTGACCGTAGGTGCCGCACAAACATGGGACATTGATCCCACGGGTTCGCTGACGGTTAGCGGTGATACGGCTTTCAATGCGAATGTCGTCAAGTCGAACACGGGTGCGTTGACTCTCTCTGGAAATAATACGGGTTCCGGCTCTCTGACTCTTTCGGGTGGCACTCTGAACATCAACAGTGCTACAGCCCTTGGTGCTGGAGCCTTGAATATCGGTGCCGGCACGACGATTGATACTCCATCTGGAGCGATTGTGCTCAGCAATAACAACGCTCAAACGTGGAATGGTGACTTCACTTTCACTGGTGCAAATGCACTCAACCTTGGCACAGGTGCGGTGACGCTGGCAAACAGTCTGGTTGTTACCGGCGCAGCGAGTCAGCTCACTGTGGGAGGTGCGATTGGCGATGGCGGCAATAGCAGAAGTTTGACCAAGGCCGGAGCTGGCACGATGGTGTTGGGCGGATCGAATACCTACGGTGGGCTTACCACCGTGACGGATGGCGTGTTGCGCATCAGCAATAGCGCGGGATTGGGTAGCACGGCAGCGGGCACGACGCAATCGGGCACCAGTGCTCTTGAGTTGGACGGCACGGCTGGAGCGCTCACGATTGGCGCGGAATTATTGAGCATCAGCGGCGGCGGTATCACCGAGCAGGGAGCCTTGCGCAACATCGCCGGCGATAACACCTACGATGGAGCCGTGACCTTGGCAGCGCAATCAAGGATCAATTCCGATAGCGGAACATTGACATTGAGCAACGCGGCTGCAGTGACAAGTGAAGCGAGAACGCTGGTTGTCGGCGGTGCCGGAAACATCGCCATCAATGGCGTGGTCGCATTGGGTTCGGGTGGAGTCTCGAAAGACGGAACGGGAACTCTCACACTGGGCGGCAATAACACTTATACCGGCAATACCTCAGTCAGCACAGGCGTTCTCAACATGACGGGCACGCTGACCGGGAATGGAACGCCGACTGCCGGATCGAATTTGCTCTATGGCGTGGCTGCTGGCAACAGCGTTGTCAACGTCAGCGGAAATGTGACGAACTACTTCCGATTCCAAGGTTCAACCAATGCCTCTGCTAACGCAGCTTACATTCAGACGGGTGGCACGGTTAACTTTACCAGTACGGCAACCACCAATCCTAACAATGTCGTTGCCTCTGCCGGCTATGGATATATGGAAATCACCGGTGGTTCCTTGAAGGCAAACGGACGATTCGCGCCCTCGAATGGTTCTGCGACGACGGGCGTGATGTATATCGGTGGTTCTGGCACGCTTGACCACACCAGTGGAGAGTGGTTCCTGATGACTTATTCTCCCGCCTCAGGTGGCGGTCGTTCGATGATCACCGTGGATACTGGTGGCACGCTGAATCGTGTAGGCTCAACCAATCCATTCGGTCTCAACATGGATCGTAGCAATGGTTATGCGGTTTTGAACATTGTTGGTGGATCGGTTCTAAATTCGAATCAAGCCATCACCTTTGGTAACGGAACGGGAACGGGGATTACTGGTACGACGGGAATCCTCAACCTGGCTGCTGGAACCTTGCAGATCGGAGCGAATATGCTAAGTGGAAACACATCCGGTTCCAGCAATAGCGCCTCCGTAAACTTCGCAGGGGGCACTCTGAAAGCGCAAGCGGCACTTACCAATGCGATTCCTGTCAGCGCTGTTCACCAGACTTTTACCACCACGATGTATGGTGCGATTGATAACTCCGGAACTAGCCGCGATTTCGTCGGCGGTCTCACGGTGGATACCAATTCTTTTGCCACTACCTTAGCGAACCCTCTCCTTGCTCCCACCGCAGACGGCGTGGGACAGAGCAGTCTCTCGATCACGGGCGGTTCTGGATACATTGGTGCACCCATGGTTCAGTTCACAGGCGGCACGCTCGCAGCGGGCGGAGCGCCGGCAGCAGGCTATGCGGTTGTCAGCGGTGGTGCTGTTACTGAGATCGTGATCACGGCCCCAGGTAGCTACACCGTTGCCCCGAGTGTCACCCTTACCGGGGGTGGCGGGACTGGTGCAAGCGTCACGGTGGGTGCTTTGGTCCCCAACACCGGTGGTGGGCTCACGAAGATCAACCCCGGAACTCTGACCCTCAGCGGTGCCAACACCTACACAGGTTCCACCGTTGTCAATGGCGGCACTCTGCTACTCAATAGTAATGCGGCTACCACCCCGACTACGAGCGGTGTCACTGTGAATGCGGGTGGCACGCTTGCCTTCACCTCGTCCTCGGCATCCACGCTTGATCTCACCGGCAAACCCCTGACTCTCAGCGGTGGCACCTTGAACTTTGATGTCGGTGCCTCAGGCATCAATGACACCATCACCGTCCAGGACTTCACCCTTACCGCCAACAGTGCGCTGACCTTCAATTCGCTTGGCGTCTTGTCAGAAGGAAATACCTATACCTTGTTGACTTCGGTGAATCCGATCAGCAATGCTGGTGGCTTTACCTTGCCCAGCCAAACCATTGGACGTGTGACTTTGATTCCAACGATTAACACGAACAGCATTACCATCACTGCTTCTGTGGATGAGGGTCAATGGGCGACTGACGCTGATGGCAACTGGAGTGTTGGCGCTAACTGGACAGGCTATACCCCCACCACGGCCGGTGACGCTGCTTTGTTTGGCTCCGCGATTACCGCGCCAAGAACGGTGAGTGTGGACAGTCCGCAGATTGTGAGCTTCCTGCGTTTCAACAATGCCAATGCTTACACATTGGGTGCCAATGGCAGCAGCAATTTGACACTGAACAATGGATCGAGTTCCGCCGTGGTGTCGGTGACTTCCGGTTCGCACACTATCGCGGAAAACATCGCGTTGCTCAGCAATGCTTCCCTCACCGCCGCCTCATCCACTCAACTCACCGTGAGCGGTGTGATCAGTGGCGCCAGTCGATCAATCGACGCCAATGGCGCGGGAACGGTGGTGCTTTCGGGTGTCAACACATACACCGGCACGACCACGGTGAGCAATGGAACGCTGACTCTATCGGGCGCCAGAACGGGAAGTTCAGGTGCGTTTAACGTCGGCAATCTCCCTGGCTTGAATGCCGTGCTCAATATTAGCGCTGGCAGCTATGCTCTTGGTGGAAATGCCATGAATGTTGGAAATATTCCCACCACGGCAGGAACTGCTACGGTGAATCAGACTGGTGGAGCGATCAGTTTCTCCAGTGGAAACGCGGTCCTCGTTGGTCAGGGCACCGTGGGCAACCAAGGTGTTTACAATCTCTCTGGCGGCTCGATCACGACGTTCGCCAGCGCCTCCCGCGGCATCATGCTGGGTGTGAATTCCAATCCGACACCTGGCATCAACAGTGGTGGTGGAACTTTCAACCTCAGCGGGACGGGTGTATTGAATATGACCTCAGCGAGCGGTGGTGGTGGCGATGCGTTGCTCGAGATTGGTCGCTCGGATACCATTGCGAACAACACGACCAATGCCTTTAATCAAACGGCTGGCACGGCGAATGTGGGTATCCTCACTCTGGGTGGTGCGGCTTCTGGATCAACGGGTGTGAACGCAGCCTTGAGCCTGACAGGCGGCACTTTCACAGCCAACCAGTTCACGGTCCTTGCTGCCGGAGCTTCGAATACGGCCGCCATCACAATCGGCGGATCCGCTCTCGTGACTCTGCCAGCGTTCCCTACAGCAAGGGGTGCTGATTCTACGACTACTTTGACATTGGATTCCGACACAGGATCACTCACGCCCCTTGCTGCGAGTAGTTCATATATGCCTTCGGGAAGTTTTACCAATGCCTATCTCACGGCTAACGGTGCGAAGCTCAATGTGATATCAGGTCGTGATATCACCATCGGCCAAGTTCTTGAAAACGCCAATTCTCAGGTAGGAACGCTCACGAAAAATGGCGTTGGCAACTTGACCCTGACAGGGGTGAATACCTACACGGGTGAAACCATAATCAACGCAGGCACGTTGACCATCAACGAGGGATCGATTGCTGGTTCTAGCAATATCGTGAATTCTGGCACTTTGGCGTATGTTCTTAGCACCAATGCTAGGACTTATGCGAATCCGATTACTGGTTTTGGTAGTTTGACTAAGAGCGGAACTAATACGCTGACACTCTCCGGAACCAATACCTACACAGGTGGCACTACGGTGAGCGGTGGAAACCTGATCATATCTGGATCAACGAACACGACCGCGGGTAATGTGACACTAAGTAGCGGTGCAACTTTGACGATTGCCACTGGTGGATCTCTGACTACCACAGGTACTTTCAACATGGGCGGTGTCACGATCGGAAACAACTTGGTCGTTCAGACAGGCGCTACATTCAGCGCTGCATCGATTAATAACGCATGGGGCACGAGCACCACGATTGATGGCACCTTGACCATCTCCGGTACTTGGACTGTCAGCACGAACCGCACGACAGACACCTTTGCTGGTTCTGGAACGATTAATCTGGGAGACATGACACTGGGTAATGCGACGACTGGCTTCAACTACACTGGATTAGGATCTATTAATGTCTCCGGCAATGTGACTGTGGCGAGTAACGGTGCATCAGGTGCGCCGTTCTACACTCAAAGTTCCGGCACCTTGAATGCTGCTGGGATGTTGCTGGGGGATAACGTCACCAACACAGCCGGCTCGAGAACCTTTAATTTGAGCGGTGGTCGGGTGAATCTCGGTGCTGGTGGTATTGCGACTACGGGAACCACAACTGCCACCCGTGCGGTAAACCTGGGAGCGGGAACTCTGGGTGCTAGTGCAAACTGGTCGAGCAGCCGAGCCATGACA
Organism: Akkermansia muciniphila; assembly: GCA_945888515.1. Classification (GTDB taxonomy): domain Bacteria; phylum Verrucomicrobiota; class Verrucomicrobiia; order Verrucomicrobiales; family Akkermansiaceae; genus UBA956. Next base: position 3,010 of record CAMDAD010000021.1, on the reverse strand, counting down.
ATGACTTCCGCGACTCCGGGCGCGACCATCAACACGCTTGACTCGGTCGATAACACAACCGCCAGAACGATTACCTTGAGTGGTGTTCTCTCCGGCACGGGTGGTTTGAACAAAGCTGCGGATGGATCTTTGGTTTTGACTGCGGCAAATACCTACACTGGTCCCACGAATATCAACGGTGGAACTTTGCAGCTGGGTGATGGTGGCACAACGGGTGCTCTTGCGATAACGAGCGCGATAACCAACAACAGTAATCTAACAATCAACCGATCCAATGCGGTTTCGCAGAGTGCATCGTTCGCTACGATCGCCGGCACGGGAACGTTCACACAGGCAGGAACTGGTGTGACCACACTCAATACTGCAAACACCTACACCGGTGCGACTCGCATCAATGCAGGCACGCTGAATTTGGGAGTGGCGGAAACAGCAGGAACCAGTGGGCCGCTGGGCAATCAACTGGCTAATGCTGCCGACACGATCGTGTTCGGTGGTGGAACGCTTCAATACTCCGCGGCGAACACCTTCGACTACTCGGGTCGTTTTAGCTCGGCTGTAAATCAGGCCTACCGTGTGGATACCAATTCTCAGAACGTGACTTGGGCTGGCAATTTGATAAGTAGCGGCGGTTCTCTCGTGAAATCTGGCGCGGGCATTTTGACCTTGTCGGGAACGAATGGTTACAGCGGGGTCACCACGGTCAGCGGCGGCACGGTCCAGATCAGCGCGGCGAATCAACTGGGAGATGGCTCGGAAACCAATACCATTACTCTCAGTGGTGGCGCGTTGCGCTCTAGTGGCGGCACCTATAACTTGGGAGCGAATCGTGACATCACCATGTCAAGTGCAGCAACCATCCAGGTTGATGCTGGAACACTCACGGTGGACGGTGATATTGCCAATGGAGCCAATGCCCTCACATTGCGCGGCACGGGTAATATCGTTATCTCTGGTGTCATCGGCGCGGGAAGCACACCATCGGGTGGATTGACGATCGGTTCCAACACGGCGACTGGCCAAGCAAATGTCACCCTCAGCGGTAACAACTTGTTCACGGGGAATGTGACATTGCCTGCGCAGAATACCAATCCGAATGCCGTGCTTACCATCACGAATTCCGGAGCCCTTGGTGTGGGTCCCAAGACCTTGCAATCCAACGGCGGTGGTGAGATCCATTTGCAAAATGATATCACCTTGGCCTCCAACATCAGCCTTACGGTTAGCGGTAATCCTACCCAAAACTCCGTCGCAGTGAATCGTGGGGTCATTTACAATGATTCCGGTAGCAATGTCATCAATGGCAACATTTCCATCTCTTCTGGGAACGGTGCCACGCTGATTGAATCTTCGAGTGGATTGTTGACCATCAATGGCAATATGACTGCCACCGCTGCCGATCGTCAACTTCGTCTTCGTGGAAACGGTGACGGTGTGATCTCTGGTGTGATCGCCAATGGATCCACCACGACTGGTCTACCTCTCCTCAAAGATGCTGGCACTGGAACATGGACACTTTCCGGAAACAATACTTACACCGGAGCCACCACGGTATCCGTCGGCACGCTGGCGCTGGTGGGTGGCAGTCAGGCCTCGCCGATCACGGTGAGCGCGGGCGCTTCGCTGGGCTTCACGCTCGGCTCGCCCACGACCTCGACGAGCACGTTCAATCTGACCAATGGCACGATCAAGATCACGGGCACGCCGACCTTGCCGAGCTACACGTTGATCACGGATTCGGCGGGCATCACGGGCACTCCTACCCTGGATGCTCCAATCGCGGGATATAGCTTGGTAAAAGTGGGCAACAGCCTCTTGCTCACGAATCCTCAAGCGCTCTATGATGCATGGACAGACGCCACCTATGTGCCCCCGCTTACCGCTAAACTGAAAACCGACGACCAGGACGGCGATGGTTTCATCAACTTGATGGAATATGCCTTTGGAACGCAGCCTACGGTGAGTTCCACGGCATCGCTGTCTTACACGGGCGGCACGCTTACCAGCACGGGTCAGCCTCTTTTGGTGAAAGACGCCGGCGTGTGGTATGCGGTTTTTGGTCGTCGCAAGGATTATTTGGAAGCAGGCTTAACCTACACGGTGCAGTTCTCCAGCAGTCTGTCGCTGTGGGTCGATGGCGTAAGCGCGCCTGCGGTCATCGCGACCGATGGAACGATCGATGCCGTCCGAGTGCCATTCCCGAATTTCATTGAAAGTGACAATGGTCCGCAAAAACCGACGTTCTTCCGAGTGGAGGTCTCGAGCTCCTTTTAATTGACTCGACTTCGACGAAACACAGTTAGTCTTCCCGCGATCCTATCAACGTAACCCAAAAAACCATGAAACACAAATTCCCATCGGTTGTCGGTCTCACAAGTCTGGTGCTGGTATTGCCTACCAGCGCGGAAGTGATCTACAGCAACTTGCAGGATATTTCGATTCCGAACAGTTTTGACGGACTTTACCTCAACATTGAGACGGGAGCATGGAATACCAATGCCGAGAGTCCGGTGACCGGCTGGGATATCAATGCTTTTTTTGGTGGTTCCGCGCTGTGGAATTCTCCTTCTTTTCAGCCGGTGCGACTCGGAACCACGAGCACATCGGCCGTGGCCAATCTGTCGGAGGGGTCACTGGTTACTAGCAACAGCACCTACTCGACATTCGTGCAGGGAGCGGATGGGCAAAATCCGGGCGGCCCTGGCTTTGGAGCTTCTGAGACGCACATAGGAAGTGGCGCGGGTCAGTTTGTGGCCGGCAGTGAGGGCTATCTCGGTTTTCGCTTGAATGGCAGCAACTACGGCTGGATGCGCGTGGTGTTCACCAACGACACGGGTGGTGCTTTGATCAAGGACTGGGCTTATGATAACTCGGGGGCAGCCATCACCGCGGGCAACGTCAAGCTCAATGGATCAGAAATGAACTTGAATCAAGGAAGCGGGGACACCAATCTAGGGACGGTCATCGCCGATTCCGCTAGCCCTGTGAATGTGTTGAAGACCGGTGCCGGCAC
>CAMDAD010000020.1 GCA_945888515.1 Akkermansia muciniphila | reverse complement strand
CCGTGGAGGAGGCGCTCAACGGGCTATTGCAAGCGGAGGCTGAGGATTTGTGTTCAGCCAAGAGGCATGAGCGCAATGAAGGCCGCAAGGCGTATCGGAGCGGGAGTTATGAGCGGAACCTGACGACATCGGCAGGCACGGTGAAGTTGGAAGTCCCCAAGCTGCGGTGTCGACTTCCTCGATTGCGCGACAGTCGATCAATAGAGTAGAAAGGTTGCGGGGATCTCTCAAACACCACTATGAAAAAAGTCGATTTTTGATCTTTGGTTTTTGATTTGTTAGAATGGGGATTGGCTGAAATTCACAAGATCGGGCGTGAGGGGGCAGTGCCATTCGCGGGAGCTTCCTTGCCAAGGGATTTTGAGGGTGGAGGCGTGGAGTGCCTGCCTTGGCAGGATGAGGTTGTGGCGCAGTTCTTCGGTCCAGCCGGTTTCGATGAACTGGAGAAAGCGTGATTCCTCGGTGCCGTAAATTTTATCGCCCACGATAGGAAACCCGAGATGAGCGAGGTGAACGCGGATTTGATGGGTGCGTCCGGTGAGCGGCTCACAGTCCACTTCACTGAAGGTGCCGCAAGCATTCGTCCAGCGACGCAGGCAGCGGAAGCGAGTAAAACTCACGCGCCCCTGTGGATGCACCGTGCGCTTCAGCCAGATCGCACTCGGCTGCACGAGGCCTTGACGGATGATAGGTTGATCCACATCGATCTCGTCCCAACTCGGATGACCGTGGACGATGGCGAGATATTTTTTTTCCGCCATGCGGTTCTGCAAGCTCATCGCGAGAGAGCGCGCGGCCTCTGTGTGTTTCGCCACCAAAACGAGGCCGCTCGTTTCGCGATCAAGCCGTGTGATGATGGCGGGCTTGTGACCGTTCGCCATTTCGAACGCGAGCAAACTCTCCAACCCGCAGAGTAAAGTGGGCTCGGTGCGGCCGTTTGACGGATGTACGATCAAAGGCGCGGGCTTAGCGATGACGATGTAGTCGTCAGTCTCGTCAATCACGGAAAATTCCAAGATCGCTTCAGGACCATCGCTCACGAGTGGAAAAGATGATTGTTAGGATGAGAAAGACCATGAGATATCCACTTGGATATCGGGATGCAAGCTGTGATGCACCGGGCAACCGTGAACGGCAGCCTGAAGCAAGGGCTGAGCCGGATGATCCTCGGCAATGGGCATCGTGATGGCCACGGTCAGCGCGATGATGCGTCGCGGTGTGTCCGTGCTCATGTGTTTTTGCACCGAGATTTTCATTCCTGTTAGATCGATCTCCTTGCGCTGGGCGACGATGCCCATGACCGTTGCCATGCAGGCCCCGAGCGCGGTAGCTACGAGATCCGTCGGAGAAAACGCCTCGCCACGTCCGTTATTGTCCACGGGGGCATCGGTAACGATCCTATTGCCCGAAGGCACGTGTAGCGCGGAGCAATGAAGTTGGCCTTCGTAATCAATTTTGATTTCTACCATGATGTATTTCTAGCGATTGAGTTGAGATGTTTCGGGATCTTTGTTGACCTTAGCAATGACGACGCGGAAGCCGTAGAGGTTATCGCGGCGACTGGACAGCTTCATGACATGTCGGAAAGAAATCGAGAGATTCACCTCGCGATACGTATTCCATCCACCACCGCGCACCACGCCGTTGATTTTCAGCGCATCATAGTCATCGGACACCCATTCATGCACATTACCTGCGAGGTCATAGATACCATAAAGATTCGGCGCGAAAGAGCCGACGGGTGCGGTTTTTTCAAATCCATCGGTATAGCCGCGGATGATGCGTTCTGGACTCACGTTGCTCTCTTGTGCGGCGGTCTCATCAGCGAAATTTCCCGATCCTGGGGGTGGTGGCCAAGTCTTGCCCCAGGGCCATACTTGCAAACCTTGCCCGTCGCGCTGACCGGGCGTGCTGCCTTTTTCGTTTTGTAGACCTGCCATCAACGACCATTCTTCATCGGTGGGGAGGCGGTATTCGTAGGAGAACTGGATGCGCTCTTCCTTGCGCTCGCGTAGGGTCAGCCATTCGCAGAAAGCGATGGCATCGGGTCGCGTGATGTATACTTGCGGGTGATCGGGATCCTGGGCGAAATCCGGCACAGGCCCCGGATTGTGTTTTGTTTCCTTCACGAACAACGCGTAATCACGCACCCGCGTTTCCCAAGCGGAAACCATCAAATCCTCGCCCACGGGCACAAATTTCATACCTAACGCATTTTCCCATGGCTTACCAGGAATCAGACCTTGGTTTCGTTTGAGCGTAGCGTTCACCTGCAATCGCTCACCATTTTGCAAATTAAACTGTTGGGTTTGCGGCTTGAATCCATCGAGGAGAAACATCAGATCCACTGGCCCGGGTCGGATTTTTTCTATCAGCGTGGGACCCACAATACGACCGCGCGATTCATCGTTGACATACACTTCCACGCCCTCGGGCTCGGCGACCACCAAGATCGAACCATAGGGTACCTGTCGCACAATCACACGAAAGGGCTTATAGTTTTTTTTGCGCAACTCATCGGTGAGCGCCGGATGATCATAGGCCGAATCGATGCGCGGTAAAATCTCCTGATCAACCGTCAGGTACGAAGGTGTGGCACCACGTTGATGCCATCGGCAAAACAGTTCCGCCTCGCCAGCGCTGGTAACGACGACTTTCGAGGTCTTGCCGTTTTCCGTGATGGCGATGACTTGCCCCGACTGAGGTGGGCGCTTTTCGGCTGAGATGTATTGGTTCCATGCTTTTTCCGATAGATAATCGCGGGAGACATGGAGATCATTTTCAGGCAGGTAGCGTATGCCTAGGTGGTCGATCCAGGCTTCTCCGATGATGGGTGGTGAGAAAATCTTGAGATTGCCACCGAGTAATTCTGGTTCTTTTTTTTCCGCGACCACATGGGTAATTTTCATCTCCTGATAGCCGCTCTTACGCAGAGTGAAGCGGAGTTTAGTGCCCACAGGATAGGCCAGCACCGCAGTCTGAGTTTCACCCATGTAGACTCCCTGATCATCAAATACCGCCGCGCCTTCGGGCTCGGTGACGATCTTGACTTGGCCCATTTTTTGCGCTTCCACGGGCGCCACGACTTCACGCTTGAGCAGATCCTTGACCCAAGCGATCACGGTATCCTTCTCGAGGAATTTCCATGTGAGAAAACCGAAACCCGTGAACAGAATCGTAAGTGTGGTAAGGATGCCAGTAACGCGACTGCGACGGCGCTTGCCGCGCTGGATGCGGCGCAGGGCATCGGCCAAATCCGTGGCGTTATGAATCGTGCGCTTAGAGAGTTGTGGTTCGCAAACATCGCAGATCACGCGATTGAGAGCCAACCATTTTTTGCGATCAGGACCCACGGGTAGATCGTCCGGGAGTTCGGGGAAATCCAGTCTGTCCTTGCCAGTGGCGATTTCATACAAGACTTTTCCCAAAGAATAGACATCCGCCTGAGCCGAGCCAGGTCCCTCCGGCGGAACAAAGCCCTCCGTGCCGACAAAGGTGCGTTGCCCACGCGCGGCGACTAGGCCGATGTCCGCGAGCTTCGCTTTGCCGCCGACAAAGATGATGTTCGATGGCTTCACATCCCGATGCGCGAGGCCTTTTTCGTGCAGATGCTCCAGCGCTTCTGCAAGGCGCAAGCCGACTTCGAGGCATTGATCGATGGGAAACTGCTTAGCGCGCGTGTCCTTGCTATCGGCGCGCAAAGTGCGTGGTTCATACTCGACCGGATGGATTTCCGTGCCGTGATGGATGTCATCGCCCAGCTCCATGACATAGTAATAAAACGAATGACGGTCTGGGCTGCGACCGACGTGCAGCACATTGACTAGGCCGGGATGATCGCGCGAAATCGGCTCGAAGCGTAGAATGCCCTCGAACTCGCGTTCAAACGTTCGCTCGTCCTCGAAGTCCTCGCGCCAGACGACTTTCACCGCGCGCATGGCCCCGGTCACGCCGCGCGCCAACCATACCTCCCCGTAGGCCCCGCCGCCGATTTTGCGCAGCACCTCATGATCAGGAATGACGGGATCTGGTCGTTGTTTACTCGCCATCTTGCCGCAATTTTTCCAATTCTTTTTTTAACACAGAACCGACGCGGTGCTTGGCTAGATAGACTTGTGCCATACTGACCCCGAGGTGTTTCTGCACTTTGGTGGCGTCCCACTCGCGCAGGACATAATAATCGAAAATCTGATACTGTTTCGGTGAAACCTGCGCCTTGACCCGTGCAAGAGCGGCATCGGCCATATTGCGCCGCCACTCATTGTCCCAAACGCGATCGAGTTGCATGCCATTCGGATCTTCAAACCGATCGATTACTGCTGTCTTGCGCTCATCATCCCAATCGCCGCCCGTAGACGCCGTGTCTTTTTTGCGTTTGCGGAATTGGTCGTTGATACGCCAGCGTGTCATGTTCATCAGCCATGACTTGAACGACCCTTGCTCTGGATCGTAGAGCTTCTTTTTGCTCTGCTTCGCAATGGATAAGATGGTTTCCTGAACGCAATCAAACGCCTCGTCTGGGCGCAAGCCCGCCTTAACGGCGACGGCATAGATAAGCTTCCAGTAGGTTTGATAGAACTCATCCCAAGTCTTCTGATCCTCCCAGTTGTCCAGACGTGCGATCAGACTCTTGCGTGTCTTTGCGCAGATCGATGCCAAAGCTTCGTCATGTTCAGGGGATTTTTCCGCATCGCTCATCTCCCCACTTGTATCATAGCCCCACCCGCTTGTCTCGCCTAGTTTCGCGGGATTCTCATTTTTATCTGAGGGAGGCTGACATTTTACAAAACCAAAAAATCACAATGGCTGCGCGCAAAAAAGGGTAAAACCCCTATCGATCGACACACTCTCCTAGCCACCTCGCCGCCCAATCGTTCGTATCGAGCTATAGCACCAAATTGAGCTTCCCACAGCACTGACAGCAGTGTAAAATACCTATTTTTTTACGACTGGTTCGTTTTCCTTTATCCATTCTGTCATACCACCCTTAAGCTCGTGGAGTTGAGTGTAATTCGCGTCGCGCAGTGCCTTGATCGCCTTAGCACTTCTTCCGCCCGCAGCACAATACACCAAAATCGGCTGATCGGATGCTGCGATTTTTTTTACTCGTCCGACAAAATCATCGTCACTGATTGTCACCAGCACCGCCTGAGGAAGATGTCCTGCGGCGAATTCCTCAGGCGTGCGAACATCTAGCACGAGCATCTTCGCATCCTTCGCGAGCATCTGCTTCGTGGATGCTACATCGTGCCGTTGAGGTTCATCCGCAGCGAGCACTGAAACCAATAAAACTGTGGAGAAAAGAATTTGTTTCATCGAGCCAATGGTTAACAGGCCGTTGACAAAAAACAAAGGCGAAAAAAATCACTCCCGCCCTAATAAATCCTGTTGTCGATCCGCTGGCATGCTTTAAGATGGCTGCGTGAGTTATCAGGTCTTTGCCAGAAAATACCGACCCGCCACCTTCGATGATGTGTTGGGGCAGGATCATGTTGTCCGCACCTTGCGCAACGCCATTCAGCAGAATCGCTTGGCCCATGCTTATCTTTTCGTGGGCCCCAGAGGCACGGGGAAAACTTCCACAGCGCGCATTTTCGCCAAGGCCTTGAATGGTCCCGGCGGGCCGAAGGTGGACTTTGATCCGAACGATCCCGTTTGCCAGCAAATTGCCGAGGGAACGTCGCTGGACGTGGTAGAAATCGACGGTGCCTCGAACAACGGCGTGGATGAAGTTCGTGCTTTGCGCGAGTCGGTGAACTACGCGCCGATGCAGGGGAAATTCAAAATTTATTACATCGACGAGGTCCACATGCTCACGAATCAAGCGTTCAATGCCTTGCTCAAGACGCTGGAAGAGCCACCACCGCATGTGAAATTCATTTTCGCCACCACCGAGGTGCATAAAATTCTGCCGACCATCCTCTCGCGTTGTCAGCGCTTCGATTTGCGCCCCATCCCCACGGAAATCATCGCGCAGCATCTTTTGCACATCGCTACGGAAGAGGGCGTGGTGCTGGACCAATCGGCAGCGTGGGCCATTGCCAAAGGAGCCGATGGTGGCATGCGCGATGCGCAGTCGATGCTCGATCAGCTCGTCGCTTTCTGCGGCAATCAGATCACCGAGCCCGACGTATTGAGTATTTTTGGATTTACCTCACGTGAGACCATCGCCGCGCTATGTGATGCGATTTTTCAGAAAAATACTGCCGCAGCGTTGCAAATCATCCAGCGCGAGGCATCGACTGGGCGTGATGTCAGTCAGTTGCTGCACGAACTCATCGGCGCGATGCGTGCGATCATCGTCGCGAAAGTGGCACCGAATTCGCCCAACGAAGGTATCCCGCAGGCTAGTTGGGAGCAGTTGTTAGAGTCATCCAAGCACTGCAAAGCCGATCGCTTGCTGGCGGTGATCGATGTGTTTGGCGATACCGAAGGCCGTATGAAATGGGCCAGCAATCGCAAGCTCCACCTCGAACTCGGTGTCATCAAAGCCATTCAAGTCGTGGGTGAGGCACGCATTTCCGACATCATCCATGTCCTTGCATCATCCGCAGGGCAATTTCCTGACGGACCTATCGCCACGCAAACTCCGGCACCTCAGGCGATGGACAGAACAGAGCCCATGCTCGCACCTGCCACACCAACTCCCGATCCTGAGCCCGCTACGACACCGGAGCCTGATGCTCCCATCGCAACGGTGGTCGAGAATCCAACTGCTGCGGAGCCAGTGCCACGCGATCCCGTCGCGATAGCGGCCTCGGCGAGCAGGTCGATGGATCCGTTCGCGGCGCTCGATGCCATGATCGACTCCGCCGTCGATCGCCCCGAGCAACCCGCTCCCGTGGCAGTAAATGTTCCGGTCATCGCGCCCGTGGCTCCGCCACCGCCGAAAGAATCACCGCGCGAGCCCGATGATTTTCACAAAGACCCGCTGATTCAGAAAGCGCTCGAAATTTTTTCCGCAAAAATCGTCAAAGCCTAAGATCTAACGAATTTATGAATATTGCCAAACTGATGCAACAGGCGCAAAAAATGCAAGCAGGTCTTGCCGCCGCCCAAGAAGAACTCGCCAAACGCACCGTCGAAACCTCGGTGGCTAACGGCAAGGTCGTGGTCACAGCAACCTGTGCCGGAGATGTGCTATCGATCCGCATCGATCCCTCGGTGGTGGATCCCTCTGATGTGGATTTTTTGCAAGACCTCATCGTCAAGGGTGTGCAGCAAGCTATCACGCAAGGGCGCGACATTTCCGCTGCCGAAATGAAAAAGCACACCGGTGGCTTGCCACTGCCGGGAATGTAATTGCGCTTGCAACCTGATCGCCTGTGATGAAAAGCCCGACAACGCTATGGCTGCTCTGCGCCTGTTTATTGCAAGCGCAAGAAAAACCTGCGGTCAACATGCAGCATGTGCGCACCGCGGCGATGTGGCTGAGCCATGCTGAGGCGGGCAAACGCAAAGCATCCATCAGCACCTTCCGCTCGATGCCTGCCGAGGCGATGCCATACTACAAAACAGCACTTGAAGCTGCCTTGAAGGTCAACCTTGATCGCATCAAACAAGCCGACAAAAGCGACAGCCCACTCGCGGCACACGATGATGTGTCCCGGCAGCTCGATGACGAACGCAACCGAGTCATCGAGCTCATACGCACCGATTATCACAAAGAGAATGACAAAGTGCGGATGCTGCGCGAAGAAATGGAAGACTTGAGCGAGCTATACGACAAACGATCCAAGTTGGCAAAAAGCGACATCACCGCAACGGTGGCGGCGGTCAATGGTGGGGTGGATGCCATATGTGAAATCACTCGCGAACTGGAAAAACTCAATCCCTCTCAGGATCGCAGCGAGCTCGATGCCGAGGAGCTTCGCGAGCGTGTGATCAAGGACAGTCTCGAGGCCGAGCACGTCATGCAGATGGTCACATCGTTCGAAAAAACAAAAAAGGAAGTCACGCAACTGGCCAACGCAGAAGCCCTCAATGCCGAAAATGGCAAGTGGTGCCTGCCCAGCATGAAAACCTTTGCCACAACGCTCAACCGCGAGCGCGTCGTCGTTGGGCTCAGCCCGCTGCGCATTGAGGAAAACCTCAGTGCCGCTGCTAGCGGGCATAGTGGTGATATGGCAGCGGGTGGATTTTTCGCCCACGAGTCGCCAGTTCCTAACAAAAAATCACCCTGGGATCGGGCGCGATTAGCGAAGTTCGATGGCAACGCCTCCGGCGAAAACATATTCATGGGTTCCACCGATCCACAATCCGCCTACAACGGCTGGTTCGGCTCCGATGGTCACCGCTTTATCATGTTTTCCGATGGGCCGAATTGTTGCGGCATCGGAGTGGTCGGCATCCATTGGACTTTTATGACCGGTAGTAAAAATGGCTGGTAATGCAGTGCTCACTCACGTCCTTCTCGTCCGCAGTGTTCTCTCGTCTCAAAGCACTCCTCGCCACCGCCCGCATTGCCAACGTGCCGAGTGTGATCGTCAATGTGCTGACAGGGATGTTCTTGATGGGCTTTTTATTCGACACTGATTCTCCACACTGGGATCAGCAAACGATCTTTCCCGTCATTGCTGCGTGTTGTCTCTACGTGGCGGGAAATTTTCTTAACGACTGGTATGATGTCGCCTGGGATCGCGAACATCGCCCCGAGCGAGCCATTCCGTCAGGATTGTTTCCTCGTGATCTGTATCTGAGCATCGCGATTGTGTTAGTGATCATAGGAGGGATGATGTCATGGCAGGTGAGCAAGACGGTGTGTTTCACCTACGCCATCATTTTGTGTCTCGTCATTGCCTACACGCTGTTGCACAAACGCCATGCCTTTTCCATCTGGATCATGGGTGCGTGTCGCGCCGGGCTCTATGTGCTGGGCATGGGTGCAATGTCAGCGGGATTTCGTTTATTGCGTGACTTGCTCACGGGTTGGCAGGACTGGCAGGGAGTGGCCATTGCGATCACGATTCTGTTCCCGGTGCTGGGCATGTTGTCCTACATCGCTGGCATTTCCCTGCTCGCACGTTATGAATCGCGGCCAGCGGATCTGAGTTCGACCAAATGGATCGCGGCCTTGCTTCTGCTCTTTCCCCTGTGCACTCATCTGGCGCCGTGGGTGGGCGGAAATTATCTCGGTTTTCCCCTATCAGAATCCTGGGTGGGGGGCTTTGGCATTCTGCCGTTTTTGGGTTGGACGCTATTCGTCGTTTGCAGCAAAGCGGCAGTGGGGCAGAAGGTCGCGCGCTTGCTGGCAGGCATCGCCTTGGTGGATTCTCTTTACTGGTTATCGATGGGATGGGCTGTCTATGCAATGATGGGATATGATGTTATTCTTTGGTTTTCCCTGCTCCCCTTGCTCGCCTTTGTCCTCGCCCTCCTCCTCCAAAAAATCGCTCCTGCCACGTAATTTTGTCATGACTAACGACCTCATATCTACCGCACGCGCAGGCCTCTCGCGCCCAGCCACTGTTATCGCCGCCGCTCCCGGACGCGTGAATTTGATCGGGGAACACATCGACTACTGCGACGGCTTTGTCATGCCTTTTGCCATCGATCGCTATATCGTCATCGCCGCCGCGAAAAACAACAGCACGCAGGCCCGGCTCAGCAGCGCGGGCCTACCGGATGCGTTGATCGATCTCAGCGTGCCGCAAATGATAAGCGAACCACATTGGTCCAACTACGTGCGCGGCGTGATCGATGGCTTTCAGAAACTCGGCCATGAGATTCCCGGCTTCGACGCCTGTTTTGCCTCCTCGGTGCCCGGTGGAGCGGGCCTGTCCTCCTCCGCTGCGCTGGAGTGCGCGACGGCAACGTTACTGGAAGGCTTGCTTGGCATTTCTCTCACGAAAAAACAAAAGGCGCTTCTTTGTCAGAAAGCCGAGCACGATTTCGCCAAAGTCCCCTGCGGCATCATGGATCAGTTTGCCTCGACGTTTGGCGAGGAAAATCGGCTGGTGATGATCGATTGCCAGTCGGAAGAAGTGACGTTGGTGCCGTTTGAAAATCCGGATCTCGCCGTGATCATCGCGAATACCAATGTGCACCATCAACTGTCCGATGGCGGCTATGCGATTCGGCGTCGGCACACCGAAGAGGCGCTGGCCGCAATAGGTCACGCTTCGTGGCGCACGGTGACGATGGCGGATGTCGAGAACCATGGAGATGCTCTGGGCGATCTGGTGAAACGCCGCGCGCGACATGTCGTGACGGAGATCGCGCGCACACAAGCAGCGGCGGAGGCCCTAGCGGCGGGGGATTTCCTGCAATTGGGGCGACTGATGGATGCCTCACATATTTCCTTACGCGATGACTTCGAGGTTTCCTGCACCGAGCTCGACTTGATGGTATCAATCGCGCAACAAATCGGCAGAGCCGGCGGCGTGCTGGGAGCTCGTATGACGGGTGGTGGCTTCGGCGGTTCCACCGTGACGCTCTGCGAAAACGCCCAGGCCGAGTCCATCATAACAACCATGCGCACTGCCTACCGTGAAGCGACACAGATCGAGCCGGAAATTTTTTCCTCCCGACCATCGCGCGGCGCCCATCTTGTTTTGCCAGGATAAGCCGCAGCAAAACAGCGAGTCTCCTACTGTCAAAATCGCCACTTGTCAGAGCGGGGAATTTCCCTATCCTCTTTCGACCTCGTTTTTCCCTTTATGAATACTACCGTACTTTCCGCTGCTGCCAACCAAGCCCGTGGGCTTGCCATGGATGCCATTCACGCCTGCTCATCCGGCCACTTGGGTCTTCCCTTGGGATGTGCGGAAATCGGCGCCGTGCTATTCGGTGAAGTCATGCGCTATGAGCCGAGCACTCCGCGTTGGTTGAATCGCGATCGTTTCCTCCTCTCCGCTGGTCACGGCTCGATGTTTCTCTACGGCTGGCTGCATCTTGCGGGCTATGCTGTTTCGCGCGAGGAAGTGAAAAATTTCCGTCAACTCCATTCCATCACTCCCGGGCATCCGGAGTTCCATGAGACACCCGGCGTAGAAGCCACCACTGGTCCGCTCGGCCAAGGCATCGCGAATGCCGTGGGCTACGCGCTCTCCGGCAAGCGCGCGGCTGCGCGCTTCAACACTGCAGAGCATGTGATTTTCGATCACCACGTCTTCGCGTTGTTCGGCGATGGTTGCTTACAGGAAGGTGTCGCAAAAGAAGCGATCGCCTTCGCTGGTCACAGTGGACTCGATAACTTGGTGCTCATTTATGACTCGAACGATGTGACACTGGATGCCATGGCAGAGGTGACGCAGGGTGAAGACGCGGAGGCCTATTTCCGCTCACAACAGTGGGATGCCGTAACGATAGATGGTCACGATTTTACAGCGATCGCCAAAGCGCTGAGCGACGCGAAAGCGAACAACAACGGTCGTCCGAAGGTCATCATCGCCAAAACACTTATCGGCAAGGGCATTCCCGAAGTCGCTGGCACCGCGAAGGCACACGGCGAAGGTGGAGCGAAATTCATCGATGAAGCGCGCAAGAATCTCGGCCTGCCAGAGGAGCACTTTTACGTTTCAGACGAAGTGCGTGCCTTCTTCTCAGCCCGTGCGGCGGCAAGTGAGAGGGAGTTGGCCACATGGCAGGCTACCTACGATGCATGGGCCACCGCTCATCCAGAGCTGGCACAGGAACTGACTGAGAGCACAGCCCATGCCGTGCCCACCGATCTTAGCGCAAAAATTCCCGCCTTCGCCGCCGACTACAAAGACGCCACCCGTAGCGCTGGAGCAAATGTCATCAATGCCGTCGCCAAGGCAATGCCAAACTTCATCACAGGCAGTGCTGATCTTTTCGGCTCGACGAAAAACTACATCAAAGACGGCGGCGATTTCTCCGCGAAAAATCCGTTAGGTCGCAACGTCTGGTTCGGCATTCGGGAGCATGCCATGGGCGCGATATGCAACGGCATCGCCTACGATGGTTTGTTCCGCGCCTCGGGGGCCACCTTCCTGGTGTTCGCCGATTACCTGCGCCCGTCCATCCGCCTCGCAGCACTGGCACATCTGCCTGTCACTTATATTTTCACCCATGACTCTGTGGGCGTGGGCGAAGACGGCCCGACCCACCAACCGGTGGAAACCGTAAGCGGTCTTCGCGTGATTCCGGGACTGGATGTCATCCGCCCAGGCGACGCGGAAGAAACCGCGGGAGCCTTCGTCGCCGCGATGCACCGCACCGATGGACCCACCGCCCTGATCCTGACGCGCCAAGCGATTCCCTTGATGAACCAACTGGGAGTGGAAGAGCGCCGCGATGGCGTGATCCGCGGAGCCTACGTGGCGAAAAAGGAAACCGCCGCACTGGAGATGATTCTGTTAGCCAGTGGCTCGGAACTGCAACACGCTATGGACGCCGCTGCCGAGCTCGGCGCTGGCGTGCGCGTGGTATCGGTGCCCTGCTTCGAGCGTTTCGATCGTCAATCGCCCGATTACATCGAGAGCGTGCTGCCTTCCACCTGCACCAAGCGCATCGCGATCGAAGCAGGTGTGAGCGGTCTGTGGTGGAAATACGTCGGCCTGCAAGGCAAGGTGATCGGCATCGATCGCTTCGGCATCTCCGCTCCAGGTAATACCGTAATGAAAGAGCTGGGCATGACGAAAGATTCGGTCATCAACGCCGCAAAATAAGGCGAGATAAAACAGAAAAATTCACTCCGTCCGCTTATCGAGCGGATCGGAGTATGAATGGTTGTAGCCGAGCGGATGCTTTCAGCAGTCCGCCCCTACTTTACTCCTCCTGCGTATCTTCCATCGTCGTAAGCACAGGTTTTGCCGATGCTTGGGATTGGAAAAGAAGCTCATCGCTGTTGTCGCGACGAATGACTTCCACATGATCTCCGGACTTGATATCGCCGCGCAGGAGGGCTTCCGCAAGAGGGTCCTCGAGGTAACGCTCCACCGCACGACGCATCGGACGCGCGCCGTAGCTGGGATCGTAGCCCTTGGCGATGAGCAGATCGCGCGAGGATTCGGTGAGCTCGATAGTGATCGACTTGTCCTTGAGACGCTTGGCAAGTTTGGAAATTTCCAGATCGATGATGCGTGAGAGATCGGGTTTCTCGAGCATGTGGAAGACCACCAGCTCGTCGAGACGGTTGAGGAACTCCGGCTTGAACGAGCGCTTGGCTTCCTCGATGATTTTTTCTTTCATCGTATCAAAATCACCCTCATCGGCATTCATCGCATTAAACCCGAGCGTGCTCTGGCGTTTGATGGTAGAAGCCCCGACATTCGAGGTGAGAATGATGATGGTATTGCGGAAGTCGATCTTGCGCCCCATGGAATCGGTGACCATCCCTTCTTCGAGAATCTGCAACAGCAGGTTCATGACATCTGGATGGGCTTTTTCTACCTCATCGAAAAGGATGACGCTGTAAGGGCGACGGCGCACTTGCTCAGAAAGTTGTCCACCCTCCTCATACCCTACGTAGCCCGGTGGCGATCCAATAAGTCGACTAGAGGTAAATTTCTCCATGTATTCCGACATATCGATCTGAATCAGAGACTCCGGATCGCCAAACATGAACTCGGCTAGATTGCGCGCGAGGTAGGTTTTGCCGACGCCAGTGGGACCGAGGAAAAGGAAGGAGCCGATCGGACGTCGCGGGTCCTTGAGGTCGGCACGGGAGCGACGCAGTGCTTTGGAAATTGATTTCACCGCCTCGTTCTGACCGATGACGCGCGTTTGTAATTCGTCCTCCATCTTTAAGAGTTTTTCGGTTTCGGTTTCCTCCATGCGGCGCAGAGGAACGCCTGTCCACTTCGAGACCACAGCCATGATGTCCTCGTCATCGACCTCGATGATCGATTCCTCCGACTGCGCACGCCACGCTTTGAGCGTGTCCTCGAGCTTCTTCTTCGCGTTTTTTTCGGCATCGCGCATGGCCGCCGCTTTTTCAAAATCCTGCTCTGCGATGGCAGAGAGTTTGTCCTTATTGATGATCTCGATTTCCGCTTCCAGCTCCTTGATCGCGGGCGGACGGGTCATTTGCGAGATGCGCGCGCGAGAACCTGCTTCATCGAGCACGTCGATCGCTTTGTCAGGCAGATAGCGACCAGTGAGGTAACGAGCGGTGAGCTTGACCGAGGCATCGATCGCTGCTGGAGTGTAGCGTGCTTTGTGATGGGCTTCGTATTTTCCACGCAGACCGTAGAGAATTTTTACGGCATCTTCTTCAGATGGTTCATCCACTTTCACTTGTTGGAAGCGGCGCTCTAAGGCTGCGTCTTTTTCGATGTATTTTCGATACTCATTCAGTGTCGTGGCACCGATGCACTGCATCTCCGAGCGACTGAGTGCTGGCTTGATAATGTTAGAAGCATCCATGGCTCCCTCCGCAGAGCCAGCGCCAACGATCGTGTGCAGCTCATCGATGAAAAGAATGACATTCTTAACTTTTCGGATCTCATCCATCACCGCTTTGATGCGTTCTTCAAATTGACCACGGTATTTCGTACCCGCGACCATCAGAGCGAGGTCGAGAGTAATCACGCGTTTTTCACGAAGGATTTCCGGCACATTGCCTGAGGCGATTTCCTGGGCGAGGCCCTCGGCGATGGCGGTCTTACCCACGCCGGCTTCACCGATGAGTACGGGATTGTTTTTCGTGCGACGGCAGAGGATCTGAATGACACGCTCGATCTCACTTTCACGACCGATGACTGGATCGAGTTCACCATCTCTGGCGCTCTTGGTGAGATCGCGACCGAAAGCTTTCAGTGCGGGTGTTTTCGTTTTTCCTTCCGGCGCTTCCTGTCCAGGACCCGATGCTTTTTCATTTTCTGGAAAAGGATCCTCTTCATCATCGGCATCGTCACCATCTTGCTCATCACCTTGGTCGGAGGGAGTATAGTTCGGATCGATCTCCGCGAGAATCTCATTGCGGCAGGTCTGAATGTCCACCTCCAGTTGTTGTAACACGCGTGCTGCAACGCCGTCGCCTTCACGAAGCAACCCTAACAGAATATGCTCCGTGCCGACATACGAATGGTTCAAGGCTTTCGCTTCTTTGTCAGCGAGGGCCAGCACTTTTTTCACGCGAGGGGTGTAGGGAATGTTACCACCGCTTTGACCCGCGGTGCCTGTGCCCACTTCTTTCTCGACCTCCATGCGGACCCGATCCAAGTCAAGTCCCATGCGTTCTAGCACATTTACCGCAACGCCTTGACCGAGTTTGATCAAACCTAACAAAATGTGTTCAGTGCCGACATAATTGTGGCTGAACCGATCCGCTTCTTTGCGGGCCAAGGCGAGAACTTGTTGCGCACGGGGTGTGAAATTATTCATAATTCTGGTTGTGTTGGAGGATCGGCAAAGGGCAGGGTTCCGTTTTGTAGAGAAACCATAACAGGGCTGGGGACATTTTGCAAATGCGAGCGGATGATTTGTGCACGGCGCTCGTCGCGTTGCTCGGGGGAGAGCTTCATGCCGCAATGGAGTTGCAAGTGTGCTGGTTGAATTTCCATCAACAAGTTATCGCATAGTCGGACAGTTTCCAGCGGGAAAAATCCCAGATTGGCGCCGAGACGAAGGAGAGACAGGTGATTCAGTGCCTCCTTGGAATCGATCAACCAGGCATGCTGCAGGGTGCCGAAAGAGCGACCCATTTTGTCGCGCAGCATGAGCGCATCGTCTTCAAGCAATTTGAGCCGTGCGTTTGATTCGTGCAACGCGACCTGCGCGATCACCCGCTCGAGGCGCTCGATGATTTGCAACTCGCTCTCACCGAGCGTGGACTGATTAGAAATCTGATAGAGATTGCCGAGCGACTCGGTGCCCTCGCCGTAGAGGCCGCGCACGGCTAAACCCATACGCCCAATGGCATTCAGCACCTGGCCGATCTGGTCGCTGAGCACAAGCGCGGGCAAATGAAGCATCGCCGAGGCGCGCAGACCCGTGCCGAGATTCGTCGGGCACGTGGTGAGAAATCCCAGCTTGCGATCAAACGCGAAGGTCAAGTGCTGCTGCAATTCATCATCCACATCGCTAAGCGCATCATAGGCGACACGAAGGTTCAGCCCGGGGCGTATCGATTGCATGCGCAAATGGTCTTCTTCATTGACCATGATGCTCAGCGACTGACGACGCTCGATGATCGCCGCGCTGCCCTCGGTGCGTGCCGCGTGTTCGCGACTGATGAGGTGGCGCTCCACCAGCACTTGTTTCTGCACGGCAGTGAGACCGCTGAGCGACTGAGCAAAAGCGTCCTTCATCGGCCTTAGCTCCTGAATCACCGGCAGCATCTGCTCCATCGCATGGCGGCGCTGCTCCGCCGTAGCCCACCCAAGAAACGGTGCGAGATGCAAGTTGCGCGCCAGACGGATGCGCGAGGTAAGCACCACGGCATTATCCACAGCTCCGCCAGTCATCCAATCGGCCGGATGCCGAATCAGTGTAGAAAAACGCATCATGACTGGACTGCGGTTGGTTTGGAGGTTTCGAGTTGACGAATTTCATCTCGCAGTTGAGCGGCATCCTCATAGTGCTCCTGTGTAATCGCCTCCTCGAGCTTACTGCGAAGTTCCTCGAGCTTTTCATCGCGTGCGTGGATTTCCTCAAAGCCTTTCGGCACCTTACCGCAATGCACAATACCTTGGTGCATGCCGCGCAAAATCAGGTCGACTTCCGGGCGGAACACCTGAAAACACTCGCTGCAGCCGAAACGGCGCACGCGGTTGAGGTCATCGGCGCTGAAGCCACAGTTCGGGCATTTTTTCGCACCGCTGCTGCGCGTTTTCACAAAGGCCGGCGCACCAATCAGCGCATTCGTGGGCGTGCCGCTCATGAGCATGTCCGCCAGCGAAAACCCCGTCGGATCCGTGACTCCTTTCTCTTGCGCACAGCTCTCGCAGAGACAGACTTTTTTCATCTGCCCCTCGACCAACTGTGTCAAAAACACGGTGGCTTTCTGGTCGCAAAAATCACATTTCATGGAAAATTCGTTAGACTATCGGAGTGCCAGTCGAGTTCGCCAGAGCACGGAAGGCATCGATGAAGCGCGAGGTCAGCGGGCCTGGCTTGCCATCGCCGATGGGACGACGATCCAGCGCGATGACTGGAATCACTTCCGCAGCGGTGCCGGTGAGGAAACATTCATCGGAAATGAAAATATCGTAGCGCGTGAGAGTCTGTTCTTTCCATGGAATACCGAGCTGGCCGGCGAGTTCCAGAATCACCTGACGGGTCACGCCATCGAGCGCTCCATCAGCCACCGGCGGAGTGAGCAGCGTGCCGTTTTTTAACAGGAAAATGTTGTCCCCCGTGCACTCGGAAACGTAGCCCTGCTCATTGAGCATGAGTGCCTCCATCGCACCCGCTTGGATCGCCTCCACCTTCGCCATGATGTTGTTGAGGTAGTTGAGCGATTTCACCTGAGGCATCAGGGCGGCTGGCGCGGGGCGACGGGTGGCGCAGGTCACGATAGCCAAGCCGTTAGTGTAGTATTCCTCTGGGTAAAGTTGGATGGTTGAGGCGATGATGAACATGCTGGGGCGCTCGCAGAGGTAGGGATTCAGCCCCAGCCCGCCCGTGCCGCGCGTCACCACCAAGCGCACATAGCCGTCGGTGAGGCCGTTCGCCTTGATGGTATCGACGGTAAACTGGATCACCTGCTCCTGCGTCCACGGCAGTTTCAGCAGGATCGCGCGGGCGGAATCGAACAAGCGACGGATGTGTTCTTCCAAACGGAAAACACGACCGCTGTAAAAGCGAATGCCCTCAAACACTCCATCACCATAGAGCAGTCCGTGATCAAACACCGAGATTTTTGCGTCCTGTTCCTCGACCAATTTTTCATCCAACCAAATTTTCATGTGCAAGCCAAAGGTAGCCGCCGGATGATTTCTGACAAGCCCCTAAAACAACGAATTTTGGCATAAGGGAATTTGTCATCGAGAGCGAGGTTTCTGAAACACTAGCGCCGAAGCGGATGGCCCGGTTTCGGCATGGTGATGTGAGGTGGTTTGAGATAAACAGGCTGCACCACCTGCGCTGCGAAATGCTGCTGCAGTTCGGGTGTGAGCGATTGCCAAGACTCCCACAAACGCCCAGCGCTTGGCGTCTCCTGCGGTATGATGCGATCGAACTCTTGATCTGCGATCGGATCTAGCGAAAAGATCGGCACCCCATCGCGCAGTATTTCTTCCAGTTCCGCCTTGCTGCCGAGTTGCGGCGGATGTGCAGACACTCCACAGATGATATCGCACCACCACCAATCGCCGCGACGCGCGTCACCGATGGCGCGGCAGTGTCCTGAATCACGCGCGGAGGGAGTTGTCATCAGGGAGGGTAACCCCACCAAACGAGCACCATGAGCGATGGCTAGTCCCTGCGCTACAGCAATGCCCACACGAGTGCCGCTGTAGCTACCTGGCCCGGTACCAACCAAAATAAGCTCAATGCGAAAATCATCCTCGACGCCCAGTAGTCGATTCAGGGGTTGGAAGATCGCACAATTGTGACTGCGCTCGCTCACGAAGCTCTCTTCCCACCAAGATCCACACCACAGCCCCACGCTGCCCTGCGGGGTTGATGTTTCCACGACGATCGTATTCATACCATTCATCTGCCGCGACCATGGCAGAAATCACGAAAAATGGCAAACTTCCTGCTTTTTTCCATTTTTTTATCGTTTCTCCCTTGCGCACTTGCTTCCTAGACGCTTTCTTAGCGCCGTTCAAAATCACGCATCATGACAACATACGCAAAAGGCCTAGAAGGCGTCATCGCCAATGAATCCGCACTCTCCAACGTCGAAGGCGCGGAGGGCCGTTTGAGCTATCTCGGCTATAGCATTGATGAACTGGTGGAGCATTGCACCTTCGAGGAGGTAACGCACCTGTTGCATCATGGTCATCTGCCCAACCGCAACGAACTGGCCGCCCTGGAGCAAGAACTGCGGAACCAACGCGAACTGCCGCCACAGGTGCTGGAATTTCTCAAAGCCCTGCCCAAGGACAGCAACCCGATGGACGTCGTGCGCACAGGCGTTTCAATGCTGGGCATCTTCGACAAGCGCGCCACCATCGGCGAACCAGACATGGAGGCGAACGCACTCATCGCCATTTCTCTCGTGGCAAAAACTCCTGTCATCGTCGCCGCCTTCCATCGCTTCCGCCAAGGTCTCGAGCTTCCTCCCATTCGGACGGATCTCTCAGAAGCTGCGCATTTCCTTTATCTCATCACTGGCGTAGCACCCAGCGATCGCGCCACAAAAATTCTCGATGTCGCCTACACGCTGCACGCGGATCACGGCATGAACGCCTCTACCTTTTCAGCACGCGTCACCGTCGCAACTCTCTCGGACTTCTACTCGGCCATGACCTCCGCCATCGGCACGCTCAAGGGCCCGCTTCACGGCGGCGCGAATGAGGGAGTCATCCACATGTTAGAAGAAATCGGTAGCTTGGAAAACGTGGACGCTTACGTCGAAGGCAAGCTCGCTCGCAAAGAGAAAATCATGGGCATCGGACACCGCGTCTATAAAGTGCTCGATCCCCGCGCCCCGCATCTGCGTAGACTTGCGATTGAGCTCACCCAGGAACTCGGCGAGCCGAAATGGATTCAGATGTCCGAGCGCATCGCCCAGATCATGCGCGAGCGCAAAGGGCTGAATGCAAATGTCGATTTCTACTCGGCCACGGTCTATCACTCGTTGAATATTCCGACCGATCTTTTCACACCGATCTTCGCCATCGCTCGCATGTCAGGATGGACGGCACAGGTGCTGGAGCAGTTGCGCGACAACCGCCTCTACCGCCCACTCACACTCTACACCGGCCCACAGGAACTGAGCGCTGTGACGCCGATAGACCAGCGATGATCTCGCTTATGTCAAAGCGCTTTAGCGCACACATGGGCCCGAAGTATAGAATGCGAGATTGACTTCTCTTGCCAACGAAGAGCATGGCTGATGTCATCGGGTGAAATCCTGAACTACTTTTCATGACAAAAATTTCCTCATCCATGCCGTGAAATCCTCTTGTGATGAAACGTCAACGCACCTAGCCTGAGCGGACACACTCAATTCTTTCATGGCGCGCTCTTCCAACCTATCCATGTGTTCCTTTTGCGGAAAAGGACACTCCGAAGTCAAAAAACTCATCGCAGGTCCGGGGGTATACATTTGCAATGAATGCGTGGATTTGTGCGTATCCATTCTCGATAAAGAATTGCGCTCGAGCGATGCCGGCAAAACTGCTGCTAGGGGCAAGCGCCTTCCGCTGCCGACACCTGTCGAGATCCGCGCCAAACTAGACCAGCACGTCATCGGTCAAGAGCATGCGAAAAAAGTCTTGTCCGTGGCTGTCTACAATCACTACCAGCGCCTCAATCAACCGACAGGCGGTGATGCGAAAGAATACGAAGGCGTGGAAATTGAAAAATCGAACGTCCTGCTACTCGGGCCCACGGGCTCGGGAAAAACCCTGCTCGCCCGCACTCTGGCGCGCACGCTCGATGTGCCGTTTTGCATCGTGGATGCAACCACGCTCACGGAGGCTGGTTACGTCGGTGAAGATGTGGAGAACATCATTTTGCGCTTATTGCAGGCGGCTGATTTCGATGTCGCCAAGGCCGAGCGCGGAATCATTTACGTCGATGAGATCGACAAGATTGGTCGCAAGACGGAGAACGTTTCGATCACCCGCGATGTCTCGGGTGAGGGTGTGCAGCAGGCCTTGTTAAAAATCCTCGAAGGGACCATTTGCAATGTTCCGCCTCAGGGTGGACGCAAGCACCCGCAACAGGAATACATTCAGGTCAACACCGAAAAGATTCTCTTCATCTGCGGCGGCGCCTTTGTCGGACTGGAAGACAAGATCCGCCGACGTCTCGGCAAAAACACGCTCGGCTTCCATGCGAGCGAAAACTCGAACGATGCGCTCGATCCAGGTCGCAATGTGCTCGAGCTCACCGTGCCGGAAGATCTACTTCATTTCGGCCTGATCCCCGAATTCATCGGTCGCTTGCCCGTCATTTCGTCACTGCGCCAACTCATGGAGGAGGAACTGATCCAGATCCTCACCGAGCCGAAAAACTCTCTGGTGAAACAATACTCGAAACAACTTTCTCTCAATGGAGTGAAACTCAATGTCACTCGCGATGCACTCAAGGCCTTCGCCGAGGAGGCGATCAAGCGAGGCACCGGCGCGCGCGCGCTGCGCTCGATCTTCGAACGAATCATGCTGGATGTGATGTATGACATTCCTTCGCGAAACGATGTGGAAATGGTCACAATCACCCGCCAAGCGGTGCTAGGAGAAAAACCACCGAACATAAAAAAACGACGCACAGATAATGGCGAAGACGCCGCCTAATTCGCGATCGCTTTTTTGACTCGATTTCCCCAATCAGCCACTCCATCCTCACAGAAAGTCAACGCATCTACTTATGCCGAAAAAAGTATTTCTCTCCATCGACCTCGGTGCCGGCTCCGGACGTATCATCGCTGCGAAAACCGATTTGCAGCATTTGTATCTCGAGGAAGTCCATCGCTTTGGCAATCCCGGCACAGACCTACCCGGCGGATCCTACTGGAACATCATCGGCCTCTATCGTGATATCCTCGATGGACTGCGCAAGGCCGTAGCCACTTACGGCGATCGGATTTGCTCGATCGGCATCGATACCTGGGGCTGCGACTTCGGATTGTTAGATGGCAACGGTCGCTTGTTAGGCATGCCACACCAATACCGCGATTCCCGCTTCGAGGGCATGGCGGAAAAAATGCACGAGCGCATCGAGGAGCACCGCGTTTTCGAACACACTGGCGTGCGCACGAATTTCTACAACAGCTCCCTGCACCTGCTTGCGGAGCAGTTACGCCAGTCCCCTTCCCTGCTCCAAGCCGAGCGCCTCTTGTTCGTGCCAGATTTGTTAGCCTATTGGCTCACTGGCGTGATGGCAAACGAGCGCACCGTCGCCTCGACGTCGCAGTTGTTCGATCCTCATACGAACGACTGGGCTTGGCCAGTGATCGATGCATTGGAACTGCCACGCAAGATTTTTGGCAAGGTCGTCGCCCCTGGCACCATCCTCGGCCCCATCCGCGCGGAGGTGGCAGATTACATTGGTAAGAGTGACATCCCCGTCATCGCCTCCGCCAGTCACGATACCGCCTCCGCCGTGGCAGGCATCCCAATGACGCAGGAAGACAACCTGTGGCTGTCCTCCGGCACATGGTCCATCATGGGACTGGAAACGGCGCGTGCGATCACCACGGAAGCGGCTTTCCAAGGGGGCTTTTGCAATGAACTCGGCCACAGCGGGACCGTGCGTTTCCTCAAGAATATCTCGGGCCTGTGGCTGATTCAGGAGTGCAAACGTCAGTGGGCTCTCGATGGCGAGGACCTTGACTACGCCGCTCTCGCCGAGCTAGCGATCGAAGCACCGGCTTTCACCGCGTTCATCGATCCCGACCATCCCAGTTTCTCCACACCGGGTGAGATGCCTGAAAAAATACAAGAGTATTGCCGATCCACTGGACAGGACGTGCCACAGATGAAAGGAAAAATTTTGCGCATCGCAACTGACTCGATCGCACTGAAGTATCGCGTGACTTACGATAAAATTCGCGCGCTCACCGGTTCCTCCTTTGCACGCCTTCACATCGGTGGTGGTGGCATCCAGAACGTGCACCTTACCCAAGCCACCGCAAACGCATTGGGCATTGAAGTCATCGCCGGTCCCGTGGAAGCCACTTCCTGCGGCAACATCGCCGTGCAAATGATCGCCACAGGTCATCTGCCATCGATGATCGAAGCGCGACAGTTGATAAAGGCGTCTTTTGAATTCAAAACATTCGTGCCTGCCGATACCGCCGAATGGACGGATGCGTATCAGCGATTCTGTCAGATCATCAGTTAATCTCTGCGGGCTCCACCGCCAACGCCTGATCGGTTTCTTGCCGAAAAATCCGTCTTTCTAGCAGGATGCTGTCAAGCGGGCGCAATCCCTGCTTGAGCCTTGCCCTGTTGCCGCAAGGTGGAGCTACATCGACTGTTTGCGTGCCGCGACAGCTTTTCTCATCCCACATGGTCACGATTCCCTATGTTCCTGACGACGCTCCTTTCACGCCCGAGCAACGTGCGAAGCTGAATCGGTTTTCCACCGAGAACTGTTCTCCCTCCGCTGGACTGACTATTCGTACCGGTATACTCCTCCTGACTGGAGGAAGGCGCGGACGTGAGATGCCTCATGTTGAAGTAATCCGAACGATTGTACCATTTTTATATTCGTATTTCGGCAATGATTTTTGGCAACCAGTCCATGTCTGCTGAAATGCCAAACTTTAGGTAATAAAAAGGGAGCCCGAAGGCTCCCTAATTGTTGACACTGAAATGGTGGGCAGAGATGGATTCGAACCAACGTAGGCGCAAGCCAGCAGATTTACAGTCTGCCCCCTTTAGCCACTCGGGCATCTACCCCTTATTTCGGTGGACGGCGAAAGTAATCCGCTCGCCCGAACTTTGGCAAGTGGAAAAATCGAATTTCCTGAAAAAATCCTTCCCCCGCCGCGAGTCACTTGATTTTCATATGCAGTCGACCTTTGCCGTCCTTGTCTTTTTGTGTATCGCCGCGCCAGAGGATCGAGAATCCATCTTTGGGAAGGGACGCGATGCCGCGCGGATTTTCCAACAGCAATTGCCCATCGCCTTGCAGGAGGTATTCGAATTTGCGTTCATCGTAGCAAGATAACTCTACCGATACAGCGGAAAGTCCCGCTCCAGTGATGTCTGCGGCGGCAAGATCAATCGACTCCAAAACGCCGCACTTGCCTTTTTTCTTATCGATTCGCACGAATTCGATGCGGTCTTTCTTGGCGTCATCCTCCAATTTTTCCTCTACTACATTTCGATAGATATCACCGAATCGCACACGGATTTGGAAATGCAGCGGATTGGTGAGCGTGCCAGGGTTCAGCATTCGACCTCCTACGAACACGTTGTCGCCATCGAATTCGGCGACCATTTCGAACTCGGCATCGCCCGTGACTTTGCCGCGGAAGGTAATTTTTTGCGGATCCTCCGTGGGTTTGTCGGCGGATGTCAGACTATCAGGGATCACTTGTTTTACGATTTGTTTTCCGCTCACAGTTTCGACGATTTCCGCTGAGATGGTGAGGGATTTTTGGAATCCCAAAACGGAGCCTTTCGCATTTTTCGCTTCCAGCACCATTTTGCCGTCTTCTTTGATGCCGCAGGTAAAGTCCCTGCGCTCGTAACCGACGAAGTGTCCGAGCCATGGCTTTTCTTGTAACGCGGGAAGCTGGGCAAGGGCAGGGAGAATCGAGAGAATCGAGAGACCACAGTGGAGAAATTTTGACAGTTTCATCGTGCGTATGCTAGCACATGTCCACACCGTTCCAAGAAATTCCTTTGCCATCATGACTGCTGCCGAACTCACCCAATCCACTTGCACCGATGCCCATCCACCAGAGCATCTGAATGCCGCGCTGAAGGCGCTATGGCTGAGCAAGGCAGGAAGATGGGATGCCGCGCACGATGCCTGTCAACTCATCGCTGATCCGATAGGCGCATGGATTCACGCGCATCTACATCGCGAGGAAGGCGATCACGCAAATGCTGCGTATTGGTATCATCGCGCGCAGAAACCTGTGCCGCCACGGTCGCTCTGCATCGAAGACGAGTGGCAATTGATGGTGGAGAAATTGATCAGCTGACAGCTCGCGCGCGATTGCCTTGCTCTAACGCATTTCAGATTTGTTGCGATTGCGGATTCCCATCTAGGATGGTCTCACTGGAATCCCGCGTTCGGCAAAGTAGCGTTTCGCCTCGCCTACGGTGTGTTTACCGAAGTGGAAAATGGATGCGGCCAATACGGCATCGGCATGGCCTTTTTCTAACACTTCTACCATATGCTCCAGGTTGCCCGCACCGCCGCTGGCGATTACCGGGATGCCAACAGCTAGGGAAATGGCGGCTGTGAGTTCAATGTCGTAGCCGTTTTGCGTGCCATCGGCATCCATGCTGGTGAGAAGAATTTCTCCCGCCCCACGTTCATAGATTTCCTTGGCCCATGCCACTGCATCAAGCCCCACGGGAGTGCGACCGCCGTGGGTATAGACACCCCATTTTCCTGAACCCTCGCGTTTCGCATCGATGGCTACCACGATGCACTGACTGCCGAATGCCTTGGCCCCGGCGTCGATGAGCGAAGGCTCTTTCACGGCTGCCGTGTTGATGCCCACTTTATCAGCACCCGCAAGTAACATCAGACGCATGTCTTCTACTGTGCGGATGCCACCGCCAACAGTGAGGGGGATGAAACAGTGCTCAGCCGTGCGGCGCACCACATCGGCCATTGTCGCGCGATTATCAGAGGATGCTGTGATGTCGAGAAACACCAACTCATCCGCTTTTTGCGCATTGTAGGCCATGGCGCATTCCACTGGATCGCCGGCATCGATGAGATCGACGAAATTGACGCCCTTGACCACACGGCCACCGGTGACGTCGAGACAGGGAATGATGCGTTTTGCCAGCACGAGCACACTGCAATGCATCCCAGCGGACATGGCAAGACTTCAGTGCGCATCTGCGGGAAAAAAATCGTCTATAGATCGGGAGTGATATTTTCGTTAGGTTTTTCCTATTCAGTGCGCGCGCCTTTTTTCCTGTTCGAGGGAGCGGTCGATGGCTGCGTTGAAATCGCGTTGGTAATCATCCGCATGGAGTTTAGATCCAGCAGGCGGCGCAGCGGCATAGTGTCCGCCCTCCCATCGGAGATTGCGGATTTCTCGCGGACCTTGCCATGCGTTGCTCCGCGGAGGAATGCGCCCGCCAGAATGACCTTGGTAGGTGGGAGTGAGTCGCAGGCTGGTGACGGTTTTCCAATCGCTGAGGGATTGTTCCACTTTGCGATCATGAGCCACTAGATCACTGAGAGCTACCGTCACCGACTGCCAATCGGGCGAGGCATTCAGATCGCGCAGTGCGACATAGTCTGCCGTCGGGATGTTTTTCCCATAAACGCCCCAGGCATTGGTTTGGATCACGATCGCGAGTTTGTTGTCACGGGTCGAGCGAATATCAAATACGAGCTTCGCGCCATCGGGCCCACGCCACTTAGCGTCGTTGAGCTTCGCAGTGGAAGCTGACCATAGCGGCGGATGATCCCAGTTTGCGAGTTGCCAATCCTGCCAACCGCGATCACCGGCATCGATCATTCGTTCGGGTAAATCTGTTGCACGGAAACCGGCGGCTTTCCCTGCGGATGCGGAAATGTGGATCACGCGGGAACTGATCGCAAAGACTTCTGAGTTTCCCGCACCGCGCGGATGGGCGATCGCGCGGTAGTCAGCGGGAGTATCGTAGGTAACATCGGCATAAGCGAACAGTGGTTGATCGCCAGACAGCAAAGCAGCCGTGCCGACCCATTCTTCGCCCTGCCGCCGCGTGCGGGCCTCGCGCCAAAAGCGTGTCAGCGGGTGTGGGTCGAGCGAGTAGTAAAGATGCACCGCCTTCACAGAGCGCGAGGCATCGGGTTTCACGCGCAGCAACGGCTCGCCGCTCGACTGATTCGTTTCCCAAACCAACGCGGGCGTGGCGGGCAAGGTATAAGCTTTCTTGAGATGTTGCTCAAAAAACAAATGCTTGGTGAGCCCGTGGGCGTCATCGTGGGTGTGATTCCGGTGCGGAGTGATGCTGAGGCGCAATCGTGCGTCCGGTATGTCCCGCCAGTTCCATGCCATGTGCTCGATGACGGCATGAAAGTCATTCGTCGGTGAGAGCCACAGCACAGGGCACTTGATGCGCGGGATGTAGGCATTGTCGGAAATGCATCTGGCGGAGAGCGGGCTGATATCGGTTTTTATGCAACCGGGCATTTCTGTTAGCCTAACGGAAATTTCACCGCAACCACCACAGGAGGGCACCGCCGCTTTTACGCGAGGATCCATTCCCGCTAGGTTGGTGGTGAGCTTTCCGCCCATCGAGTGACCATAGACGCCCAGTCGCGCGGGATCGATCTCCGCCTGTTGTTCGAGAAAGGTCAAAGCTCTTCGAGCGGCCATCAGCACCACAAACCAGTTGCTGTTGCGCGGCGATTCCACCGCATCCAGTGTGAAGTCATCCGGCGCGAGCGAGCCGACGAAGTGATTCACCGCATTGCGTTGCGGTGGGTGCGTGGCATCCAGCTTGCCCCAGTCTGTCTGCGGCCCGTCCCAGTGGCCGCTGGGTTGGATCGATGGCGGCACAGGAATCTTGTTGCCCCCCCAGTTCAGGGAAAACGAGGCGTAGCCATTTTTCGCATCAGCCACAGATCCGTCCAAGCTGGCGGATTGGCCGCCTCCGTGCAAATGCAGCAAGGCGGGCAGCGCTTTACCACCTTTCGGGAAACAAAAAATCCCGGCGACCTTCGCGATGCTGCCCTTGAATGTGCCAACATCATAGCGCAGCAATCGTACGACCACGCCATCCTGCTCCCACTCGCGCATTAGCTCCACCCGCAGCGGTTCTTTGGTAGGATCGAAGCCAGACCACAGCTCGTCGAGATCTTGCGGAACTCTCGACTGCAAGGGCGGCAATGTTTCCGACAGGACCCTCGGTGCGCTGGCGTGGGTGAGCAGGACGAGAAGGGAGAGGGCGAGGGATTGGTTTTTCACTCCATCGCATACGCTTTGCGCTTTCCATCATTATCAATATCCGATAGCTTGAACCACCATGAATTTTCCACTGTCACTTCGATTCAAGTTGTTAGCGCTATCGCCGCAAATTTATGTTACCGATGCCGCGGATCAACCCGTCCTGTATGTCAAACAAAAGCTCTTTAAGTTACGGGAAAAAATTGAGGTCTTTCATGACACCGCACGCACTCAGTTGTTTTGCACGATTCAAGCGAATAAAGTGATTGATTGGTCAGCGCGCTATTTTTTCACAGCCGCCGATGGCACCAATCTCGGTTCGGTAGGGCGCAAAGGCATGCGATCGCTCTGGCGCGCGCATTACGAAATTTTCTCACCAACCGACAATGTGGCGGATTTCGAAATCCGTGAGGAAAACCCGTGGGCGAAAGTGGGCGACAGCTTTTTTGGCGAATTACCGATTATCGGCATGTTCGCCGGCTTCCTCTTTCATCCGCGCTACCTCATCACCCGTAAGGCTACTGGGCAACCCGTGTTCCGCCTCACAAAACAAAGCGCGTTTTGGGAGGGGAAATTCATCATCGAAAAATTCGGCGATGCCACGGAGCAAGAGGAGATCGCGCTGACCTTGTCCTTGTTCATGCTGATTTTGTTAGAGAAAAATCGGGGGTAACTAGTCGAGATCATTCCTTGTTCCATCATCATCGCTGCTTGTCTTCAATCGGCGATCAGCTATCATCTGCACCGATGAAACTCAAAACCTTAGTAATCGCAGCCTTCGCTTTCCTTTCCTCCGTCACCGCTCACGAGAAGGATAGCTTCAGTCCCTTGTTCGATGGTAAAACCACCACCGGTTGGACCAATCCCTACAAATGGGGCGAGGTGAAGGTAGTGGAGGGCGAAATCCATCTCACGGGCAATCAGAAGTTTTTCCTGGTTACGGAGAAAACGTATGGCGACTTCATTTTCGAAGGCGAAATCCTGCTGCCCGACGGCAAGGCGAACAGCGGCTTCATGTTCCGCGCACATTCTGGGCCGAACAAGGTATTCGGCTACCAAGCAGAAGTCGATGGCGATGCGAAACGCAAGTGGTCTGGTGGTTTATACGATGAGGGGCGTCGCACTTGGTTCATCAGCCCCATCAAGGGCAACAAAGAAAGCGAAGAGGCATTCCGCAAGCGTGCTGGTGATTCTTTCAAGCGCAATGACTGGAACACTTACCGCATCACCTGCAAAGGCAAAAGTATCAAGATCGAAGTCAATGGTGTGGTCACCACGGATGTGCAAGATGACAAAGACGCCTCGGGCGTGATTGGCATCCAACACCACGGCGAAAAAGGCCAAACCTACAAGTTCCGCAATCTCCGGATCAAGGAGCTGAAGGACTGAGGATCAACGTGTGAAATCATAGACCTGGATTTTCTTGGTGAGCGGTAGCAGCACCTCCTTGACTTCCTTGGTGTGGCGGGGATCTGTCTCATAGGCTTGGAGGGCCTTTGCATCCTTAAAGCGCACCAGCAGGGCGACATCGAAGGAATCATCCACGACGGGTCGATTGCTAGGAACCGCCGTGCCGTAGTCCAGTGCCGTGATACCCTCGATGACGCGAAGCCGTTCCATCGCGTCCGTAATTTTTTTGCGATCCGCCGCATTGCCCGGATTTTTCTGCCAAAACATCACCACATGATCCACTGTGCCGGTGGGCGCGGGCGGGGCGATGGAGGCACAGGAACTCAGAAAACCGGCAAGGACAAGAGCGATCAAGGATTTCATATCAAGACATCATACTGCCTCACGCGCCAGAACATTTCAGCGCGCTGTGTCATTCACCAAAAACCATGACGCCGCTTGCGTTTGTAGGAGCCATCGCCTACGGAAATCACTTCCACCCGCACCTGTGCGAGTCCCTTGTTCTTCATATCGATCTTCGCCGCTGCGCGTGGAGAGAGATCGATGATGCGCCCGGCGATGAAAGGACCACGATCATTTACACGCACCTTGATGGATTTTCCGTTGCTCAGATTTGTCACCTTCACCAAACACGGGAGCGGGAGCGTTTTGTGAGCGGCGATCAAGTGCCAAGGCATCACTTTTTCTCCCAGCGAGGTATTGCCGCGCACCAAGCCAAGGAACTTCGACTCATTGAACCACGACGCTTGCCCAGTTTCACGATAGTGCAGAGCTTCGTCGACTGACATAGGCTGATACCGCTGACCGCGTATCGTATAGGATCGGGTCATCAAGCCCTCGTAGCCACCGGGCCTCGCACAGGATGCCAGCGTGAGCAAACAAAACAACAATGGGCAATATCTCATGATTGTATACTAGACCATTCGCAGGCGGAATCACAGCATGATTGGGAGACAGGGAAAATTACTGTTGGTGTCGGTAAATGCCCGCGCGACCACTCACCAGATAGGCGATCAGACAGGTCAGCGCGAAGAGTGCGGTGTAATGCAGTCCAAACAATTCCATGCCGAGAATTGTGCAGGCCAGCGGCGTATTTGCAGCAGCGGCAAAGACTGCCAGCAGGCCCATGCCGGCAAACACCTCGACAGGCTGTCCTGTCAGCATCGCGATCGTGTTGCCCAGCGCGGCGCCGATGAAAAACAGCGGCGTCACTTCGCCGCCCTTGAAGCCGCTCGATAGGGTCACGATGGTAAATAGCATTTTCCACCACCAACTCCATGGATCGGCTCCACCACTCGTGAAACTCGATACAATCGAAAAACCATTCTCACGTAAAGAAACCACACCCAACCCGAGATAATCGGCCGTGCCCAGAGCATAGACCAAGAACAGGATTACGATACCGCCGATTAGCGGGCGCAGCAGCGGACGCGGGCTGAGGTGGGCGAACCAATGGGGAGTCGCCTCGGCCAGCATCACAAACAATCGTCCGCACAAGCCGAAAACAATCGCGGCGAGAGCGGCGTAGCCGATGAGTGAGAGATTCATTTTCCAGAAGCCATCCTGTGTGAGGCCCAGGGCGCGATAGTCCGTATGATGTACGCCCCACCACAGGCAGGTGCAGTGCCCGATCCCCGATGCGAGCAATGCGGGTACCAAGTAGCGCCCGTGCCAGCGTCCGCGCACCGGGAGTTCAACCGCAAAAACAGCACCTGCCCAGGGTGTGCCAAATACAGCGCCGAAACCGGCGGCAATACCTGCCATTAGCAATGTGCGTTTCTGAAAGGGTGAGCGTAGAAAAACACGAGATATCCCTCCTGCGATGGCACCTCCCATTTGCACTGCGGTGCCTTCTCTGCCGGCGGAACCGCCGAAAAGATGTGTCACCAGCGTCGTGATCAGCACCATCGGCGCCATGCGAAATGGCACCTTGTCCTGCAATTCATGGATTTCCTCCACTAACAGATGGCTCCCCTGATTGGCCAAGTTTCCATACTTTTGATAGAACCACACGATGAACACGCCTGCCAGTGGTAAGAGCAAGAGTAGCCACGGGTGGTTTGCGCGACATGCCGAAGCCATGTCTAGCGACACCAAAAAGAAAGCACTCAGTGAGCCGCTGATGATTCCCGTCAGCACGAGCGCCGGGAGCATGCGCCACCATTCAAAAAACGTTGACCAGGAAATGCGCGGTTCATCTCGCATGGCAGCTCGGCTCACACAATCCTCATCCGCGCCAAGTCCTGGGTGTCGACCAGTCCCACGGGCCTGCCTTGATCATCCAGCACAACCACATCATCGATCCGATGCGATCCGATAGTGTTCACTGCTTGAACCGCGAGTGATGAGGCTGATACGGTAATCGGTTTGCGAGTCATATACTGTATCACCTCCCTCGAGCCCAGCTGTGGGTCGCGCTGGAAAGCGCGGACAAAATCGCCATGCGTGAACACCCCTGCGAGAAAGTCGTTTTCATCCACCACCACGCAAGCCCCAGATCGCGCGCGGGTCATGGCGACAAGCGCGTCGTTCACCGTGGCATCCAGTGGGATTTTCGCAAGGGATTCGCCGGTGCGCATGATGTCCGCCACCTTTGTCAACAAAGCCCTGCCGAGAGCGCCGCCTGGGTGATAGCGAGCGAAGTCTTCTTCCGTGAAACCTCGTGCATTCAGAAGCGCCATCGCCACGGCATCGCCCATGACCAGCATCGCTGTTGAGGAAGATGTGGGGGCGAGATTGAGTGGACAGGCCTCGCGCTCTACCGAGGTATCCAGCACCCAGTCCGCGTGTTCCGCAAGAGACGAGGCGGGTTTCCCTGTCATGGCGATGACCACTGCGGCCGATCGTTTCAGAAATGGCAGCAAGTGCAGCAGCTCAACTGTCTCGCCTGAGTAGGAGAGCGCGATTACGGCATCGCCATCGCTGAGCAGGCCAAGATCTCCGTGCAGTGCGTTTTGTGAATTGAGCACTACCGCAGTGGCTCCGGTCGAATTGAGAGTAGCGGCGATCTTGTGGCCGATGTTCCCAGATTTCCCCACGCCCACCACTACGATTTTGCATTGGTTTTCGAGGACTTTCTGCAAGGCCTTCACCGAGTGTGCAAACGCTAGATCCAGACGACGCGCCATCACTTGCAGTGCTTCCGCTTCCTGCAAGATCACCTGTTGCGCGAATCCAATCACATCCATCATAATTCAAGAAGAATGCCGCCCGCAGGCGGCATTGGTCGTTTTCCCTTACTTGTCCTTCGGAGCGTCTGTCTTCGGTTTATCGTCCGCAGGTTTTTGTGGCTCCGGTTTGGTAATTTCTGGTTTGAACTTCAACAGTGGCACGAATTCGTTAGGCAGTTTTTTGCCACCTCCCAGAGTCAATTCATACAGAGCTGCCACCGAAGCGGCTTCCTGCAGATGGAGATAACCCGTGGAGTTTTTGTTTTCGTCCTCCGTTTTCCACAACTTGATCGCCAATTGAACGCCTGGACTGGCCTGATGAATGCGCATCACGGCGAGGGCGGATTTTTCTGCGATTTCTTCTGTGGCGCCGATGTCCGCTACGATCGCCGTGTTGTAGGCATTGAGAGCCTTGGAAGGCTGCTTCAAGGCTTCATACGCCTGAGCCACGCAATAGGCGATTTGCGCGCGCTGATAAGAAGGAAGTTTTTCCTGCAAGCGCGCCTCGCCAAGCGCCACCAGACGATCCCATGACTTGGTGCGCACGGCATCCCAGAAAACATACACTTCCAGCTGGCGCAGGTGATGCTCGCGGGTCAGGCCATCCTTGCGAAATCCTTCTAAGGCCTTCGCAAGACTCTCCAGGTCGCCGAGGCGGCGGAGGCATTCCAGCTCGTAAAACGCTCCCAAGGTCGAGTAGTTGTTGTCGAGGGCGGCGGTCGGTTTGTAGAGCGATTTCGCTTGCACAAACAATTCCTTCGCTTCGGCATACTTGCGAGCTTGGTAGAGTTCCATCGCATCACGATACACTTTCGGCTCCAAGAGATAGAGCGCCTGGACGGACGAGAGATTGATGTCTTCTGTATCGATCGCCTGAGGTGTGGACTTGAAACGGACCATCGTCTTGGTCGCAGCGACAACAAAAATGTTGTCTGAAGTGCCATCGTCGTAAATCAACATCGCCGGCGCTTGTTGCGGGGCGACGGCGGAGGGGGCCGCCGCGGGTGCAGGAGTTGCCGCTGGTTGGGCCACGGCAGTCAGAGCCAAGAAGAGAACCGATGCGGAGAGAGAAAAAATCGTTTTCATAACAAATCAGTGAGTGGGGTAATGAGGATTATTTTTGGGCTTCCGCTTCTTTCTTCTGCTGAGCAAAGGACTTGATTCCGGGACGTGCTTCATACTCTTTCACGAGCTCCTCGACTGCGTTCCAGTTTTCTTTTTCCTCCTGCGTCATCTTTTCGTAAATGCGCCGCGTCGAGTCAATGTAGTTGTAGCCGCCATTGTAGGCACCTTGGCGGTCTCCGGGATTGCCATCGACGCCTGCCGAATCGCGATCCCAGAGCAATTCCATCCAGCGTTTGCAGGCTGGTGCGGAGTATTGTATCGCGCCGCGTTGGTTGCCAAAGCAAATCGACGAGTAGCAGAAAATCGCATCGCTGATCTTGCTGCTTTTCTCGTAAGATTGCGCAAGAAGCATGTTCACTGGCCCGCTGAAGAGGCTGAAGTTATTTGTTTTGCGATCCAGATACACTTTCGCCTGCTCATTGACTTTGCTCCAGTCACCTTTGGCAGCGAGCAATTCAATTTTCCGATAGAGTGCTTTTTCTTTTTGTTGCTTCTTGTCGGAATTTGCAAAAATTTCCTCCAGGTCCTTGATGCCAGTGTCGAGGTCTGCAGAATTTTTACTGCGGCCAAGAATGTCGGCGCGGCCGAACATGGCCTCGAATTTATAACCGCCGTCTTTGCGATTGAGCGCCTCGGTGTAGTAGTCGAGCGCTTCACGCGGAGCGCCGGTTTTTTCGCGGATGAAATCACCCACGCGCACCAGAATGAAGGAGGTCAGGTCTTTCGGTGAGAACTCTGCCTTGAGCTCATTGAACAGCACTTTCACCATCGCTTCGGCCTTGCTGCGGTCCTGGCCTTCTTTGGTGCTCTTGAGTAGCTCCTCGAATACACCGATCACAGCCATGCGCAGCAATGCACGGGCAACGGTGTCTTTGGCCTGAATTTTCGGGAAGTTGTAGTAGTGCTCCTTGAGCCCCTCTGCCGAGTGCTTGGTGAGGTAGAATTCTGTGTAGGAACCGATCGCCTCTTCCAGACCGCGAGACATCGGATCACCGGCCATCTCGGCGATCACGTCGCGCAAGCGTTCCAGTCCTTCATCACTGCGCCCTGCGGCATCCATCGAGTAAATGCCAGCCACAGCCGCTTGCGTGCGGTAAGGAGAGCCATCGGCGTATTCCTTCCAGAATTTATCGATCCACGGCACGCCATCTTTCAAGCGTGGGTTGGGTTCTTTCGGGCTGCCTTTCTCACCCAGCATGGCGATCAGAAGATAGACTGATTCACCGGCGACCATTTTCGCGCCGCGCCGTTCTGCGAGTTCGTATCCTTTTTTGTAATATGTTTCGGCTTCATCCTTACGCAGTTCGGCGAGGTGGACATTGCCTTTGAGGTTGAAAGCCAGATCCAATACTTCGGTCTGTGGGAATTCTTTTTCGAGACGATCGATTTTTTCTATGGCAGGCGCGTACTCACTCTCTGCGTAGTGGCAGGTTGCGCGATCAAACAAAGCAAACGGAAGATAGGGATTTTTACCAGCCTCGGGGTATTCTTTCAAGAACGCATCCAATAGCACTGCAGCTTTGGCAAATTCTTGCAGTTTTGCGAGATTCGAGCCTTGGAAGAACAGAGCCGCCTGGCGGAACTTCGACTTGGGATACTCGGTGACGTGTTGATCGAGAAATGCCTGTGCTTTGTCGTATTCACCCTCGTAGTAATAGGAACCACCAAGCACGTGCAGACAGATGTCGTGCTGCTCGGAGCCTTTTTCCAGCTTCCCAATGATCACGGTGGCGACCTCGATGCACTTCTTATACTCACCCTCATAGAAAAGCGAGGTGAGCATCATGCGGCGCACGGCGGGAACGTGTTCGGAGGTGGGGAACACCTTGAGGAAGACTTGACCATATTTTTCCGTGGTCAGCACTTCACCCACGAGCGAGCTGGTGCGAACCAACTGGAATAAGTTGTTTTCGCGCTTTTCATGCTTCGGATAATACAGCTCCAGATTTTCGTAGGCAGCGAAGGCACCGCGGGCGTTGCCATTGTTTTCGTGAATGTAGGCCAGAGCCAGCAATTGCGTGATCTCGGGATTCTTGTTCTCGCGCGTGGCTTTGCTCACGTTTTCCTCGGCCTCTTTCAGCTTGTCCGCGGAAATGGAACGCGTGCCATCCATCACACCACGGCGCTTGCCGATCATCGCCTTGCGCACCTTGATGTCATCCAGCGTGACTTCGGTGGGGGCCACCATTTGATACAAAACGATCGACGCACGCTCCATGTTCGCCGCGTAGGCATCATGGGCGAGCTTGAGAAACAGGCGATTGAACTCCTGCATTTCAAACGGCTCGATCATGATGTCCGAGCGGTTTTTGTTGATGAAGTCGAGAATGGCCTGTTCGTTGCCTTTATCAATGGCGGCGGTTACGAATGCCTGGAAGCCTGCGACGATACCGGCATCGGGCGTCGGGAAAACTTCTTTATTTTTGATGGCGATTTCCAGATTTTCCATGCCCTCCGGCAGTTTGCCCAGCTTGAAGTAGCAGATGCAGAGATTGACATAAAAGGCCCCTTTCTGGTATTCATCCTTACCGCGCTCAGTGCTGCGTTCCTCGAGGAATTTTTTGTATTGGCGGATAGCGAGATCGAACTGCTCGGCGCCGAGGGCGGCATCGCCCCACTTGAGAAGTGCGAGTTTGTGATAAAGGTTACCTCCCCCGTCTTTATCGGGCGGATAATCGCGGTAGCAAATCTCGAAGGCCTTCATGGCTTCATCGAACTGATTCACCTTACTGTGGCAGATGCCCTTGCGGTAATACAAGACGCCAATTTTGGAGCCGTAGAGAGTTTTGAGGTTGGGCTTGGTAACGGCTTTGCTCAATTGTTGCAATGCCTCTTCCCACTTGTTCGCCTGCATGTTGGTCAGAGATTTCGTAACCAATTCATCGAGGCTTTCGCCTTCTTGAGCATGAACGAGTGGGCTGCCCACGAGGGCGACCGATGCGCCCAGCAGACAGGCGCGATGCAAGGAATGTGAAGATGAGTTCATAACGAGGTATTTTTGAGTTGTTGTGAAGATACAGAGATACGTGAATTCGGCAACTGGGTTCGAAGAAAGAAACGCATCAGGAAGAAAAATCTTGGAAGAAAAAAAAGCCGGGGCGATCAGTCCGCAGGGGCGGACGGGCGGCCCCGGCGATCAGAAAAAAAGGGATCAGTCCACCAGATCCGTGAAAGTCACCGAGCTAATGCCTGCGCCTACGAGTGCATTCAGCACGTCAATCACGCGCTGTTGATTGGCACCACCGTCCACCCACATTTGCACGAGGGGCTTCTTGCCGCCGGAGTTGGCACCTGCGACATACAAAGTCAGTTGTTGCGTGAGCATGGGCAGGACGCGCACACTGGTGTCCGTATCCAGCATTTGAGCACTGCTTCCCGCACCCGTGAAGATCGCGCCGTTGGCGTCCACCTTGATGAAAAGAGGATCAATGTCAGGCATTTCTGCATCGCTGGGAGCCGAAGAAGGCAGGGCGAGCGGAACGTCCACTTCTTTTTTCTGGATGGTCGTAGCAACGAGGAAGTAAATGAGCAGCAGGAAGCAGACGTCAATCAGAGACGAAATGTCGAGTGCAGGAAGTGCTTCCTCAGCAGACTGGTATTTTCTATGGCGAGCCATGTTAGGGAATGGATTGGGTTATTTGTCGGTGGAGTAGGTGGCAAACATGACTTGATCCACGCCTGCTTTGGCAGAGACAGCTATCACCTTGCGCGAGAATTTGAAAACGGCGTCCTTATCGCCTCGCAGGTGAAGTTTGGATTTGTAGCTTTTGAGGTCGTTTTCCTCTTTTGCTTTTTTTACCATTTCAAAAATGTCCTCGTCCGATGCCAAGGCAAGTCCGCGTTCACTTGCAAAGGTGCC
The DNA here is from genome assembly GCA_945888515.1 of Akkermansia muciniphila. GTDB lineage: Bacteria > Verrucomicrobiota > Verrucomicrobiia > Verrucomicrobiales > Akkermansiaceae > UBA956. The sequence continues at coordinate 18,237 of CAMDAD010000020.1, read as the reverse complement.
ATCTTTGAAAACGTTCACCACGATCCGTCCGTTTTTGTCTTCTTGTTTTTTACCAAAGCTAGCCACGGGAGGTCTCACGTCCGAGTCTTGTTTGACAATGGCCTGACTGGAATTAACAACGAAGAAAATGAGCAGGAGGAATACCATGTCAATCATGGGAGACATGTCCAGAGCGCACTCATCTGAATCGCCCGCAGTAGCTTCACGAAGTTTGGATGACATAATTTTGTGGGATTGAAGGTTATGATTTCAGTGGTGTTCGGGCCCCCTACTCAGGGAGGAGGGGGCGTTTCACCATAGGATCAAACGGCGATGCCTTCGGGAATCTTAGCATAAATGGTATCCGCATTTACCGTAGCAGTGGCGGCATTCAACATTTCTTCGGCAGCTCTGATCGATTCGGCTGTGTGTGCGGTAAGGCTGTTCTTGAAATAGAAGAACATCGAAATACAAGGAATGGCGTTCACCAGACCCCACAGCGTGGTCAACAGAGCGACGGAGATGTCACCAGCAAGCTGGGAAGGGTCGGCAGAACCGGTTTCTGCGAGGGTGCCGAAGCAACCTACCATCCCGATCACCGTTCCGAGTAGTCCCAACATCGGCGATGCTTGAGCGCAAAGGGAGATGTAGTTGATCCAAATCATCGACTTGCGGGTCTCGTTAGAGCTGAAGTCAGCCATGGCGTCTTCCACTTGGTCGCGACCGAGATCTTCTGGGCGTGTGGCATCGATGTTCGGAAAGGAGTAAGCCACCAAGCGACCAAGGTAACTCGGATGGGAGGCCGCCAACTCAATGGCGGAGCGCACGCGCACGTTGGCCATGTGATCCATCAGCGCCATTTTGAGATCGTCCGGGCAATATTTCGACTTCGTCAAGTTCATGAAGCAAAACACGCTCAGGGCAATGAACGCCACAATCGCGGCACCGATGAAAAGCATGGTAGGTCCACCATCGATGACCCATTTCTGAAGCAGAGTCTTTTTCTCTATGGCGGCGGGAGCCGCGGCCGCTTGTGCAAACAGCGCGGGCATCGTGACGAGACCAGTGGTGACAATTGCGGCAACAAGCTTGGTGCGCGACGTAACGAGTTTTTCAATCATAGGATTTTGTAGTAGTTGGTAGTGTGTGCAAGGCGTTTCTTCCCAATTTTGCTTCATACGACAAGAAAGAATTTATAAAATTTCACAAATGCATTTCTTGATTGACAAATCTGCAACGGATTTGGCTTCGAAACTCTTAGAGTTTTGTCACTGACAAAACCCTTTCTTTACATCTCGCGCCCGCTTCCTCTATCCTGCCCCCAACCATGAATTACCTGCACGACGACTTCTTTCTTCTCAGCGATACGGCGAAAAAATTGTATCACGAGGTCGCGGCCCACGCGCCGATTTATGATTACCACTGCCACCTCTCGCCGGCGGAAATCGCTGGGAATCAACGATGGAAAAACATCACCGAACTGTGGCTGGGGGGTGATCACTACAAATGGCGCTTGATGCGAGCGAATGGCATTTCCGAGCGTCTCATCACCGGTGATGCCAGCCCGCGGGAGAAATTCCAAGCATGGGCGGAAACGGTTCCTTACACCCTGCGCAATCCCATGCACCACTGGGTTCACATGGAGTTGCGACGCTATTTCGGCATCGAGGAATTGCTCACGCCCGATACCGCAGAGTCGATCTGGCAACGGTGCAATGCGGCTCTCGCCGAGGAAGATTTTTGCGTTCACGGCATTCTGAAAAAATTCCACGTGGAAATGGTGGGAACCACAGACGACCCCGCGGATCCGCTCGATCACCATCACGCCATCCGCGCTGCGGGCTTGCCAACAAAAGTGCTTCCTACCTTCCGTCCCGACAAGGCCTTTGCCGTCGATCAAGGGCAAGCGTATGTCGCATGGGTCAAAAAACTCGCCGCAACCTGTGGGAGGGAAATTTCTTCGTTAGAGCAACTCTGCGCCGCGCTGCGACAGCGTCATGATGACTTCCACGCCGTGGGTGCACGCATGTCTGATCACGGGCTCGACCATTGTCCGACCTGCGACTGCGATCCATCCACCGCCGCTGCCATTTTCCAAAAAGCCCTCAGCGGTGTCGGGGTCAGTGCCGAGGAAAAAGAACAATTCACCCACTACCTCATGGTCCTCTTCGGCGAGCTCGATGCGGAAAAAGGATGGACCAAACAACTGCACCTCGGTCCCTTCCGCAATGTGAACTCCCGCATGGCGAGCAAGCTCGGTCCTGATAGCGGCTTCGACACCATCGGCGATAGCGGCCAGGGCCACGGGCTCGTGCATTACCTCGATGCTCTCGCCTCGCGCGACAAGCTCCCCGGCGTGATTCTTTACAACATCAATCCGCGCGATAATTACCTCTTCGCCGCTCTCACCGGCGCGTTTCAGGATGGCACTCGCGCGGGTAAAATCCAGTTAGGCTCCGGGTGGTGGTTCCTTGATCAAAAGGACGGGATGGAGCAGCAACTCAATGCGCTGTGCTCCACCGCATTGCTCTCTCGTTTCGTTGGTATGCTCACGGATTCGCGCAGTTTCCTCTCTTTCCCTCGTCATGAATACTTCCGCCGCATTCTTTGCAATATGATTGGCAGCGAGGCGGATCGAGGCGAATTGCCGAACGACTTCCCCAGCTTAGCCAAGCTCATCAGCGATGTGTGTTCGGAAAACGCCAAACAAATGATCGGACTGTAAACGTTATTTCTCCGTGAAGAGACCCCTGCTCCTACTTTTGTCTGCCGCCACGTTATTGCGCGCCGCTCCACCGGCATCCGATGAGATGCTCGCGGGTTTGCAAACTTGTATGCAGACAGGCAAAGACGTCGCTTCTTTGCTTGAGCAGCTCGAAGACTTACCTCCCGCCGAGATGAAAAAACTTTCCTCGGCTGTGGAAAGAGCCTGGCCAAAGATCCGCGTACAATACGTCACCGAGTTGGAAAAAACGGCCAAGTCGATGAGTTCGGGTCCGGAAAAAAACAAGAACCAAGCCCGCATCCGCGTCTTGCGCGATCAGTTTCAGGAGGTCTATCGGATGGAGGAAGGCGCGATGAAACCGTTGCTCAAAACCAAGAGCATGCCTGCATTGGAGGAACTGCGCAGGCTGATCATGCCGCAACCAGAAACCGTCATCAAGGCCGGCGGTCCCAAGCTTGATGCATCGCGCAAGGGCGCGATGGTGCTCGCTACTTTTCGCGATGCCGTTTTGAACGCGGAGCTCTCGACCATCCCCGCCGATGGCATGACGACCTTGCAGGCCGCGGAAAAAAAAGCGGCGGATGAAATATCAGGGCTGAGTAAAGACAATCTGCGCATCCTCGATGCGAATGCCAAAACGGCAGCCAAGGCCGGAGTGCCAGAAGAAGAGGTCAAGGGCATCGAGGAGTGCAACCTGTGGCGCTTACTCCTCGGGTTAAACGCCTGTGCGCTCGATCCGAGTCTTTGTGAAGCCGCGCGCGATCACTCGAAGGACATGGCAGAGCAGGGATTCTTTGCGCACGAAAGCCCGGTATCTGGTAAAAAAACCCCGTGGGATCGCGCCGCAAATTTCGGCACCAGCGCCTCCGGAGAAAACATCTTTGCTGGTTCCGCATCCGCTAGCGCTGCCAACAGTGGATGGTTCTACTCTCCAGGGCATCATAAAAATATGTTCAGTCCCGGGCAAAACCGCATCGGCCTCGGCCAGCACGGCAGTCATTGGACGCAGATGTTCGGGCGTTGAAAAAACAAAAAACGGCACCCGATCGGATGCCGTTTTGTTGCGGATGAAGGACGCTTATTTTTCCACAGCGCGCAGTGCTTCTTTGACCTTGCGTTTGAACTCGTCATTGGCTGGGTTGCCGTGCCAGAGAAGCTTTCCTTCCACTCCGTAAATGGCAACATACGGGATTCCATTGTGCGCTACGCCGATGTCGCCGCCTTTCATCACTGGATAGGTGACGCGGGCGGATTTGAGCACTTTGAGAATGGCTTCGTTCGAGCTTCCTTGAGCTTCCAGGCCGACGACAACCAGACCTTTTTTCGCACCTGATTTGGACAGACTCTGCATTTCCGGCAGGCTGGCGATGCAGGGAGGGCAGTTGACGCCCCATGACTCGACGACTAAGACTTTGCCCGCCAGCGCTTTGGCGTCAAATGCCGCGTCGTTGACTTGTGCTCCAAAGGTAACTTTTTCCACGCTAACGTCAGGAACGGGAACTTCTTTTTCTTTGGCTGAAAGTAAAAATGGCATCAGCGCGAGGGTGGCGATCGTTTTGTAGTATTTCATGTGAGTGAGGTTAGAACAGCAGAGGGAATCCTCTGTCATAGAGGTAACGACGGTCTAGAAGAAAATACTCAAAAAATGTAACAAAGAGCCAAAAATTTCCACTCGCCTCAACAGGTTTGTTGATAGCGCTCCATCGCAGCAACCATAGTCCCGCGGGCGCTGAGCATGCTTTTGTAATGGGCTACTTCATCAGGCATAGTGCGGATTTTTCGGGCGACGTGGCTCCACACCTCGGGATCACTAGCCAGATCAGTGAGTGGGCAGAGTTCGATGCGAATCCCCATCAAGACCGCGCCGGGGATCGCGCAAAAGAGTTGCTGTTCGACGCGGAGATGGATTTCCTCGATCGTGATGCTTTCATCCAGTTTGGCACGATGCAGCGCTGGATGGTAGTTGTATTCTGCGGATCGAGTGAAGCTCCAGTTTTCTCGACGAAAGGCCTTGCCCGGAGCGAGTTGGCGGAGAAAGCGATCGATTTTGTCACCAATCTGCGGGTTGAGCTGCGGCACCATGTCATGAACGGCATGCACGGGTTTTCCCATCGCGTGTTGCAATACCCAAGAGGAGGGCATGCAGACAGAACCTGCTACTATGTTCATAGTAGATGAGTCCATCAGCAACACATCGGGCTCCCAGATCCGCGCCAGTGAAATGAGGTCGTGTGCTTGATTGCCGGATGAGGAAACATGCCCCCATTCTTCGGCGATGCTCCAGAGCCGCGGGATGAGAGCCGCGCCGGTCGCATTCACCGCGACGTAGCGGTCGGGCGACTGGTCGAGCCAGGCATTTTTTTCCTCGAGCAGTTTTCCGCTGGGATCTTGCGAGGCGAAAAAGGACGGTGCATCGCCAGTCCGCATGCGAAAGCCCCACTCGAAGTCACCGGCGGCGAAGAGTTTTCCCCAAAAAGGGATGGGAGCTGAGTCGGTCATGGAGGATGTGGACGAAGAATTCATGAGCCGCGTTGCCTAACAATGTCGAGCGGATGAGAGCCGCGAGCATCAGAGGCTGCGCTCGCTCAAAGTACGGATTTGCAGAGGCTTGCCAGGGATGATGCTACCATCGGTGTTGCGCGCGGGCGAGATTTCTACGGTATACTCACGATTGCGGCGGCCGATGATGCTACCGCTTTGGTCCAACACCTGCCCGGCGACGACGATGCGGAACGTTTTGCTCTGGAAGCTAACCAGATTACTCACGCGCTGGAACAGTTCCTCTCGTCCGGCGTCGTCCCAGGAATCGCTGGGGCGATTGGTAGCGGGGTATTGCAATAAGCTGCCGAAAAAGGGATCGATGTCGGGTGCGGGATTGCTGTAGTTTCTGGCGGCGGCGGGGTTTCTGCGGATTAGATTCAGGTCGGAAAGTCCGCGCAGTGGCGCACGGCTGCGGCTGGCGATGACGGCATCCGCAAACCGATCGCCAACGATGCTGTCCTTCGGCGGGTAGAGTGTGCCACGCGCTGGATCATTGATGAGGGCCTGCCCCGCGATGAGAGCGCGGAGAACTTCGCGCGGCGCGGTGTTAAGATTCACGCGCGCAGTGGGCGGGATACTGTTATTCGGCGTGAGTGTGAATAGATCGAGCAACTGCGATGCGCGTTGCCCCTCGCGATCGAATACAGCATATTCTGGGCGACCGATGGCAAGGGTAAAGCCACCGCCGGCATTGGCGGAAGGCGTGCCCAGTGTCTCTACGGCGCTCCACTGCGCGGGGTCAAAGACATTTCCCATTTCCGCCAGCGAGAGCATGGGGCGATTCGCGATGAAAGCGGGTGCCATGGTTGGTTCATTCGGCGGCAAGGCGAGCACAGTGGGTAGGCGGGTATCCGATCCGGCAACGGTGCCCGTTCGTGACTCTGGGCCGCGATCCGGCCAACGGGTGATACGCACCTCGCGGAAGTTGGTGTTTGAAATGGTCGGCTTCAGCGCTCTACCACCCCAGTTACTATTGGCATCGTAGTTGTTAGGGAAGATCCAGGTATTGATGTAATAAGAGGCGCGGGGATCACCGTGCTGGCCGATGCTGTGATCGTGGGCAGGTGAGGCATTTCCTTTCCATTTCGCGCGCGAGGGCCCCGCCTGTAGGGTGCCCGTGGTGCGTGTGACTCCTCCGCGCGCCCAGTCCACGATGGCGCCATTCCAGCGCAGGCGGTAGCTGCTGTTTCTGGTATCCGGGCTAGGGAAATCCAAGGTGCTTGGCGGAAAGGCGCCTAAGGGAAAGGTGTAGTCATGAGTGCCGCAGAAGATCACTGCAAAGCCATTGGGCGGAATGGCAACTTGTTGTGAGGGGAAGGTAACGGCGGAAAAGGTGTGTTCCGCTGCGGGTGGGATCCGGATTTTGTGGAGGTTGATGTTTTCGAATTGCATCGTGCCGCTGATGCTCTGGTTGCAGGGGTTCCACAGCTCGAGATAGGTGCTGACGCGGATGGTGAGGGTGTTACCGGTCGATCCGCTCCATTCGTATCGATCGAAAAGCTCGTTCACAAAAGGATAGCTGTCCACGCCCCGGAAGCCGGGACCAGTGGTGGCATCGCTATCGGCATCGGTATAGTCGATGATGCTGGCGGCGATGGTTTTGGTGTAGTTTTCGGCAGCGGGGAAGCCACCTTTGCGGTTCTGAAATTGCGGTAGGTTGCGATCAATATGCGTGGCGATCTCGGTGACGTTTTTCTGTGCGATGAGATCGGTGAGGTTCTTGGCCGGCTTCCCCGCATCGGCATAGCCAAAACCGTGAGGGATGAGCGGAACCATAGCCACGCTCTTGGGCAGTTGGTAAGTGAGGAAAGGTTCGATTTTTTGCGCATCGGCCTCGCCAAGAAGCGGACGTATGCTGGCAGCACTGCGTAGTTTTAGGCGCTGGGCAATTAAGGTGTCCTGCGGGCCCGGCGTGATGGTATCGGAGGTGGGACGGAAGAGGTGGTAGTAATTGATTTCACGAGGCGATTGACCCAAGTTGCGTGGATCGACTCCGGCGTTTGCCCCATCCAATCGGCCACCCAGATCCTCAACCCACCATGCGTAGCGTATGGTGTAGGGGGCATCGACGGCGGGAACATTGACCCAATTAGCGCGTGGGACGTGGCGATCGTAATTGCCGAGGGGGATGAATGAGTTCGTGTCAATGGCACGCAGTGGAGTGCTCAGCGCAGCGCCATCAATGACAGATGCGCCACCGCTCAGTTCACTCACACCGCTTACGAAGGGCAGCACACGCCATGATCTTTTATTCGTATCAAATAACGCACCAAACGTAAAAAACTGCTCACGTGAAGGCTGCGTGGCGTTGGCGGGGATGAGCGGGGTGACGGGGTCATCGAGACGGAAGACCAGCGTGTCATCGCGGCTCGCGATCGGGCTGATGGTAGCGATGGCATCGGCGAGGCCGCTCTCCACCGCCATTTCCGCGCGTGTTTGATCGGAGTAGGAACGAGCGGTCTTGCGCTCTAGAGTCACGATGGAAAGCAGGCCGATGAGAAGCAGCATCATGCCGGCGATGGCCATGATGGTCATCGGCAGAGCGAAACCCTGTCGTCGATGAAAAGCAGCGTGTGATGGGACAATCCTCATGGGTTCAGCGTAATGCGATGCGTGTGGCGGCGCACGGTCTCGCGACGTTGTGGGTTGTTTTCATTGGCCAGAACGAGCCACTGAGCTTCCTGAGTGAGCCGCTGAGCGGACAAATCGTCGGTCAGATCGATGCTGATTTCGAGTTGCTCTGGTGCGGTGCCGGACGTCTCGATCCACGGTTGCCAGCTTCCATCGGCGGCGCGGCGTAGGGCGCGCATCCCGAAGCGCACGATGTTGTAGGCGATGGGCTCATCGATGGTGGGATCGGTGGTCGGAAAAGCCGCGGCGTTTCCGGCTTCAAGCATACGCTGGGTGCTGGGACCATCGAGGGTGCGGCGGTAGAGTTTCGGCGAGCCGCTGTTGGCGTCATCGATGCTAAATGCCACATAATAAACGCAGGCGGAGAGGTCGCCAGTGGCATTGCTCTCTTGTGCATCACGCGTTCGGATGAAAGCGAATTCGGAGTGGTTCGCCGGATTGGTGCGGAAGAAAAATTTCGTGTCACCCACGCGGGAAGAAAGATCATTTTCGATGAAATGGAACAAGGCGCGGCTATCCGCGAGAGCGCTGACCTTCCGCTGCGAGACGCGGTAGTTGGTGCTGGATTGTCCGACCATGCTCAGCAGAGCAAACATCATCAGCGATGTCACGGCTACGGCGGTGAGAAGCTCTACCAAGGAAAACCCCGCCGCGCGTCGCAAGTGGCGCGTGACAGCAGCGGGTTTTGCTGACGCTAATCTCATGGAGCAGTTTGGCGAGGGATCAGAATCGTGTAAGTGCTGGCGATGCGCTTGGGTCGGGGTCCCTGCGCGGGATGGCCCACAGTGATCTGAACGCGTGACAGCAGTTCCTCCGTGCTGGTGAGGTTTGCGGGATTTTGTTTTTGCGCGTGCAGGCTCACGAGATAGACTGCGCGGTTGTTGCGCACGCCATTAAGAAAATCACTGGCTTGGCCACGGCTGAGGAATTGACCATCGGCATCGTAAAGCAGCACCTCAGGCGCGGTGGGGGAGCCTAGGGTGGGAAACGTGGGCTTCACTGGGAAGAGTGGGCTTGGCAGATCGCGCCAGGCCGAGGTGAGCTCTTGCTGAACGGCTCGGGCCAGCCAAGCCGAGCGGGTGTCCGTTTCCGCATTCATGCGTGTACGGGTGCTGACGGCCGTGGCGGAGAGAATCAAGGGAACGGCAACCGCAATGACGCCGAGCGCTACAACAGCCTCCATGAGTGTGAGACCGCGACGGCGTCTCAGGAAGTGACGATGGGAGCGGAGATTCATAGCGGATCGATTTGCCGGGTGCGGCCGGTGAGTCGGTTGATTTGCAGGAGATCGTAGGAGACGCGATTGCCGTTTTTCTCCGTGGCGGTCACCTGACCGGCTTTGACACTGCCCTGACCGAGGACGATCTCCATAGCGCCGTTAGCGGGTGAAATGATCTGACCGGTCGGAGAAAAGACGATCACTGCACCGGAGATCGTTTTTCCTGCCATCATCATGGGAGAGCGCAGGGACTGCTCCATGATGGTGGTGCGTGGGTGACGGGTGGTGGCCTGCGATAAGACATGCACACTACCAGGTAAGGATTCCCAACGCTGCAGCATCTGGGAGATTTGGTATGCGCCGCCGCTTGCGGTAGGCGTCGATACCCAATTCACCTCAGCGATGCCTAACATTTTCCCCCCGATTTCATTGCCTGCACTATAGTCCGGCACAATCACTGCTGTGCTGGCACCGGTGGCGATCGCGTGTGAGCGAGCCCGTTGCAGGTGGCCTTTGACCATTTCACGCGCAGTTTGGCGCGCGCGTTGGCTCGACTTCATGAATACAGGCGCGGCAGCTGCCAGCAACACCATCAGAATTCCCATCACCACCAAGAGCTCTGTGAGCGAAAAGCCGCGCGCGCAACAAGGCAACTTCGCTCGCCCGAGCGAGAAGCATGGTTGTTTGAAAGCAAATCGCATCATGTGGACAGAACTGGTGAGAGCAAGTTTAATGCCAGCACCATGTAAATACGGAATCGACTGTCATGCCATTTCAAAATTTGTGCCGAACACGTCACAAAACGTCCTGCCGCTGGATTGCGACAGATCAATCCGCCCTTGAAAGCTGATTTAGTCCCCGCTGTAGCAGATTTTGGTCAATCAGATCGGACATTTTTTCATCGAGGTGAATGACAAGCGTTTCATCGAGAAATTGAATGGAATGCGACTTCCCGCTCAGCGGCAGGGCTCCGAAGGCGCTGATCAGCTCCTTCATATTGCGCACGGATTTGCCATTTACGCGGCTCACCATCAGGTTGCGCAGCCCCTCGTAACCGACGGTGGCTTGGGTGGGGATCACCCCGGTGAGGCAGATCATGCGTTCGTGGTTTTCCTGGTAGGCTTCCGGATTGCTCATGGCATCGAGAAAATTCAGTGGCGCGCGCGATTCCCAGTCCTCGCCATAGGCTTCGAGCAACGGGCGGGTGAGCTCCTGGAAAATCATGCCTCCTTTGATGAGAAAATTCGGCGCGATACCAAACTGGTAGTTCGGCACCAAACGTGTGCTTTCTTCCTGACGGGTGAGCTCGACGGATGTTTCCTGAGCTTTGCCATCGCGCCACAGCGAGAGCGTGACACTATCGCCGGCGGACTTGTTCCCCCGCACCAACTGCACCCATGGAAGCGCCCCGTAAATCGGGTCTTTGTAGTAACCGCGTCGATCAATCGGATTGCCATCGATCCCAAGGATCACATCGCCAGGTAAAAGCTTGGCTTTATCGGCTGCCGAGCCTTTGCGCACCTTATTCACGTAAATGCCACCTTCAGACTCGGGAATTTTCAAGTAGGAGCGGAAATGAATGTCTTCGGTTGGATTGATGTTCACGCCTAGGTTCGGGAAGCCTTGGTAGGTTTCTTTTTTCGACTCCATCAGAAAGCGTGCAATCAATGGCGTGGCGATGACATCGCTGATCTGGTCTTTGCTGTCGTAGGAGCTGAGGATGCCGGCGAGTTTTCCTTCGTTGAAAACGGGTACGGTGAAGGAGGAGGCGGACGATTGCATCGATGCCTTAACGCGGTAGGTCAGAAACAACTGTCCGGGCAGAAAGGTGGCACGCACATCCGCGGAGAGCAGTTGCCCGGCGGTGACAAGGCTCTGTCCATTGTCCTCCACTTGGATGATTTCGAGGGTATCACGCAGGGGCGGTGTTGGCGCGATTTCCAGAACTTTCATCCCTTGGAAAAACGCCTTGGATTCTTCTCCCTCCGGCAGTTCCAGCAGGGCAAGATTGACCTCGTAATCCACGCTGGCAACCTCAGCCCTTGTTCGGCGGGTGCCATCGGTGGATTCCAGTTCCACAAACGTCACATCCGCCACCATTTCCGCTGTGGTGATGACATGACGCTCGCCGACGATTGCCCCGAGCGAACGACGACGGCGCGGCGGGTTCTTCTCCCATGGCTGTGCGACGTTCCAGTTTTGCAATGTGGCATTCACGCGCACGACAGAAAGATGGGCATCAGCGCCCTGAGTTGTGGTGATGCTTTCGGGCGCTGTCGCAACAGGAGTCGTTGCGCTGAGTGTCGGACTTGTCGCGGGTTTTTGGCAAGCGCCCAGCAAGAACAGCGGCAAGAGATAGATCGATTTCATGAGCGGTGTCAGATGTGTTAGCGGGCTTTGAGGTTGCTGAGGCGGGGAATATTGTAATTTTTTCTCACCCGATCATTCGATGCCGCGATTTGCGAGGCCGGCAGCACGAGCGGGCGATCCACGCCATGAAGTTCAATCACAAAATTTTCGGGAGGGCTCTGCGGATAGAGGAGTTGCTCTGCTTGTGCGAGTGACTTCACCACTGTGCCGTTGATCGATTTCACGGCTTTGCCTTTATACGGTGGCAAGCTGCTGTTGAGTTCATCAGCGAGGAAGTCCGTGAGAATCACAATATCCTCCAGTTCCAGAAAACGGCCTTTCGAGACGTATTCGGTATAGAGGCGACGCACCGTCACATCGCGCAGGGAGGCGGTGGCAAAAAGGTTGGTATCTAGCGGTTGAAACACGAGTCCAGCGAAGACAATGTAGCGCGGTTTCTCTTCATATCTGATGGCATACATGCGAGATTGCGGCAAGGTTTTCAAAGTCACTGGAATCTCCAGCGACTGGTCGCCGCGCCGCACACGCAGTTTTACCTCATCTCCGGCAAATTTGCGTTCGACAATTTCGTGCATACTGACCTTTTCCCCCTCGATCAAGATCGAGCCATTCGCATCGATCGGATGGTCGTCAATCCCGATGAGCACATCCCCAGGATTGATTTTTCCATCGCAACTGCTGGTGGGCGTGACATCCGTTACCAAGACGCCAATCCCATTGTTTGGCATCTTCAGCGCCTCGCGCATGGCGGGATTGATCAGCGGAAATTCCGTCACACCCAGATCGGTGTATTCGTCGTAGCGTCCGTCTTCCACGTCTTTGAGAAATCGATTCACTACGGGTGTCGGGATGATGTAGCCAGTGTTGTCCGCTTCGGTTAGCCCCTGAAACGCCACGCCTACGACCTTGTTTTCCTGAAGCACCGGACCGCCAGAGTTGCCTGGGTTGATGGCGGCATCGATCTGCACTATCAGGTGCGAATCGGCGCGGGAATGCGAGTATGGTTGGAAGTCGATGCGCGACACCACGCCGCGCGTGACTGAGAGTCGCTCGCCACCAATCGGGTAGCCGATGACGCGCACCTGCGACTCCAGTTCTGGCACGGCTTGGCCGATCGAAAAAACGGGAAGCTTTTCAAAAGGCGAAAAGTCCTCCACCGAGAGAATCGCGAGATCGCAATCATGTGCGATAAAATCCACCTTGGCCTGATGCTTCTCCGGCGATCCGTAGATGGTGATGAGAAAACGCGCGCCGTTGGAGACGACGTGGGCGTTTGTCAGGAACTTGTTAGGTCCGATCAAAAAGCCCGTGCCGATGCCACCACTGAAGCGACCGGCATTCCATGGCGCGGCATAGTTCGGCACTTGCGTGGCGACCTCGATTCGCACCACAGAGCGATAGATTTCCGCTGTGGTGGGCGCGGCGGCGGGACTCGTGGTAGGCGCAGTTGACGACTGAAGCGTCTGGGCCCAGGAAATGCCCGTGAGGACGAGGCAGAGATGGAAGTATTTCATGAGGGTAAAAAAGAGTCGGAAACGCCGTGTCTGGCGAATTAGTTTTCGGACTTGCCGTCGTCAGTAGGTGCGGAGCTCTCCGATTTTTTCAACGGCGGCTGGACTTTGTATCCATTTTCACGCGCCACATAACCTGCCGCGGCGCCCAGAGCAAGAGGCACGCAGGAGGTTGAGGAAAGCACCAGTAAGGCGAATACGAGATGAGTCAGTTTTGGTATCCGTAACATGCCTGAGATGTAACCCATACTTTCCGACTGTCAATGCGGAAGCGAAGTCACTTGATTTCCAACCATTGCTCCAAGCCGTCGCCTCTCACTTTATACCAACCAGGAAAACCACGCCAGGAGACCTTGCCGTTTTCATCTGTGTTGAGGGTGACCTTGGTGTGCCACTGGCGTCCTACCAAATCGATAAATGCCTCACCCCGCGCGCGCATGGTCCAATCACGGTTCCAGGAGGCCGCCTGTGGTTTCCAGTGGGATCCCTCCCAGAAGCCCCAGAGCAGGAATCCATGATACGCCGGATGGCTGAAAGTCGCGATCATGATGTCGCGCGTAAAGTCGGCTGCCAGTGACTCGTCGGCCGTGGTGACGATATCGAACTCGGTGATGATCTGTTTCGGCACCACGGTGGCAAAACGATCGGTGGTGGCTAGCATTTCCTGTGGTGAGGGTAGATAGCTTTCATCGAAGTGCGCTTGGTTGCCCAGTCCCGCAACGGGATAGCCCGCTTTTTTTAACGATTGAAGATAAATAAACGTATCATCTGACTGAGCGCCGGGACGGAAAATTTGATCTTCATTGATAAAGAGCGGAAGTGTGGTTTCGCGGCGCGCGAGATCGAAGACTTCGCGGTCGATGCTCTCGAGCCCAGCATGGCGTGTCAGTAGATCCGCTCCGGCCCAAGCGATGGGATGATTGATCACATCCCACTCACAGACGCGGTCGCCGACGAAGTCGAGTCGCTCGCGGGCGCTATCGAGAAAATGGCGTCGCACGGTAGCGGCATCCTTGCCCTGCAAGTTGTGAGGTCGTGCGGTTTGCATCAGGTAGTGTCCGCGCACGGCGATGTGGCGGTCGTGCAGCCAGCCGAGTCCACGATCGAGCTGCTCATTGCGCTGACGTTTTTTAGCATCGTCGAGATTCTGATTCCAGCCGTAGTCCTTGAGGTCATTTTCAAACACGACCATGCTGAAATGATTGTCCACGATCTTACGGAACTGCTCGCCATCGGCGGAGTGTTCCAGCAATCGCTGCACGGGAATGGCCGAGCCGAAGCCGAAGGCATGACGCTGCAGCTCCAGCGTGACTTCCTGATGGACGAGAGGTTTTCCCTTGGCATCGCGCAGGGTAGTCGTGAGATCAGCCTTGCGGATTTTTTCGATCCGTTCCAAGGCTTCCTTGCGCCACGGAGCGTCTGGCTCGCGACCTTCATAAGTGCGGCGGATGCGAGGGAAGGCACTGACATCGGTGCCGGGCGGGTAGGACCAGAGCTGCACGCTAGCGATTTCCCATGACTGTTCCTTTTGGCCGCAGAGCATGGTGAATTGCAAACGATCTGTATCGATCGCTTCCTGCGTGATCAGCAACACAGCGTAGTCCTGCCACTCGCGCGAAACGGGCACTTCCATCGTGCCGGTGTAGGCGGAATACGGAGCGGCCCCGAGCTGCCATTTGGCGAGAAACGCGGCGCGCTTGGCATCCGTGCTGCGGCAGCGCACGATCGCTAATAGTGGGCTGTTTTTAGCGAGTGTCTGGCGGCTTGCTGAGGTGACCGAGCACTGGGCCACGAAGGGGCGCGAAGGATCAGCGCGCGTGATTTGCAGTTGTTGGCCTTTTTCCGCAGTGGCTTGTTTTTGACCGAAGCCATCAAAGACATGAGCGGAGAGCGGAGAGGCGTCCATGGGCGTGCCGCCTGACGGAATGTCCAAGGCAAGAAGCGGAGTGGCGCAAAACCACAGCAAAAGTGTTTTCATGGGAGTAGCGTATGGTTAGGACAGGAAGGCACAGGCGTGAAGCAGCGTGCGCTGCGACTCATTGTCCATTGCGCGTGAAGCTCACAGGAATGACGCGGCCATCGGTATTGTGCATAGTGCCGGACCAAGTGATCAAGCTTTGACTGATCGACTTGTTCAGCGTGAGGATCGCCGTCTGGCGGCCTTGCGTGTATTCGGTCAATACCAATTGGCCGTCGGCAGTGTTTTTGCCCTTGAGTTGATAGCTGATGGTGCCGTGATCGGCGGGGTGATAGTAGGAGCCGACCACATTGCCAGAGGACTTCCACGTCAGTTGAAACATCGCATAGCGCGAGCCGACCGAGCCACCGTATTGTTGGACGGTGCCGTTGGCGTATTCATCGAGGGAATTGACGGAGGTTCCTGTGGTGGATTGGCTGGCGGGTGGCGTGCAAGCGATCAGCGCAAGCATGGCAATCGTGAGAGTGATGAGGAATTTCATGATCAGAGAGATTTGCTGCGCGCGATGGTAGAAAAAAATGCGATGATCTGCCAATGAAAAAAGGGAGCGATCCGTCAATCCGGCTTGACCGCCACGGCACGAAAGACCCCAAGAATCATTTTTTGCCATAGGTTTGGATGAGCTCGTGCAGGGCGGGATCGACGTCCTGCGTTATGCGCGAGGCATCGCCGCAGACACAGACTGCTTGCCAATCATCATTATCGAAATACGAAAACAAAAATTGTAAAAACGTTTAACCTAGCGGCTTGGGTCAGCTTAATCGTCAGAATATTCATAAAAAATCGGGCGTAAACGTAACAAAATTTTGCGAAAAAAGCAAATTTTCGTCTTGACACACGTTGTGGCAAAAAGAAATCTTTGCCTGCCTGCAAAAATAGCATTTATGTGGAAATGATGTGTTGTTATTAATCCCCCATTTCCCTCATTAACATCCCCCAGTCCGTAATCTACCATGAAAGCCTCTCCCTTCAATCGCTTTTTATTGAGCGTAACTGTTTTACTCGCTACGTCAGCGTCTTTGTTTGCTAACGGCATTTGGACGGGCTCCACGAGTGGGGTGATCAATGTATCTGGCAATTATCAAGCAGGATCATCGGTCGCAACGGATGGTAACGCCTCGGGGACTTTTGTTTTTGGACGAGTGGCTGCCACGAACCGAACGATCACGGTTTCGCAGGAATTCAAAGCGAACCAGCTCCAGTTTGAATCCAACGGTGGCGGTGGTTTCACACTAAGCGGCTCGTTTTTAAGCTTTATCGGCTCAGGTAACGGGATTTTCCAAAACTCCTCGCAGGCCGTCACGATCAGCTCTGGAATCAAAGTCTCCGACGGTCCGCTCACTCTGGGCGGGACTGGCACCGGCTTGATCACACTCTCCGGATCATCTGGCAACGACTTCGGCAGCAAAGGAATCACCAAGTCTGGCACCAGTGCTTTTTTGATCACCCAAGCCCTCACAAACACGGGGGCGCTGACGATCAGCGGGGGAACGCTTGCTTTTAGTGGATCTGGCAACATCGCAACAGCCTACCAGCTGCGTGGAGGAGTGGTCGCTACGAGCGGCACCTTCAGCCGGGCGCTTGGCACGGGCGCAACTAGCGTCAACTTCGGCGCTGGTGGCGGCGGCTTTGCTGCTTACGGTGGTAACCTCACAGTCTCTACGAACCTCGGCACCTGGGGAACGACCACTAGGTCACTCACAACGGGCACGACTTTGACACTTGGTAGCAGCATCGCGAATGGTGTTGTGACACTCAATCAAGCGCTGAACCTTGGAGGTGCAGCACGCACCATCAATCTGGTGGATAACTCGAATAGCGCCGATGATTGGTCTGTGATATCCGGCATCCTTTCGAATGGCGGCTTGACCATCACCGGAAGTGGTCGATTGATCCTCAGCGGAACAAACACCTTTACCGGAGTCACCAGCATTAACGGCGGAACGCTTAGTGTGGCAACCATCGGCAACGGTGGTGTGGCAGGAAACCTAGGACAGGCGGCCGTTGCGGCAGGCAACTTGGTTCTCGGCGGCGGCACGCTGCAATACACGGGAGCCACCGCTTCTACTAACCGCAATTTTACGCTCACCACAGCGACGAGTAGTTCGATCCATGTAACTGAAGCTGCAAACGCGCTGACCATCAGTGGTGCGAGCGCCAACACGACGGGTGCCCTGAACAAGACGGGTGCCGGAACCTTGATCCTATCCGGTTTGAACTTGCACACCGGTCTGACCACTGTCTCTAACGGAACACTTCGTTACGGCATCACCAACGCTCTCTCCAGTGGAGGCGTAACGGTATCCGGCGGCACGCTTGACATCGCTACCTTCAACGACACTGTCGGTGCGGTGTCGATGGAAAGCGGTAGCATCACGGGCACGACGGGAGCCCTCACCGGGACTTCCTACGCTCTCCAAAGTGGCACAGTTTCCGCGATCCTCGACGGCGCGGGAGCCCTAACCAAATCAAGCGCTGGCAACGTCGTTCTCTCGGGAGCGAACAACTACTCTGGCGCAACATCGATCACTGGCGGTATACTCAACATCCGAAACGCAACGGCACTCGGCACCACCGCAGGCGCCACCTCCGTTTCGAGCGGTGCGGCACTGGAATTGCAGGGTGATATCAGCGTGGGAGCAGAAGCTCTGACTCTCAGCGGCACCGGTGTTTCCAACGCCGGCGCCCTGCGCAACATCAGCGGTGCCAACACCTTCGGTGGTCTGCTTACCCTCGGAGCTGCCAGTCGAGTCAATTCCGATGCCGGAACTCTCACTCTCAGCAACGCCGGCACCATCACAGGAGCGACTTTTGGCCTCACCGTGGGTGGTGCGGGCGACACCACGATCAATAGCGTCATCGGCACCACTTCCGGCACGCTTACCAAGGACGGAACGGGAACACTGATCCTCACCGGTGCAAACACGTTCACTGGCCTCACCTCGATCACCGGCGGTGTGCTCAACATGCGCAACGCGAGTGCCCTCGGCACCACCGCTGGCAGCACTGCTGTTTCGAGCGCTGCGGCTCTGGAATTGCAGGGTGATATCAGCGTGGGAGCGGAGGCTCTCACCCTCAGCGGCACCGGCGTCTCCAATGCTGGAGCCCTGCGCAACGTAAGCGGTGCCAATACTTAGTGTTTGCTGAAAAAGTATCTTTTACGCTGCGCAGTATGCTGCGGGCGGCATGTGCCATTTCGATAAGAACCGGGATGTGTGATCTTTTGTTCGCTGATTGTTGAGTCGTGGAAGCTCCAGCGTGATGATCAGTCTACCAATCAGAG
>CAMDAD010000019.1 GCA_945888515.1 Akkermansia muciniphila | reverse complement strand
CATGCGAGAGAGGCGGAGTCCAGTCTGACCCTCGGGATTAAATCCTTGGTGATGTCCTAATTCGGTTTACTCCGCTTCTCCCACAAGCAAGGTGGGTGGACATGCTAACAGATGCTGTCAACCTGCCCGGAACGAATCATACGAGTCCTTGGAAACGGGTATTTTTTGGTTGTTACCTTTGCGGGTTGCCGCCAAGATCAGTGCATGGCTCGACAATGAGCACACCTCTCATTACCCGCCAATGACCTGGGAAAGTGCAGAGGTAAGGATAACGACCGGGTGTCTTGGGTGCATCAAAAGTGAGTTCCGCTTTTCCCTTGGGCTCCACGAGTGGAGTTGCATGAAGAACCTTGGGCGAATCTGGAACGTAGGCTTTCTCTATGCCTTTCGGATCAGCGGCGAGTTTGTCCGCCAGCTCGCCGATTTCCTGCTCCGCGCCACGTTCGACCAAGACCAGATTGTGCTGCATGAGATCAGGATTTTCTAGGATAAGTCGCACACTCGCGCCAGCTTTCACCCGCAACTCACGCGGTGCGAAGAGCATCTGGTTAGGCACCGCCTGTACCCGCAGGACACCAGCAAGATCTGCGTGTTGCTTCTGCCATTCGGCAGCAAAGTCGGCGAGCTGTTGGGGATTAGCTGCCATCTGCGCTTCTGCGAGTGGAGTGCCCAAGGGTGTGAAAAGATAAACAGCCGGAGGATTGCCGCGGAGTTTGCGATAAGAAATTTCCACGATGTTGCATCCGCTTTGCAGAGCCAAGCGCACTTGTTGTTGACTCGACCACTGCGAATCGAAAGAGAGCACTTGCACGCCATTCAGTGAAACATCGAGATAGCTGTGTTTCACCGAGAGAATGGCAGGTTGCTCGCGGGAGCTGCGGATAAAGGTGCGGAACTTTCCATCGTCCCGTTTCTCCCACTGTGTCACGCGTGTTTCTGGCAGGATCTCTAGAACAGGGATGCTGCTGCCCAGTCGTGCTGCGGTGCCATGCGATAAAGAGGATAGCATCTGCAAAACGTTGGGATGTTTTTCGCTAACGAACTCGCGAATCAGTGTATCGGCTAGCGGCAAGGACGAGCGCAAGCGCGCGATGGCACTCACGACTTCCATACGAACGCGCGGATGCGGATCACGAGCAGCGGATTTGAGTAACTCATGGAATTTCGGTAAGAGTTGCGCCTGCGTTGCCACGAGTTTGACTGCTGCCGCGCGATGCAACGGAGACTGGGATGCGAGTAAGGCATCGAGCAGAGCAGGGCGCGTTTCACCAAGACCATGGCAGACGAACAGCGCCTCTAGCATCGCCTGATCGTGGTTCTTCATGCCCGCCACCCATGCGTCCACCGTAGCGAGCACCGGACGACCGATCTTGCGCAACTCGATGCGTGCGTGATGTCTCACGATGTCCTGTGGATGCGACAACAACGCGCAAAGTTGCTTTGCAGTTGCGCCCTCGATCGTTGGCCAATCCTTAACCACAGGCTTGCCTTGATAGACCACACGCCAAATGCGACCTTTGCTGTGATTCCAGCGCGCATCGCGCATCGGATTCTGCGCGTGACCAATGATGGCACTAGAAAAATCCGAAACATAGAGCGCGCCATCAAACCCGAAGTTCATATCGACCGGACGAAACGCGGGATTTTCCGAGGTGAGTAAATCCACACGCGCACTGCCCACCACCGCGCCTTTGGTGTAATCGCATTTCGTTAGAGTTACCACATAGGGGCCTAACAAAACGCCATTGACTAAGCCTTGCTGATAGTCATCGGGGAAGTTCGGGCTCGAAACGCTAGCAACGCCGCTGCCCTTGCTGTAATTGACCACAGTTCCTTGACCGTATTTGTGATAGATACCAAGCGGGGTCCAGGGCAGAGAAAGACCTTCGAGCACATGACCACCCCCATACATTTGAAAGACGTTGCCGGTGCGGTCAAACGAAATGCGCCAAGGGTTCGGGGTCTCGCTTTGCCACATGGATTCGATGCGTCCTGTGCGAGGATTTTGTCGATAGGTGGTCGAATCAAATCCGCGATGCACGCCATACGGCGTCTCGAATTGCGAGCGATGGAAAACGCCATCGCAAAACCAGACGCCGCCCACGGGATCGGTAGCGATCATGCCCCCGTGATGCGAATCGGTCACATCGAGGCCGCGCAGTGACTCCGTTTTCGTATCGGCGCGACCATCGCCATTGGTATCTCGCATGAGCCAGTGCCGCGATTGTTCGCTGATGAGCACACCATTTTCGGTAAAGGCAACGCCGTCGAGTGCATCGAAGCCCTCGGCAAATGTCGTGCATGTGTCTGCCTTGCCATCGTGATCGGTATCCTCGAGTATGATGATTTTATCTTCCTGCGGCTGTCCCGGAACCGTATGAGGAAAACTCGGCATGGTCACAACCCACAACCTACCGCGCGCATCGAAGGCAATCTGCACTGGTGCGCGCAGAGCGGGGAATTGCTCCTCAGAAGCAAAAAGATTAAGCGCGTATCCCTCTGCGACTTTTAAATCACTCTGCATCTCGGCAGGCGATTTCACAACGCCTACGCCGCGCATGTATCCTGCCTTGGTCACAGGAGGCAAGGGTGCCAGCGAAATGAAGGGAGCATCGGACCATTTCGCGCTGGGCTTGCGCGCCAGTTCGTGAACCAGGGCATCGGCTTTTTCGATACGCTGAAGATAAAGTGGCATCTCTGCGGCACGCTCTTCCGGACGTTTGCGCACGCCATAATAAAGCACACCGTTTTTGGGGCGAACGACCTCTGCGGTGTAGTAAGCGAGCTGTGACGCAGCGGCCGCGACTTCCTTCAGGTGGGAGGCATCGACATTTCCTGCCTCTTCACCGGCGAGAGCAAGGGCGATGATGCGCGCCGCCAGTGCATTTCCAGTGTCGTTCAGATGGACGCCATTCATCGTGCATGCAACCGGACTTTTTGAGGTCGGCGTAAACAGATCCACAAAAGTGGCACCACGCGCCTTGGCGATCGCCGCGATGGCATCAGCGTAAAGTTTTACGTCCGCTCTGCGTGCCGCACCATTTTCGAAAGCAGGTATGGATGGCACCTTCGATTGATCTCCCACTTCACACTCCGTGGCAATCGGTGAAAGCAGTACAAAGCGTGCACCGGGGTGGAGGCGGGTGAGTTGATCGAGGTGCCCCATCAGTGCCGTGCGAAAGTTTGACAATCCCGCGGCTCCCGCGAATGACTCGTTCAAACCATATCCTAGGACCACGACCTGCGCGGGCCAAGCCGCAAGCAATTCTTTCATGTGAGCCGCATACCCTTCCGCCCGATAACGGTTCGCGACTTCATCCCCCGTCCATGCGAGACTACGAAAATGCAGTTTTTTATCGGGTAGCGCGAGATGCACCCGAGCCTGCATTTCTCCCTTCTCTAACAACCTCTCGACCATGGCATTTCCGTAAAAAAGGACCGTCGCTTCTTTTTGTTTCAGAACTTGCAGCTCCTGTGCCATCGTCGTCATCGATGAAGCCGCATACGCGAGAGATAAAAGCGAGAGACGCAGGGTCGCGCTGAACGCGATGAGGCTTGGCATTCGATTCATAAGGCTGGCTAACAATTTTTTCTGATTACGCATCGAGGTGAATCGATCTTGCAGCGATGACAAGTTCGCAAGGATGTCACGACGCGAAGTAGACAGCGGCCCACCCGCGAAGCTTGCGATTCCATTCATCACAAACGTCAGCAATCTGCCCAACATCAACATCACGCAGGTGCGGATTCGGGTCTGATGAAACGATGTCTCCGTTGGTGACTGCATGCGGCTTCATCCGCTTACGAATGCTGACCGCAGAGAAGAGCAAAAAACAGGGAATTCGAGACTATGGTTGCATTACCACAGACAGAAGTTACTCTCCTTTTGTTAATGATCTTCTGGCAAAAACAGATCTTTCCATATTGCAAACGGCTCGCATTTTTTCCCGCGCTGCCGCCGCAAATGCCTGACTTCGGGAGAATGTTCGCCGCCGCTCGCAGCTTAAGCACACCATGATAGTATTAGCACCTCGCCTCCTACTTTGCTCACTCATCGCGCTATGCGCCAGCATTGCCGCCATGGCCCAAACAGGTCCTCTCGTGGGCACGGTGACAGGGACAGAAGCCCATTTTCTCTATCGCCCGGGAGCCGAGGAAAAAAACCTGCGGCTCAGCGTGCTGAATGCGAATCTACAAGTCGTCGCCACCAGCGAGGCTAGCAGTCTTTTCGACACGGACCACGTCGCCCGCTTCCGCGTCACCGGCCTAGCTGCCGCCACCAACTATACCTATCGAATCGAAGACCTCGGCACCACGCCCCCCACTGTATTGCTCAGCCCCTCCGATGGGCTGAGTTTCAAAACCGCCGATTCCCCCAGCGCCCGCACCTGCGTCACTGCCGCCTTCGCTTCTTGTGCCAATGCCACCGCTGAGCCCTTGTGGCAGCGCATCGCCGCGCTGAAAGTCGATCAACTGATCTTTGGTGGCGACACGCCCTACATCGATGTCGCGGACCTCCCCTCCATTCGCGAAAAGCATCGCGCTTTTCTGGAAACACCCTTCTTGCAGAGATTGATCCGCAGCACCTCTGCCGTGGGCACTTGGGATGATCACGACTTCGGCCTCAACAATGGAAATGGCGTCAATGCTGCCGATCGGCGCGTGAACACGCGGCGCGGCTTCACCGAATACCGCGCCCACGATCAATACGGCACAGGCACCGAGGGCATCTATCACAAGGTCCAAACGGGTCCCATGGAAATTTTTCTGCTAGACCCACGCTGGTGGTCGCAGACCATGAGCTCCCCCGTGGATCCTCAGAAGAAAACCTGTTTTGGTCTTGAGCAGTGGAACTGGCTCCGACAACAATTGGAAACCTCACAGGCACCTTTTAAGGTCCTAGTCATGGGTCAAATCTGGCAGGACAAAAAAAACGGCGAGAACGATGACATGTTCACCTATCTTCATGAGCGCGATGCCCTCCTCGATTTCATCAAAGCCAAACAAATCGCAGGCGTCGTACTCGTGGGCGGTGACATCCACGTTTCGCGCCACATCATCCACCGCCAACGCGTCGGCTATGATCTTCACGATTTCGTCACTTCTCCCGCCCACACCGGCGTGATCGCCTCGCTAAATGTCACGCATCCCGATCTTGAATGGTCTTCCCTGCAGCCGCGGCAGTTCTTCACTCTGACTGCGGATACCCGCGCTACATCATTTAAACTGACTGGTCGGTTTTATCTTGCGGATGGCACCATTCAGCGGGAAATTGTCATTCCCTACGGTCAATTAGTGCCCCAGTCGGGAGCGGGACTGGGCCGAGACCTGCGGGCTTGGTGGAACTTTGATGACAATGGGAAAAATTCCGCTGTGACCGGAGCGCGTTTCGATGCCGTCGCGGTTCATGGTGCCACTTTCCCGGTCCAGGGTGGCGTGCGCGGTGGGGCGGCGTCCTTTTCGCGCTCCGCGCAGCAATACCTTCGCATCGGTCGCCAAGCTCTCGATGACAGCCCAGCACTGCCCGAGAGAGCTGGGCGAAATCCGCTGGACGACAACAGCGCTGCGCACACCGTCTCACTCTGGTGCAAGCCGAGTTCGTTGCCTGCACACGGCAGCAAAGACCGCCACTTTTTGCTGGAATCCGCTCTCGGCGGCAGCACTGCACCTGGCTACCACCTCTCCCTCGGCTTCCGCTCGGCGGAAACGGACGCCGCTAAAATCAACTTGGAACTCCACACTGTCACTCTTCAGCCTGCAGCTGCCGCTAGCACCGCAGCGCCCACACCACTCGCCCAAGGGCCTTTTCCGCTAGAGCTCGATCGCACCCTTTTCGCCGACCGCTGGGCTCACGTGGCCTTTGCCTTTGACAGCTCCCAACTGACTCTATTTGTCAACGGCATTCAAGTGGCCGCTCACGCACTGCCCGTCCCAGGCCCTGCGTCTGAGTGCGCCGGGCTCATCATCGGCGGTCACCGCGAGGGCACCGGACGGAATTTCGATGGTCTCATCGATGAAGTCGCCCTCTGGTCCCGCGTGCTGAGCCCAGCCGAAATCAAGCAACTGCACAATGCCGGCAACGCCCTCGCGCTTCCGACGGAAGTGAGCACTCCTCATCCGCCGTGAGGGTAAAATGAGATGGCCCGCGTCAAAATGGTTCTCCACCCCATACGGAGGAGTAGAGTTGGTTCGCTATGTGAATGGGCATCGTCACCACTTGCGAAGGGCGATGAACTCGAGGGCTTACGAGTCATTGATCAACATGTAAACATCCGATGACTTAGCGGGGAGATGCGGAAATCAGCGAGGCGTGGGAGCCTCACGGACTTTAAGGCGCACGAAACCATTTGCCGCGTTGCCGGGAGGCATCGGGCTGAGTCTGACGCTGGTGACATCACCTTCCGCATACGTTGCGACAATGCCGGGTGCGATCGTATGACCCAGATCATTGCCACGAAAAGTCGCTACAGCGGTCCAGTTGGTGAGATCCTCGCTCGTTTCCACAATCGATTCGATATCGCTGCGCAAGGGCAGGTGTTTGAAGCGGAAGACTCCGTCGGATAGAGAGGGAGCAGGTCGGTCTGATGAGTCATGGGGATCACCGCCCAGCGCGTATTCGGCGAGGTCGGTCAGACCATCTTTGTCGGCATCATCAGTCGCATCGGTCCCGAGGGAATTCTGCTGCCGCCATTGCGCGAGTGACACCTTGGGCAGATCAAAGATGCCCATCACTTTGGTGCTGTAGTTGATATAGCTGACATAGGATCCTTGAAACCAGAGCAGGTGTCGCGATAAGCCGTGATGTTCTGGAACGATCGGGCGCAAATTGTCCTGCGAAGAATCTCGCGTGACAGGAGACCAGGTGAATGTCAGACCGCCATCGAGGGTGACACCGCGCCATATCTCATATCGTTCGCCCGGACCGAGTGGTACATTATTGATATCTGATAGAGCGAATGGACGGGCGGCGTTCGATGAGATGTAGATAATGCGTGGATCTTCTGGATCTAGGGCCATCCCTCCGCCATAGTCGTCTTCTGATGAGTAAATGCCACGTCCTCCGTGGGCGATGAATGTTTTCTGCCACGTCAAGCCGGTCCATCGTGCGTAGTGATAGTAGATACGATCGTGATTCCAGCCTGATCCTGTTACGTCATCACGCTGGGTCTGATAGAGACAAACAGGGTGACCGTTCACGCCGTAGTGGATGTCCCAAGTCCACCCCCGTCCCCACGCAGCGTCGTATTGATAAACGACGCTACCTTTCTCTCCGACGGTTGGATTGCTCACAGCTCCGTGTTGGATGGGAAGATTAGCCAGCGACTTCAGGAGACTTCCGTCTGTCTTGCGGAAACTCTGCGCTTGATAATAAAGGTGATAAACCGAGTTGTTCTCATTGCGGGGATGGCCGTCGGTGTAGATCAAATCGACGCGGTTGTTTTTGTTAGAAACATATCGCGGGTAGGGTCGCGTGCCTCCGGTGCCTACGTTGATGACTTGGGTCACATTCCCCCAGGTGACGCCATTGTCGGTGGATACGGTAACGCATGGATTGTAGTTGATGCAGCGAGAGAAATTATAAATCGCACCATTCTCGCCGGGACCGTTACCGGATAGCGCATAGGTATTGGCATAGGTATTGCGCGCCGGCGTTGTCTTAACGGATTCCGCGCTCCAGTGGGCGAGTGAGGAAGGTGAGTTGTTGGTGGAGATTCGGCTGTAAAATGCACTGGCTGTTCCATGCTTGGAATACACCGCGAGGATCCTGCCATCTGGCAACACGGTGAAAGACGGGTTGTTGTGATCATCCACCTCGATCGAAGCGGCTGTGCCGAAATTGACATTGTTGGCAACGCCAGTGCTGGGATCGTATCGGGTGACGCCCGGGTTTCCATCACTTCGTACGTAACCGACGAATAATTTCCCCTGATGCCATACGGCGCGCTCGTCATTGAACCAAGTCCAGGTGCCGTCGGGGGCTACCTCCGCAATCTCGCCGGGCAGTGGCGGAGCAGGAGGCGTGAAAGGATACTCCAAGGACAGCTGATAAAGGTTGATCTGATCGGCATCCAGTGCGCCGCCAGAGAGGAATCCGATTCGGGTAAATTGGGTGTATCCTGTCGGGTCCGAGGCGGTCATATTGCTGAGTATGGCACCATCCGATTCACGGGTCATCAGGGCGCTGATGTTGACGCCATTGCCTTCACGAGTGATGATGATACGGAAGTCATGAACGCCAGCTGTGATATTGACTGTTCCGGGATCGATGATGTTGTTGGGAAGGTAGGAGCCGTTGATCGCATTTGCCGAAATGTATAGGATGCTGCTGCTGATAAGGCGGAACATGCTGCCGGCATTCCCCGCAGTGCCATTTCCCGCCCAGTAGCCTGTCCAGCCGCTGGAATCGACAGAACCGTTGTGATGAAAGAGACCCCACCGGAATTGGCTAGCCGATGCGGTGTCGGTGATGGAGGTTTGGAAATGAACCTTTCCACTGAGCTTCACGCTCTGCCCGTCAGCAAGGCTTATCGGTTCTGCCTGCAGGGTGGAAGAGTCGCCGTCCACAGTAGCGTGGACCGCGCTGTTATCAGCATTGTTGACCGTATTGTTTCCCCAAATCAGGCTGCTGAGGGTGGGAGCGGAAATGGCTGGCGTTCCCAGACCGATCGACCAGGAGGAGCCAATGATCGGTGTGGATCCCGCCGATGCTCGATAGCCCAAGCCGTCATACCAAGTGCGACTGTTGGCGGCATTGGTAATCAAACCAGCATTGCGTAAATGAACGACGAGTTCACCCGATGCACCGACCCAGTGTTTCCCCAGATACTGCCGTATCATGGTTCGGTCTGCTCCACCAGTGGCCTGAGTGGGTGCGGAACCGCTGGCAAAAGTAGCATCGGTGAGATGGGCGCTAGGCACATAGGATAGATCCGCTGATGCAGGAGTGAAAGTGACAGGCGTTCCAATGCTGGCATTCGTCCCTCTGCTCACGGGGAACTGAATGGCTCCCAGACTGCTGGCAAACTGCCAGGTGACACTCGTGGCCACCCAATAATACGCGTAAACATCATAAAGCCCAGGGCTTAAACCACTGACCCGCTGGCGCAAGGTGGGGACAATTTCGCCGCCGCCCGCCTCATAGATGGTGTCATGGCTCGCCAAGCCCGGAGTAGTTCGGAGCGACCAGTTTTTGTCAGTAAAAGCTAGAGAGGCCGTAGAGGGAGTGAAAGCCACGCCATCGAGACGAGACATATTGGATGCCGATGCGTCCACGTAGGTAATTTGGCCACCGGCCCGAGTGGTAAGCAAGGCATAGGCTGCGCATGCCAGCAGGTTCACGAAAGGAAAATTCCAAAAGCAAACGCGATGGTGTGAACGAAGCGGCATGAGAAAATGTTGAATGGTTCCCGATCTTTCACGATGTCTCCTCGTCCCCAACACAAGATCCACAGGACACCTGAATTACGCAGATGATCTACCATACATCATGCGACCCAGCAAGGCAAAGAACGCGCCCACAAGACC
Organism: Akkermansia muciniphila; assembly: GCA_945888515.1. Classification (GTDB taxonomy): domain Bacteria; phylum Verrucomicrobiota; class Verrucomicrobiia; order Verrucomicrobiales; family Akkermansiaceae; genus UBA956. Next base: position 47,831 of record CAMDAD010000019.1, on the reverse strand, counting down.
AGCGCGAACAAGCGAGAGAAAGGGATTCGCTCCCATCAGTCCGACGACTCCTAGCAATCTTCTTTCTCTTCAAGGCTGCCCAACACAACAGAATTTCAGAGTTTTCAGATTCCAGAGTATGCGGTTTCAAATCTTAGATTCAACCCCTAGAAGTGCAATGGATCGGAAAAGAGTGGATCAGGGCCTGAAGAACGGCTTTGACTGAGTATATCGTAAGCTCACTAAGGATAACGGCAAGGAATTTGCCATGCATCAACTCATCGATGAAATCCATGAAACCACAAGCTACTCTGCCCATCCTTACCATGCATGGGAGCGAGGACTTAATGAAAACACCTGCGGCCTCATCCGCCAGTATTTTCCCGTGCGAATCGACTTCAGCAGAATCACCGGGGCGCAAATTTACGAAGTCCAAGAGAAACTCAACAACCATACAAGAAAATGCCTTGGCTGAAAGTCTGCCAATGAGGTATTCTAAAACCCAACAGCGATCATTGCATTTCCAAGTTGTAACCGTCCCAAAATCATCCAAACCCAAGCGCAAGTAGCACCCATCACAGCACTTTTTGCCATGTCTACCCAACGTTACTCCGTCACCCCTCAGCCCATCGAGGTCCTGCTCGCTTGGGTCAAGTCCGGCGAGATTGCTATCCCCGAAATCCAGCGCCCCTTCGTCTGGGAGCCTACCAAGGTCCGCAATCTCCTCGATTCCCTCTACGCGGGCTATCCTGTCGGCTACCTCATCGCGTGGCGCAATCCCACCGTCAAGCTCAAGGATGGCACTCTTTCCGCCGGTAAGCGCATTCTCATCGATGGCCAGCAGCGGGTCACCGCTCTGATGGCCGGCCTGCTCGGTCGCGAGGTGCTCACCAAGGACTACGAAACCATACGCATTCGCATCGCATTCCATCCTCAAGAGGAAAAGTTCGAGGTGAGCAACCCGGCGATCTCGAAAGATGCTGCTTGGATTCCTGACGTCGCCGTTGTGTTCGCCGCCGATGCCGATCTGATCGAGCTCATCGAAGACTACACCACCAAAAATCCGTCTGCGGATCGCAGGCACATTGGAAAAGTCCTGCAGAAGCTCAAGATGATCGTCAACAACCACCTCGGCATCATCGAGTTGGCGGAAGACCTCGATATCGAGACTGTGACCGAAATTTTCATCCGTGTGAACTCCGCTGGTACCGCCCTGAGCCAGGCGGATTTCGCTATGTCCAAGATCGCAGCCAATGAATCTTACGGCGGCAACATGCTGCGCAAAGCAATCGACTACTTCTGCCACCTCGCCATCGCGCCGGAGTTCTATTCCAAAATCAAAAACGGCGACCCCGCCTTCGCAGCCTCTGAGTTCTTTCCCAAGCTCTCTTGGCTCAAGGACGTGAACGACGATCTGTATGATCCGTCCTACACGGACATGCTCCGCGTGGCCTTCACCTCAGAGTTCAAGCGCGGTAAGCTGCAAGACCTTGTTGCTCTACTCTCGGGCAGAAACTTCGAGACCAAGCAATACGAGGCCGCCATTGCCGAGTCTTCCTTCGCCCGCCTCAAGACCGGCATTCTGAATTTCATGAACAAGACGCATTACGACCGCCTTGTCATGACCCTGCGCTCCGCGGGTTTTATCGATAGCAGAATCATCGGTGGTCAAAATGCCGTGAACTTCGCCTACATTGTCTATCTCTTAGGCCGTGAGGAAAAAGTCCCCGCCGCTGATTTGGAGAGTCTGTTGCGCCGTTGGTATGTCATGTCCATCCTCACGGGGCGCTATGCGGGGAATCCGGAAACATCCTTCGATCAAGACGTCCGCCAGATTGGTGCCAACGGCCTGCTGAAGCATACAGAGGTCGTCATCGCGGCGTAGTTGAGCGCGGGATTCTGGGACGGTCTTCTCCCGCAGCAAATGGATACGTCCTCCGCCAACAGTCCCTACTTCCACTGCTACCGCGCCGCCCAAGTTGCCATGGGGGACAAAGGCTTTCTCTCCAGTGACATCAGCGTGCGGGATCTTCTGCTGAACCGCTGTGATGTGCATCACATCTATCCCAAAAATCACCTGAAGAAAAAACACAACCTTTCCAAAGGCCGCTACAATCAAATTGCCAATCTAGTCGTCGCCCAGACGGAGATCAATATCGCCATCGGAGACAAAGACCCACAAGTCTATTTCAAGAAGCTTGCCCAACAATGCGCGGGTGATGAGAAAAAGTATGGTGGCATCACGAAACGTGCTGTCATGATTGAGAACTTGGCAGCCAATTGTCTTCCCGCAACGATGCTCGATGAAGAGATCCCCGACTACGAAGATTTCCTGAAACAACGTCGCCTCCTCATGGCCAAGAAGATCCAAACCTGGTTCCACTCCTTATGAATGTGCCACGCGATCCTCTCACCTACGCCATTCTTGGTGCCGCCATGACGGTGCATCGCATCCTCGGTCATGGCTTTTTGGAACCCGTTTATCAAGAGGCATTGGAACATGAATTCGTTGCATGTGGCATACCCTACGTAAGGGAGCATCCCCTGCCTGTCCATTACCGTGGGAAGCTTCTGCAAACCAGTTATCGAGTCGATTTTCTTTGTTATGATTCCATCCTTGTGGAACTCAAAGCTCTCCAAACGCTCTCCGGTTCAGAGGAAGCGCAAGTGATCAACTATATGAAAGCTTCGGGTATCGAAAAATCCCTCCTCATCAATTTCGGTGCGTCCTCCCTCCAATACAAACGCTTGGTTCTCTCTCTGCGGAAATCTGTGTCATCTGTGGATGAAATTACTGATCCGCAGATGACGCAGAGTGACGCAGATTTTGGGAATAAGGCGAGGGATGATGGATGATTAGAAACAGTATCTGGAGTAAGTTACTGCATTCATCACCTTACTTCCTCTCTGCGGAAATCTGTGTCATCTGTGGATGAAATTACTGATCCGCAGATGACGCAGATTTTGGAAAAGAAGGAGAGGGATGATGGATGATTAGAAACTGTACGGAAATACAAGGGGTCGCGCTTACCTTGGATTGGTCACTAGCCTAAAATCAGTTAATCAAGCGAGACAAAATCCTCAGGGCAAACGCATCTTTTGGGGGCGAGGATTTTTTTCGAGATAGGCATGATCCCAGTCTGCTTTTTTCATTCTGCTGCGCAGGCTTTTTTACTGCGGCTCTCTTTGCGAATTGAATTCATCGCTCGCCCCTTTTCGTTAATCAGTTTTCTGCGGCGTATCCGCTGCGGGTTTGACTGTCGTCTTCTTTCAAGATGACATCCATGGCCTGTTGGGCGGGAGTCGGATGCGTCTTGCGACGATACGCTGCAAGTGAATCCACCATGCGGGGACTGGATTCTTTCGTCTGCTGTTGTGAAGAAAAAATTTCATTGCGCGGGAAAGAAATGATTTTACCATTACATCATGACTCTATGGCATTACCACACTCCCTCGGGCAGCAATGGCAGCACCGCTGAAGAAAATCTCACGGAATTGGTCGAAAACGGCACTCTGAAGTCGGACACGTTTGTGTGGAAATCCGGCATGACGGAATGGCAACCGGCCGGTAAGGTGTTGCCGCAGTTGTTCCCGATCACATCCTCGCCACCGCCGCCGCCCATACCAGGAATAGTAGGCAAGCGTTCGCATGAGATTGATTTTGCGATTCTTGGCGAAAGCATGCAGATGGTCGAGATAGAGCTCGATCCGAATGAAACGGTGATCGCTGAGGCGGGCTCGATGAACTACATGGAAGAGGGCATTTCGTTTGAGACGAAAATGGGCGATGGCTCCACGCCCGATAGTGGGTTCATGGGCAAGCTCATGCAGGTGGGCAAGCGTGCCTTGACAGGCGAATCCCTTTTTATGACGCATTTCACCAATCGCGGCGTAGGCAAGAAGTCCGTGGCCTTCGCGGCGCCCTACCCCGGCACCATCATCCCAGTGGATCTGTCGCAACTCGGTGGCGAGCTGCTCTGCCAACGGGATGCTTTCCTCTGCGCGGCGCTGGGCACTCAAGTCGGCATCGCGCTGAACAAAAAAATCGGCGCGGGATTTTTCGGTGGTGAGGGTTTCATTCTGCAGCGCCTTACGGGTGATGGCATGGCTTTTCTGCACGCGGGTGGATTTGTGATTCGCAAGGAGCTGAAAGGCGAAAAATTGCTGGTCGACACTGGCTGCCTCGTGGCGTTTACGAATCAGATCCAGTATTCGATCGAACGCGCGGGCAATTTGAAGTCGATGGTTTTCGGTGGCGAGGGATTGTTTCTTGCCACTTTGCAGGGCCATGGCACGGTCTGGCTCCAGAGTCTACCCTTCGGGCGAATGGCTGCACGCATTGTCGGCGCCGGGGGCGGACGTCAGGAACAAGGTGGTGTCATGGGTGGGCTGAGCAATATTTTCTCGGAGTAATCGTGACATCGAACCCTGCTTCATCATCCTACCACAGCCCCTCCAGCATTTTGTTGCCGGGGTAGGGAGCAGCGGAATGCGGTCCGAAAAACATACGGAAACCAGCATAAAAAGTGAGCGTGTCCTCATCGTTCATTTTGGCGTATTCAGCGCCGGTCATGAGCTTGATGCGGTGATCGGCGATGTAGTAGTTCAGTCCAATGTAGCAGGCTTGATAAAAATCCCCATCCGGCAGACCCGCCAGGCTCTCGTAGCGGCGCTGGCTTCTCAGGCCTTCCGCGTCGCTGGATGATGCGATCTGGTAGCGTCCCACGAGCTCGAGCACGTCTGTGACAAACACGCTCGGCTGGATATTGAGCCCCACGGCATTTCCTTGGGCACCGCCGAAACCGGTCGTAACCTCGGTGACCAAAGCGGCGAGACCTTCCGTGACGATCAAGGCGCCGGATACGGCATCATCGAAGCGCTTCAGGTTCGTCGCGTTTTTATTCGCATCGCTGTGCAGATAGCTACCGTAGAAGTAAGCCGTATCCGCGCCGAGGAAATGTTCCAGATCATAGGTGGCCGCGGCGATGTAGGACCAGCCGGAGTTAAGCTCTGTGAAAGAGCTCCACATGTCGGTGCCGGCGAAATTCGTGAAAAAACCGGTGTAATATTCCAGCTTGCCGATTTTGCCCAACAGGGTGACCGCAGGGGTGTAGTCCAGGCCCATCATGTTGGTAAACATCGATCGCTCCATGAAGCTCATGTAGCGGCTGGAGACGTTACGGTCGTGCGTGAAACGATGTTTTTGCTGACCGACTGTGAGGCTCAGGGCATCGCTGAAAGTCCAGCGGGCCCACAGCTCGGTGAAACCATTGTAATCGGGATCAAAGTCACTACCACTGATCGACTGTGCGTGCAGAGTGAGTCGATCGAACAACCGAGCCTGAAAGCCCAAGCGAATGCGGCGACTCTCAAATCCCGTGTCCTCGCCATTGCTGCCATCGGTTTCATGGAAATGACCGTGGTAGCGACCCAGCAACCAGAATTCCTGCAGGAGTGGATTGTTTTTGTCTTTGTAGAGCAGGCCGAGGTTTTCGAGCTGTTTTCCGAGGTCTTGTTCTTGTTTTGCCTCTTCCTCGACGGAGGTGATGATCGATGCGTCTTTTGCCCGTATGGGACTGGCAGCGAGCGTCAGGGCGAGGGCGAAGGTGCTGCGTTGAAAAAGCATGATGCTTAGCGTATGGGATAGGTTTGTGATACGGGCCTGAATCGCCGTGGGCGAGAGGATTAATGATGGTGACAAAGTTTTTCGATTGAAATTTCTCTAATATGACGATTGCATCACTCAGAACCATAATCGTCTTTCTGATGGCATCGATGCGATTTCCAGCGAATGGATCGATCATGGGCGAAGCCGCAGGAATTGTGAAACCCACGCTTGCCAGATGCTCCATCGTCGTTCTAAGCTAGTTCCGCGAAAGCTCACACATGGGCCCGTAGTCCAATGGATAGGACGATGGTCTCCGAAGCCGTAGGTACAGGTTCGATTCCTGTCGGGCCCACTTGTGAAATCCGCATGGCAGGCTCGAGTCTGCGGTGGGGCATCGGAGAAAGTTTTTTTCCGGCGTTGACCTTCGGGTGAATTTGCATAGAGTGTCTGTGTCGCAACGAGGTTGCGACGCGTTCCATTTGTGACTGAACAAAGCGACATCGATTGGGGGAAATTTGACGGCTTTTCGTGGATCCGCTGCAGTGGGAAGGGCAATTTCCTCTCCAGTCCTTCGGTAAAGAAAAGCGCGGAACAGTGCTTGGAATTAGGTGAGCGATGTCTCGTGATTGACCTGCATCAGTGCAGCGGTATGGACTCCACATTCATGGGGATGCTCGCGGGCCTAGCGATGCGAATCACTAAGCAGCCTGGCGGCGGACGACTCGAAATTGCTGGAGCAGCGGAAAGGAATATCAACTCGCTAGAGGACTTGGGGCTTGACGCCTTCATGGAAATCAATCCAGACAGCGCCGCTTGGTGCGGGCGGGAGGAAACCATCCGCGGATCGCTTTCGGCTTGGAAAGTGCAGAATCTCAACTCGCGCGAGCGGGGACAAGAAGTGCTGGATGCGCACAAGATTCTCGCTGCTGCGAATGAGGATAATGCACAGAAATTCGAATCGGTGGTGCAATTGTTGGAAAACGAACTGGGGACGCAAACCAAGTGATGGCAATGCATCGATCGCATGAGTTGAACCGGAACCATGTCCCTTGAAATTTACATCGTCTGTGGATTAGTGGCGCTGCTGATGATGATGGCGCTTTGGGTGTCTCGTGCACGGCGCAGTGCGAAGCTGCTAGAGAAGGAAAAAAGCGACATCGTGGGTGAGGAAGAGCGGATGTTCCACTTCTTGCACGATCTGGGTGAAGCGATCGAAAAGGATTCCTCTCCACATAGCGTGAACCGCATGATCGTCGATGGCGTGGTAGATGTCGTGAGCGCCAAGGGCGGCGCGATGTATTTGAGCAATGACACCCGACAGCACTTGGTGCCAAAGTATGTGAGCGAGCAATGCCCGCAACTCATCGGGTTACCGCTGGAGGTGATGCGCCGCGCGCAGAAGGATCCTCGCGTGGCGGAAAGTCACATTCGGTTGTCGAACCAAGCCAGTGACGAAGGCATACTTGGGCATTGCCTGATGGTGGGTAAGGCGGTGCACGTAGCCGACGTGAAAACGCACGAGTCGTTTCGCGATGCCTTTGTCAATTACGAAGAAGACGTTTCCGCCATGCTGGCCCCTCTGCGCCACGGTGGTAAGGATCTGGGCGTGTTGGCCGTGGCGAAACCGCACAGCCTAGGCGTATTCAATGAACACGACTTTAGCGTGTTTCGCTCTGTGGCGGAGCAGTCATCGTTCGCGCTGGGCAATTCGTTAGTGCATCTGGAGGCGAATGAAAAGCGCTCGTTGGAAAATGAATTGCGCACGGCGCGCGAGGTGCAGCGCATCCTGTTGCCGCAGCAAAATCCATGGATCGAGGGATACCGCGTCGCCGGTACAAACACCCCAGCGCGCATCATCAGTGGGGATTATTATGATTTCATCGATCTCGGAGAAAAACGATGGGGGCTAGTGATTGCGGATGTTTCCGGCAAGGGCGTGGCCGCCGGGCTGCTGATGGCGATGTGTCGGAGTGTGCTGCGCTGCGTTGCTATGGGCGAGACTTCGCCGGCGAAAGTCCTGGCACTCGTCAATCGGCAGCTGTTTCCCGACATCCGTGAGGACATGTTCATCAGTATGGCTTATCTGATTCTGGATGGTGATAGCGGTCATGCCGTGATGGCGCGCGCGGGCCATGATCCGGCATTTTGGTTTCATAAAGAAACGGGCGAGGTAACCCAAATCAAACCATCCGGACTGGCGGTGGGGATCGATGAAGGAGACGTTTTCGAACGAGTGACCAAAGATTATGCATTCCAGATCGAGCAGGGCGATTGCTTGCTGCTGCATACCGATGGAGTAAAGGAAGCGCTTAATGGCGACGAAGCGGAGTTCGGCCTCGACCGGATGAGGTCGACCTTCCTACAAAGCTCGCCCTTGGGTGCCGAGGCGGTGCTTCAGCAGATGTTACGCGGGTTGAAAGAATTCACTGGCGATGCTCCGCAAATGGATGACATCACCATGGTAGCGTTAGAAAAACGGGTGCTTACGCCGTGATCGTATGATGTCAGAGAGGCGGTCTGAGCTCACTACGTTCGAGAAATTCACGGGCTGACTGCCATGCGGCTGGGCGCGATGCCAGCATAGAGTTGGCCTGCGGGCGTCTCTTTGAGACTACCGCGTATGACTTGCACCTCAGCACCGACGCCGATGCGTTTGTAGAGATCAATCACGTCATTGGATGACATACGGATGCAGCCGTAGGAAGCCGGTGTGCCAAGCCTCCATTCCTCGGGCGTGCCATGAATGTAGATGCACCGCCGAAAAGTGTTGCGGTTTTGCCATTCCTTGCCATGGAGCCAAAGAATCCGCGATACGATGGGATCGCGCCCCGGGGCGTTTGGTTTGAGGATTTCTCCTGTGGGGCGGCGCGACTTGAATACCATGCCTTTCGGAGAAGATCCGCCGATTTTGCGAGCCACCACCAACTCGCCAATCGGCGTGCGGTTGCTGCCCGAATTGCTGCCTAAGCCGAACTTTGATGTCGACACCTTATACGCTTTGATAGGTGCTCCATCGCGGGTCAGAAGCAACTGTTGATCGCGCACCGACACGATCATTTTCGTGTGCGTGTCAAAGTGAGTTCCGCACTGGCAGAGCAAAAGGGAGCCGATGAGGGCTGCGAGAGAAAAACCAAGACGCCGAAGAATGCGCGCGCGGGACATCATCACGAATCAAGGTTGCGGACTGTAGCCATCTCGTTGACTACCTCCACCTTGCGCGTAGGCAGCATCCGTGCCAGAGAAGACAGAGAAGTGTAGAAAAAGCCAATGGGGAACGGCAGCAAAAGAATGGCGGAACTGTATTTCGCATCCATGGCGGCCTCGATCACGACGTAGAGGAAGAAGCTGCCGAAAAGGAGTTCCACCACGGGAGTGAGTGTCTTGATTGCCTTGTAGCTGCTCTTTTTCCAGTCGGTGCGTGGCTTTTGATCGATGCCGTATTTCGGAGTGCGTACGAAAGCGGACTGATGATTGAAGATCGCCTCGATCACCGCTTTGGCATTGTTTACCGACATGCCGATGCCCAGAGCCAGTAAGAGCGGCAAGTAAGGGATTTCCTTCCACCATGTGCCGGGGCGAAGTGCTTTTTGGGAAGTCAGGTAGAAGGCAACGATCGATACCGTGGTGAAAAAGAAAATTGATCCATTGATCAGATAATAACCGTAGGGCCCGAGTTCGACCTTACCATGCAAATTCGGATAGATCAGAAAGCAGAGGCAGATCAGGGCCAAGTAGGCGAAGTTCGAGGTCAAATGGGCGAACGCTTCCATCTTGATTGCTAGGGATACCTTACTGCGCAGGATGGAAGGCAGTACTTTTTTGCATACCTGAATGGAGCCCTTGGTCCAGCGATGTTGTTGACTCTTAAAGCCGTCCATGTCTACGGGCAACTCGGCAGGGGTTTCTACATCATTCAGGAAAACGAAGCGCCAGCCCTTGAGTTGCGCGCGGTAGGAAAGATCCATGTCTTCTGTAAGGGTGTCATGCTCCCAGCCGCCGGCATCGGAAATGCAGGATTTGCGCCAAATTCCCGCAGTGCCATTGAAGGTGAAGAAGCGCCCCGAACGATTTCGCGCGGTTTGCTCCAGCTCGAGGTGGCCATCAAGAAACATCGCCTGCACGCGGGTGAGGATGTTAAATGTGCGATTCAGGTGACCCCACCGCGTCTGGATCAGTCCGACTTTTTCATCGGTGAAGTAATGAATCGTTTTTTGCAAGACATCGGCATTCGGCACGAAGTCGGCGTCAAGAATGAAAAGATACTCGCCTTTGGCAAAGGGCGTAGCGTTCTCCAGCGCGCCCGCTTTGTAGCCTGTGCGGTCATCGCGGTGAATCATTTTGGCATCAAATCCCATCGCGCGCAACCGAGCGGCGCCCGCCTCGCAGATCGCGGTGGTTTCATCGGTGGAGTCATCGATGATCTGAATCTGCAACTTGTCACTGGGATAATCGAGCGCGGCCACGCTGTCGAGCAGGCGATCCACAACATGCATTTCATTGAAAACCGGCAATTGAATCGTCACCAGAGGCAGATCTTGGAACAATTGCTTCGGCTGCGGTTTATCGTTGCGATGCTTGAGATAGAGGTAAACGATGGTAAGGCGGTGAAACCCATAACCCGACATACCGATCAAAACGATCAAGTAGCAGATATACCAGAGAGGAGAAGAAATGTCCATGAGATGCGGATGTTACGTCGATGGGCGACTCATGTTTTCAACGAGTAAATGCGTGAACCGCCAGAATGGAAATATTCTGTGCCATCGGGCGACAGCTAAAATGAGACAGGGGAGGCGAGTCAAGCTCAAAATACGAATCACACGACTCACACCGATCGATTCCCTGACTGGATCGTCCAGCTCATACTACCGTAGTATAGGAAAAATGCCGCCGTCCGAGTGCCCCACTGGAAGTTGCCGATGTAAAATCCCTGTTGTCAATCGCGTCCCGCTTTGCCATCGTTGGTTATGACTGAGACGGCAGCAGTAGGAATCATCGGTGGAAGTGGTTTGTATGAGATCGATGGCTTTGAGAAAAAGGAAGAGCGTGTGATCGAGACCCCTTACGGCTTGCCCAGCGATGCCCTAGTCGGCGGCACGATGGCGGGGCGGCAAATTTGGTTTCTCCCGCGGCACGGGCGTGGTCACCGGATCTTACCCACGGAAATCAACCACCGTGCCAACATCTGGGCACTGCGCAGCGTCGGCGTGCGCTGGTGCATTTGCGTCACGGCCGTGGGGAGCCTCAAGGAAAATTATCACCCGCGCGATGTGGTTCTGCCCGATCAATTTTACGACCGCACCAGTCGCCGGGAACACCACACGTTTTTCGGTAATGGAATCGCGGGGCATGTGAGCTTTGCCGATCCGATTAGCAGCGGCCTGCGCGGCATCCTGCGCGATGCCGCCACGGCGGAAAACCTTTCGGTGCATGATGGCGGCACCTACGTCAACATAGACGGCCCAGCCTTTTCCACACGAGCGGAAAGTGAGACGAATCGCAAGCTTGGCTTTGATGTCGTCGGCATGACCAATTTACCCGAGGCAAAACTCGCGCGCGAAGCGGAAATCGCATTGGCCACGTTGGCGATGATTTCGGATTACGATTGTTGGAAAATCGAAGAAAGCGCCGTCACCGCAGCGGTTGTGATGAGCCATCTCCATGCCAACGTCGCCGCCGCCAAGGCCATCATCCGCCGAGCCTTGGAGGCCATCCCGCAGCAAGCTGATTGGCCCGAGCATCGTTCGCTCGATGGCGCGATTATGACGCCCCGCGCTCTCTGGCCTACCGAGCAAGTGCGGGTGCTGGGAAAAATTCTGCAGCGATTCGCTTGATTGTCAGCACATCGAGAGTAGGCTGGTCACATGAAAAAGCTTGTCATCGTCGTATTGTGCGCCGTCGGAGGTCTGCTCATTGCCACTAGCATTGCACAAGAAAACGCCAAAAAAGAAGTGATGAAAACGCAAGAAACCGCACCCGCAGCACCCACGGCAAAAGTGGAAAAAACCGATGCCGAATGGAAAGCCATCCTCACCCCCGAGCAATACCGCGTCCTGCGCCAAGCTGGCACCGAGCCCGCTCATAGCGCGGTTTATAAACAATTTAAGGAACAAGGTGGTGGCACCTACTTCTGCGCCGGTTGCGGAGCTGAGCTCTTTTCCTCCAAGCACAAATTCGACTCCCATTGCGGCTGGCCCTCCTTTTACGATGCGACCGATAACAAAAATGTCATTCTCAAAGATGATGTTTCCTTCGGCATGATCCGCACCGAGGTTCTGTGTGCGAAGTGCAATGGTCACCTCGGCCACTTGTTCAAAGGCGAAGGTTTTGATACGCCGAAGGATCAACGCTACTGCATCAACGGAGTGACTCTGCTTTTTGTTCCCGAAGGCGGGAAAACACCTGAGGCCAAAGCACCGGCAGAGGAGGGGAAACAATAGATTCTGCAACATCGGCTTATTCCCAGCCCCTGCTCATCGCTGCGCCGTGAGCGTTTTTCGATACTACTGTCGAAACTAGCACTGTTTTTTTACGATCACACTGTTACGATCGTGGCGTGTTTGGATTTATCGCTAGTCCGTGTGCGCGGTGCACCCGCGATTCGCTACCCGTGTGGCGGGGGGCATTTTGCGGTCTTGCCCGGTGCCTGGGGCGCGAGTATGGCGACGCATCACGTCTGCTGGTGAACCGTGATGCCGCCTTTATCGGGCTGGTGGGGATGTCGCTCGATCCGATCGCTCTCCCATGGAAAAACGCCACATGCTGCAATCCGTTGGCGAATCGTTTTCCCGTGTCTGATGATCACCCCGCGATCCTCCACGCCGCTGCTGTATCGGTCTGTGGTCTTGCGGCCAAACTTGCGGATGATTCGCACGACGAGGGTTTTCTGCGCAGAGGCCTTGCCCGCATCGGCCGCGTGCTGACAGGACCGGCGGTAGATCGTGCGGTTGCTGCACTGAACAGTTCTTCTTTTCCTACGGAGCAAGTATGGGACGCGCTAGCAGGACAGGAGGAGATCGAGGTTTCGGACCCTCTGCGAGCGGATCAGCCTGTGGCCATGGCTTATGGGACCATCACCTCACATCTCGCGGATTTGTTACATCTCCCGACGCAGCGCAGGAATCTCCATCGCCTTGGCTCCGCGCTTGGTTCCTTGGTATATTGGCGCGATGCTTGGCAGGATCGCCGCGAGGATCAAGCGCGTGGTCGATTCAATCCCTTTGCGACGCAGGATGCTGAGGCGATCAAGCATCGCATCGCCTCAGCCTGGGGAGATTTTGGTGCTTCGATTGAAGACTTGCCCTTCGTGAGATACGGGAATTTGATCGCTCAGATCGAAAGCTCTACGGGCTATTCACGACAAGGGTTTCTCCAGCTCCAGGCCGAAGAACAAGTTCGGGAGAAAGCGGAGAGAAAACGACAGAAAAAGGAAAGGGAAAACTCCTGCTGGAATTCCTGCGATTGTTCTCACTGCTGCGATTGTTGCACCTGTGACGGTTGCGATTGCTGCTCCTGTCACTGAAGGCGGATCGCTCGAGTAAGCCTCTGATCTACGAGGGAGTGAGACGGCATACCCAAGCAGTCAGCCGATTTCACACCAGCCGCGCTGCCAGAAGTTCGCGTTGGAAAAGAAGCTCCTTGGGCAGGTGGTCGTAGAGGTCGAGGAAGAACTCGGCCTGGCTCACCAGTTCGGTTTTCCATTCCTTTAGATCGAAGGCCATGCAGGCATCGAAATTTTTTTCGGTAAATCCATCGAGCCCCTCGACGTTGAAGTCATCGAATGCGGGAATCCAGCCGATCTGGGTTTCGTGTCCGGCCGCCTCGCCCCTGCAGCGGCGCACGATCCACTCAAGCACGCGCATGTTGTCGCCAAAGCCCGGCCACAGGAATTTGCCGTCCTCGCTCTTGCGGAACCAGTTCACGTGGAAGAAGCGTGGAAGGTGCTTGAGGTAGCGTCGCATTTCCAGCCAGTGCGCGAAATAGGCTCCCATGTTGTATCCGCAGAAAGGCAGCATCGCCATCGGATCGCGGCGCACTTTTCCGATCGTACCCGCCGCCGCGGCAGTCATCTCGGAGCCCATCGTTGCACCCAGGTAAACGCCGTGACCCCAGTTGAAGGATTGAAATACTAAAGGCATAGTAGTAGCACGACGCCCGCCGAAGATGATGGCATCGATGGGCACGCCATCGGGATTCTGCCAATTCGGGTCAATGGTCGGGCACTGTGCCGCGGGCGCGGTGAAGCGGGAGTTTGCATGGGAGGACACGCGCCCGCAGCCGGGCGTCCAGTCCTGGCCGGTCCAGTCGATGAGGTGCGCGGGGGGCTCCTTGGTCATGCCTTCCCACCAGACATCGCCGTCATCGGTGAGCGCGACGTTGGTGAAAATGCTGTTCGCCGTCATCGAGTCCATGGCGATGGGATTGGTATCGTAAGACGTGCCGGGAGCCACACCGAAGAATCCGGTCTCTGGATTGATCGCATGCAGCTTGCCATCCTCGTGCGGCCAGAGCCAGGCGATGTCATCACCGACGACGGATGTTTTCCAACCTGCTTCGACGTATTGTGGTGGCGGAACGAGCATGGCCATGTTGGTTTTTCCGCAGGCCGAGGGGAAGGCCGCTGCGACGTAGGTTACAGCACCATCGGGAGAATGCAGGCCGGTGATAAGCATGTGCTCGGCCATCCATTTGTGCTCGCGCGCGATGTTGGAAGCGATGCGGAGGGCGAGACATTTTTTTCCTAACAACGAATTGCCACCGTAGCCCGAGCCGTAGGACCAGATCTCGCGGGTATCCGGGAAATGGCAAATATACTTTTCATCATGGCAGGGCCAGGGGGAATCGACCTCTCCCGGTGACAGCGGCACGCCTACAGTATGAGCGCTGGGGATAAAGTAGCCGTGGCCGTCGCGTTTTTTGGAAATCACTCCCCTGACCTCGTCTTCCAAACGGCGCAGCACATGCGAGCCCATGTGGCACATGATGCGCATGTTCACCACCACATAGGCGCTGTCGGAAATCTCGACCCCGATCTTGGCCAGCGGTGAATCGAGCGGGCCCATGCAAAAGGGAATCACATACATTGTGCGACCTTTCATCGCGCCACGGAATTTTTCCACCAGAAGAGTTTTCATCTCCACAGGATCCGCCCAGTTATTGGTAGGACCCGCCTCATCAGGCCGTTTCACGCAAATGTAAGTGCGGTCCTCGACCCGGGCGACGTCCGATGGCTTCGAGCGGGCGAGAAACGAGTTCGGGCGTTTTTCCGGATTGAGGCGGACAAACGTGCCTTGTTTGACCAAGAAATCAGTGAGCGTGTTCCATTCCTCTTGTGATCCATCGCACCACTGAACCGCGTCCGGGGTGCAGAGAGCGGTCATTTCTGCGACCCATTGTAATAGTCCGGTATGCGTGGTGGGAGGTGTCATGGTCTAAGGATTGCAGCATTCATGCCAACTAGCAGTAATGCAATTTCAGTATTTGTGCAACAAATCGTAAACATCGGTGAGGAATCATTTCCGCAGCGTGGAAGTGATGGGGAGCATGGAGCGCCGCAATCGGTGCTGATGCGGGTAAGAAGCAAAACCTTGCGATCGATCTAGCTCTTTGTTGAATGATCCGCCAAAACCTTTCCTCTGCACTCGGTCGCTGGAGAGGTTCTTTTGTTAGATGAATGATCAGGGACCAGATTCCTTCTCCGGTGCCTCGCGGTAATCGGGAAAAGCCATCACGCGTGGGGTGCGTATGCCTTGCTCGGCAATGACAAACACGAGACTGCGACTACGGGGATCGTGATGCCATTTCGTTTCGCATAGCGGATACAACACGTCGTTGTCCGGTCTGCGATAGCCAAGGTTGATGCTGTAGTCTTCGCTTCGGCCGGCGGGGGCGTCGACGATGCTGCGCGACTGCGGAGCTAACACCATTTTTTGCCGACCTACCACTCCGCCGATCTGATGGGTGGTGAGATTGAACCACAGCATTTGTCCCAACTTGAGTTGCTCAGTACTCGCATTGATGAGTTGAACCTTCACGGGTGCGATCTCATTGCCGGGATCACTGGTGAGCAGCAGGTAGATGTCCTGCATGGTTTCCGCGACGCTCACCGACGGTGCCTTGCCGGGGATGGCGACTGGATCAGTGATCGCCTTGGGCACAAAACGCAGAGTCAATGGACCGTTGGGTAAGGTATAGATTTTCGACAGATTCATGCGCGGCAGATCGACTTCTTGCGAGCGTATACCATCGAATAAATGCAGCGTGTCCGGCGCGGAGTCTGGGCCATCGAGGAACAAAATGCGGCACGTGCGCGGTGGTGTTTTTTCTGCCTGCGCGAAGGTTAGAAAAAAGCCGAGAAGCAGGTAGAAAATCCGACAAGGCATGGGAAAAATTTCAAATTTCGTTAGAGTTTAGCCAGCGCAGTGAGACGATGTGAAAGCGCCGACCGAAGACGCGGTTGATCAGGCGTGTGGGTTGGTTGAGAGAATCCGCTAGATCGGCGGGATCGATAAAATCACGCCCGCGGCGCACCACGGCTTCACAGTAGGTGCGCACGATCACACGGCCATTTGCATCGCGGGCGTCGCCGTAGGCGCGGATGGTGAAGGTATCATCGCGTGCCGAAAGAATGGGTGCGAGCGGACGCAGCACATCCGCTTGACGTGTCCAGCCGGGTAAGCCGTAGCCACTGAAACCTGCGGCTGCGGCGGGGAATTTGTATTCGGTATCGGCCGCTCGCTCGGGCGTGGCAGAGGAGACGGAGGAGAGTGCTTGCAGAGTGGCGTAGGGATTGGTGCGAGAGTTTTTCGACACCTCATTGAGCGCGGCTTGGAGCGTGCCTGCCAGGGCGAGGTCTCCAGAGGAAAGCTGACGGTTGATAAATTCCGATAGAGATAAAAACGGCCCGCGGCGACGGATTTGCGCGACGACCTGCTCTGCGAGTGCATCGAGAAATGTGTCATCGACAGTCCGGTAGCCGGCGAACTCGGTGGCTTCTGGAAAAGCGCCAGAGCTACCCATAGTGCCCGCTTGCCCATCAGCTGCGACGCTGAAACGGCTGAGCGGATGCTGTGATTTTTCCGATAGAGTCACATTCCACGAGGCACCTGATTCGCGGATCGATGGCACGCGCTGATTCCGCGCATGACCTAACAAGGCACGCCATGCTTTGACCGAAGTAGAGTTCACATTAAACATCCCCTCCACTTCTAGTCGTGAGGCGATGGATTGCCAGGATGTGGGGCGCGAGACCGAGGCGGAAAAAATTTTCTGAGCACCACCTGGCATAGCCGCGGTCGTGCGGTCGATGAGGATGGGTTGGTACGAGCGATTGGCCAGTGGGGTTTTGCCCGTGACGAAATCGAGATACGTGGTTAGCAAGCTCCGTCCCGAATTGCCGAAGTTGGTGGGATCCGGCGTGATCGAGGAAAGGAACCAGTCATCGAACAACAGGTGATTCGCGCAGTAGGAATCATCGTATTGTAAATTTTCCGCGAGTCCGGAGTCGGCTGCATTCACCACGGCATTCGACGGCAAGAGGGGAGTGGCATCGGAATTGGCAATCAGGTTGAGGGAGAAGGGAGGTATCGGATTTTCGTAGCGCAGATCCCAGTGCGTGAGCTCGGCGAGCGAGGCGAGTGGACGTGTGGGCACCTCCGCTAAGACGCAGCGTGACAGTCCCTCCGCTTTGTTAAAACCAGTGACGATGTAGCCGCGTCCGGTGCTGTCATTGGCATTGGGCAATAGGCTGTCGCCGCCGGGCGGATGGCGCACGAAGCTGTAATCGAATGGGGAATTCACCGGATGAGCGGTGCCGCCGTAGTGACGTCGGATGGTTCTTTCGGCTTCATCCTTTCTCCCCATCGCGGTATAGTTCACCAAGGGGCTTGATTGTACGATCCCCTTTGCTGCGAGGTGTGTACGACTCGCGGAGCGAGCGCCGAAGATGGTGGACAAAAACGGCAGCGGATTGCTCACGCACTGTCCCAGAGTGCCCTCGGCGAGATTTCTCAGAGGTGGATAGACGGCATTCGCGGTATCTGGCGTGTAAATCATGCGATAGACCAAATGGCGCGCGCCGTTGATGATCATATCTAGGTAAATGCCCACGCCCTCGGGATTGATGACAGCGCCATCGATGTAGGTGCTGTCGAAGCGTGCTTCCGCGCGCAGTGTGGCGGAGGTGGGGAGTGCGAGGACTTGCCCCGAGGCTCCGCGGACTGGAAAAAAATGACCGCCTCCGCTGCGATAGCCGGGGGTGAGGGTCAAGGTGCTACTGTTAGGCTGTGGCGCAGGATTTTCCGGACTGAACAGCCGCGTCTCACCAGGCTTGAGTGTGAAGGTCTGCGTGATGGTATAACGCAGCAATTGGCCGCCCAGCGAGGGTTGGTGATTGATTGCCGTCATCACCGAGTTGAAGCTGGGATTGGGCACGCCGTTGATGGTGTAGCGAAGTGCTGCGGGCAGAGGCCGAGGAATGCTGAATGAAAATGCCGCCGGCGAGGTGATTTCGACATTGTAGGGATTCCACATCGTGATCACAGGGGTCAGCAAAAGGCGTGGCTCCAGCAAGCCCCCACCAGCAGGAGCGGGACCCGCGCTGTGCGAGAAGACCCACTGCATGCGGGCGATGACAGGAAGAATACGCACGCGATGGATGAATCCAAAATGGTTGGCATTGTTGTCAATCGCCACCGACTGGCAACTCGCGGTGACCCGACCCGTCGTCTGGGCACCTACCCGCTTGTAGGCCGTCATGTGGTCGATTAGGTTTTCCCAACTCGAGACCGGCCCGTGCCGATAGATCGGTATCTCGCCGCTGGCACCACGGTAGGCGGCCCAAGGGTAGAGCATCGAGGACGCGGGATAGGCATCGGAGGTGTTAGGGATCGATGCCGCAGTGGTGCGCGTCGCATTCAACCGAAACAAGGGCAAGCCTGCGGGGGATTGCTGGATCCAATACTCGGAGAGTAGGGATAAATCCTTGCGCCAGCCCCCCGTCGCAGTATTGGTGAGCAAGCCGATGGACTGCGTGGAGAGGTCGAGAAATTGATGCCGCGCACGCGGGGTGTTGGCGGTGGTGACAAGCAATTCGGCACTGTGCCGGGTGATGGCTTTTTGTGCCGAGGTGGGGTTTGTTAGCACGCTGTCCAATCCGAATGGTTCAGGATCTGCGATGGCGTGGCTTTTTGCCTGCACCGACCATCGCGCCGCCGTGTCCTCTACGGGTTCGTACGGCTTGGGCATGTGGGCTTTTTGGTTTTCACCATTGACCCACCACGCAACGGCACCACTGCCAGCGATGGTTGTGGGCGTTACGTGGACCTGTCGATTGTCGCCTGCAACCAGAGTACCAGTGGAAAGCAGCGGCACGGAATTTGCAAATGGTGCCGGGCGCGCTAGGGCCGTGGCGGAGCTCATACCCGTGGCTCTGACACCGCTCGATACCAGCCAAGAAATAAAGCGACCGTTGCCAGAAATGGGTCTCCGTTTCGCGCCATAATCGGGCACCGTGGGTCTCCCAGCGAAGCTGCCGTTATCGTGATCGGTTCCTTCCCAACTGCGCCATACTCCTAAGAGCGGCGGACTGTTGGCGTCAAGGAGGTCGGCTGGTGCCGTGACGCGGGTATCGAGACCTGCACGCAATTGCAGATCGCCCAGCGCCAGCATGACGGCCATCTTGGCATTTGCCCTTGATTGCGCCTGTGCCGCGGCTTGCTGTGTTTGTCGGAGCGAAGTGGCTGATAAACTCATCAATCCCACCGCGATCAAAACGATCAGAACAAGCAGCGATAACACCAATACCAAAGTAAAACCACGGCACTCGGGCTTGGAACGATGGCATGTCGGGATTCGATTCATGGGCAATGGCAGAAAGGATACTGCACGACAAGGTAGCGGCTGGTGTTTAGTTACGCTAATAGTTGCGATACAGCGATCCTTTGTGTCAACCTCATTTTATGGATCGGCGCTAGGGCGATCAGACGAGGGAAACGAATTCGATCTAACAAGTCCGACTTCGATTAAAGAAAAAATACGTGAGAAAAAGTCGAACCTCTGGCCTCTCATGGAGGCGAAGGCTCGGCAACCGTTTCCTCACTGGCATACTCGATGATCTCACCAGTGAAATGCGCACGCAGCTCACGCATCAGAGCTTCTGCCGGCTCTCCTTGTTCTTTTTGAAAACCGCCGTAAGTCAACCCATCGATGCGAATGCGACCTTCTTTTCCGGTATTCTGCGGGTAATAGGCAAACGCCAGACCTTTGGTAACCCATTTGCGTAAATCCAGCCGCGTGAGATCCGCCACGGGCACCTTGTGTCCGTCCTGGGTGATGAGGACGCCTCTGTCGATGCAGAGCCTACGGCGCATGGTGCGCAGCAAAATGAACAAGGTATAACACGCTAGCGCACTCAGCCCGTAGGCGAAATACCATTGCTCGCGGATCGATGAGGCCTCGTGCAGTTTTTCGGGTGCCTTGCGATCCCACTGCATGCGCTCGGTGAATGCCTCCCACGCTGCCGTCTGCCCTTTGGCGAGCAAGGCGCTGTCGTGCAGTTCCTGTGGCCATGGCATGGGTAGCGATACCGATGCTGGAATCAGCGAGTCATCATCACCGCAATCTACCGTCTGACTGCTGGCGATGTCACGCCAGGCGGCGTCCGTCAGCAGGCCTTCCTGCTGCGATTGCTGGAACATCGTCGCGGCTTTGGCAAACGCGAGATTCAGAAAAAAAACCTGATTTTCCTTTCGATAGCCGGTGCTGGCATCTTTGAAAAACCAGCCACCGAGAAACAAAAACATCGCCAGCATGCCCAGGGCACGTTGATAGAACCAAGCGGTGGGTTTGCAAACAATCGGTGCGCTCACACAGTCAAGCTAGCGAAGCATCCATGGGCTTGGCAAGGAGAATGCGGTGACATTCAGCGCCGCACCTCTCAGACGCCGGACTTTGTCATTACGGGAAAAAGGTAGCACGTTGAGCAAAACTGTGGTTCACTAGGCAACGGCATTTTTCTCGGCTGGTTCGAGAGACAGATCTCACGTCTCACAGACAAATCGGCCGTTTCGCTACGTATTCATTTTACCCATGATCGCCTGGTTCGCCCGCAATCACCTCGCCGCCAATCTCATGATTGGCATCATCCTCGTGTTAGGGGCGCATTCGGTGTGGAAACGCACGACGCTGGAGGTGAATCCCGCTTTCCGTTTCGATGAAGTACAAATTACTGTCAACTACCGCGGCGGCACGCCCTCGGATGTAGAACGAGCCGTGGTGATTCCCATCGAGCGTGCCATCGA
Organism: Akkermansia muciniphila; assembly: GCA_945888515.1. GTDB lineage: Bacteria > Verrucomicrobiota > Verrucomicrobiia > Verrucomicrobiales > Akkermansiaceae > UBA956. Next base: position 26,945 of record CAMDAD010000019.1, on the reverse strand, counting down.
GAACCTACCAGGCATCGAGTCCATCGAGTCCGAGGCGCGCACGGGCTATGCCAGCATCGAGGTAAAGGCGGATCAGCTCACCGACCCCGAAAAGCTGATGGAGCAAATGCGCCCGCTCATCATGGGCATCACCAATTTCCCCGCAGAAACGGAACCGCCTAAGCTCGAAGTGCCGAACAGCACTCGCTGGTTCGATGTGATCAAGGTGGCCATCACCGGCAACATGGACGAGGCCGATTTGCTGAAAGCGGCAAGACGTGTGCGCGATGACCTCACTGAGTTGCCCGGCATTTCCCAAGCGGAATTGCAAGGGGCTTCTCCGCTGGAAATTTCCATCGAAGCCGATCCTGAACGCCTGCGCGACTTCGGGTTGACCTATAACGATCTCGCGGAGGCTGTGCGCCGCACTTCGCTCGATGTGCCCGCCGGTCAGATCCAGACCGATGAGGGCAGTCTCCTGATCCGCACCAGCGGCCAGGCATTCAGCGAAGAAGAATTTGCCAACATCGTTCTGCTCAACAGTCGCGGTGCTGCGGTGAAGCTGGGCGATGTCGCCAAGGTAACCGATGGATTTGAAGAAAACCGCAAGATTCTCCGCTTCAATGGCAAGCCCGCGTTGCTCGTGGAATGCTTGCGCCTCAATAATGAAAGCGCCCTAGAAATCGCCAAGCAAGTCAAACAATACGCGGCCAAAGCCCCGCAACGTTTCCCTTCCGGTATTAGCATCCACATTTGGGATGACTCCACCATCGAGTTGAAAGGTCGGCTGAATTCACTCATCAGCACGCTGCTGCAAGGTTGCATCCTCGTCATGATTGTGCTCGGACTTTTTCTCCGTCCTAGCATCGCCATCTGGGTGCTTCTCGGCATCCCTGTCTCCTTTGCCGGCACACTTTGGTTGATGCCTTATTTTGGCTACACGGTGAATGTGATGTCATTGTTCGGTTTCATCATCGCGGTGGGACTCATTGTCGATGACGCCATCGTCACCTCGGAAAACATTTACAGCAAGATGAACGAGGGCATGGATCCCGAAGAGGCTACGATTTGCGGTACACAAGAAATCGCCCTACCAGTGACGTTCGGCACGCTCACCACTATCGTCGCTTTTTTACCCCTAATGTTTTTTGAGGGATTTTATGGAACCTACACGAAGCAAGTGCCGCCGGTGATCATTGGCATTTTGCTGTTCTCTTTACTCGAGGCAAAACTCTCGCTGCCAGCGCACCTCAAATTCCTTAAGCCGCTCTCTGCGTATCCTGGCCCCTTCGCTCGCTTCCAGAAGCGAATTGCTGATGGGCTAGAGCGTTTCATCGAGGGCTACTTCCGCCCCTTGATCGTTTTCACTACCCGCCACCGCTATTCGACTTGCTGTCTGTTTTTCGCCTTTGCGATGGCATCGGTAGCGCTGATCAAAAGTGGTCGTCTCGGCTTTGTGACGATGCCGAATATCGAAAAAAACCGCCTCTATGCAAATATCATCATGCCGCGCGATGCGAAGGTGGCGGATACCGATATACTGGTGAAACAAACCGAAAAAGCGGCGGATCAGTTGCGCAAGGAATTCGTCGATCCAGGCACGGGCAAGTCGTTGATCAATGATGTGCTCACTTCCGCAGGCGGTTGGCCAGGGCGTCCTGGGGTGGATGCCCGCTCAGGTTTTGTCATTGTCACCATTGTAGATGCCTCGGAGCGCAGTGTCCCCGGCCCATCGGCAAAAGAAATTTCCAAGCGCTGGCGCGAGCTTTGCGGCGATGTGAGTGCAGCGCAGTCGTTTTATATCATGGTCGACAGCGGGCGAGGCTTCCGCGGCAGTGGAGGTGAGGAATCGATCCAGCTCGAACTGCGTGGAGCGGCCTCGGATGCTCGCGATCAGTTGGTGGAGGAGATCGAATTACTATTAAAGTCGTACCAAGGCATCGACTCTTCCGGCAGCAACCTCTCCCGCAATCGCGATGAGCTGGTGATTTCCATTCGCCCTGAGGGTGAGGCGCTCGGTCTGACTCAGCGCGAACTCGGTCGCCAGGTGAGATCTTCTTTTTTCGGCGAGCAAGCCCAGCGGGTGCAACGGGAAATCGATGATATCCGCGTGATGGTGCGCCTCCCCCTTGAAAAACGCCAGTCGCTTCACACGCTGGAACAAATGCGCATCCGCCTGCCCAGTGGCGGGGAAGCTCCGCTTACGAGCGTGGCCGAAGTGAATTTTGCCAAGGCGCGCTCGGAGATCACCCGCACCAATGGCGCCCAAGCCATCACCATCTGGGCTCAGGCGGAAAACAGCAGCGTCGACATCGTGGAGATCGGTCGTGATCTGGAGCAGAGATTGCAAGCGGTTTTTATCGATCACCCCGGATTGTCTTGGCGCTTCACTGGCTACCTCGCCGAGCACGAGGAAACCAACAATCGGATCATCATCGGCGCGCTGTCGATTCTTCTCGCCCTCTACATCCTACTGGTCATTCCCTTCAAGTCGCTCCTCCAGCCGTTTTATATTTTGCTCGCCATTCCCTTTGGTGTGATCGGAGCCCTGTTCGGCCACTTGATTATGGGCGTGGTCCCTTCTTTTCTCTCCGCTTTCGGCATCCTCGCCGTGGCGGGTATCGTGGTGAACAACGCCATTGTGCTGATCGACTTCATCAATCAGCACCGCGCGGCGGGCATGAGCCGGATCGATGCCGCCATAGGTGCCGGCACCAAGCGCTTCCGCCCCATCATGTTGACTTCTCTCACCACTTTCGTTGGCCTGGTGCCCACCATCATCGATACATCCGTGCAGGGGCAGTTCCTCATCCCGATGGCTGTGTCACTCGCTTTTGGCATCTTGTTTTCGACCGTCATCACGCTGTTCCTAATTCCTTCTTTTTACCTGATTACAGAAAGCTGGTTGGATCGTGCGAGAGCGTTCTGGGCCTGGTATCTGCGGGAGAAACCGAGCGCTTCTCATCGCGAAACAGCAAGCATGGGCTAGCAAGCCCGCATCTCGCCCGCGTGGATCAGTTGCCTCGCCATGGTCCGATGCCGTGGGCGTTGGCGAAATAAATTGCGATTTAGGCGCGACTTTTGATCGCATGCGATGTTCCATTGCGCAGGAGGTATCCGATGAAAGCACCAAACAAGCCACAAGTGATGAACAGCGACGAGCGGGATGTTTCTCAAGACCCTGTCTGGGATTTACTGCGTCAATCGCCTGCGCCCACGGTTTCTCCCGTTTTTGCCGATCGGGTCATGCGCGCGGTGCGTCAGGGGGAAGTCCGCAGTCAGCCGTTTTGGGCTCGTTCTTATGCCGTGGTGGGATCGGTAGCCGCCATGGCTGCGGCTTTGACCATCGCCGCCGTGATTTTTTTCCTTCCTGAAACGACACAGAGCGTAGTCGAGCATCGCCCCGAACCTGCGGACGCATTTGCAACGCTTGACGAAGTGGCCAATCAAGAAATGTTGTTGGCGGCCACAGATCACCTAGGCGAGTTTTCCGATACTGAGCTGGTGAGTTTGATCGGATTCTGATGCAATCTCCCTGTGACCAAGGGATGGATTTTTGATTTGGACGGGACATTGGTGGATTCGCTACCGGGAATCGCTGCGAGCTTGAATGCCGCTTTGGCAGCGCAAGATCAGCCAGTGCATGACGCTAAGGCGGTGCGCAGCTTCATCGGCGACGGCGCGGAAATGCTGGTGCGGCGCGCGCTGGGTATGGCGGATGAGGAACTTCAGTATCGTGTTTTGCAGTCTTTTCGTGAACACTATGCCCTGCACTGGCAGAGCGGGACAACACCGTATGAAGGCATCCCCGACCTGTTGGAAAACCTGCGCGTACGTGGCGATAGCCTAGCACTGCTATCGAATAAGCCGCATCAATTTACTATAACTATAGTAGAAAAGATTTTTCCTGGAGTATTTTTACAGGTGATTGGCCAGCGCGCTGGCATACCGCATAAACCGGATCCAAGGGGCTTGCGAGAAATTCTGGAAGCGCCGTCTTGGCGTGCAGAGCGATCGGCGATGATTGGCGACAGCGTGATTGATTTGCAAACGGCGCGCGCGGCGGATATCGCGGGAATCGCTGTAATGTGGGGCTATCATGATCGAGAGGTCCTGCTCGCGCAGGAGCCCGATTCTACCGCGCAGAATGTGGCGGAGCTAGCTGCGTTGTTGGCGGACAGATGACGCTGGATTTTGCGACCTAAGGTTCCTTTGGGCAGGTAGCTGCGAGGGGGCGGTGATCTTCGAGTGCGATGCCCTACAAGCGTGTCGCTTTGCTTGTGTCGCGGAAAAAAAGCGCTATATTCGGCTGATGTTTCGCGCGATCAGCATCATGCTTGCCACCGGCGGAATCTTGTTTGCGCAAGATACCGGACTGGCACGGCGTGAGTTTGCGAAAGCCGTGCTAGCGGGTCTGCGTGGCGATGCTGAGAGTAGTGCCAGCCACGAAGAAGCCGCGCGTGTCGCTCATCCTACGGCTTTGTTGCTCGCCGATCGTGCGGCGAAGCGGGCGATCCAGTCGGGCGATATCAAAACGGCATCGACGCTCTATCGCACCCTAGCGCAGGACAGGCCCGATTCGCTGCGTGCGCAGTTTTTATATACTGATTTTCTGCGATCCCAGAGTGCCGAGGATGATTTTGCGCTGCGTCTTGCTGTCGAAACATTGGAGACATTGCAGCAAAAACAACCGGCTCATCCCGAAGTTGTGGAGCGCCTCCTGCGGCTGTATGAGCAGCAGGGCCAACGTGCCAAATCTGAAGCACTGTATCAAACTTACCTCAAACAACCGCAGGCTGATCCTTCGGTGGCAGAGATGTTTTCACGCATCTTGCGCGATCAGGATGATGCCCGATCACAAGAGCAGCTCGACCGTATGTATCGCGAACGTATGCGGGCAAGCCCGCAGGACCCTAACGTCGCGCGCGCGGCATCCGAGCATTTTCGCAAAACCAAACGATTGCCGGAAGCGATCGCGATACTGCAAGCGCATGTTATGGCCGCGCCATCATCGTTAGACATGTGTGTGCGTCTCGGCATTCTCCATTTGGCGAACAAACAAGAGGCCGAGGGAGAGGCGAAGTTGCAAGCCGCGCTGGCCATTGATCCATCGCTCTTTCTGGCTCATCAATCACTGGCGAAACTTTACGATCAGCAAAAGAAACCCGACCTCGCCCGCAAGCATCGCAGTGAAATGCTCAAACTGCGCGGTGGGGACGCCAGCGAATTTCTCGAAGCAGCTCAGGATTTTCTTACAGTAAAGGATGCCAAAACCGCACGCATTTTGTTAGAAAAAGCCTGCTTTGATTACCCGAAGAATGTCGACCTCCTCTACCTTCGAGCCGTAGCCACACACCTCGATGCCGAGGAATCCGCGAAGGCAGTGGGCCTATTCGAAAAAGCAGAAAAACTCGCCAAAGAACCCACGCGCAATCCCTCGCATCTGAGACACGCCGCCGAGTCCTACTGGACAGCCAAGCAGACGGAAAAAGCCGAGGCACGCCTGCGCGATGCAATCAAAGCCTATCCTGCCACAGAGAAAAAAGAAAGCGCCGCAGCGATTCGATTGCTCGCTTCCTGGTGGCAGCAACAGAATAAAAATGCTGATGCGGCCAAAGCCCTGCTACAACGTGCGGAAATGTTAGAGCGTTGAGCATGAAAATGAATATGGCATGAGATTGAAATTGCCCGCCCATGTCATAAAACACTGGACGTGCGCCGCCAATGTGATGAGCTAAGCGCGATGACGAATGCTACGCAAGAAATGGCCCTATTCGGCCTCTCCGGGGAACGACGATTGATCGGTTACGGTCCCTTCACGCGCAGCGCGCAGCGACCGCAGGAAGGCGTGGCATTTTATCGCAATGACTTTGGCCTCACGATGGATGAACCTTGGCTGATTCCAGAGCGCTGGGAAGTCGAGGATGCCGCGGAAATTCCTTTGCAACAACTGCCGCTGATCGACTGGCAAGCACCCGATGCCGGATCTTTCGCTCAGGTGTTTCAGGACATTTCTCTCTCCATTCGCAAAGGTGTGTTTGAGAAAACCGTTCCGGTCAGCGTCGAGCATGGCGAAAGGACACAGGGTGATCTGCGCGCGCTTGCCACCGCATTTGCACGGGTACCAGCGCCAAAAATTTCTTACGCTTGGCTCGAGGCCGATCGCGGATTTGCCGGTGCGACTCCGGAGTTGCTCTTTGCGTTAGATCGTCGACATTTGCAAACGATGGCCCTCGCCGGCACTGCTCGTCGCGAGGAACGTGAAATTCTGGCTGTCGATGAAAAAGAAATTCGCGAGCATGAGTTTGTGGCGCAGACTCTGATGGCCAAACTCGCCGACATGGGGACGCTGATCCGGCAGGAACGTAGTATACTCGATCTCGGTCCTATCGTACATTTTCAAACCCTCATCAATGTTGAATTGGAAGACGATACCTCCGTCGAGACACTGCTGCGGAAATTACATCCCACACCTGCACTGGGTCCACTGCCGCGTACGAAAGAAACCATGCAGCTCTTGTTAGATTGGCGGCAACAACTGGGCTGCCCTGCCGAGTTCGGTGCACCCTTTGGGTTATGGTTCGAGGGGAAATTCCGCGCTGTCGTAGCCATTCGCGGCATCTGGTGGGATGGCGATCACGTCATGCTCCCCGCGGGCTGCGGGGTCATCGAGGCCAGCCGTGTCGTCAACGAGTGGCGCGAACTGCGCCTCAAACGCGAGGCAGTGAAATCAGCGATTGGTCTCTAACGAATTTATCATGAGTGCTCCCACAAATCCCTATCAAGAACGCGCCGCCAAATGGCTGGCTCCTGTGATGCAGGGCCAGTTGTCTCCCGCCGAATGCATTTCCGCATTCAAGGCCTTTCTCACAGCGGAGGAGGAGGCGATCCGACAACGGCATCGCGAAGGCGCGGGTGGTTTGGAAATCGCTGGCGCGCGTGCGGAAATGTTCGATGCCCTGCTACAATCCGCTTACGAGTGGTCCTTGCTACCGCACGGAGAAAAACCGCCACAGTTCGCCTTGGTTGCGATAGGCGGCTACGGTCGTGGCTTACTCAATCCCTGCTCGGACATCGACTTGTTGTTTCTCACACCTCGTCCCTCCGCCTCGATTTCACCAGCAAAAAAACAAGCCATCGAGACGATTCTCTATCTACTCTGGGACATGGGTTTGAAGATTGGCCATTCGGTTCGATCCGTAGCCGAATGCATCAGTGAGGCCCACGCCGATCAGCAAAACAAAACGGCGATGATGAACATTCGCCGCATCGCAGGTAGTCAGGTGCTCTATCGCACCTGCTGTGTGCGTTTTGATAAAGATTGCCTGCAGAAAAAACAAAAGGAGTTCTTGGAGTTGCGCCGTGAGGATCAGCGGAGTCGACACAAAAAATACTCGAACACACCTTTTCTTCAGGAGCCTAACGTCAAGGAGTCCTGTGGCGGACTGCGCGATTATCACAATATCATGTGGGTGTCTCATGTCGTGCGTGGCATCACTGACCTTAAGGATCTCGTGAAGGAGAAAAGCCTCAGTGCCGCCGCCTATCAGGAAATCAACGATGCTCATGATTTTCTCCACCGCGTGCGCAACGAACTCCACTACGAAACCGGCAAGGCTAACGACATTCTGACGCTACGCTTGCAAGGGGTCGTGGCTACATCTTTCGACTATCCACAAAAAAGCATTCTTCGCCGCACGGAGGCATTCATGCGGGATTACTACACCCACACCCGTCACCTCTGGCAGCACACGACTTCGCTGATGGAAATCTATCAGATCGAGACCATGCAGGCGGCCCACTCCGGGTGGCGATCTTTTTTGAGCTTTCGCAAAAGCAAGCGCGAGGAGTTCGATGGCTTCGTCGCCAAAGATGGTCGCATCTACGCCCTCACGCCAGACATTTTCGTGCAAGACCCGAATCGCATGATGCGGTTGTTCCAGCATTGCCAGGTGCGTAATCTCAAGCTCTCTCCGCCTATGCGCAAGCTAGTCAAGGAACACCTTGATCTAGTGGATAAAAATTTCCGCTATGCCAAGGCCAACCGCGATACCTTCCAGGCGATTCTCGAACGCAAAGGTGACGTTGCCCGTATTCTACGACTGATGCATCGCGTGCGTTTCCTCGGTCGCTACCTGCCTGAGTTCGATGGCATGGATTGTCTCGTGCAACATGAGTTTTTCCATCGCTACACTGCCGATGAACACACGCTGCGCTGCGTGGATCAGCTCGATGCCTTGCTCGCTGGTGATGTGCCGCAGCAGGCCTTTTATCAGCGGTTACTGTTAGAGATTTCGGATCCGTATGCCCTGTATCTGGCGGTTATCATGCACGATACCGGCCGAGCCGAAGACGTGCGCGAACACATCGATGGTTCCACCATGTTGGCGAATCGAGTTTGCAAGCGCCTACAAATCAGTGGAGCAAGGCGTGCGTTGCTGATGTTTCTGGTAGATAATCACTTGATCTTTTGGCGCACGGCCACGACCAAAAATATCGAGGATCCGAATGTCGTGGCGGACTTTGCTTCGGTGATGAAAACCAAAGAAAATCTCGATGCCTTGCTGCTTTTCACCTACGCCGACTCGAACGGCACCGCGCCGGATGCTTGGAATGGCTGGAAGGAATCGCTGATGCGGCAACTTCATTCGCTCACCAGTCGTTTTCTCGATCAAGGACGTGCCGGCTATACGTTGTCGATCGAAGAACAGAAACTCGAATTGCGCGCTGCGGTGCTGGAGCTAATGCGTGAGGACTACCACCCGTGGGTCAATGAGCATTTCGAGCGAATGCCGGAAGCCGCATTTAGTTTCCGCCAGGCACCTCACATCGTCACGCAGGTGCGCACCGTGAGACACTTCGTCCAGCGTGAGGAGTCGCAGGATCACGCGTATTGCATCAAGTGGATCGATCACGGCGACAAGGGATACTCCGAACTCATTCTTGCGACGCGCAATCGTCCGAACTTGTTAGAAAAAGTCTGCTGCGCGATCGCCTCTCAGCAGATTAACATTTTGTCTGCCGACTTTTATACCCGAACCGATGGCATCGTGGTGGACATCTTCCGCGTCTGCAATATCAACTTCGAGCCGATCTCTGACATGGCTGTGCGCAAGCAATTCACGGAGACCTTCGATGCTATTTTCCCTGCGCAGGAATACCATGCATCACAGTATCTGAAGCGGAAGAAAAACTTCCTCGCCCCGCGTACTGATGGCGGTATTGCATTTCCCGTTCGTAGCTACATCAGCAATGAGATCCATCCCTCCTGCACGACGATAGAAATCCAGGCGCTTGACCGCATCGGCCTCTTGCATGATTTGTTTCACGCGATCAACGCACATCATCTTGATACGGTGCACGCGCGGATTTGTACCGAAAAAGGAGCTGCCGTGGATACTCTCTACATCACCCACCCGGGCGGCGCGAAAATCACCGATCCCGCCATCCTTCATCACCTCAAACAGGATCTGGATGCCTTGTTGCTGTGCGAGGAATAAGTTCTCTCATACTAGCTTTCCATGACCATCCCATCCCGACATCCGCGTGATCCATTGCATGGAGTGACTCTGCAACAAATTGTCGAATCGCTCTACGCCCGCTATGGATGGGAGGAAATGGCCGCCCGTATTCCGGTGCGTTGCTTTCAGAGCAATCCCAGCATCAAATCCAGCCTGACCTTTCTGCGCAAAACGCCCTGGGCCCGGGCGAAAGTAGAGAGTTGGTATGTGAGAGATATTCCCTAACTCTTCGTGACGACAGCAAAGAACTGCTCTAGCGGTGTATCGCCTCAGATTACATGATGCTGCAAAACAAATACCTTCATTGCTGCGCTTCCCGTTGGTCAATGATGCAACTCGCATCGTGCTCTATGGGCGTACCCACTTGGTCAACAGGATGCGTGAACAAATAGCGCCAGACGTCTTCGTGGATAAAATGCCCCTTCGCATTCTTGACGGCTGCCCCACCAGGTACGGAAGCGCTGTGAGCTCGGCCTGCGTTATTTTTCACATCAGCAGAAGTAACTAGCCGGCGTGAATGGCCGTAGGGCGCTTTAGTCTGATCCACATTCGTTACGGCCCCGAAGGCGTTCATCCCTAACAATTCCCATGAACGACAGTAATGATCGTTTTGCCAGCCATCATCGAGTGTGTGCGTGAACCCGAAGTAGCGGTTTTCTGGCGTGGCGGAGGGAAGTTTTTGCCAAACCTCGTATTGATCGCGTGGTCCGGAGAACATGACGACCCGATCGACTTTTTGATATTTCGCGAAACGTGCTGCGGTGGTGGAACCGTGTGAGGCTCCAGAGATGATGACGCGGTCCCATCGGAGGCCCTTTCGGTCTGGTGTGAGAAATCCTTCCCAGTGGGCTTGGGGATTTTTTTTCGCTAGCCATGTGACGAATTGAAGCGCCCTCTCCATCATGCCGTCCGGTTCCGGAATGACCACAGCATCGCTAAAGTCTTTTCCAGTAGCTGCTTCCAAGCGCACTTTTGAAAGAAACAAATCATCGGCGGGTGGTTTATTGCCGTAGAGTTTGTTGAACCACCCATTGGCATAGTGCACCTGAATCACGTGGTGACCGTAGGAAGTGATCTTGTCAAACAGCGCGCCGTTATGCGCCATGAGCCAGATGACAAGTTTCCCCTGTGGAGCAATGCGGGTATCCACTGCTGCGTTCTGTAAGTCTACTGGTTTGCCACTTTTTTCGAGAAAAAAATCAATCTCAGGATGAGCGCGCGCACGCGGATCGATGATGCTGGCACGCTCCTGAAATTTGTAATGCTGTGGTTTTGCATCCTGGTAGCCACGGTTCTGAGCGCAGAGAGGCAGAACCATGCTCAGCAGAAGAAAAAAGATTTGATTCATCATTAAGTGATCTGGGTTGCGTAGGCGAACTTTGAGCGGGAACAGCTAGGGTTTGCCGCCTTCAGTCCCACTGCGAGAGAGCCTCATTCACTCGCGTTTCTACTTGATCGACGTATGCATCCTGCCCGACGTTTCGAAGGAATTGCACGTAGTTTTCCGAAATGGACAGCAGTTCGTCCCGCGCTTCCGGACCACACTGGCTGAGTGCTTCAAGCGCACACTCAAAGTGATCCCTTGCCAATTCTGGGTCACCCGTCTCAGACAGAGCCAGAGCAAGATTGTTGTAGGACTGTGCCGTATCTAGATGAATCTCGCCGTAGAGCTTGCGTCGTGCCTCGAGCGCCATCAGGTGCATTTCGCGTGCTTGCTCGTGATGACCGGATGCTTGATATAGGGCGCCGAGATTATTGCAGACACAAGCCGTTTCATCGTGATGGGCGCCCAGCTCGCGGTGAAGAATTTCTAGGGCCTTGAGCAGGGCGTTTTCAGCTCCATCGAGCTCGCCCGCAAGTTTTTTCAGATAAGCGAGATTGTTAGAGAGTGCGGCGATGTCCAGAGAAGAGGGTGGAGTGGTTTTTTCGAAGAAAGAAACGGCCACCTCCCAGTGATGGATCGCCCGTTCGGCACTACCGAGTTCGTCATGCACGGCACCGAGATCGGCATGAAGGCGACCGAGTTGTGCGCAGCGGTCGAGACGGTTATTGAGTTGATCGATGGCCTGGCGATAATCGTCGCGCGCCTGTTCCGGCTCGCCAATTTGGCGATACAAATCACCACGCACCTCCAGCGCTAGGGAAAAAACCTCCATGCTTTCGAGGTCAGTGCTTAGCTCTTGCTCGGCTTTCGCTACAGCGGCGTGGGCCGCGTGTAAGGCTTCGGAGTAATTGCCTTCCTCGCACAGTTCACCTACGCGATCGCGCAGAATGGTAATAAGAGTGATTTTGGATGATTCCATAAGGGTTTACTGCTTATAGTTCGATCCTAGTTTTTTGGCTAGTAAAAAATGTGCTATGCGCATTGAGCCAAATAGAATGACACCGGGGACAGCCTGAAAAAGAGGCTGTAAGAGGTCGTTGCGCCAGAAAGAATGACACCAGATGCAAACCTTATCTGGAATCATGAGTTACAGAAGTAACAATGCCTCTTCTTCAAAATCTGTGGATAAAACGCTGAGTTTAGAGCAGATCAAATAGTTAGATTTCTCATGTGTGTCCCAATTGATGCGAGGCGACGTTTGCTTTTGAGGCTCTCGAAGAAGGTGGATCGAAGGATTTTGGTTTGGTGCAGTTCAGCGCGTTCTTGAAGAAAATCTCGTCCGCTCTGGTAGCTGCCGAGGCATCTGCGCACACCGGCTTCGATCCACGTGGAGTTATCGAGCGCGGGACACATGCGGGTGTGCTGGGCGGAGGAAAAAAGGAGAAAATCGGCTTGAAAAAAGTGGAACGGACGGTAGAATTACTATGAATATCGTAGGTTGTAAAATTTTTTGACCGGCCCGATCTAGTGCAAGTATAATCACACAAAAAGGGCGGAGATTTTCATTTTTCTTCCGTAGGAGAGTGATTTTGATGTGACGGGAATAATACCCTCAGATCGACTTCTGGAGCCAAGGCGGGGGCGATCCGAGCCATTTTTCTCATCATATTTTGGACACCCATGTTAGAGTTAACGAGTTCGCTATGAGCTACCTGTGTATGGGGGCTTACGATACTTATTTCCTTTGCCAGCAAGTCACAAGCGATTGTGACCACTGGAATTTGCGGGCGGTTTCGCGGATGAGGAAGGGTTCGTGGCAGCGATGCATGAGCTCGAAGTGGGGACTCAATTGCTGTTGCAACCAGGAAAAAGTATCGCCCATGGGCCAAGCGCTGGGTGGGGTGTATTCCTCCAACCAAGTGCAAGGCGTGGCGAGAATGAGTTCCCCGCCGGGGTGAACCAACTCCGGGAGGCGATCCAGCAAGGCTGTTGGTCGTGGCAAGCGACAAATGACATTCGCTGCATGCACGCGGTCGAATGCCCCCAAGTCCGTTCGCAGCTCCATGGCATCCCCTTGCTCGAAGGAGCAGCGGTCGATTCTGCCTGCGGCACGCGCGCGCAATTCCTGATACATCCCGCCCTCGTCATGGCGACGGTAGGCGATCGTTTCGCCTCGGTGCAATGCCGCCGCCGCATCAATGAAGGCGTGGGAGAAATCGATGCCTACAACATGTTCGCAGTGTTTTGCCATGGCAAAAGTCGATGCGCCCACGGCGCAGCCCAAGTCAAGCCCGCGCGCAACCGTGAATTCGCCGAAGTATCCTACTGTCCGTCGCGTGAAACCCATGGCCTCGCGCATGGCGGCGGGGTAGGGGATTTCACCATCAGCAAATACATCAGTTTCACTGCCGTAGTGAAATAAGAGGTATTCGTCGAGAAGTCGCGGAGACTCGTAGATGTTCGAACCGGCCACTTGTGTTAGAATGCTGTCAGCGCATCCATAATGTAGCGGCTGGGGCGGAAATTTTCAATGATGATTTCCTCTTGATCGCCGCGCTTCATGCGCACTTCACTGATATTGAAGTTCGGTGTTTTGTGCGGCGCAAAAAGGATATCGTCGTGAGTGGAATTCTCGTGTTTTTTAAACATCGAGGGCATGATGTCACCGCCGAGATGATCATCGCGACCAGTGGCAAGGTGGCAGGTGCCCAGCACTTTTTCGTCTTGAATGTCGGCACCGGAAACAGGGAGCACCTGCGTGCCGAAGCCGAGTTCGCCGAGCGTGCCGGTCATGGGGTCATCGATCAGCCGAGCGTTATGAGCATCGATGGTTGCTTGGTTCCCGGCGATGAGTGTGGAGCGAACGATACAGCGATTTTCCACATCGAGCACGCCGAGAGTGCCATCTTCGTATTTCATGGGAAATTGGCCGCGCGCATCGCAGGGGACGAAGTAGACCTCCCCTGCGGGAAGGTTGGCGATGTCTGGCGTGAGCCCGTTGCAAAGACCATGGGATTTTTGAGATTCTTGACCACCGAGACCGAGCCATGCAGTGAGGACGCGGCCGTCTTCGAGGGCGAAGTCAATTTCGATGGAATCAGCACAAGTCATGGCGAGGCGGATTTTTTCGGCATCGCGCGAAACCTCATGGTAATCGACAGCCAATCCTGAGGATAGAATCATGTCATTCACACCGTGCAAGGTGGCACCGCGGAAACCGAATTGTTTTGCCTTTGCCGTGAGTGGAGCCGTGGCGGAGTAGGTGGAGATACAAAGAATCAGATCGTAATTCGGATAAATGTCGTGATCGAAAGAGAGTTGCTTGCCACGGGCGTCCCACACTTCATCGGCGAGGTCGAGATTCGAACCATAAGTCATGCGATAAGCGAACATTTCTCCACCGTGCATGCCGAGGTTAGCCATAACGCCATTTTGCATGCCTTGAAAGAAATGTTGGTAGGCGCGTTTTTGTATGGGAAACCCTTCCTCTTTGAGGAAGCGGAACTCTTGCATCATGGGTTGTGGGTCGGCGAAGTCTACGAGAATGCAGATCTTGCAACCGGTAGTCGGTGTGAACACAGTATCTAACAACCTGCGTAGATCGAAGGTAGGAAAGTTGCGGTTTTCAGGATGAAGCAGAATTTCCTCATGCAAGTAGTCTGGGAGTGTCGGGCAGATGGCGGACATAAAAACAACTTACCCATGACATGCAAACGCGCAAGTGACATTACGGGATTTTTTGTCAACGTAGACAGCTCGGGATGGACCAAGCGTGATGTTGACCTTGTGACTTTTTCTTACAATTCTGGCTCTTCGAGAATGTGACTAATCTTGCGTTCAATCTCTGGCAGCGCTTTCGTAAGCATGGAAGCTGATTCAGTCAGCGATTTGTCGTGAAACCCCTTGATGTAGTTCTCGAAGCCCTTGTCTTTTACTTTTTTTATCGCACGAGCCAGTGTGCGCGCGGTGTTTGCTAGATCGATGGCTTCCCCATAAATCGCCCGTTCTGTGTTGGCAATCTGTCGGTCCAATGGATCTAGGGCTGCGCGACACGATTCGTGAGCGGATTGCATCTGAGTATGAGTAGGCTGAGTTCTCTCATCGTTATCAAAGTAGATGTCAACGACTGATCTGATCGGAGCAAGGGCCATGCGGAGTTCGTGTGCGGTGACTTTTTCCGACAATTGTGTCGGGCGCTTCCCTTTTGCTTGGATCAGTAAGTATTGTGCGGAGGCGTAGTTTGGCATGGCGGCAGCGATGGTTTCCAGTCGGCCGCGAACAAACGAGTTGGTGACGAAGGGGCCGATGCTGGAGGTGGCTTTTTCGCGTATTCCGGCGAAATGACTCAAGGCGGCAGCGAGGTTGGCATCGGGATTTTTTTTGCTCAAGTTGACTAATTCATCGATGTTATCGGCGAGTAATACATCGTGTTTCATGAAAAATTCCAGTTCATCAAGCGTGAGGAGACCAAGCAGCAAATCAGCGCAGGATTTGGGTAAAACGACACGAGAGGCGGGCGCTGCGGACAGGGAGCGGATGAGTTGCCAACCGTTGCTGGGGAGGACCAACTTGCCATCGGGTTGCACAATGCCTATGACCACGCCAGTAGGCTCTTGCCCGCTGAGTGACGCTGCGGCCAGCACGGCAGCGGCGGCCGAGATATTTTCTGCGTTGCGGTTGGTGGCGTAGTATTCTCTCGGGGGCAGTGACAGGTTCACGACACCACCATGCGGGAGTCCTTGGAATTTTTCCTTCAGCCATGGAACGGTGCTTTTATTGATGGCAAGCAGCGCTGGTCGAATTTTTTCTTGGTCTACGTCTTTGAGATGATATCGAAATTCTTTGTGTTCTTCATCGATCGCGGTGCTGAGAGTGACGGGTAACAGCTTCAAATCATAGGTTTTGGTGATATCGTTGAATATCATCAATGGTGAGGATATCGTGGCGCTATTCAGTGCAAAGGCGATTTGCTGATCATCGACTTCATTAAGCTCCTTATCCTGCTCGGTCATTTCCTCTTCAGCAGTCTCTTCTCCGTCCAAGATGCCTGGTTCTTCTTTCTTTAGAAAACGATCGGCGTCTGCGATCCATTCTTTCCATTGTCCTTGTTCGGTTTTGTAGTTGGCCGATGAGGGGTGCTCGGGATCTACTTTAGAAAGAACATCGCCGAGGCAGAGTGCGAGGCTTCTGCCGTCCGCGCCAGACTCGGCAGTGGCGAGCCAGGATTGTGTGCGCCATGCGCGGGACTTGGCGACGACAAGTTCATTTTGGTTACGCGTGAGCGGTGGTGTCTCCTGTTTGAATTGATCTAACAAGTCTTGAGCGCTGCGGTTGACGGGATCCAGTGCCAGAGCCAGCGCGAGGAACTGCGCGGCAGTGCGTTGTTGACTGTTGTCTTGCGAATCCAGAATACTGCAGAGTGTCACCAAGTGGCTGGACAATTGTTTCATCGTATCGACATCAATGGGGAGCTGGTCGCGGCGGAAAGGCGCGTTGTCCTTGGGCGGAATGAAACCTGCCTTCGCGGGCGCCGTCGTAAAAAAAAGTCCTGCGAAAAACGCCGTCAGGAATGCGGGGAAAAGAGATTCAGTTTTCATAAAGATATCCTTTTGATAACATTACGCAATGTAACATACGAATGTTGCAAAACTGCTGAGGTTTTGTCAAGCTGCCACTGTGATGTCTGAAAATCTAACGATTGCAACGCGGGAGGAGGTCATGTTCTTTGATACGGACTGTGGAGGTGTGGTTCACAATCTGGCTTATTTGCGTATGATAGAGACCTGTCGCACTCGCTTGGCGAGTCTGATGGGAATGGACTTGCCGACCATGGCAAAAACGCAACTGTATCCCGTCGTGGTGCGGACCGAGGTGGACTATCGGTTTCCCGCGAAGCTGGGCGACTGGCTTCGCATCGAGGGGGCGCTGGCAGAGATCGAGGGCGCGCGGTTTTGGTGCCAGTTTGTGATGATTCGCGAGTCGGACGGACAGGAACTGGTCAGGGCGCGACAGGCTTTGGCCTTGGTGCAGATGCCGGAGGGTAAACCGCGACGCCTGCCGGCGGAGTGGCGTCACAAAGGGAATGCCAAGCGCCACGACTAACCTTTACTCAAAGAGACTCGGCAGAGTTGGCTCGGGTGAGGTTGGTTTTTGCGGGCGTGAGAGCAAGCCATCGATGCGGATGAGGTCATCCATGGTCGGCTCCCATTCTCCTTGGCGCAGTCGTAATAGGTCCCTATGCCAGTCGCGCGATGGCTCTTGCTGGGATTGCAAAATCGCTGCCAGTTCGGCCATTCGTCCACTAATGGCCAGTTCTTTGCGCACGCGACGCAACCAGAATTCGATAAACTTGCGATCTCTGGTCACAGCAGATTATCGTTAGAACCAGGGCTTGCGACCTTGGAGGTAAATGCGGCCGAACTCCTCGTCGGATTTCGTCAAATAGATGATGCCTTCGATGAGGCCGATGATCGCCATAACCATGGTGGGAATGGCGCATAAAAAATAACCGACCACACCGACAACACACATAATGATTCCCTCATTTTTGTATCCCAGAATGAACTTGTGAATGCCGAAGCTTCCCAGCACGATACCCAGAATGCCAGCGAGAATTTTTTTATCCTTAGCATCCGAGTTCGGTGTGGGCGCGGCGTGAGGGGCAGAATAAGAAGGAGCGGGCGGAGGGGTATCTGTCGGTGCGGCAGGTGGAGGTGGTGGTATTTCTGCGGCACGGGCGGAAGCAATGTTTTGAGGATCGGGTGATTGTTCTGTGGACATGACGTCAGACTCTTACTAGAGTTTTTCCGCTGCGACAACAGTAAAACAACATGAAACCACGGATCATTCTCGCTCATACCACGCTTCCTGATGGCAGCAGCCTCGAACTTCATGAGCACGACAAGCGATTTTACCTGCATTCGCATGGGCAGCAATGGGCGGGAGTTTCCACGCTCCTCGCGGAAGAAGAGTTGGCAAAACTAGGCACGCATCCTTTTCGCCCCGCGCGCCAACCGAAAATGCTGGTGCTGGGACTGGGGCTGGGCGCTCTGGTGAAAGCGGTTGCTGCTGCAATTCCGCAAAAAAAAGCGGATTTCATGGTCTACGAACCACAGCGCGAACTGGTGCAGTGGCAAAAGAAATTTTTTCCGCAAGACCACTGCTTTCAAGATAGCCGAGTGCGTTGCCTGCATGATCTCACGCCCTCTTCCCTTGCTCGAGAAAATGGCAGTCTGCATGCGATTCTTTTGCAAGCGGATGCCTGTCCGCTCGATCAGGGAAAAATGCTGTTCGACGATCGCCGCTGGTTGGGTGCCATACGAGATGCCTTGCAAGCGGGTGGTGTGCTCGGTATTACCGCATCCCGCGTCATTCCGGGCATGTTTTCGCGCCTGCGTCGTGCGGGTTTTGATGTGGTGGAGCACTTTGTCGTGAGCAACCCGGCCTCCAAGCGCCCGCGGCGCTATCCGATCTGGCTGGCACGAAAGCCGGCAGGCCACGCCGAAAAATAATTGGATAAATGCCCTGCCCGGCATCGTTTTATCAATTCAACCGCGTTTTGATTTTTTCTGCTGATTTATGAAAGTTACTTTCTCCTTGTTGCTGTGCCTTTGCGCTTCTTTGTTTGCGGATTCTCATGTGGTGGAAACCTCTGACTTTAGTGTGCGGCCCTCGTTCTCTGCGACTCTGCTGCCCGAGCAGGCGCTGGCCATCGGAATTCCTGCCAAGGAGTGGGCGACGTTTACCATCGTGGAAATTCTCCCACATGGTAGCAAAGTGGAAAAAGATCAGGTGCTGGTGCGTTTCGATGATGAATCGTATTTGAAAAAACTGCGCGATGCTGAATCCGCAGCGCAAGCTGGTAAGTTGACCATGGCCAATGCGGAAGCTGACTATATTAGCGACGAAAAGTATCTCCCAATGCAACTGCAGAGCTCGAAGATCAAGGCGATGGAGGCAGCGGAAGCATGGGATTTTTTCCGCAATACCCGTCGCAACAACGAGATCATTGAAGCAAACCTAGGACTCCGCCAGACTGAGCTACGCTTGGAGTCTGAGCGTGAGGAATTGTTGCAATTGGAAAAAATGTATAAAGCCGATGACCTCACAGAAAATACCGAGGAGATTATTCTCAAGCGCCAGCGCGAAACGGTCAAGGCCTACGAAATCACTCTGGAATTAGCAAAAATCAACCACAAACGAAAACTCGAGGTAAGCCTGCCTAGGGAAGCTGTTAGCCTTGAACGCGAAGCGCAAAGCTCTGCGATCGCACGGAAGGAGCATGAGCAAAATCTGCCGCGTAATTTGGAACTGAAACGCATCGCTTTGGAAGATTCACGAGTCAATGCCAAGCGCAGCGCGGACGCCCTCGCGGCCCTGCAGGCGGAGAGAGAATTGTTTGTCATCAAGGCACCTGCCGCTGGATATTTTTATTATGGCAATATGCAGGATGGGCGTTGGACCACGGGCGATCCCGCCAAGGCTATCGCGCCTCACGCAGTCGTCGCCCCCAAGCGCCCCTTCGCGGTATTTGTTCCCGCCGATGCGAAACTCCTGATGGAAACATCTGTGGATGAAGTTACTGTGCGTCTGATGAAGGCTGGTCTCAGGGGATTCGCCACGATGACCGGCCAAGCAGATGCGAGTTATCCCGTGACCGTGGCGGCAGTGGCTTCCACTCCCGGTCTGGATGGTCGCTTTCGTGTCACGCTCGCTGCGGAATATCCCAAGAATCTGCCTGTTGTTGCGGGGATGACAGCATCCGCACAGATACTCGCTTACGAGGCAAAGTCCGTCATTACGATTCCCGTCAAAGCTCTTCGCTCGAATGGCGAAGGTGGATGGGAAGTCGAACTCCAGGAGGCGGAAAATCAAATCAAAAAAGTGTCAGTGAAGCGTGGCAAGACTTGGGGAGAAAAAGTCGAGATCCTCTCTGGTCTCCAAAAAGACCAAACGATCATCGTTCCCGGCGCATGAAATATCAACCAGTCATCTGCCTTCTCGCCAGCGCCATACTTGCGCAGGCCGATCCTTCCTCCGCAAATCGCCCTGCTCCCGCATCCCCGGCAGTGGTTGATTCGCGAATACTGATACCGGCGGATCAAGTCACAAAAGCAGCCGTGCAGGTCTCGATCCAACGCGGTGTGGACTATCTCGTGGGCAAACAAAATCCTGATGGGTCCTTTGGCGGCCCCCAGCGCACCAAGGGGCTTAATATTTATGCGCCACTGCCCGGCGCGCATGATGCGTTTTTAGCGGGAGCCAGCGGATTGGCTCTGGCAGGATTGGTCGATGCCCAAGACCCTCGTCCGGAGGTGAAACGATCAATCGAACTCGCGGAAAAGTGGGCGTTCGAAAAGCTGCCACTGCTGCGCCGTGCCGATACCACCACCACCTACAACGCCTGGGGTCATGCTTACGGACTCAGGGCGATCACTCGTCTCTATCAATCCGCCACAGCAGAGCCTGCGAGGCAATCGTCGTTGAAAAATCTCGCGCAACAACAGATCGATCTTGCCAACCGGTACGAGGATCTGAACGGTGGTTGGGGATACCTCGATATTTACGATGGGTTACACACGCAGAAACCCAGTGGGATCACGACGTCTTTTACCTCAGCGACTATGCTGCTGGCGATGAAGGAGGCTGAAAAAACAATGGGTGTGAAACTGGATCAGAAAATCGTCACTAGCACGCTGGCCTCGATCCGGTTGCAGCAATTTCCCGATTTCACCTACGCCTACTCACACGGGCACTATCTATCGCCACAAGGTGAAATCAATCGCCGTAATGGCTCGCTGGCACGTTCGCAAGCCTGCAACGCCGCGTTGCGAGTGTTCGACGATCCCAAGATGACCACGGCAGTTCTTTCGACGTGGGGCGATCACTTCATCGAGTTCGAGCCGTGGTTAGATCATGGACGGAAAAAGCCCGTGCCGCATGAGTCGACATTCAAGATTTCTGGATACTTTTATTTTTACGGCGTTTACTATTTCACCGAATCTGCCAAGCACTTGCCTATCGAAAAGCAGCGTGATCTAGCAAAAAAATTGGCGCGCATCATTCTCACGCGTCAGGAAAAAGACGGGTCGTGGTGGGACTATCCGCTCTATGACTACCATCAGCCCTACGGCACAGGCTATTGCTTAATGGCGCTAAAGTGGTGTCGTGATGTCATGGAATAAAGCGCGTGCCTTCTCTGCGCGCTTCTTTTAGACTGCGTCCATGCCCACTCCGGTTCGACCGCTCGCGTTGTTTGATTTCGATGGCACCTTGCTGCCCTGGGACACGCAGAAACTTTTTTGTCACTATGTCTTGCAGCGGCATCCTTCACGACGCTGGTATCTGCCCTTGTTCGTGGCGTTTCTCCCCTTCGCCCCCATCCTCGGAGCGGAGGGAATGAAGCGGGTATTCCTTAGTTTTTTGTGGGGGATGAAGCAAGAGGAAGTGGAGGAACTGGCCCGAGGTTTCGCCTCCCAGTGGGTGCCTTCCACGATATGGCCTGAGATGCTCGCCATCTTGCAAGACCATAAACAGCGGGGCGATCTGACGGTATTGATTTCTGCTAGCCCCGAGCCTTACATAGCGGAAATCGGCCGCATCCTTGGCTTCGATCTCGCTCTCGGCACAAAGGTGGAATTTCCTGCTGGTGGCTTGCCTTTGTTTCCTGACCTCCTCAACAACAAGGGTTGGGCGAAAGTGGAGCGACTGCGCGAAGTACTACATTCATCGTATTTTAGCGGCGACTGCTTGCATCAGGCATATGGTTACACGGATAGCACTGCGGACTTGCCCATGCTCACCTTGTGCCAGCATGCCACCGTGGTGAATCCCTCGTCAGGCTTGCGGCAACTCGCCGAGCATAACGGTTGGCGTATTCTATCTCTGCCTCGCCCTTGGAAAAATAAGCTGCATCGGTATTGGCAGAGGCTGAAATACGTTTCCGGTAGCTAGCGTTTCCGTGCTTTTCACGGCCGCTCCTCGTGCTATCATTCACTCCATGGAAACGAGATGGCGGGTCGCCAGTATGCAATGGCAACATCGGGAATTTTCTTCTGCGGAGTTATTCTGGCAGGAGCTGTTCTGGCAATTGCGCATTGCCCGAAACGACTACGCGGCGGAGATGGTCGTGTTACCGGAATATGTGGGAGCAGGCGTGCCCGGTGCGTGGCCCGACGAAGAGGCATGGTCAAGCCGATTAAGCGAGTTTGCGTCACAACTCGGCATATGGATCGTTGGTGGCTCGTTTCCCGTTTCTACGCCGCAAGGCTTGCGCAATCGTTGTCTGGTCGCGGGCGCGGACGGACAAATATTTTCCCAAGACAAACTACACATCACACCCTGGGAAGCGGATACCTGGCAGATGGTCGGTGGAAACCAATGTGTGGTGATCGACACCGGCCTTTGCAAGATCGGTGTGGCGATTTGTTATGATGTGGAGTTTCCCGAACAAATCCGCGCGCTGGCCGATGCCGGAGTCGAAGTTCTCTGTGTGCCTTATTGCACCGATGACGTGAGCGGTCATCACCGTGTGACGCGTTGTGCTCTGGCACGAGCTGTTGAAAATACGATGTACGTAGTAACAGCAGGCGGTGTTGGCACCATCCGCAATCGCGAGGGCTTCGCGCATCATTTCGCAGAGTCAGTGATCGCGACACCCTGTGATGTCGGATTTCCTGCCGACGGCATTTTGTCACGCGCGCTGTCGGGGCAAGCGCACTGCCTCATCGCTGATCTCGATCTTGCCTTGTTGCGCAACAAACGGATCGCAGGCACGGTCCTACCCCTGCGCGATCTGAGACGTGATTTGTTTCCCGCTTTGTGCGCAGTGAAATGAAACAGCTTTTCTCAGCGCCATTGCTCCTGCCATGTGCGGAATTCTCCCGGGCGCAGGCGATGGCGTGCGATGCTGCCTTCATGCAGGCTGCTGAGCTCTTCCTCCACTTCTTGAATCAGGCGTTGACGATCCGTTTCAGTCACCATGACTATTGCTTGCCGCGCGATCCATTGCGCCGCCTGGCCTTTGTCCATCGGTGCCAATACCACACGGCGAGTTAGCTCGCTGATGGAGGCACGATGCCGCAATCGAAAGGGATCTGGTTCCCCTAGCGTTTGCAGCACCGCGCCGTATCGCGCCGCTGATCGACGATACGCCCACAGGAAAACATCCCTCATATATTCGATGCGATTCAGTTCATAAATTCCGATTAATCCATTCACGTAATCGCGCTGCGGCACGTCCACGAACGAGAGCGGGCAAAGATTTCTGCGAATGAGCGGAATGTTCGCCGCAAGCCGTGAGACGCGCTTGTTCACGTCCTCGAACGGTTGTAGGTAAGGCAAATGCACCATGACGAAAAACGATTGCTCAAACGGATCATCGATCATTTCAGCCTTGCTGAGAATTTCCATGAAATGATCCTCGATGCGTTGGGGTACCTGCAGTGGATAATATACCGTTCCGCTGATCCCCACTGCGCGTATGCGTAAGCGTCCACAGGCGTTGCGGTCAAATAGTAGGTTGTCCGATAGCAAGGAGTGAAGATTGCAAATGGTGTAGCGGTTGAAGGCGATCTCATCCGCTTGATCGGCTAGCATCTCAATTGCTGCTTTGTGATTGAGGATCATCTGCGTTTCCTCAAATTTTTTTCCTGCCGCGCCTTCGCCGCCGGCGAGCAATCGTTCGGTTTCGAGCAAAGAATAGGTGTTTCCTTCCAATCGGCTGGAGTTCCACGAAAGATCGATGAGCAAGCGGTTCATCACTTGACGCACATAGGTGCCGGCTGGCAAATGCGAGACTCCCACCTGCCCTAAACGCGCTAGTTCGGCTCGCATGTCGTGGGTCAGATACGCAGTTTTGTTTGGCACGTAGGAATTGAGAAAGGGAGCTCGATAGGCCACGGGCTCCCGGTGCATGAGCGGGCGATTGATGAGGATCTCGATCTCTTGGGCCGCGACACTCAAGGGAATGCGGTCAGCTTCGTTTTTGTGTGCTTGGAGGGGTGGTTCGTCTTCTCTGAGAACGAGCGTGGTCGACGACTCTGCCCAAGCGGGGAAGTAGCGTTTGCCTTTGGATTTTCCTTTGGTGCAGATGCGTTGTTCTTGTTCTAGTTGATGCAAACGACGTTGCAAGGTGCGTGGCGGCAATGGTTTAACGAGCCGACTCCGAATTTTTTCCACGCCAATGCCCGCGGGATGCAAGCTCACAATGGCTGCAATCGCTTCGAGTTCGATGGGTGAAATTTCCCGGGGCACGGGCTTATGTTGTGTCGTAGTTGGATTTTTTGCGACAATAAAATGCGTTATTGCGACATTTGAATCATTTTTTCCGTCGCTATGGGCATTTTAGTGTCGTAATTGTGTTTTTAGTGTCGCAATCGATGGTTGGCAAAAGGTTGAGGTTGGTGAAGGGATCGGCTGAAATTGTAAATTTTTGGTAAATGAGTTCGCCACTGCAGTGAGATTACGCTTATCTGATAAGCAATACGAATGAGTGCTGTATCGGGCAAACGCAGGATTTTGATGGTCGATGACGACCGGAAGCTCTGCGCTCTGGTGAAAGACTATCTCGATAGCATGGGTTTTTTAGTGGATTTGCGTCATTCGGGACTTGATGGACTGAAGCAGGCGCTGGCCGATTCGTATGATGCGCTGATTCTGGATGTGATGATGCCAGGGATGGATGGGATCGAGTTGCTGCGGGAGTTGCGGAAAAAATCCGATGTGCCTGTGCTGATGTTGACGGCGCTGGGCGAGGAGTCGGATCGCATCGTGGGTTTGGAGATCGGTGCAGATGATTATCTTCCGAAAACGTTTTCTTCGCGCGAACTGTTGGCTCGATTGCGTGCGGTGACACGTCGCGGTCAACGCATTGCAGAACAAGATTCTACTATAGATTTAGTAGATGGCGAGCTGCGACTGAATACCGCGGCGCACACGGTGATGCTTGGGGCACAGGTTGTGGATCTCACCGCGCTGGAGTTTGCGCTTTTGCATAGTTTGATGAGAGCGAGGGGTCGCGTCAAAACGCGCGAGGCTTTGATCGAGGAGGTTTCGGACCGGCGGTTTGATATTTTTGATCGTTCGATTGATGTGCACATATCCAGTCTGCGCAAAAAGCTTGGCGATGACCCGCGCGCGCCGCGTTTTATCCGCACGATTCGTGGGGTGGGCTATATTCTGGGAGACAAGCCGAACGCATGAAATCAAAACCTTCGATTTCGCTTCTCTGGAAAATGTTGATCTGGCTACTGCTGCATCTCGTATTGTTGGTGGCTGTGGTGTTGTTTTTTTGTATATGGCAATTCCGCTCGGGCCTAGATGTTTTGCTACGGGGTCCTGCGGGAGATCGATTGCGTGTGGCGGGGGAGCAGGTGGGAGGACAGTTGCGGCAGTTATCGGTCGATGATTGGGAACAGGTGATGAAATCGTTCGCTCAGCAGCATGGAGTAAGATGTGATATTTGGATTCCACATGGTGGTTGGGCTACTCATACGATCGATGACTTGCCGCCAGATGTGATGGATCGGTTAAAAAATGATCGAGCGCTGCGTTCTGCACAGGATGGTCACCGTAGTCCACCAGGATTTCGACCGCCGCGAAAGTACTTCGATCCCTCAGATGATACGGGCCCGTCCGGAACCGATTTGTCGGGGCGTAGCGGATGGAGTGGTCCAGACAGAAGAGGTGTGCCGCATGCCGACAGAGATCATCATCTTCATTCGCTGGATGATCCATCGCGCATCAATCAGTTCAAGCCCGCGCGCCCGATTTTTTTTATGGCGGACAAAAATCGCAAGGCTTTCTGGGCGGCGATCCATGTGCCGTTGCAGGGCTGGAACACACCGGATCATGTTGTTTGGATCATTCGCTCAGAGTCACTGAGCGCGGATGGATTGCTGTTTGATGCCAGGCCATGGGTCATCGGCACGGCGACTCTGTTGTTGCTGAGCATTCTCTTTTGGTTGCCCTTCGCGCTAAGTATCACGCGTTATGTAGCGAAGTTGAAACACGCGACGGATCAAATTGCCGATGGACATTTTGACGTGAATCTGGATACGCGTCGCAGCGATGAGCTGGGAAGCTTGGGTAAAGCGATTAGTGGTATGGCAGCACGTCTTGATCATTTGCTGAAAGGTCAAAAACGGTTTCTGGGAGATGTCGCACACGAGCTTTGTTCACCGCTAGCCCGCATGAGAACGGGTCTGGGCATATTAGAGACACGCTTGCCGAGATCTGATCAAGCGCGACTTTCCGCGATTGAGGAAGAGGCCACGGAACTCGCCGAGTTGATTGATGAAATTCTCGTATTCTCTCGCGCCACCGCCGGGATGCCGCAAGTGAGTGGCAAGGAAATTGCCCTGTATGATTTGGTCGAGGAAGTTAGGGCGCGCGAGGCTCCGAGGCTTGCCATCAAGTCAGGGATCGATCCATCACTCAGGGTTATGGGCGACGCTAAATTACTCAAGCGCGCCATCGGCAATGTCTTGCGCAATGCGTTGCGCTACGCAGGCGAGCAAGCTCATATCAGCATCGAGGCGGTTTGCGTAGCGGAAGTCGTGCGTCTAACGATCATCGATGATGGCCCCGGTGTGCCGGAGTCGGAAATTGCTCATCTCTTTGAGCCCTTCTATCGTCCTGATACTGCTCGCACACGTGAGACTGGTGGCGCGGGACTGGGGCTTACGATTGTAAAAAGTTGTGTGGAAGCCTGTGGCGGCAGGGTGAGAGCCTTCAATGATTCAACCAAAGGCTTCTGTGTTGAGATGACATTGCTCGCCTATTTCGAGTAACTACTAAATACATAGTAGAAGATCATTTTTCTGCACAAAACTAACTTGGCACGTCACTTGCTAGATCACAATGGAAGTACTTTTCGCCCTTTCGACCTCTGTTTTGCAGACGATAATCGACAAAGATTACCGTTTTATTTCGCGCTAAAACCATTGATTTACATTGGTTTTTACTGCTTTGCAAAAAAACTTCAAAAAACGAGAGAAAAATCATTGACGTTTTTTTGAAAATGGGTAGTCTTGCCCCGCCGCGGTGAAGCGCCCGGCACGTGAGAGACTCCTCAGTTGATCGCGACTTTACTGGAGAAGGCAGCAATGCGGAGATCTGGT
>CAMDAD010000018.1 GCA_945888515.1 Akkermansia muciniphila | reverse complement strand
CTGGCTGAGGCTGAAACGTATGAAGACATCGAACGGGAAAAAGCACTCGCCGCAATGGCATGGGAGGCTATCGAAACCGATCCAGAGACCGCTCACCGTGCCTTTGCATCGTTGTCGCCCGCCAGCCAAGAGAAAAGGCGACTGATCCAGCACTATGCCATGCGTCTCGCGGAGGAGGATGTTGACCAGGCCATCGCATGGGCGATTTCTCTAACGAACGAGAAGGAAACCAGCAGTGCGCTCACACACATCGCGGTGGCTCTGGCTGAGGCGGATCCGCGACGCTCGGCTTCCTTGCTTGTGGAGCATGGTCAACCCGGACATGAGCTGGATATTGCCGTTGTGCAAGTGGTGCAACGATGGTCCGCTCGCTCCACTACGGACGCCGCAGAGTGGGTGTCTCGATTTCCCAGTGGTCACGCTCGTCAGGCGAGTGTGAAAGTCATCGTCGAACGCTGGCTACCGCAGGATGCCACTGCAGCCTTTGCCTGGATGGCAAGTATGAATGACGCGGGCTTGCGTCAGGAAACCGCGAGAGCGATGGAGGGTGTCATTTTGCAACAACCCGAGGAAACTCGTTCGGCATGGTTGCGTGAGGCGAGTGAATCCTTGCAGCAAGAACTGGAGCAGCAACGAGAATTCGCGCTCAAGGATGTGGCGGGTCATATGCCCACCTTGATTTCTCCAAAGCTCAAGTAGGGTCAATTCCTGAAAAGTTCGATGCGCTCCTTGCGATAGAACCTCGATTCTGCATGCGCTTCCTATTCTCATGCTCACAGCAGGGCACCATGGGGCCGCGTGGAGTCTGATTGACAGAGCATCCCCAAGCCACTAGTCTGTTGCTATGAAAGCAATCACATGGTTGGTTCTGAGTGCCTTAGCGATGGTTCCTTGCGAAGCTGCGCTGCTGGCCGGAACCGAGCCGAAAGAATGGCCTGCGGATCCCTCTCGTCATGTCGTATCGATCGAGAGAGTATTTCAGAATGAATCCGAAGCCGCTCTCATTACTGCGGCTGAACATGTTGCTCCGAACGAAAAAGAATTGGCTGTGGAGGCTCAGAAACAGGATCCTGCGGCGAAGCTTGTGGCGAAGCAGTGGTGGTATCAGGAGTCGCTCGGTGTGAAAATTCCTTTCACTCTGACAGTCGAAGCCGTTTCGTATTACTCCGAGTTGGTGCATGGTTTTGGCAAACAAAAACTCGTCCGCTACACGTCGCCGACTAGTCGATTTTCTTACAAGGCAAGCGTATCGAAGCACAACTCCATCCAGCACGGCGGCTTAACGTTCACCAAGGTGACCGTGGTCACTTTGACTATGAGTTTTCGCGAGCATTTTGTCACGACCATGACAGAAGGCATGGACTTCACCAAAGTGCGCGAAGTGGTCTTCGATGCCGACGGAAAAGTGCTCTTTACCCGGGGCGACGGAGCTACCGAGGTCCCGATCATGGCGATTTGATCTCGTGGGGGGCGAGTCTCACCTCCGGGTTACGATTTCGATGCTACACGATTGTGGCACAGATTGTGCTAAATCTTGTTTTATCAATCTTTCCGCCTCGCAACCATGAACCGCAATCTTCCTGAAATTCGCCAAGTGCTTGCATTTGTGGCAATTGTCGATTCAGGAAGTTTCACATTGGCTGCGAAAAGACTCAATCTCACGCAGTCGGCAATCAGCCATTCTCTTCGCGCTCTTGAGGACTCCTTGAACACACGCCTGCTGAATCGAAGAGGAAAAACTCACACGATGACGGCCTCTGGTGAAGTGTTTCTCGATCATTGTCGCAAAGTTTTAAGCGAGTTAGATCTCGCGCTGGCAACGATTGATGCACTGCAGCAACGCGCTGGTTGAGGTGATGGTTTCTGTTAGCGGGACATTTCGTGCCACGAAAAAATCGAGGGGCTCTCGGCATTCGGATTTTTCACCTCATCCACTGACTACTGGCGCGACGGATTTGATCCGATGATTCATGGATCGACTGTTCGCGAGAGCTACTCAAAAAAATGGCGAAAAAGTAAAAAAATTGCATTTTCGGACCTTGTCATTTTGACCAAGACGATTATGTTCACGCCGCGATCATCTTTGTCGCACCATTTCTCATGAATGCTTCGACTTGTTCTCTTTGTACGATTTGGAATTCCTCGATTGGAAAAAAACTTTTGGTTGCCCTCACCGGTCTTGTTCTTGTCCTCTTTCTCGCTGGGCATTTAGCAGGCAATCTGCTGGTTTTTGTTGGTGAAAAAGCATTTAATGATTACGCGAAACAGTTGCATGAGCTGTTGCATGGCGCTGGTGTGTGGATTGCACGCGTCGTCTTGCTCACATGCTTGGTTGTTCACGTGGTAGCCACCATTTCCCTGACTCGCATGAATCGTGCGGCCTCACCGAAATATGTGCATAATCAAACCATCCAAGCCAGCAAGTCCTCTCGCATCATGATCTGGAGCGGTCTGACGATTCTGGCTTTTGTAATTTTCCACCTGTTGCACTTCACCGTGCGCGTCGATTCCGGACTGGCGGAGATTGCCAAAACAAACCCTCACAAAATGGTGATCGAGGGTTTCTCTAACGGCCTTGTGGTGTTGTTTTACGTGATCGCGATGACCTTGCTCTGCTCGCACCTATCGCACGGGGTGGCTTCCATTTTCCAGACCCTGGGCCTGCGTTCGAAGAAGTCCGCTCCCTTGATCGAGAAACTCAGTAAGGCCTACGCGCTCGTCATCTGGCTCGGTTTCCTGTCGATTCCGCTCGCGATTTATCTTTTCAATTTCGGTAGCTAATCTCCAACCACTCTCGAACTTATGTCATTTGTCCTCGATAGCAAAATTCCCTCAGGTCCGCTTGATCAGAAATGGTCGAAGCACAAGATGGACTCGAAGTTGATTAACCCCGCGAACAAGCGCAAGTTCACCATTCTCGTGGTGGGGTCGGGATTGGCGGGTGGTTCCGCTGCGGCTACGCTTGCGGAATTAGGCTATAAGGTAAAATGCTTTTGCTATCAGGATAGCCCGCGTCGTGCGCACTCCATCGCCGCGCAAGGTGGCATCAATGCAGCGAAAAACTACCAGAACGATGGTGACTCGGTGCGCCGCTTGTTCTACGATACAATCAAAGGCGGCGACTTTCGCTCGCGCGAAGCGAATGTCTATCGCCTCGCCCAAGTTTCCACGAACATCATCGATCAATGCGTGGCCCAAGGGGTGCCTTTTGCGCGTGAATATGGCGGCTTGCTCGATAACCGTTCGTTCGGTGGCGCACAGGTTTCTCGGACATTTTATGCGCGTGGCCAGACCGGGCAGCAGTTGCTCATCGGTTGCTACCAAGCTCTTGAAAAAGAAGTGCATAAGGGAGGCGTGGAAATGTTTCCTCGTACGGAATTACTCGATCTCGTTTTGGTGGATGGTCATGCCAAGGGCATCGTTGTCCGCGATCTGGTCACGGGAAAAATTTCCTCACATGCGGGCGATGCGGTCATCATGGCGACGGGTGGTTATGGCAACGTATTCTTCCTTTCCACCAATGCCATGGGTTGCAATGTGACGGCCGCCTGGCGCGCGGCCCGCCGCGGTGCCTTGTTTGCCAATCCCTGCTACACGCAGATCCACCCGACCTGCATTCCAGTATCGGGAGACTATCAATCCAAGCTCACGCTGATGTCGGAATCGTTGCGCAACGACGGCCGCATCTGGGTGCCGAAATCGAAAGAGGTGGCGGCAAAACTTCGGAAAAAAGAAATTCACCCTGATTCGGTGGCAGAAGATGATCGCGACTACATCTTGGAGCGTAAATACCCATCTTTCGGCAACCTTGCCCCGCGCGATATCTCTTCCCGCGCCGCCAAAGAAGCCTGCGACGAAGGTCGCGGCGTGGCTTCCACCGGTCTAGGCGTTTATCTCGATTTTCGCGATTCCACCAAACGCCTCGGCGAGTCGGTCATCCGTGCCCGCTATGGCAATCTGTTCCAAATGTATGAGAAAATCGCGGGTGAGGATCCTTACAAGAATCCGATGATGATTTATCCCGCCGTGCACTACACGATGGGCGGCCTGTGGGTGGACTACAACCTCATGTCGAATATTCCCGGCCTGCACGTGCTGGGCGAAGCGAATTTCTCCGACCACGGCGCGAACCGTCTCGGTGCCTCGGCCCTCATGCAAGGTCTTGCCGATGGCTACTTCGTTATCCCGACCACGATTGCCAATTACCTCGCCACTCAAACGCCAGGCAATGTCAAAGTCACCGACGATGCCTTCAAACTCGCCGAGGCCGAAACGTCTGCGCGGGTGAACAAGCTCATCGGTATCAATGGCAAGCGCACGGTTGATTCCTTCCATCGCGAGCTCGGCCTCCTGATGTGGGACAACTGCGGCATGGCTCGCAACAAAGCTGGATTGGAAGGAAACATCAAACGCATCCCGGAAATCCGTGAGGAGTTCTGGAACAACGTCTGCATCCCTGGCAGTGGTAATATGGCAAACATGGAACTGGAAAAAGCCGGTCGTGTGGCCGACTTCCTCGAGTTTGCCGAAACCATGTGCTACGATGCTCTCTCGCGGGAAGAATCGTGCGGTGGCCACTTCCGCGAGGAGCATCAAACGATGCCCGGTGATCCCGATGTGGACAGCGGCTACCTGGCGCCCGGCGAAGCAAAACGCGATGATGTCAATTATGCCCACGTCGCTGCCTGGCAATACAATGAAGGACAAGCGCCCACCCTGCACAAGGAGTCGCTCAACTTCGAGGAAGTGCATCCATCCGTCCGTTCCTACAAATAATGTTCACCCTGTTCTGTTATGCTTAATCTCACACTCAAAGTCTGGCGTCAGAAAACTCCTCAGGATCAGGGGAGCATCGAAACCTATGATGCAAAAAATATTCCGGAAGAAGCATCCTTTCTGGAAATGTTAGACATAGTCAATGGTCGTATCATCGAATCTGGTGGCGAACCGATTCATTTCGACCACGATTGTCGCGAGGGGATTTGTGGTTCCTGCTCTTTGACCATCAATGGCGTCCCTCATAGCAAAGAAAAAGGCATCACTTCTTGTCAAATTCACATGCGGAAGTATCGCGATGGCGATACGATCTGGATCGAGCCATTCCGAGCACGGGCTTTTCCCGTGATACGCGACTTGATTGTCGATCGCTCGGCGATGGATCGGATCATTGCGGCTGGCGGCTACATTGACGTACGCACTGGTTCAGCGGTCGATGCGAACTCATTGCCGATTCCGAAACCTGATGCCGATGCCGCTTTTGATGCCGCAGCCTGCATTGGATGTGGTGCCTGTATTGCCGCGTGCAAAAATTCTTCCGCGATGCTTTTTACCGCGGCGAAAGTTTCCCACCTTGGTCACCTGCCGCAAGGTCAGCCCGAGCGCGACAAGCGTGTCTTGGCCATGGTTCGCCAGATGGATGCCGAAGGCTTTGGCAACTGCACCAACCAATACGAGTGCGAAGCTGCATGTCCGAAAGAGATCAGTGTGGATCACATCGCCCGCATGAACCGCGATTACACCGCGGCGTCTCTGAAGGAGCAGTTGGTGTAAGGGCTGGGACTGGCTCTCGTTTGACATCGTTTCATAAAAGGTGTATTTCTCACCTGTGCACACGATTGTAGAAATAGAAAAAGCGATCGAAAGGCTACCCGAGGTAGAACAGAGAAAGTTAGCTGTTTGGTTCAATGATCATAGGCTTAGTGTGGAGAGTTCTGCCATACTTGCGTCTTTGTATGATAGTGAAGACGGTGGCGAAACTCAATTGGTGAGAGAAGATGAAGAGGGGTGAAATCTGGTTGGCTGATCTCGGTTACACTGGCAAAGTTCGTCCTGTCTTGATACTTAGCATTCAGCCCGGCGATCAAGATCGAGCACTTGTCACTTACGTGATGAGAACGACATGCACGCGTCTGACTAATTTTGAAGTTCCGCATCAATCACGCGGGTTGAAACCTGGTGCCTTTGATGCGCAGGGCATAGGGACTACAGATCGTAGTCATTTTATCAGACATCTAGGCGTGTTGGAGAATGATGTGATGGAGCAGGTCGAGAAAAAAGTGTGCGCATGGTTAGGTCTAACTTTCGGGTGACGAATCAATCATCAACTTAAGATCTTCCTGATAACCTTCGCCGGCTCTACGCCGCTGAGTTTGAAGTCTAGCCCCTGAAACTTGTAGGTGAACGCGGCGTCGTTGATGCCGAGCTGGTTTAGCATGGTCGCATGCAGGTCGTGCACGGTCACTTTGTTTTCTGCCACTCCGTAACCGAGCTCATCCGTCTTGCCATAGACCATGCCCCCCTTGATACCGCCGCCAGCCATGAGCAGGCTGAAGGCGTTGATGTGGTGGTCGCGACCGGTTCCTTGGCCCATCGGTGTGCGACCAAATTCTCCGCCCCAGATGATCAGCGTATCATCGAGCATCCCACGCTGCTTCAGGTCCATGATCAGTGCCGCCGTAGCCTGATCGGTATTGCGCGCAGAAAACGGCATGTCTTTTTCGATGTTGCTGTGATGATCCCATGCCCGATGATAGAGTTGGACAAAGCGCACACCGCGCTCGACCATCCGGCGTGCGAGCAGGCAGTTGCGGGCAAAGCTCGATTCGTTCGCCTCCTTGATGCCGTAGAGATCCAATACGCTTTTCGGTTCGCCGGTGAGTTCAGTGAGTCCCGGGACCGAGCTCTGCATGCGGAACGCCATTTCATATTGCGAGATGCGCGCGGCGATCTCGGTGTCGTAACGACTCTCCGCTAACAGTCCGTTCATGCGTTTGATTTCATCGACCACTTGGCGTTGCGTTGATTGGCAAACGCCATCGGGATTGCCGAGGTAGTGAACGGCGGCACCGTTCGATTGAAACTGTACGCCTTGGTATTTCCCTGGTAGAAAACCAGAAGACCATTGGCGTGAGCTGACCGGTTGTGCACCACCGCCGCCTGCGGACATGAGTACGATATAGCCGGGCAGGTCAGAGGTTTCCGCGCCGAGTCCATAGAGCAACCACGATCCCATCGAGGGGCGGCCTTTGACGATGGAGCCGCTGTTGAAAAACGCGTGAGCGGGGTCGTGGTTGATTTGCTCGGTGGTCATCGAGTTGATCACGGTGAAGTTGTCAATCACCTTTGCCATATGAGGAAAAAGATCAGAAACCCAGATGCCGGATTGCCCGTGTTTCTGGAACTTGGCAAAGGAACCGCGCGCCACGAGCTTGGCGCCTTGCAACTGCGCGAGCTGTTGACCCTTGGTGAAACTCTCGGGAAAAGGCTGTCCATTGAGTTTGTTGAGATCTGGTTTGTAATCGTAGGATTCGAACTGCGAAGGCCCGCCCGCCATGCACAAGTGAATCACTCGTTTGGCTTTGGGGGCAAAATGAAGCGCGTTATCATAGCGCCCTGGCCACGGGGCCTGCTCGCCGCGCGCCTGCTGCATCAGCGAGGCAAAA
The DNA here is from genome assembly GCA_945888515.1 of Akkermansia muciniphila. Classification (GTDB taxonomy): domain Bacteria; phylum Verrucomicrobiota; class Verrucomicrobiia; order Verrucomicrobiales; family Akkermansiaceae; genus UBA956. The sequence continues at coordinate 53,808 of CAMDAD010000018.1, read as the reverse complement.
GCCATGCCGCCGATGCCAGCGAAGGATTTTTCCAGGAATGAGCGACGGTTGATGGAAAGTGGATCGATCATGGTGTTGTGAAAGTGTTAATAACGCGTGATGCATTCATGCAGATTGAGAATCACGCGGCAGGTTTGTGCGAGGGCTGCTTGTTCGTTTGTCAGATGGTTTGCTTTGCTCTCACCAGAGGTAAAGAGCGCGAGTTGTTTGTTGTAAAATTCCACAAGTCCTCTCATTTCCTCATCGCGCGGGCTGCGGGCGAGGGCTAGGGAGAAGGCTTGGGTGAGCGATGCCTGCACGGAACCAGCGTCTTTGATGCGCAGGGCAAGGGCATGAGAGGCCTCGACGAATACGGGATCGTTCAGCAGAGTGAGCGCTTGCTGGGGCGTGTTGGCCTGCATCCGATCGGCGCTGCACTCTTCGCGTGAAGGAGCATCGAAGTTTGCGAGCATTGGATGCATGAAAGTGCGTTGCCAATGTGTGTAGATGCCACGACGCATGCGGCTGTGGCCCGTGTCCATGATCCAGTCGCGATTCGGAAATTGGATGGCAGTATAGTAGCCGGGCGGTTGATAGGGTTTCGCTGGTGGGCCGCCGGCGTAGGAAATATCGAGCAGTCCGGCTATGGTGAGGGCGTTGTCGCGGATGAACTCGGCATCCAGACGACGCGCGCTTTGCTGGGCGAGCAGGCGGTTGGCGGGATCGGTTTCTAACAAATCCTTGCGGTTGGCGGCGGCTTGGCGATAGGTCTTGCTGCTAACGATCAGTCGAATCATATGCTTGGTGTCCCATCCGGAGTCTCGGAATTCGCAGGCGAGCCAATCTAACAATTCGGGGTGTGTGGGGGCCTCGCCTTGTCCTCCTAGGTCATCGAGAATGTTCGACAGTCCTTTGCCGAAAAATTGTTTCCACAAGCGATTGACGTAATTGCGGGCGGTAAGAGGATTTTCTTTCGAGGTGATCCAGTGAGCGAGATCCAGACGAGTCAGCTCGCGGTCTTTAGGCAGAGAGTCTTGGGGAAGGAATGATAACACGGCGGGCTTGACGACGGGACCGCTCTCGTCCTGCCAATTGCCGCGCGGCAGGATGCGTGTGGTGAGTTTTTTTTCCTTGGGCACGGAGACGGTGGTGACGGTGCGCGTCCATCCACCGCGGCAGAGGCGCATTTCTGTGAGTAAGGATCGATATTCGGCGGGCAGCTTCGCTTCGATCGTGGAGCAGAGGTGATAGGGAACGGTGCTGCGATCGATTTCGTTGAGGAATCGTTGGCTGAATGCGGGCTGTCCTGGCACAGGGTTGAGCACGGGCGAGGTAGAGAAACGCAGGCGTCCGACATCCGCTGATTTCACACGAACGGCGAGCCTACTGCCCACAGGGATAGCCGTCGGCGTGGCAAAGCAGAGCACCGCGGTCTGCGTTCGTTTGGTAAGCGTGGCAGGTTGTTCGAGCAGTGCGGGCGCGCTCATCCAGGTGGCACCGAAGCTGATGCTTTTTTCAAAGCCATTCGCGTATCCTGCGGGACGATTGAGGTCGGCTTGGCTGTAGGCGATCTTGACTGGTATCACCTTGCCCGCGGCATCGATGATCTCGACGCTGGGAGTGAGTGTGAAATGTCCTTCTGGCGAGCGGCCAACGAAACCGTTCAGTGATTCATCTGGTATCGCCTCGATGCGCAGGCTGCCGATGCTACCGGTGATGCCATCGCCGAGATCGTAAAGAATTTCCTCATCCTTGACCAGAGCACCTGACGCGGTGGCACTGCCATCGGCTTGCATAGTGATGGGTGTATTTTTTTTACTTGTCGTAGATTTTACTACCATCGTGCGCCAGCCATCGGGATGAGCATTTGCATAAGATTTGATCGAATTGCGCCAAGCTGCGAGCGTTTCGGTGGCGACGGGAACTTTTCCTAACAGCGAATGAATGTCTGCCTCGATACGTTTCATGCGCTCCAGCAATGCTGGGGACTGAGAGACTAGTTCGGGAGGAAAGGGGAAGTCATTGTTTACGCCGCGTAGTTCGGGATTCGGCGTGTAGTTGTAATCGCCGTAGACGCCCCATTGCTGCACATCCGCAAAGAATGCCGCTAGGGAGTAAAAGTCCTTTGCGGTGATCGGGTCGTATTTGTGATCGTGGCATTCGGCACAGCCGGTGGTCTGCCCGAGAAAGGCGATGCCTATGGCGCGCACGCGGTCGGCAGAGGACTTGGCAAGATACTCTTTGGGCTGGGCACCGCCCTCGCGCGTCATCAGGTTGAGCCGATTGAATGCAGAAGCGATGCGTTGTTCATCGGTGGCGTTGGGTAGTAAGTCGCCGGCGATCTGCTCACGCGTGAAGACATCGAAAGGTTTATTCCGATTGAAGCTATCGATCACGTAATCGCGGTAGGCGAAGACGCGCATGTTTTGATCGCCGTGGAAACCGACGGTATCGGCATAGCGCACGGCGTCCAGCCACGGCACCGCCATGCGCTCGCCATAGCGGGGTGAGGCGAGTAGTGCTTCGACTTTTTTATCGTATCCGGCAGGCGCTTGCAAAAAAGCTGAGACTTCCTGCGGTGAGGGCGGCAGACCGGTGAGATCGAGGCTGAGGCGACGCAGTAAATCGTTAGGCGCGGCCTCGGAGCTAGGCGAGATGCCCTTTTTTTCCAAGGGGTCGAGGATGAATGCATCGATCGGATTGTTGATCTCGCCTTTGACTGCCGGCACTGCGGGGCGCACCAAGGGGGTGTAAGACCAATGCGGTTGATAGACGGCTCCTTCGCGGATCCAGCGCTCGATGAGATCGCGCTCGGTCTTGGTGAAAGTCTTGTGCGACTTGGGCGGAGGCATGATGGAATCAGGATCTTTCGAGTCGATTCGTTTCATGACGTGACTTTCCTCCGGTTTGCCCGGCACGATGGCAAAGCCTTGGCTCTCGGTGAGCGGAGCGTAGGCGGCCTCGGGTAGATCGAGACGCAGGCCTGCTTCGCGATGCTTGGCATCGGGCCCGTGGCAGCCGATGCATTTATCGCTGAGGATAGGCCGGATGTCGCGATTGAACGAAAGTTTTTCCTCCGCCTGCAACCAAGCGGGCAGGAGCATCAGAGAGAGAAGGCTGGGACGGAAATGTTTCATTTTTGCTAGGCAATTACGCGATTCACTAGCAGAATCTTTCGCTCGGAAGCCCACGCTGTCAACTTGTATGCCATCGATTGTAGAGGTTATTTTCAGCGGAAATGTTCGGTCAGCGGGTAGGTGAAGAGGCCATCTTCCACGCGAGCACCAGCGCTGATGAAATGCAGCAACATGCAGTGACCGGAGGGGCTGCGTTTGTCGCTCACGATCATGAGGTGGCTGACTTTCAGTTTAGCCACTCAAAGCTCAGGCGTTGCATGGCTCTCCCGGTGAGGTTGTGCTCGTTCTCGGATTGAAGGCGCCATATCCACCTTTATCTGCCGGTGTCAAAATTGTGGTCTATGTCATTTTGTTACTGCACGAGATATCCAGCTAACTGCCAAGTTTCGCAACGATGATAAAGTGCTGCGACATAAGGCGCTGTTTTTCCCGATTGACCTCACGCGCTCATCCCTCACACTGCCGCCATGGTGCACGTGGTTTGTGCGATTTTGGTTCGGGAAGATGGTCGAGTGCTTGTATGTCAGCGGGCCCATGGCTCGCATCTCGGCGGATTGTGGGAGTTTCCCGGTGGTAAGGTCGAGCCTGGTGAAATGCCGGAAGCGGCGCTGATCCGTGAAATGCGCGAGGAGCTCGCGATCGAAGTGTGCTGCGGAAGATCGCTCCGTCCGGTCGAGTGGGACTACGGTCGCGGGGCCATACGGCTCTTGCCTTTTGTCTGTCGCATCACCGAGGGAGTGCCACGCGCACTGGAGCATGCGGCCATGTGCTGGTGTTCCACTGAGGAGTTTTCCGCGCTGGACTGGGCCCCTGCGGATGTGCCGGTGTGGCGGGAATACGTGTCAGAGTGTGAGTAGTGGCTAGTGCAAGGATTTTGCTCGACATCGGTCGTGATCCCGTGGTTTTTGTGGTGCCACATTTCTCACTCAACATATGTCACTCAATCGCAAACTCAGAATGGGAATGGTCGGCGGCGGACGCGGAGCATTCATTGGCGCGGTTCACCGCATGGCGGCGAATCTCGATGGCAAGATCGAACTGGTCGCAGGCTGTTTTTCCTCGAATGCCGAGAAGTCGAAACTCTCCGGCCAGGACCTGTTCCTCGATCCCTCCCGCGTTTACACCAGTTATGAGGAAATGGCGACTGCAGAAGCCGCATTGCCCTTGGGCGAGCGTATCGACTTCGTTAGCATTGTCGCTCGCAACGACCTGCACTACAAGGTAGCCAAGACGTTTCTGGAAGCGGGCATTCACGTGATCTGCGAGAAGCCGTTGGCATTTTCTCTCGCCGAGGGCAAGGAGCTGCGCGAGATCGTGAAAAAAAGCGGACTGGTGTTCGCGCTGACCCACAACTACACCGGCTATCCGATGGTCAAGGAGGCCCGTGCTATGGTGCGCGAGGGAAAACTCGGTCGCATCCTCAAAGTGGTCGCAGAATACCCGCAGGGCTACGCTATTTCTGCACTGAAGGACGCGACCGATGGCGCCATCTCGAACTGGCGCATGGACCCGAGTGTCTCGGGCGTTTCCAACTGCATCGGCGATATCGGCACGCATGCGGAAAATCTCGCGCAATACATCAGCGGGCTGGAACTCGAAGAAGTTGCAGCGGAGCTCAATACCTTCATCCCAGGGCGTCCGCTCGATGACGATGGCAGCATGCTTCTGCGCTACAAAGGCGGCGCGCGCGGCGTTCTCTATGCGTCGCAAATTTCCACTGGTGACGAAAACAACCTGAACGTCCGCATTTACGGCACCGAGGCATCGATCGAGTGGCATCAGGAACATCCGAATGAGCTGATCGTGAAATTCGCCGATCAACCGCGTCAAATTTGGCGTCGCGGCAACAGCTACAATGGTCCTGCGGCTCAGAAAAACACCCGCACTCCCTTTGGCCATCCGGAGGCATTCATCGAGGCTTTTGCGAACATCTATTGCGCGGCGGCCGAGGCGATCACCGATGCTATTTTGGGTAATCCCGAGCCCGCCGATGGTTATGATTTTCCGACAGTGGACGATGGCGTCACCGGTATGGCCTTCATCGAGGCGGCCGTGAAGTCATCGAAAAACAACGCGGCTTGGACTAAGCTCGACTACTGAATCGCAGTCTAACGAATTCTGCCGTCGTCCGCACGATTGTGGGCGGCGGCTTCTTGTTTACGGCGCTTTTGCCACAGTGGTTTCAGTCGGAACATCCCGTAGCAAACGAGCACGCAGAGGATGTCCAGCGGGATCCAGTAGATGGGTGGCACCCAGTAGTCACCCCAGATCAGATTGCGATAGGGATAGAGCAGATTGATGCCGCCGGAAATGCCATCGCAAAACAAATGCAATCCATAGGCTAGCCAAGCGATCATGGCGAGTCGCCAGTTCCAGATGCTGCGCGGCATGGTGCTCGACAGCAAGATCAGGGAACTCAGCAGGAGCCAATACGGCAGGCCGTGCGACCAACTGTTCAGTCGCGACTCAATGCTTAGATGCGGCGAGAGCAGATCGGGCAGCGCTCCGGCGATGCCGATGACGATCCAACCACCGCGCCCGCACAACCAATCCGGTCGCTTGTCCCGCAACGCCACGGCGGTGATGATCACGGGCAGCAAGGCATGCGTTACAGTGTCCATAGAAAAAGTCGATTCACATAAAAAAACGAACCATGTCTCAGACACTGGTTCGTTGGAAAAAAGATGGTACACGGGGACGGGATCGAACCGCCGACCGACCGGGTGTAAACCGGTTGCTCTACCGCTGAGCTACCCGTGCATGGGTGGGAGGCAGAAAATACGAAATTTTCCGCCGATGGCAAGCGGATAACACAATTTTTTTCGCAGACATCTCATCACTCACGCTGGATCCTCTTCCGCCGTCGGAGTCGGGCTTTTTTCCCCGCTCTTGCCGAACCACTCCGGGTGCTTGTTGTAGACGTAGCCCAGCAAGAGGAAAATCAGACCTGTTACCAAAAAGCTCGCGATGCGCATCAGCGTGCCGAGTTGCCAGACGCTTGCCAGAATATGGATCATGCTCGCCAGTAGCAGTAGCAACATCATCAGCCTCATGATGGCTTCTTTGATGAGGAAACCGATCGCAAAACACAATGCGGCCAGCAGTGCCCAGAGGATGGTCAGTTGATGCGTGCCCCCGTCCATGCCGACCCATGACGTTGCTTTTCCTGCGGTGGTAAGGGTGATCAGCACCGCGATGATCTTGGTGTAGCTCACCGAGAGTCCTCCTTTCACTCGCGCCCGAAATGCCAGCGCGCCCACCCACAAAACGGGAACGGAATACGTGAGCCAGCGGTCGTTCGGTTCCTCGGTAAAATAAAGAAACGAGAGCACCGCCCACAGTCCCATCGCGCAGCGCCAGATCGTGCTTCGGCTCAACGGGCTCAGGCAGAGTGCCAGCGGCAGAAGCAGAAGATAGATGCAGCCATGCGATTCGTGCGCGAAAAGCCAAGCGATCCCTATCGCTCCGCAGAGCAGGGGAGGTGCTGCTAGATGGGGATGCGGGGATCGCAAGGTCAGGCACGCGGCATAGCCTAACAGAATCGTATAAACCGTATAGAGCGGCAGCGTTGCCCCGAGCAGATTCGGTAATGTCAGATACATCACGGCAAAGGCAAAGAAGGGTGCCGTGCCGCGAACAATGTCCCATTTCATCACTCGTGCCAGTGCATGAAGTCCTACCATGATGATCGCTGCGATCACTGGTGGCCAAGAATCAAAAGGCGTTTTGGCATAAAAATAGGAGCCCATCAGCGTCCACGCGAAAACCGTCAAAAGGATGCCATGGTGCTCCGTGCTCTTGGGGATTCTCCATTGCTCGATGGTCTGCGGATGCACTAGAGCGTGGATCCAGGCGAGGCACACTCCCGTCATCAGCACCCACTCATGAGCGAGATGGGCATTTCCGCATAAAACAACCTCCGCAAGAATCGCGGCACCCAGCGCCTGATAGGCAAATTCCGGAGCAGGAAAGCGATCGCGCAGGAAGCGGTATGATGCAGTGAAAAGGATCGAAAGGGCAATCATCACGAGCGCACCCCGAAACTCCACCATCGGACTCAACACGCCTGTGACCAGTGCGATCAATGAGATAGCGGATACAGCCCAGCGGCAGACATCGCGTGCTGGTTCGTGCGCGACCGTTCCGAGCGCGTCGCGGCGCGCCACGCAAACCCCTAATAAAAGCAGCAGCGCATACACCGCCCAGATCCACGATGCCAAGGCCTCCTGTCCCGCGATCAGCGCAAACAGCGCAGACAAAAGCAGCAGCAACCACCCACTCACCTCGATGTTTTTGCGCCGGCTGAAACGATCCCAACCTAACAGCGCCAGACCATTGACCGCGAGGATCAGGAAAAGCTCATGTCCGCTCCACTTCGTCACGATGGCGAGCGCCAGCAGTCCGATGCCCTGCATCAGAAACGTCTCGCTCAGCAAATGCCGACCGCGCGATCCTTCCAGCCAGCGCCAGATGGCCAGAGAAATCACGGACAAGACGCCATACACCATCCAACAGCGCGAATCCCAAGAGAAGAGCGACCAATCAAAGGGCAGATACGCGGCGAGCAAGCCGTAATTCATAGTGCAGATCACCACCGTGCCATGCGTGTCCCAGGGATTTTTCTTGTGCAAAATCACCGCATGATAAAGCAGCCAGTAGCTGCATAAAAACCACGAGCCAAGGCTGAACGCAGGCGCTTCATACAACAAACCTTGCCATAGGGTGAAGGCGACATAGGCCCCGATCAGTCCGACCAAGCCCAGCGATTTCCATTGAAAATGCAAACAAAGCCACGCACCCACCGCCGCTACGATCAGTCCGGAAATCATCGCGGTGAGAACTACGGGCTGGATCGAGGTGCCATAAAAACTCAGCAACAAAGCGATGGCGCACATCACCGAGGCGCGACGCCAGGCACCATAGCCGAGGATTCCCAGCCCCGTGATCGTTAGAAGAATCGCACCCAGCGATGGGCTATCGATCACTCGCAGGCGATCGATGTGATGCGAGGCAAAGGCACAATAGTAAAGCGCCGCCAGTCCACCCGCGGCAATCACTTCGCCAAAGGTTCCCAACCGTGGCTTGCGGCGCATGATTTCCCCAGCCACCACGCCACCCGCCGCGAGCAGGGTCAGCATGAGGAGTCTCGGCATCGCGCCGAGCTGGCTGATGTAGTGCTCCCACGCGTAGTTCGCCAGAAACACGAATCCTGTGAACAAGAGCAACACGCCCATACGCACCGCCCAGACCTGCCCCATCAGGAGCTCCGCATTTCCGGTATCGGGCATCCGCGGATGCTTCTCTGCTGCCATCGGTGGCTCCTCTACCAGCTCCGTTTCCAAGCGCATCTCCGCCTCTGCGACGATGTTTGCCGCCTGAAAGCCTTCTTTCATTTTGCTCTGAGCCGCTGGCTCTGTCACTAGCGGTAAGGGTGGGGGAAGAACGACTGGTGGGGCGCTGATCGCTTCCTCTGTGGCAGGCATTTCCGACATGAAAGCGATTGGCTCGGGAGCGACCTCCGCTCTTGGCTCCAGCAGTTGCATTCTGCGGTGCAAGTCGCGAATTTCCTCCTCCAGCAAATCGACTCTGCGGCGCAGGCTCATTTCTTCCATGAGTCGAATCCTGCACGGAAAATCATTCGATTGCGAACATAAACTGCACGACTCATCCCAGCGATTGCTTTGTGAGAAAGATTTGCGCTGTCTCATTCTTGGGTTAGGATGTGGGGCTTTCCTTACTGCGCGATTCACGAATGGACCGAACTTTTCTCCCACAAACCCGAGCCGAAGCACTCACGGCATGGCAACAGTTCTTGCCCCACGTGCGCCAGTACGGCTCGCGCAGAAATCACGTGATCGATGGCCACCGCCATGTCTCGCGACTGAGTGTCGCGCTCCGGTATCGGCTCGTCAGCGAGGATGAAATCATTTCCGATACCCTCCGGCATTTCCCCTTCGCCCCTGTCGAAAAATGGCTCCAGGAAATTTGCTGGCGTCGCTACTGGAAAGGTTGGTTAGAGATGCGACCGGATGTCTGGCACAGCTGGCGCAGGCGCGTCGCGGAGCTCCGCCAAACGCTGCCCGCGGAAGTTTTGGAAAAAGCCGATGCCGTGGCCGCAGGGAAGAGTGGCGTCGCCTGCATGGATGCTCTGGCGCGTGAGTTGATCGACACGGGCTACCTGCACAATCACGCCCGCATGTGGTGGGCCAGTTTCTGGATCCATGCGGAAAAACTGCCCTGGGAGCTGGGCGCGGATGTTTTTTTTCGCCATCTCCACGATGCCGATCCCTCTAGCAACACGCTCTCCTGGCGATGGGTCGCGGGACTCCAGACACCAGGGAAAACTTACATTGTAAGGCTGGACAATCTGAAAAAATACCTCGCCCCTGAGTTTCTGACGAATCTTCAGGGATCCGAGCGCTTGGCCGATGGCTCGATCACACCACAGATCGCCCAAGAGCATGCGGATCTAACAAAATCTTCACTGCCCGCTTACCGGCAATCCCTGCCGCATCTCTCGCCGCGCTGCGGGATTTGGCTGCACGCGGATGATCTCTTGCCGGAAATCGGTCCGTTGTCAGAGCTGAAGCCGGTCTCGATCGCAGTGATTCATTCGTCAGTGCCAACGCCTGCGGCAAGAGTCGCGCTGGACGATGCCATCGCCCGCGCGGAGTCGCACTACGCATGCAAGGTGGCGCTCGTGACCGTGAAAGAATGCGCCGCATGGGTGCGATCGCATCAACTTACGCAAGTCGTCGCCTTCGCGCCCTTCGTAGGCCCAGAGCAGGACTTGATGGAAAAAATCTCAACGTCACTGGCTTCGTTAGATATTCCGCTCACCCTGCTGCGCCGTGCCTCGGACGCGCGCGCTTTTTCATTTGCGGCCTCGGGATTTTTCCCGTTCTGGAAAAAAATGAGCCGCGACCTGACCTCGCCCCTTTTGTTATGAAATCGAAATTTTCTCCGCAACAAACATCGCAAATCATCCGCCTCGCTTGGGAAGATCGCACCAGCTTTGAAGACATAGAAAAACGCACAGGGCTGGTGGAAAAAGAAGTCATCGAGATCATGCGCGCGGAGTTGAAACCCGCCAGCTTCCGCCTCTGGCGAAAGCGAGTGAGCGGCCGCATCACCAAGCACCGCAAGCGAATGCAAACGCGCCTGAGCGGCCCAGATGACGCGGAGGATTGAGTCTAACGATCTGCGCCTGTCCCCTGACTCCTTCTCTTCTTCACTTCGCTGCCGGTGCGAGTGGAGCGGTGAGGGTGTTGAGTTTTTCGAGGACTTCCTCGATCATTTCTCCCTCTTTGATGCGGCGCTCTAGGGTGCGGGCGGTGGCTTCTTCCTTGAGCTTTTTGCTGTCGGTCTTGGCGATGGTGGTGGGGTCTTCGACTTCGGGGTAGTCCCAGGAATCGGTGCGGAAGTTTTGCAGGGGCAGCGCGGGGTTGCCACTCACTTTTAGGTTGCCAAGCGGGCTGCTGGCCCAGCTGTATCGCACGGCCTTGGGCTCTTTCACCAACGGGCTCCAGACACGGATCGTGGTGGTGTCGTAGCCTCGTGCGTTGCTGGCATTGCTTTTGGCGGACTGCAGCGGGAAGCGGGCATAGGCCATGGCGTATTTGCCGTCCTCGCCGGCGATGGAAAATCCTTCGATGAGGGGCGACCAGTCATCGGGCATGACACTTTTATCGAATTTCAGAACCATGACATCGCCTTGCGTTTCGGAGGAAACGAGCTTGGCGCTGTCCCACTCCACATCACTCTTGTAGATGCGGCTCAGTGCCCAGCGGGCGGCGCGTGCGCCGTGCTCGCATTTTTTGATCGGATGCAGGCCGGGAATTTGGATGTCATCACCGGGTAGGTAGGCCGTGTTCACGGGATCGCCGGCGTCTGCCAATCCGAGACGTTGCGCCTCGCGGATGTAGGGAGCAGTTTCCAGTCCCTTGGTTTCAAAGTTCTCGACGGTCTGGGTGTCGCCACCGGCACAGAAGCCGATCACTCCGACGGGGAGCGCGGGGTCGTGGAAGTCCTCGCGCCAGCCTTCGACCATCAGCTTCATGAGGGTGCGGTAGCGTTTCGGGCGGCAGTTGCTGTCCAAAGCATTGTTAAAGCCTTGGTGAAACAGCACGCCCTTGATGTTGAATCCCTTGAACACGCCGAACATTCCGTGATGGACGCTGCCCATGTCACTCGGACTCATACCAGGAATGTTCCAAGATGTGAGATTGTCACCCTTGATCGGTTTCGTCGGCCACTTTTCCTCTGGCAATTTCTTGCTTTTCGCGCGGGCGAGCTGATTGTTCCAGATTTGCAGGGAGGCGGCTTCTTGATCGAACTCTGCCATTTTCTGTTTCATGTAGTCTGCATAGCGTTTGGCGAGCGGGTCGTCTTCGAACTTGTGACTGGGAACGATGGCCTCGATCGAGGCTCCCCCGCGAGAGCTCTTGATCAAGCCGATGGGAATGCCCAAGGACCTCTGCAATCGGGCACCGAAGACATATCCGATGGCGGAGAATTCGAGGCATGTTTCGGGAGTCGATACCGCCCAGCCCTGAGTCTCGATTTTTTCCGCAGGGATGTCATCCTGCGGCGACGCCTGCTCGTTGGGCGCGATTGAGAAAAAGCGCAGCAGTGGCAGATGCGCTTGGGCTGCCTCGGTGTCCTTTTCCTGCACGGCTTTGAGCGCGAAGGACATATTGCTCTGACCGGTCATGACCCACACGTCGCCGATGACAATGTCCTCGAGCGCGACTTTTTCCTCGCCGGTGCTGGCGAGAAGAGTGACCGGAGTGGTGCTGGCTTCGCGGGCAGGAAAAGTCACCTCCCAGCGTCCTTTGTTGCCCGCCGCCGTCGACTTGGCCTGTTCGTTACCGAAGTTCACCACGATCTGATCGCCCGCATCCGCCCAGCCCCAGATCACGATCGGTTTGTTGCGTTGCAGGACCATGTGGCTGGCAAAGATGCTATGCAGCTTGAGCGGTGCCGCGTGGCTGATCGTCAGAGAGGCGGCGAAGAGTGAGAGAGTGAGTGCCAGCGGGCGGATGCATTTCATGAGGATGGTGTGATGAGTGTTTTTCTGAGCGCGAAGGGAAGGGATTCCCTCAAAACAAGAACGTTCACGCCTTTGGGGCTCTTTCACTTGAGGTGGGCTCTGCAGAGCTAGCAGGAGAATCAGAGAGGATATCTCAGAGATTAGCGAGATTCATCGTATTTTTCTTATTAAGTGACTAACTTGATTCAAAAGTATTTTATGATGAAAGTTTGTAAGAGTATGTTCTCTCCCTAGAAAATGATCTGTTAGATTTTGCTCGCTTCCGCCAGTCGTTCGGCGATTTCTTCTTTTTGTAGAGAACCCGTGAGATCGTATAAGTCTCCATCCATCACGGCAGCCAGATTGTGTGCGGTGTAGCCGATGCGGTGATCGGTAATGCGCGATTGGGGGAAATTGTACGTGCGGATTTTTTCCGATCGGTCACCCGAGCCGATCAATGAGCGACGGTGCTCCGAATACTGTTCGGTGACCTCGCGTTGTTTCATTTCAAAGAGTTTGGTGCGCATGATTTGCAGGGCTTTTTCCTTATTTTTGCCTTGCGATCGACCGTCCTCACAGCGCACGTAGAGGCCGGTGGGGAGGTGGAATACTTGTACTGCGGACTCGGTGCGGTTCACGTGCTGACCACCGGCTCCCCCCGAGCGGCACACCTCGATGCGCAGGTCATTCGGGTTGAGTTGCACATCCACCTCTTCCGCTTCAGGTAGAACGGCAACGGTAACAGTGGAAGTGTGCACGCGGCCTTGGGCTTCTGTTTCCGGCACGCGCTGCACACGGTGGACGCCGGATTCATATTTGAGGTAGCGAAAGACTTCATCTCCTGTGACCCGCAGGATCACTTCTTTGAATCCGCCCACCTCAGATGGCGAGGACTCAAGGTGCTCGGTTTTCCAACCGCGTCGCTCTGCGTAGCGCTGATACATGCGAAGCAATTCGGCGGCGAAAAGCGATGCTTCATCACCGCCGGCACCCGCGCGGATTTCGACCAAGGCATCGCGGTCTTCGTTTGGATCGGCGGGGAGTAAGGCGTATTGGAGGTCATTTCGCAGACGCGGAATGTCTGCTTCGAGTTGTGGAATCTCCATGGCGGCCATTTCCGCAAATTCGGCATCGTCGCCCTTAGAGAGCTCGATGTTTTCTAACAACTGTCGGTTGCATTGTTCGAGATTTTCGGCGATCTGCAGAGTTTCCTTGAGCCGCCGATGCTCTCGCAAGGTCTCTGTCGCACGCTTGGGATCAGCAAAAAGATTCGGATCACCGATGGCATGTTCCAGTTCGGCGAAGCGTTGTTTGCGTTGTTCGATCAGTGCGGAGTAGTCCATGAGCAATGCGTGGACGGGGAGGCTAGCGCAAAGCCAGAGGAATGGGGAGAAGTTTTTTCAATATCCGAGCCAGGGACCGAGCCAACGTTCCGCTTCCTCGATCGTTATGCCTTTGCGTTTTGCGTAGTCCTCGATTTGATCGCGTTGCAGATCACTGAGGGCGAAATAATGGCTCTCGGGATGTGAAAAGTAAATCCCGCTTACCGCTGAGGCCGGGTGCATGGCGTTCGATTCGGTGAGGCTGACTCCGGTTTTGCTGGTGGCATCGAGCAGATCGAAAAGAATGGGTTTTTCCGTGTGGTCGGGCTGGGCGGGGTAGCCAGGGGCCGGGCGGATCCCTCGGTAGAGTTCTTTGATGAGTTCGTTATGATTGAATTCGTTAGGTCGCTCGTAACCCCAGGCGACCCGGGCGCGGTGGTGGAGAAGCTCGGCAAAGGCCTCGGCGAAACGGTCGGCCACGGCCTTGACCATAATGGCGGAGTAAGGGTCGTTTTGTTTTTCGAGCTCATTCGCAAATTCGTCCGCACCATGGATCCCCAGAACGAAGCCTCCGACGTAGTCTGTGCATGCATTTTTTTTAGGAATTACAAAATCTGCCAGCGCAACATTGGGCTTACCGCTGGATTTGTCGATCTGTTGACGCAAGGTGTGAAGGCGGCAGCGTTCGGTGGTGTGGGTGTCATCGGTCCAGACGATGACGTCATCGCCATCGGCATTCGCAGGGAAGAAGCCGTAGATGCCACGGGCGGTGAAACGTTTTTCGGCAATGATGCGCTCAATGAGGGCGAGGGCCTCGGCGTGAATTTTTTGCGCCTCCTTGGCACCCTCGGCATTCTGGGTTTTGAGCGTCTGTGTTTCGGGCTGCCAGACGCCGCGGATTTCCCAGGCGTGGAAAAATGGCGTCCAGTCGATGTAGTTCGCGAGCTCGCGCAGCGATTGGTTTTCGATGACGCGGGTGCCCACAAATTCCGGCACGGCAGGTTGATAGGTTTCCCAGTCGCAGGTGAATTTGTTTGCTCGGGCTTTTTCTAACGAAATGGTTGGCTTTTTGTTAGTGCCTTTTTCGAAGTCAATGCGGATGCTTTCTTGTTTGGTGCGATTGGCTTGGGCGAATCCTTCGCGCTGATCGGCGGAGAGCAGGGAGGTGGTGACGGGGACCGAGCGCGAGGCATCGAGCACGTGCAACACGGGACCTGAGTAGTGCGGGGCGATCTTAATCGCGGTGTGCGCGGCAGAGGTGGTAGCTCCGCCGATGAGCAGCGGCGTGGACATGCCGAGCTTTTCCATTTCTTTGGCGACGTGCACCATTTCATCGAGTGAGGGCGTGATCAGTCCGGAGAGCCCGATGATGTCGGCACCGATTTCTTTGGCTTTGGCGAGGATTTTGTCGCAAGAGACCATCACGCCCATGTCGGTGACTTCGAAGCCGTTGCAGGAAAGAACCACACCGACGATGTTTTTGCCGATGTCGTGAACGTCGCCCTTGACGGTGGCGATGAGGAATTTTCCGGCGGAGGTGGGGGCTAGTTGACTGGCTTGGTGGGCGCTTTTTGCGCTTCCTTCGTCTCGCCCGCCTGACGCAGCAGTGCCAGCGACTTCTCGTTGATCAAGCGCGCTTTCTCCCGCAGAAGTTGGCTCGTCGAAGAAGATGTCTCTGACTTTTTGGTCGATGAGGTGCTCATAACTTTGTAAGTTGAGTTTGACATAATTAGCGGAGGATTCAAGGAGAAATTCGATGGACGGATAAAGCTGTTCACGCAACCATGAGGGGTCGCGCATTTGGGGAAGATGGAAAATGCTGTTGTCGATGACGCATGCGACAAACATTTCCTGATCGGCAAAGCGCTCGCATGCGTTCAGAAAAGTTCGCGGTGCTTGGAAGTGTCCTTTCGCGGACCGGCGCAAGGGGACGATGCGACCACCCTCTGTGCATGCGCGGCGAACGACGTTTTCCAACGCTTTTTTCCAGGGACTAAAGACGTAGCGCACGTTGACAAAATGCCTCTGTTGCAAAGCACATTCGATGTGAGCCATCGAGCGTTCAAGATTTTGCAAAGTGCCATCCATGATCAATGCGGCACCATCAGCTGAACTTAATCCAGCAGTGGCCGTGGTCTTCCCGCTGCCTTGGCCGCCGGCGTTGAAGACGATCAGGCTCTCGGGGGGGAGAGATTTGATTTTTTGGAAGTAGAGCCACTCGATGAAGGCACCGGCGGGTTCCAAGGTGGCGACGCTCCATTTCTGGCGGGACTCGCGCGATTCGTTGTAAAGCGGTGAGAGTTCCTGGGCGTTGTTGCGATCGAGGATGATACCGAATTTAGCTTCGTATTGCGCGGCGGTGGTGGCGAGATTTCCGGCGAGCATGGCAGCAAATTCAAATTCAACGCGGCGCTCTTCATCACTGAGATCAGGGTAGGGGATGTAGGAAAATCCCTCACACAAGGTCACAGGCGCGGGCGTGAGTCCGGCGTCGCGTTCGCTAAGGAAACGCAGTGTCTCGGCCTTTGCGACTTTTTCCAGCTCCATGAAGGGCTCAAGCCAAGCGACGGATTTTTTCATCACGCGGGCAGACTTTACCACTTGTGGGAGAAACATTTTTCCGGCGCCGAAAAGATCGCCTACCACGCCCATGCCGTCCATCAGCGGACCCTCGATGACTTTCAGCGGAATGCCGTATTTGACGCGGGCGGCCTCGGTGTCTTCCTCGATGAAGCGGTCGATGCCCTTGAGCAGCGCGTATTCCAGACGCTTCTCGACGGGTTCATTCCGCCAGCTGAGGTCTTCTTCGATTTTTTTTCCTGTAACGTTTTTGTAGGACTCTGCTAAGTCGAGCAGCCGTTCGGTGGCGTCTGGGCGTCGGTTGAGAATCACGTCCTCGACTTTCTCTAACAACTCTGGCGCGATCTGGTCATAGACCTCGAGCATGCCGGCATTGACGATGCCCATATCCATGCCCGCTTTGCAGGCGTGGTAGAGGAAAACGGAGTGCATGGCCTCGCGCACGACGTTGTTACCGCGGAAGGAGAAAGATATGTTAGAAACACCGCCGCTGACTTTCGCGTAGGGCAGGTTTTCCTTGATCCAGCGCGTGGCGTTGATGAAATCGAGCGCGTAGTTGTTGTGCTCCTCGATGCCAGTGGCAACGGTGAGGATATTGGGATCAAAGATGATGTCTTGCGGCGGGAAATCCACTTCATCGGCAAGGATGCGATACGCGCGCTCGCAGATGCGTATTTTTTCTTCGTAGGTGGCGGCCTGTCCTTTTTCATCGAATGCCATCACCACCACGGCGGCTCCGAATTTCTTGATGTGGCGCGCGCATTTCTTGAAGGTTTCCTCGCCCTCCTTGAGCGAGATTGAATTGACGATGCCCTTGCCTTGTAAGTATTTGATGCCTTCTTCGAGGATTTCCCATTTCGAAGAATCGACCATGATCGGCACCTTGGCGATGTCTGGCTCGCTTTGTAAAAGCTGCAGATAGCGCGCCATCATCGCCTTGCCGTCGATGAGGCCATCGTCGAAACAGATGTCGATCACGTTCGCGCCGTTCTCGACTTGTTGACGCGCGACCTCTAACGCATCCTCGAGTTTTCCCGCACGGATGAGTTTGGCAAACTGCGGTGAGCCGGCGACGTTGGTGCGCTCACCTATCATCAGGAAATTTTTGTCCGGCGTGTGATTGTAAGGTTGGGAACCCGAGAGGCGCAGGAGGCGTGGAATGGTTTTCATGGAGTAGGACAATCAGGAAAGGGTGGGGACTTCGCGCGGGACGGCGTGGCGCACGGCTTGAGCGATCGCTGCTACGTGTTCAGGGGTATTGCCGCAGCAACCACCTGCGAGGTTCAGCAGGCCGGCGTTGGCAAACTCTGCGAGCCAGCGGTTCATGTCATCGGGCGTCATATCGAAGCCTGTGGGCGAGAGCGGATTGGGCAATCCAGCGTTCGGATAGCAGGAAATGTGCGTCGTGGCAGCCTGTGAGAGCTCCTCGAGAAAAGGTTTCATCAAGTCGGGCCCAAGCGAACAATTCAGTCCGATGGCGAGCGGATTAGCATGAGCGACGGCATTCCACAAGGCTTCCGATGTTTGCGCCGAGATCATGGTTTCACCGCCACGACCCACTGCTGCAGAGACAATGATGGGTAAGCGAACATTGTCTTCCGCAAACACGTCCTGAATCGCGACCAGTGCGGCTTTGGCATTGAGCGAGTCAAAGATCGTTTCTACCATCAGCAGGTCAGAGCCTCCTTCGATGAGTGCGCGCACCTGCTCTTTGTAGGCGACGAGCACTTGATCGAAGGTGATCACGCGGAAGCCGGGATCGTTCGCATCGGGCGAATTCGTTAGAGAAACAGTCAAGGGACCGATGGCGCCGGCGACGTAGCGCTTCACGCCGGTATCGCTGCCGATTTGATCCGCCCAGTGCCGAGCGAGTCGAGCGGACTCGACATTGATCTCCCATGCGAGATCGCGGAGAAATGGGCTCTCGATGATGCCTTGAAAAAATTCAGGATCTTTGCGACCGCCATGCTCTCTCGGGTCATCGACAAAAAACTCCGACTGAGAGATCGAAGTGGCGGAAAAGTTATTGGTCTCCACGATGTCCGAACCTGCCTCGTAAAAACGCTTGTGGATATCGCCGATGACCTGCGGATTCGTCAGTGTGAGGATGTCGCCATTATTGAGGATGTCTTTTTTGCAATCGGCAAAACGCTGGCCGCGCGCTTGCTCCTCGTTGAGGCCATAGGTGCGGATCGTCGTGCCCATGGCCCCATCGAGAACGAGAATACGTTCCTTCAAGGCGGCGGAAAGCTCAGCGGTCAGATCGGATGGAGGCATGCGCGAAGTTACGAGATGAGTGGTCACTTGGCAAGTAGATATCAACGCATCGCGATTTGATGATGCGATTGATTTCAAGCTCGGAACCGAAGTTTTTTCGGTTGGGGGCTTGCGTTGTAAGTGGATCTGGGTATTTTCTGCGTCTCGATGGCAAGACACGAAGCAACAATGGAACCGGCGGTGCGTGATGAAAAAAAATTACGACGCACGGCATGGATTCTTGTTTGTTTCGCCCTACTCGGCGGGGTGTTCATTTTTGCGGCCTACGAGCGCTACGCAAGCAATGCGAACAAGGAATTGCGTCCTTCATACGTGGGAGAGTTGCGTTATAACTTACCGATTCTGCGTCAAGATGGAGTGCGTATTGGGCTGGAGGAGCTGCAGGGCAAAGTCTGGGTCTTGAACTCGATCAGCGTTACTCAACCGGATACATGTGCGCTCGCCGTTCGCGTGATGCAGGAGATGGCGAAAAAATACGAATCGCGCGAAGACGTGGTTTTCATCAGTACGATCATCGATCCCGGACCACCCGAACAGGCGGCTGAGGTGCTGAAACAGGAAGCCCAGCGTCAGGGGGCGAAGCTATCGCAGTGGTGGTTCGTTACGACAGAGCCAGCCGTGTTGCACAAGTATCTCAAAGACAAGTGCAAGCTAGGGATGCTCCCGCACCTCGAGGAGGGGCGATGGAAGTATGACACATCGCTTATCTTGGTGGACCGCAATCTCAAGTTGCGCAAAGCTGTGGTGCCGCAGCAACGCGGTGGGCCGCCTTTCGTCACAGGTTTCGATTTTTCCCAGGCTGCGCATTGGGATGAGAAAGGAATCAAAACAGGCACCGAGCGCAACAATGTAGCCGAGTTGCAGTTTTTGCTGGAAAGCACGGTTGAGATCCTGCTGAACGAAACCATCAGACCAACCAAACCATGAATCGCACTGCCAAAATTATTGCCATCTATGCCACCACGATCGGGGTGTCCGCTCTCATCTTAGCCATCGCTTTCTGGGTGCGCGATGGCTTGATCGAGCGGGAAAAGCCCTATGTCGTCAATGCAGGAGCGGAGGTTCAACAGACTATGTTTCCCATCGTAAGTGATCTGGATGCCACCAACCAGTTGGGTGAGCCGGTCAAGCTCTCCCAGCTCAAGGGCAAGGTCTGGGTCGTGGCAGAATTTTTCGCCGTTTGTCCACACTGTGCCTTGCGCAACGGTCAGGAGTTGCGCGAAATTCTGAATGAATTTTCCTCTCACCAAGACTTTCATCTGACTTGCATTTCCATTGATCCTGAAACCGACAGCGTCGATCGACTTAAGGAATACGCGAGTGCATTAAATGCGGATCCGAAAAATTGGTGGTTTTTGACGACTGAGAGTAATAAAAAGGCTCATCAATACATGGAGGAAACTTTGAAGTTTTTTAGAATCAAACAACGCACCGACATCGCCGATATCGAGAGCAATGGCAAGTTTGCTCATGACCTCGGACTGGCCTTGGTGAACAAAAACTTCGAGGTCGTTGGCAAGTGGCCCTTGGCAGATGCTCGGAAGACTGATCCTGTCCTGTATGAGTCCTTGAAAAAGGATATGTATGAAAAAATCCGAAGAGAACTCGCTAAATAGTCATGAAACAGCATTCACCACTGTCCGCATCAGCGGAAAAAAAGCTGCGCATTGCCGTGTGGGTGGTGACTGCGCTGGTGCTCCTATTGGTCGGGATGATGCGACGCCCCGAGTTTCGCATCGCTCTGCCTGAGGGCGTGAATCTTCATTTCCTCCCCGCCGTGCACGCGGTGCTGAATACCACCGTTGCCCTGTGTTTGATCGTGGCGCTAGGGGCGGTGAAACAAGGAAACATCGCACGTCACAAGTGCTTCATGACGGCGGCCATGGTTCTCTCTACGATTTTTTTGCTTTGCTATGTGGCCTATCATTTCACTCATGCCGAGACGAAATTCGGCGGAGTAGGCGGAATCCGTGTTGTGTATTTTGGGTTGCTCATCACTCACATTGTTTCAGCAGCAGTGAGCTTTCCGCTGATCCTGTTAACTTACCTGGCGGGCTGGGCGGATCGGCGACAAGCACATCGGCGACTGGCGAAAATCACTTTCCCGCTGTGGTTATACGTCGCCATCACCGGGCCGATCTGCTATCTAATGCTGCGGCCCTACTATTGATTTTCCCGATATGAAAGTTCTCAGCTACAAAGATGCGGATTTTTCCGCGATGGCCACGATGATGAAACGTCGTGCCGTGCCCACCGATTCCCTGCGTGACACGGTATCGAATATCATCGCAGAAGTCTCAGCGAAAGGCGATGACGCATTGCGGGCATTTACGCAACAGTTCGATGGCGTTTCCCTAACGAAAAAACAACTATTCGTCTCGGAAAAGGAATTTGCTGAGGCCGATGCCGCTGTGTCGCAGAGCACCCGCGATGCGGTAGCGGCGACCTTGCGCAACATTCATGACTTCGCCAAGTGCAGCATGCGCAAGGACTGGAGTCGAAAAAATGCGCAAGGAGCTGTGGTGGGCGAGCGCTTCACGCCATTTGATCGCGTGGGTGTTTACGTTCCCGGTGGCAAAGCGCCTCTCGTCTCCACTGCTTTGATGACCGCTGGCTTTGCCCAGGCGGTGGGTGTGCCACAGATTCTCGCTTCCACTCCGGTGGGGGCGGATGGCAAGGTGAACCCCTCATTGCTCTACGCTTTGAAATCTGCGGGTGCCACAGAGGTTCTGAAAATCGGCGGCGCACAGGCCATCGCCGCCATGGCTCTTGGCACAGCGTCGGTCTCTCCCGTGGATCGTATTTTTGGTCCCGGCAATCGTTTCGTAGTCGAGGCAAAGCGACAGCTCGTCGGCGCGGTGTCGATCGATCTTTTGCCTGGTCCTAGCGAAATTCTTATTCTCGCCGATCGCAGCGGCCATGCCGAGTGCATCGCTGCCGATATTCTTGCTCAGGCTGAGCACGGTGGTGACAGCGTTGTCGGTTTTCTCACCGATTCAAAGGCGCTGCTATCTAGCGTCGTCAAAGCTATTGCGCGCCAGAGTGCCTTGCTTTCTCGTTCGAAAATCATCGATGAAGTTCTGCAAAAAGGCACTTTCCTCCTGCATGTCAAATCCATGGAGCAGGGCATGCAGCTCGTGAACGATTTTGCCCCTGAGCACCTATCCCTCATTGCTGCGGAAGAAGCGTTCTGGTTGGCGCGAGTTCGCACGGCGGGTGCGATTTATCTCGGCAATGCTTCGCCCGTGGCTGTGGGCGATTTCCTCGCTGGGCCCAGCCACACCTTGCCGACCGGTGGAGCAGGTCGATCGTTTTCTGGGCTCCGTGCCGATCAATTCCAGCGTCGCACTAGCATCGTGAAAATGGATCGTAAAGCAGTGAAGCGCTCGCTTCTCTTCACAGAGGAGTTTGCCCGCATCGAAGGTCTGGATGCCCATGGTAGATCGGTATCGATCCGACTGGATTGCGAATGCTGAGGATCAAATACGGCTTTTATGAGATGAATCATCATCTCGCGTAGGCACAATCAATCATCAGTCAACTTTGGCAAGCTGGCCTCGGCCGACTCGATGGCTGATGTCAATTCTCCCCAGCGCGAAAATGCCAGCTCTAGAGCTTTTGCGATTTTCTCGATTGCGTGTGTGGCTTCGCGGAATTTCTGCGGGTGGGAGGCCACTTCTTCACTGGACAGATGCTGCGTGAGCGCAACCTGTGCCTTTTCCATTTCGGCAATTTTTCCTTCCACGGATTCGAGTTCTTCTTGCAGTGGCTTGAGGACTTTATTGCGCTGATTGCGGATGTCCGCCTCCAGCTTGCGCTGATCCTTACGGTTGCCGTTATTGGCAGTGGCAGGTGCTGGCTCGACGGTGCGCTTGGCAAGCTGTGGCACGCTGGGCGTCGGGCTCTTTTGCTGAGTTTTAAACTTGTCCTCTCGCGCGCGATCCGCAGCAGATTTTTCGAGGTAGTAACTGATGTTTCCGGGATACAAGGTTGGCTTGACACTTGGACGGAACTCCAGCGTCTTCGTTACCAAGGGATCGAGGAAGTTGCGGTTGTGCGATACGATCAGCACGGTGCCAGGGTAGTCGACCAGTGCACGCTGCAATACGTCCTGCGATTGCATGTCGAGGTGGTTCGTTGGCTCGTCTAGTATGAGGAAATTCGCTGGCTGCACCAACATTCGCACCAAGGCGACGCGAGAGCGCTCGCCACCGGAAAGAACGCCGATTTTTTTGAACACATCATCCCCGCGGAACAAGAAGCAGCCTAACAGATTGCGGCAATGTGGGGCGGCATCGCGCGTGGCGGTCTCCTCCACGGTTTCGAGCACGGTTTTTGTCGGGTCGAGCTCATCGGCATGATTCTGTGAGAAATACGACACACTAACGCGCATGCCCAGCGTGAAGGTTCCCGATGTAGGATCTTCTTGGCCCGTGATCATACGGCAGAAGGTGGATTTTCCAGCGCCATTCGGGCCGACGATGGCAAACTTCTCGCCCTTTACGACCTCGAAATCGAAATTTTCAAACACCGTGTGATTGCCGTAGCGCTTGGTTGCTTTTTCTAACATCGCCACCGAGTGCCCTGAGGATGGTGGCTTCGGGAAGCGAAAATTCATGATGGGGTCCTCCGCTTCGATGACAATGCGTTCGACCTTGGCGAGCTGTTTGATGCGCGATTGCACGAGAGTGGCTTTGTTCGCCGAGGCTCGGAAGCGATCGATGAACTCTTGTGTTTTTGCGATCTCCTTGCGCTGTGCTTCGTATTGCCTCAGCAGGTTTTCTTTCCGTGCGACACTTTCTTTTTCGTAATACGAATAATTTCCAGCATATTCCTCGGCGCGACCTTTGTGGAAGGCGATGGTCCGTGTGCAGAGTGTATCGAGCAGCGAGCGGTCGTGCGAAATGAGCAGGATGGCACCCGGATAGTTGATGAGGTAGTTTTCCACCCAAGCCTGCGAGTCGATATCGAGGTGGTTGGTGGGCTCGTCGAGCAGAAGGACCTCAGGTGACTGGAGAAACAGTTTTGCCATGGCGATGCGCATTTGCCAGCCACCGGAGAAATGGCCGCAATCGCGCTCAAAGTCCGCCTCATTAAATCCGAGGCCGAGAAGCACCGATTGGATTTTCGGCTTCATGCGACCGGGATCAAAGGCCTCGTATTGCAATTCGAGGTTACCGATTTCTTCGAGGCACTCGCTGAAGGGCGAGGAGCGGGGATCGAGATGTTCTAACGAATCGCTGAGTTCATCGATTTTCCGTTTGATTTCCACGGCCTCGGCGAAGGCGGATTCTGTTTCCTTCCAGAGCGTGATGTCCTTCACGTGAATGCCTTCCTGTGGCAAGTAGCCGATGCGATGTCCCTTCGGCGCGGTGACTTTTCCGGCAGTTGGCTGGATGATCCCGGCCACGCATTTCATCAAAGTTGATTTCCCCGCACCATTATGACCCGCGAAGGCGATACGCTCGCGCGGTTGCACGGTGAAGGACAGATCATTGAACAATACACGGGCGCCGTATTCGACGCGAAGACCTTGAATGGAAAGCATGGGAGTGGAAATAGTGAAGGCTGTGAAACAGCGGAAACGCGGCAGTTTCAGTTACTGGAAAAAAAGGCAGAGGTCCGTATTAGGCGACAGTCTCTGTATCCTTTCCGCAGCATTGTTTGAACTTCTTGCCTGAGCCGCAGGGGCAGGGTGCGTTGCGTCCAGAAGTCGCAATGTCAAAACTGGGCTTGCGCTTCGGAAGGTTGAGTTTGATCGAAGCTCCCTCGGGTGAGGGTAGCATCGCTGAACCTGCCGATTGACCGATATTGTCCTGTGTCAGCTCCACCTCGGCACTCTGCAATTGATGTGGCGTGCTCTGGAGTTGTTTGATGAATGCCTCGATCGCGGCAGCGGAGCGGAAGAGGTTGTGGAATGCCTCCTGCTCGATATGGCCCATGAGCTCGACGAAGAGGTTGTAAGCCTCGTTTTTGTATTCCACCAGCGGATCTTTCTGGCCTTGGGCACGGAGATAGACGCCTTCGCGCAGAGCATCCATGTTATACAAATGTGCCTGCCATTGTTTATCGATGGCCGCCAGCACCATACGGCGCTCTTCCTGTTCGAGAATTTCCGGCGGCAACGTTACGGTGCGCGCTTCGTAGGCGTCCTTGACCTTTTCCACCAAGAGGGAGGTGATCAGCTCGGGGCTCTTGGCGTTCTGGATTTCCTCCAACTGCACGCGGACGGGAAGGTTCCCTTGGATCCAGTGATACAGTTCGGTGAGATCGGGAGAATTGTCATCACGCCCCGCAAAATACCCGATGACATTCGAGGGAATCACCTTCTCGATGATCTCAGTGACGAGGTCGCGCGGCGTTTCCGTGGATAACACTTCATTCCGATAGCCATAGACCACCTCGCGCTGCTTGTTCATCACATCGTCAAAGTCCAACACTCGCTTGCGCCAGATGTAGTTCCGCTGCTCCACTCGTTTTTGCGCTGTTTCCACGGATCGATTCAACCAGGAGTGCTCCAGCGCATCTCCGTCTTCCATGCCAAAGCGCTCCATCATCTGAGTCATTCTCTCGGCAGCGGCAAAGTTTCGCATCAAGTCGTCTTCAAAAGACAAAAACGCTTGTGAGAGACCAGGATCGCCTTGACGAGCGCATCGACCGCGCAATTGTCGATCGACACGGCGCGACTCGTGACGCTCGGTGCCGATCACGAAAAGTCCACCAAGATCGCCTACTCCCGCACCCAACTTGATGTCGGTGCCACGTCCTGCCATGTTGGTGGAAACCGTCACTGCGCCACGCTGGCCGGCTTGGGAAATGATTTCAGCTTCCTGGCGATGGTATTTAGCATTGAGCACCTGATGCTCGATTTTCTCACGCTTGAGCAATCGACTCAGTGTTTCAGAGGCATCGACGGATGCGGTGCCGACCAAGACTGGTTGGCCTTTTTCATGCGCTTCGGCGATTTTTTTCACCACAGCATTGAACTTCTCGCGGCGCGTTTTGAACACCTGATCATTGAGATCCACGCGTTTGTTTGATTGGTTGGTGGGGATGGGCAGCACGTCGAGCTTGTAGATGTCAGAAAATTCCGCCGCCTCGGTTTCTGCTGTCCCGGTCATGCCCGCGAGTTTCTCGTAGAGGCGGAAATAATTCTGAATCGTGATCGTGGCATACGTTTGCGTTTCGCGTTCGATCACACAGCCTTCTTTGGCTTCGACGGCTTGGTGCAATCCATCCGACCAGCGACGTCCGGGCATTTCTCGACCAGTATTTTCGTCCACGATCACCACTTTTCCCTCGGTTACGACATACTGCACATCTTTTTCATAAATGCAGTAGGCTTTGAGTAGTTGGGAAATATTGTGCATTTTTTCGCCTTGCAGATCGAGGCGAGTTTGCAGCGCCTCTTTGCGGGCGAAACGTTCCTCATCGTTGAGTGAGGAATCCGCATCAATGTCGCCATAGGCTTGGCCGAGATCCGGAAGCACGAAGGCATCGGGATCATTGGGGGAGAGGAAATTTCTGCCCATTTCCATGAGGTCGGCGTCGTGCGCTTTTTCATCTATGGTAAAATACAACTCCTCCTTGATCGCAAATAATTCGCGTTTCTGGGCATCCTGATAGAATGAAAGTTCGGTTTTTTCGAGCAATCGGCGATTTTCCGGCTCTTCCATCAGGCGCATGAACTGACGGTTGCGTGGTTGACCGAGTTTTAGTTTGAAGAGCGCGCGTCCTGCTGCCTCGGGGTCAGCAGCTTCGAGCTTGGCCTTGGCTTCTGCTGCGAGGTCGTTGCAGAGCTCGGTTTGCTTCTTCACCAAGCGCTCGATCAGCGGCTTGTAGGTGTCGTACTGATGCGATGAAACGGTCGCAGGGCCAGAAATGATGAGAGGCGTGCGAGCTTCATCGATCAGAATCGAGTCTACTTCATCGATGACAGCGAGGTAGTGCGAGCGCTGCACCTGCTCATCCGCTGAAGTGGCCATGCCGTTATCGCGCAGGTAATCAAAGCCGAATTCCGAGTTCGTGCCATACGTGATATCGCAGAGATACTGCTCACGTCGGTCTTGCGGATACATTTGGTTTTGAATGCATCCGACGGTGAGTCCGAGAAATTTGTAGAGTGAACCCATCCACTCCGAGTCACGGCGCGCAAGGTAGTCGTTGACGGTGACAATATGCACGCCTAGACCAGTGAGGGCATTGAGATAAACGGGAAGTGTGGCGACCAGCGTTTTTCCTTCACCCGTTTGCATTTCCGCGATCATTCCACGGTGCAGTGCGATGCCGCCGATGAGCTGGACATCAAAGTGCACCATTTCCCAGCTCAGAGTGTGGTCACAGACGGAAATTTGTGAGCCACACATGCGACGTGCGCCATTTTTTACTACCGCGTAGGCATCGGGCAGAATCTGCTCCAGATACTTCGCGCGGCGTTCCCGGAATGACGGTTCGATTTCGCGAAAGGCCTCCTTGGCGGCCTCGATCGAGTCGGGCGTGGGTTCGATTGTGGCGGGCAGTTGCGGAAACTCTTCACGCAAGCGGGAAAAGCGTCGCTCGATCTCTACCGCCACAGCGCGAAGCTCCTCCTCGGGCATGCGGAAAAGCTGTGGTTTGGGTGGGGCTTGCAGCTCATGAAAGCGCGCCAAATGGCTGCGCCATTTTTGTGTCAGCTCGCGCAGTTTTTCTTCCGGTTCCCGCTGCAGGGCTTCTTCAATTTCGTTGATGCGCGCCACAATCGGACGAATGCGGCGAATTTCCCGTTGGTTTTTGCTGCCAACGATTTTTTGAAGAATCCATTTGATCATATAATTGCAAGGAATAACGCGTAAGGCGGGTGGAATGGATACAGGTGGAAAGCCATGATTGCAAGGAATTATTCATGAACTAAGACCCGCAGGCGAGATCGTGAGGTGGCCTCTGGAAAAGGTCATCTTGCGACAGCGAACCGGGTCGTGGTCATCGACGACGCTAAAGCCCCGGTGTCCGATATTGTCAAAGCAGATGACTGCCCCATCACGTAAAACCCAGCGAAATCAGGGCAAATCGGGCGTCGGCTTCATCTGGAGAATCATAGGGACCTCTCAACCCGGTTTCTCACGCGTTGGATCAGTGGCCTCAGAAGTGGACCTGCTGAGATGATCAAATGCTACTTGCCAGGTTTTCTTGCTCTTTTAGTGGCTGTTTTTTTGGTAGTAGCCGGACGGACTGCGGTGTCTGCGGTGGCCTTGGGGACGCGAGGCTCGCGTTCGGGGAAATCGAAGGCGACCTTGTAAGAATTCGGATCGAGTTGCAGGTAGGCATCGAACTTGCGCTTGTTTCTGTTAGAGACAAAACCCTTGAGCAAATTGGTTCTTCCTTCACTGAGAAGTTTGAGGATTTCTTCCGCGGGCAGTTCTTTTTGCAGAATGGAACGACCGATGCGCAAACCGTCCTTGTGCTCAGGCGTGACGAGGGAGGGGACGTAGTAGGCTTTTTCGGTAGCGTAGACTTTGGCTTCTTTGCCATCCCTGAGGGTCGCCGTGCCGATCAGCATTTCCTCGGTGAGCTCAACTTTGTTGTCCGAGTCTTCGTTGTCGAATTGAAAATTGACTTTGAATCTTTCATCGAGCTTCAGTGATGCATCGAACGGTCGATTGAAGCGCGACTTGAAACCGATGAGCGGTCCTACCATTCCTTTGGTGAGCAGCTCACGTGCTTCGTCTAACGAAATCTCACGTGAGGCGATGTGTTTTTTGATCGAAAACTTGCACTCCGGCGTGCGGCATTCGAAGGTGGCATCGGTTTGCTTGAGCTCGGTGGCGCCGCATTTCGGGCACGTAGCGTGGAGGTCCGGAAAACTTTGGCCTTTGGAGGCTTCTGCATGACTGCGCGCTTTTTCGACAATCTCACGGGTGTAGTCTTGGATTTCTCTCATGAACACATCGCGACTGAGTTCTCCCTGCTCCATCTGGCGGAGTTTGTATTCCCAATCGCCGGTGAGGGCAGGGGAGCTGAGTCCATCGATTCCCATTTCGCGGACGATGCGAATGAGAGTCATGCCATTGGGAGTGACGTGGAGATCGCGACCATCGCGGGCCAGGTATTTTTGGGAAATGAGACCCTCAATGATGGCGGCGCGCGTCGCGGGTGTGCCCAGGCCTCTCTCCGACATCGCCTCGGCCAGCGCTTCATCATCGACAAGTTTCCCAGCGCCTTCCATCGCGGAGAGCAGAGTGGCTTCGTTGTAACGGGCGGGTGGTTTCGTGGTGTCTGCCTTGACTTCCACATGGACGGCCTCGGCTTTTTCTCCCGCGGTGATGCCTACCAGTTCGTCTTTGTTTGCGGCAACACCGACACGACGGCCATACACTTCCATCCAGCCCGGTTTGACAAGGACTTTGCCGTTGGTTTGGAACGTATCGATGAGGGAAGGCGTGTGCGTGATGCGAGTCAACCGGCGTGTGAGTTCAAACTCAGCGGCAGGATAAAAGACTGCGATAAAGCGCTTTGCGACGAGGTCATACACCTTGGCCTCAAGGTCGTTGAGTTTGCTGAAGGCACCGGTAGGGATGATGGCGAAGTGATCGCTGACTTTTTTGTCGTCGAACACGCGTCGCGATTTTATGAGTTGGGGGCCATGGGATTCTTTGCCATTGAGCACGGCAGTGGCGTAGGGCGCAAGAGATGGGGAGCCATTGGCGATATCGGATAAGGTCGTGCGCACGGTGCCGAGGTAGTCTTCCGGCAAATACTTCGAGTCCGTTCTCGGGTAAGTCAGCATCTTGTGCTTCTCGTAGAGCGCCTGCGCGATCTGCAGGGTTGACTTGGCGGAGAGACCCAGACGGGAGGAGGCGTCGCGCTGCAAGGACGTGAGGTCGTAGAGTTGCGGCGCAATTTGGCTTTGCGGCTTGGTTTCCTCGGTGACGATCCCCGATTTCCCAAGGCAGCGTTGCTTGATTTCCTCGGCTTGCTGGGCGTTCCAGATGCGCTCAGCCTTGCCGTGCGGCGCGGTTTCATCCCTTTTGAATCTCTCGTCGATCCACGTTGCGGGGTATTGGCCCTTCACGACTTTGAATTCCGCACTCACTTCCCAGTAAGATTGGGGGATGAATGCCTGAATCTCGGCCTCGCGCTGGGCGAGGATGGAAAGGGTGGGCGTTTGCACGCGACCTGCGGCGGTGATGTTAAAACCACCGTGGCGAGAGCGAAAGCAGGTGAGGGCGCGAGTGGAGTTTAGTCCGACGAGCCAATCGGCCTCGGAGCGGCACTTCGCGGCATCGGCCAGGTTTTTCATCGCAGAGGAGGGTCGCAGTTGCTC
The DNA here is from genome assembly GCA_945888515.1 of Akkermansia muciniphila. Lineage (GTDB taxonomy): Bacteria > Verrucomicrobiota > Verrucomicrobiia > Verrucomicrobiales > Akkermansiaceae > UBA956. The sequence goes on along the minus strand of CAMDAD010000018.1, from coordinate 24,183 downwards.
CCAAGCGTCTAGGATGGCGCCTTGGGTCATCGACTGCATCCACAGGCGCTTTACGGGCTTCTTGATCTTGCCGAATTCGATGATGTATTGAAAAATGAGTTCTCCTTCGCGGCCCGCATCGCAGGCGTTGATGATTTCGCTCACGTCCGCGCGTCTGGCGAGTCTGAGCACTTGCCTCAGGCGTGATTCTGAGTCTGCAATCGGATCGAGGTCGAATTGGGGCGGGATGGCGGGCAGAACGTCGAACTTCCAAGGCAGATTCTTTCCATTCGGCCCCTGTGGCATGCGCAGCTCGATCAAATGGCCGACGGCGGAAGTGATGATCGCCTTGTCGTTTTCAAACCATGTGTCGCGTCCTGAGCCTTCCTTTTCCATCTTTCCCAAAGGTTTGGCGAGAGCGCGACTGAGGTCAGTCATAACGCTAGGTTTTTCGGCGATGATCAGAATTTTTCCCATGAGAGTAAGAACTAGAGTGAAGTGTGTGTCAGGCGACTAGGGCTTGAAATCTGCCGATTGCAAGCATTTTTTGTCACGACGGCTGATCAGGCTAGTGCCGATGCGAGACTTTTAAACATGTAGTAGCCCCAGCCATGATGAGGGTCGAGGTTCCAATCGGGATCGTAATGGTGGTTTTTTTGAACGAAACGTTCTGGGTGGGGCATGAGCCCGAATGCGCGACCGGTGGGATCTTGCAGGCCGGCGATGGCGAGTGTGGAACCGTTGAAATTTTCCGCGTAGGTGAGAGCTACATTGCCGTTGGCGAGGTAGCTTTCGGCATCGCCGGGGAAGGTCACGAAGCGGCCCTCGGCGTGGGCGACGGGTAGCTCGAATTCGGCTGGTAGACCTTGCAGATAAGGGCTGGAGGAATTCTTCACTTGCAGCTTGGCCCAGCGGCAAACGAAACGCTCGGTGGTGTTATCGATGAGGCTACCGGTAGGCAGGATGCCGAGTTTGGTAAGAATTTGGAAGCCGTTGCAGATGCCGAACGTGAAACCACCGCGGGCGTGGTGATTCTGGATGGCATCGCCGAGTTTCGATTCGGTCACGAGCTGGGCGAGGCGACCGGACATGACATAATCGCCGTAACTGAAGCCACCGGAAAACATTACGAGCTGGGATTGTTCAATGTCGGAAACCGAGGCATCAGCGATAGGCACGATGGCGGTGGTGAAGCCGACGAGTTGAAGGGCGCGGGCGGTTTCGGCATCGCAGTTGGTGCCGGGATATTTGAGCAGAGTCGCGTGTGGCATGTGACGGTTCGGGTGTAACTTTGAAGCGTTCTTGTAATCGCAAAGTCCTGTGGCGGCAATCGTGTATTTTTGTTTTTTCCTGCTAGGTGGGAAGACTGGCGGTGGCGAAGGCGCGCGCCCATTGGTCGGCTGCGAGAATGGGCTCTAGCTCGCTGGCGTGCTGCACCTCATGTGACTGCATGGTTTTTTCCACCAAGTGCCAGATGCCCGGGAAGGGGATGCGACCGGCGATGAAGGCATCGACTGCGATTTCATTTGCGGCATTGAATACCGCGGGCAATGTGCCGCCGCGAGTGCCTGCTTCGCGGGCGAGGCGCAGCGCGGGGAAATCGGTTTCGCGCGGGGCGATGAATTCCAGCTTCGCCAACTCCTCAAAACGAAGAGGCTTAAGTCCGCCGCGCAGGCGTTTCGGCCAGGTCAGCGCATACTGGATAGGAAAGCACATGTCGGTGTGGCTCATCTGCGCCAGCACCGAGCCGTCGATGAACTCCACCATCGAGTGGATGATGCTTTGCGGGTGGATGATCACATCGATACGATCCATGCCAATGCCAAACAGCCAGCGCGCCTCGATCATTTCGAGTCCTTTATTGAATAGGGAGGCGGAATCGATGGTAATCTTTCTTCCCATCTCCCATGTCGGATGTTTCAGCGCCTGGGCCAAGGTGACATGAGGCAAATCCTCTGCGGGCGTGTTGCGAAAAGGCCCACCAGACGCGGTAAGGATGAGGCGGGAAATTTCCGCCGTGTCGCCGCGATGGCCATCGAGGCACTGGAAGATCGCGTTGTGCTCACTATCCACGGGTAACAACTGCACACCGGCTTCCATGGCCTCCCGCGTCACAATCTCTCCCGCCATCACGAGGATTTCCTTACTGGCCACAGCGAGGTCCTTGCCCGCGCGGATTGCTGCGAGAGCCGGGTGAAGACCGGCAGTGCCCACGATGGCTACCAAGACAGTGTCCGCCTCGGCAAGACTCGCTAGCTCGATCAATCCGGATTCGCCGAGATACAGCGTCACATCAGAGGGCAATAGCGCGCGCAGGGCATCGGCACGACTGGCATCATAAAGTGCCACGTGTTTTACGTTTGTATCGTGTACTTGTTCAGATAGTTTTTCGATATTACTATGCGCGGCGAGAGCGATGATTTGCAATTCTTCCGGCAAATCCTGAGCGACCTTGAGCGTGGAACAGCCGATCGATCCGGTGGATCCTAACAACACGATTTTTTTGGGCATGATCAGAGAAAAAGAGTGACGTAAAGATAGACAGCGGGAGCGGTGAAGCAAAGGCTATCGATGAGATCCATGGCACCGCCAATGCCGGGCAGTGCGTGGCCAGAGTCCTTCACGGCGAGTGCGCGTTTCCATAGGCTTTCCGCGAGATCGCCTACTACCGCAAGCAAGGCGACGATTTGACTGAGCACGATCACATGCACCCACGAGGGAAAAATGGCCAACTGAGAGGGAAACAGCGCGTATAGTCCGACTGCGGCGAGTAGTGCAAATAGCAAGGCCCCGACGAATCCCTCCCAAGTCTTGGCGGGACTGATGTGAGGGATCATCTTGTGCTTCCCGATCAACGAGCCGGTGATGTAGGCCCCCATGTCGGTAAATTTCGTGACGGCCAGGCACCACAGCAGCACATAGGCGCCGGGAAGTGATCCATCAAAGTTCGGGGCGAAATCAAGCCGCGCGGTGAAGTAAAACATCCACGTCAGCCACAGTCCGCCTAGCATGGTAGAGGTGACGGCTAGTATGCTCTGCGCTCCCTCGATGGGACGCCGAAGTTGCAAGATCATGGTGCCCGCAACGAGGAGAAAAATCAGCGCAAAGTCTAGCTCGGCGGGGATGGTTTTTCCCAGAAGCAAGAAATACGAAACGCCCGCACCGTAGCCTACGCTAAGAAATATCGACCAGCGCCGGTGCACGGGGATGCCACTCCGATGCGATAGATGGCAAAACTCTGCGATTGCCCAGATGGCGAGAAAGCCAATCAGCGCGAGATGCGCCCACGGTTTCATCGATCCGAAAGCGATCCCTACGAGGCCCCACAGCAGCAAGGTGCTGAAGGATCGACGGAAAAACGTCTGTGATTTGCTGGAGGCCGCGGGTGCGTCAGGCATGAGCTGTGATTCCAGTCGGATTTGCTCTTCTGTGCAATCTTAATCTGGCGAATGCTGTTGGGCGTGGATCGTTTGATCAGAACACAAAAAAGGCACCTGGGAAGGTGCCTTTTTTTAGAACTGCGAATCTCAATCCACTGCTTCGTCGAGAATCAAGGTCGGCTTATCCGTCGAAAAGCGCCAGCGGAGTTTATTGCGCTTGGAAGCGGTGCGGAGCTTGCGCTTGAAGCGATCACTTGGAGTTTCAAATGCGCGGCGGCGACGAATCTCCTCCAGAATGCCCTCGGCATCGAGTTTGGTTTTGAGACGCTTGAGGGCCCGATCGACTGGCTCTCCTTTTTTCATAGTCACTCCGCGCATGCTGCTAGATAGGTTGTTGTTTGGTTGAAAAATTCGGTTGGGGGGCGGATGCTTGGGGAAAAACAGGGGATTGTCAAGAAGGAAACTGCAAAGAAATGTGTTTTTTTTTGCGATGGGAAAACAGTGGCTTGCCACGCTCGGGATGTTCAGGCATGTTGTTGCTTGTCTTATCTCCATGTCGCCCATACTACGCAAAATACTTGGAATGAATTGGGTGCTGGTGTTGCTGATGTATGCATTGCTGATTTTCGGAATTTATGCGATCGAAAGCGCGGCGCGTCACTTACCAGTCAGTGCGAAGCTGCTGGAGGAGTTCGGAACGCCCGGAGCATACTACGCGGATCTGCAGAAACGTTGGATCGTTTATGGATCGGTGGTGTATTTTTTCACGGCTTTGGTGGATTACCGCTGGATCCGCTGGCTGGCCTTACCGATTTATTTCGTGAGTCTGTTTTTCATGGCACGCGTGATGGGCAGTGATGATGAGGTGCACCAGTTGCGTCTTGGCCCCATCATTTTCCAACCCGCGCAACTGGGCGTGACTTCGGGGGTGTTGATGATCGCTTGGTTGATGCAGGATTTGCCACGGCTGCATCGGATCTTTGGGTTGCCCTTGATTCGCATCGGCTTCATAGCCGTGCTCTCGGGCGTACCGTTTTTGATGGTGATGAAGATGGGAGATATGGGATCGGCTCTGGTGTGGCTGCCTGTGGCTGTGGTGGCATTACTCATTGGTGGGGTGCCTTTTCGATACCTGAGCTTGATGGCCATCATCGCCTTCGGTTGCATTCCAATGATTTACATGGTCGTGCTTCCCAAGGTTTCCAAACGCGGTCCGGAGCGCATCCAGTTATACCTGGATATGCTAAACGATAGGCCGGTGGACATCGCAGGGCCTGCCTATGCGTCCTATTACGTCTCGATGGCAGTCGGTAAGGCCGGTATGATGGGAAATGGCTGGAATGCACCAGCGGAGCGCGGTTCACTGCATGACAAACGTTACATTCCTTGGAAAACGGCACACAACGATTTCATTTTTGCGGTGATCGCGGAGGAGTTTGGATTCCGTGGCAGTTTGTTTCTGATTACGGCTTTCGCGGCGTTATTGATTCTCTGTTTGTATGTTTCTTTTTACAGCAGGGATCTTACGGGGCGACTTGTGGTAGCCTGTGTGGTGGCTTTCTTTTTCGCGCACATTTTCGAAAATATTGGCATGTGCGTGTTGATCATGCCGATCACTGGTATTCCACTGCCCCTGATCAGTTACTCTGGAACCTTTGCGATGATGTGCATGTTTATGCTCGGCATGGTTCAGAGCGTCTGGATCCACCGTCATGCGATGGAAATCGTCAAGGTTCCGTCGTCTGATAGGGAAGTACTGCGATGATGAGAAAAATTGATATTTTCATTGATTAATCGGTAAATTTTTTTATTTTCCCCCTCGTTCCCCGCTTTGGTAACAAATTGAGAGTGTCTGGGGGGAGACTCTTGATTGGCCAAGGCGGGGTTCTTTTTTTTTGTTAGCCGATCATTTTCCTAGGCTCCATAAGGTTTGTATGGGGATTTGAATTTCTAACAGGTGTTTGATTGCTTTGCCTCATGGGCCGATGGGTTGCTGACGCAGCTATACGCAGCACCTTGAAACGATTCTTGTCAGGTGCCAGGAATCAGACTGGCCAGACGTGCAAAAACTTTGCCCGTGGGGCCCGCGGGAATGATCACTTTGACATGGTTCGACTGACCGTCTGGCAGCGGCGAAATGAGGAATGAAGCGCCATCCACTACAGCCGATTGATCGGGAATGAGCACCTTGGTCCATGTGCCCGGCGCGAGGCTTGGGCTGTATTCAAGTTGTAGCGCATAGGAACCTCGTCTGACAGGAGTCAGGTAGCGGAAGGTCATTGCGAGAGCTGTGTTTTCTTTTGCATGATGCGGCATGAGAGTGTGTGCATCAGAAGCAGGTGACTCTGCCCCGAGAAGCCAAGCGAGGCCATTGGACATGGCGTCGGCATTGAAGTCCTGAAAAAACGTCTCTTTTGGTTCAAGAGCCCACTCGACGAATGGATCGGACTGATTGTTTTCCAAGACCGCGATCATCACATCGTCCGTGCTCGTGGTGACGCCATCGCTGGCGCTGAGACGCAGGAGATAGGAACCAGCGCGCGCGAAAGTGGCGTTACTAGTGCGGCTGGAGGGATGGCTGAATGATACTGGTGCCGGTGCGGAGATCACGGACCAGAGAAAGGTGAGCGATGTGCTGTCTGCATCACTCACCAAGCCAGTGAGCGCGACTGTGGCTGTGGGCATCTGTGGCGGCGATGATCGGTAAAAATGGTTCGCGGGAAGCGAGGCGGTGAGTGACCATTTGTGGGCGAGGTAGCCCTCGAATTTCTGGCGCTGATGGGCAGTCAGAACGCCAGGAACTACCAGAAACTCGCCCAAGCGCAGATCGGCGCAGCGTGCGGTATTGCTTTCACCGCCGAGAATCAGAGCGGAGGTGTTGTTGCTGGAGATGGTAGGGAGCGCGGCAATCGATTGTTGCCTGCCATTGATGAATGTGCTGGCGGTTTTTTCCACATCATGGCGCATCCCGCAAAAAATGAGGTTCTGTGACGTAAACACCTCTGCGGGATCGGTGAGTATATCAGAGCTCGGTTTGAAGGGCAGTTTGTTGTTGTCGTTCAACCGTATGCCATAGGCGGCTCCCGCTGTGAGTAAGGAGCCTTTTGATGCGATAGAATTGAGACCCGAGCCACGACTGACGTATCCGCTGGTGTGAAATACAGAAAACAGATTCGCTCCACCGCTGGCGTCCAGAAGCAAAGAGGGGGTGTGCGACGCGGACAGGAATTGTTCTTGAAATGGATTGAATGCGATGGCGTTCAATCCGCCGATTTGTATACTGCCAGTGCTCGGTCTTCGTGATGCGGTGGCTTGGGACGCATGATTTTGATTGCCGCTTTTGTCGTGCCACAGCGACACGAGATGATTTGTCGCGCTGACAGTTGCGGCATCCGCGGCGTCAAACCAAGCAGCGGTGCTCATGGAAGTGGGAGACCAGAGCTGCCACTGATTCATACTGATCGATTGGTTGGCACCGGCGTCAACAGAGGGAATGGCATTCCACTGGGCGTGAAGTGTGTGATCCGCGGAGATGGTGATCGTGCTTGTTGCCGTCACAAGCGCACCGCCGGTGGCGCTGGTGAACCACCCTGTGAAGACGAAACCAGCGCGTGCTGTGGTGGGAAGCGTGCCGTAGGCTTGCCCGAAATTTCCCGTGATGCTGGCGGGAACGGTGGGGCTTCCGCCGCGGGATGAGAAGGTAATGGTAGGGCTCAGCCGACGCGTGACCTGATCGAGGAAAAGGGATTGCGGTTGAAGTGTGGCGCCTGTATTGACGCCCTCGATGTGGTCCGCTGGGGAGGTGCTTCCTCCCGTGGGATTGGAGGCAAAGTAGGCGGTACCACTGGTGGCTTTGGTGCCGATGATGTAGCCGTAGTTAAGCTGCTCACTGCGGACAATCGGGGAACTCGAGTCGTCGTAACGAGTTCCGCTGCCACTCGTATTCCAAAAGACGCCATGAGCGGAGGTAACGCCATGGCTCGGAGTGCTGCCGTTGGTAAGTCGATGGTGAGCGGTAAAGAAGCTGTTGAATGCATGGCATTGATCCCACAGGTTGGAGTGGCTGAAATGCATGTGGTTGTCGCTACCGGATCCGCTGGTCGTATAACCCGTGGCCGATGCACCGGTGGCGCGTGCGGTTTCGCGGTCTTCGCAGCGATGAAAGACATTGCCCGATGTGCCGGCGTGCGAGATGACAAAGCCATGCCGCGAAAAGTCCGCCACGCATTGCTTGATCAGGCACTCGTTGCTGTTCTGCAGTCGATACATGTATCCATTGCCACCACCGCCACCGTATTGCGGGCGCCGCATCTGGCAAGATTGCATGGTCACCCGTGTGCATTGACTCAGCAGGATGCCGTTGGAAAGGAGGTGACAGGTGCTGGAATTGCCAATGTCCTGATAGCTGTGAACGTTGCTGATCCAGCTATCGCGCACATTTTGGTAACGGATCAGCCAACTGGCATGAGCATCAAACGCTCCCTTGGTGGAGTCGGTATAATCTTGCTCACCCCAGCCCGATTTTGTGATTTGCGAGTTACCGATCGATAGGGACTCGATCGCCACATGACGAAGTAAGCCGCTGATGCTGAGGACGGTGGGGTTATCGCGGGTTTTGATCCAGTAACGGGTGGGGACATCTACTTCGATCCATCCCGCAGCAGGGTCGGTGGCGGTCACCTCACGGAGGTAGGTGGCGTTGGCTGGTTGCGAAATGCCCCACCACGTTTGTTGATTGTTCTCAACGACCCAATCGCTGGTGAACTGCCATCGGATGCGAACCATGGTGCCTGGGCTGAACGCACTAGCGTTTGCGACGGGGATGCGGCGCGTGGGGCCAGGGCGGTCGGTGGTGATTGATTGAGCGATGCCTGTGGATGTGGAGACGGGAGAAACTTGAATGACGCTTTTGCCATTCATGGTCTGTGATGTGTTGAGCAGGTAGGTTTGGGCGGTCCCTGCTCCACGTAGGACAATGTGAGAGCTGGAAATACGCAGGCAGTGATTGTTACTACCCTGCGGGGAAATGCGGAATTTGCCAGCAGCCAAATAGACCACTCCACCCCCTGCTGCCGCAGCGGCGTTAATCGCATTTTGAATCGCGACGGTGCTATCGATACTGCCAGTGGGGTCGGCTCCATATTCGGTCACATTAAACAGCGGACCAGCAACGTTGGGGATGAGTTCTTCACCGCGCCGGTAGCCGGCATAGGAAAAATCCTGTATCATTTTGGCGGTGGCAAATGATACCGTGGATGCTGGTGCCTGCCATGTGGTCGGGTAGAGGGAGCTGCGCCAAGTGGTCTGCGCATGGGCGACGATGACCCAGACGCACCATCCCGTAACGAGGTGCATCAGCTTCTGGAATGAGAATGGTATGACGGGGCGAAGCATGAAGCAGTCGATCCATAGCATACCTAGCCTATTTGAGAAGGAAAGATGCCGCATGGGACAAAAAAACGCCCACCGAGGTTCGGTGGGCGTCTGAGAAAAATCATCGGGGGCATTACTCACCGAGGCCGAAACGCACGTAGCGGCGCAGGGTCAAGGTGTCGCTGAGCTCTTTGCCTTTGGCTTCGAGCAGGGACTTCACGGTAACGCTGGGGTCTTTGACGAAGCCTTGCTCCAAGAGGCAGTTTTCGGCGAAGAAGCGCTTCATCTTACCGACGATGATGTTTTCCAGCATCGCTTCTGGTTTGCCCTCTTCGAGCAACTGGGCACGGAAGATGGATTTCTCGGCAGCGATCACTTCCTCGGAGATGTCCTCACGAGCGAGGCCGCGCGGGCTGAGAGCGGCGATGTGGAGGGTGATGTCCTTGATTAGATCGCGGAAGCCTTCGGTGCTGGTGGTGGCGGCATTGGTGCAGCCGATCTCGACGAGCACGCCGACCTTACCACCCATGTGGATGTAAGAAGCGATGGAGCCTTCGCCTTGTGCCTCGTAGCGCACATACTTGCGGAACAGCAGGTTTTCTCCGATCTCGGTGATCTTCGCTTTGATCGTGTCCTCGATCGTTAAACCATTGCTGGTCACGGCATTGGCGGCAGCGAGGTCGGCAGCAGAGGAGGAGATGAGGGCATCGGCGATGCCCGCGACGAAGCCTTGGAAGTTGTCGTTTTTCGAAACGAAGTCCGTCTCGCAGTTGACTTCGAGCAGGATGCCTGATTTGCCATCGGCGGAGATGCGTGCGGTGATGGTGCCTTCGTTGGCTTCGCGGTCGGCTTTTTTCGCAGCCTTGGCAATGCCTTTTTCGCGCAGCAGGGTGATGGCGGCATCGAGGTCGCCATTCGTCTCTTCGAGCGCGCGTTTGCAATCCATCATGCCCGCGTTGGTTTTATCGCGGAGTTCTTTAACAGTAGCAGCAGTAATCATATAGTGAGTGTGTTGAGGTGTGGGAAAAAAAAGGGCGGCTCTGAGATGCTCAGGCCGCCCGGAGGAAGGGGGTATCAGGCCTTGGAGGCTACCACGATCGCATCCACCAGGTTTTGCAGGATGATGCGAATGGAGCGGATGGCGTCGTCGTTGCCGGGAATCGGGTATTCCACTTTCGATGGATCGGCGTTGGTATCGACGAGGGCCACGATCGGGATTTTCAAGCGGCGAGCCTCGGCGACGGCGATCGATTCACGGGCGGAATCGACAATGACGATGGCATCGGGAGCTTTTTCCAGATTGCGGATACCGCGCAGGTTGCGCAGAAGTTTTTCGCGCTCGCGGCCGAGGGCGGCGAGTTCTTTTTTGGACATGGCCTTGAACTCCGGTTGTTTCTCGATATTTTCAAGATACTTCAGACGCTCCACGCTCTTGCGAACGGTGGCCATGTTGGTGAGCATACCACCGAGCCAGCGGTGATTGACGTAGTTTTGGTTCGTAGCTTCCGCCGCCTCACGCACGGCTTCCTGAGCCTGGCGTTTGCAACCGACGAAGAGAATCTTTTTGTTCTTGCTGGCAAGACCGGCGAGGAAATCCGCGGCTTTGTCGAGGCACTTGACGGTTTTGTCGAGGTTGATGATGTAAATCCCGCTCTTATCCTTGAGGAGATAAGGCTTCATTTTGGGATTCCACTTTTTCGTTTGGTGACCGTAGTGAACGCCTGCGTCCACCATTTCTGAGATGAGTTCGTTAATCATAGAGGTTGAGGTTGTCCCTTCTTAAAGCAGAAAGGGCGCTTTTGAAAGATCCGCCGCTTGGGTCCCTTCGATCTTTCTTGGTTATCTCGCAGCACGGGAAGAGGCGGCGAAAATAGGGGACGCACCGTGTTTGGCAAGCAAAAAGCGTGTTTTTTGATGAAAAAATGCCACCGATGCCAATCATTTCGACTTATTGCAGGGATCCGGCGGCCAGTTCGGCATAATGTCCGTGGCGCGCGAGCAGTTCTTCGTGGGTGCCGTGTTCGACGATTCTGCCTTCTTTCAGCACGTAAATGCAGTCAGCTTTTTCCACGGTGGAGAGGCGGTGAGCGATGACGAAGCAGGTGCGATCGCGGCGCAGGGTATCGAGCGCCTGCTGCACCCACCGTTCGGTTCGGTTGTCGAGCGCGGAGGTGGCTTCATCGAGCAGGAGCAGCGGCGGATTTTTCAGCAGGGCGCGGGCGATGGAAAGTCGTTGCTTTTCCCCACCGGAAAAACGGACGCCGCGCTCGCCGGCGATGGTATCCAAGCCCTCGGGCAAGGCGCGGACGAAATCGGCGGCATTCGCGGAGGTGAGAGCTTTCCAGATTTCCTCATCGCTGGCGTGGGGCAGGGCCAGTTGCAAGTTCTCGCGCAGGCTAGTATGGAAAAGAAAATTTTCCTGCGTGACGAAGCCGGTATGGTCGCGCAGCCATTCTTTCGAAAGCACGTTGAGGGGGGTATCGTCGATCCAGATCGTGCCGCCGCTCGGGTCGTAAAAGCGGGTGAGCAGGTTGAGCACGGTGGATTTCCCCGCGCCCGTGGGGCCGACGAGTGCGATGGTCTGTCCCGGAGCTGCGGTGAGCTCTAGGCCGATCACGGCGGGGCTGTCATCGCTGTAGGAAAAACTCACGTTTTCGAAGCGCACGGCTCCGCGAAATGTCGTGGGGCGCTGTCCGTCGGTGAGGTTGCTCTCATCGGGGGTATCGATGATGGCAAACACCCGTTTCGCCGCCACCACGCCGCGCGTGAAAGTTTGGGCGAGGGCGTTGATGCGTGAAATCGGATCGAAAAGAAACCCCCAGGCCACGAGAAAGGACATGACCACGCCCGCGGTGATTTGGCCCTCGATGGTCCACCACGCGCCAAAAGCCACCATCAGTATGATGCCGGATTCAGCAATCAAAGAAACGCTAGGCCAGACGATGGCCTGGCCTTTCATCACATCCTGATGGGCCTGGCCGACTTTGCGCGAGGCATCGTCGAACTGCTGCAAGGCCTCTGGTTCCACGGTGTAGGCCTTGATTTGGCGGATGCCGGCGAGGTTGTCATGAAGCAGCGCATTGAGTGCGGAGGAAGCCTCCGAGGAGGCCCGCCATTTCGACTCCGATTTGCGCGACCACCAGGAGGTAATGATGCCGATCAGCGGCAAGGGGATGAGCGTCACCAGCGTGAGTTGCCAGGAGTGAAAAAACAGATAGGCGAGCACGATGAGAAATTGCAGCGCGGCGGCGAGTGCCTGATCGATGCCCTCGATGATCACGCGGTCCATGGTGGGCACGTCATCCCCCACGCGCGACATGATTTCTCCGGAGGATTTCGTATCAAACCACTTCACTGGGAGTCGTTGCAGTTTATCATAAAGCTCCACGCGGATCAGGTGGGTGATGCGCATTTCTAACAGATTGTTCGCGTACGTGCGGAGTGTGAAAAGGAACTGCCGCCCCGCGATGGCCGCGATGCCGAGAAGTGCGGTGGGCACGATCAGATCATGCCGTTTCTGCGGAATGATGACATCGATGAATCGCATGGTCACCGCCGGCAGCACCAACACCAGCGAGGTGCAGAGTACGGCCAGAATCAACGATAGCAGACTCGCCAGTGGAAAGCGCAGGGTGTGTTGAATGATGCGACGAAGCGTGGGCACAGCCACAGCATGAGGGGTAATCGGTTGAGGGGGAAGAATAGAATCTCGCTGTTGCTTGTGTCGCGTTTGCGGGGGAAGGCCCCGAATCGGAAAGCGAGGTGAGAGTCATACGGAATTGAATAGTAATAATATTTTGCAAAAACAGTAAATTTGTTATTGTAAATTACTTGCAATATGTAAAATTGATCCCGCAACATGAAAACAAAATTATTTCTAACGATGGGGGCTGCGGTGATGACCGGGCCATTACTAGGTGCCACGCTCACTTCAGGTCACGTCGATTTTATCGGCATAGGCTATGATGCGGGTGCGTTCGAACCACACAGTCATGCGGAGGCGGGGGCTGTGGTCGATGGAGTGACTCTCCTTGCTGACACCGAGTATGAACTGGGAGAATTGTCGCTCCAGGTTGTGGGCAGCGTGACGCGGCCTGCTGGATCCGAGTGGAGTGCTGTGGGGGTTGGCTCCGGTGTGAGTTTTTGGGCATTACCGGAAACTTCCACTCCGGGTCAGCCATTTGCTGGTATTGGAGCGGAAGAATTAACTCCAAGCGATTGGATCAGCCCGATTCGAATCACGCTCACTGGCATGAGCGCACCCGTGGGCGCTCATTTTTCTCTCTTGCAGACGGATGGCTTCGGAGATCCCACGTTTTTCATGAGCAGCTTCGCTGGTGGCATCACTGCAGGCGATTTTTACAGCATGGATCTGAGCATCGAGGATCACGCACACTTTTTGTGGGGTTTTACCGAGTTGGGGGTGTATGATCTGACATTCGAAATCAGTGGCGAACACGCGGTGGATGGGCCGAAATCTACCTCCGCCACCTATCAATTCAACGTAGTGCCGGAGCCATCCACAGGCCTGATGAGCCTGCTCGGTGCCGCGGTGTTATTGCGCAGAAAGCGCAAGTGATGGGTGAGTTGACCAAGGAATGGTAGACAGCCCGCATCATGCGGGCTGTTTTGTTTTATAAGGGCGTGATGCGGATGCGGGCAAAACGTTTGCTCTGAGCGGTAAGGGGCTGTGAATCTCTTACCGTGACACGCTCCCACTGCGGATGGATCGTTTCAGGAGTCAAAGTGATCGGTTGTGTCTGCCAATCTGCTTGCGCTAGCGAAGAGGAGAACTGCGCCTCGTAGCTCGCTTCGATCGGCTGTGTTCCGGCGCGGCGTCGGTAAAACTGGATTTCCAAAAAACGATCCGGTCCATTCTGCGTGATCCGCAGGGCAGGCTGCAGGGGCCCACCGTGTTCCGTGCTGAGTGCGGATGCGATGGTGGGATTTCCTCCGAAGGCGTATTCTAACAAATTGACCATGCCGTCGCCATCGTCATCGGCGAAATCCGAGGCAACGGCTTCATTCATCACCGTGCTATGGGAGTAGTAATTGGCGCGCCACTGGGCACGATGCCCGATGGCAAAATACAGAGGGACTTCCTGACTCGTGGTGGTCGGCTGAGAGCTTCCGCTGCCAATGAATCCGTTGACGGTAAGCCGCACGCGCCATACGCCTTTTTTGGTGAATGCCCAGTTGATGTGATTATGCTCCAGTGGCTTGGGGAAAACATCAGTCGATGAGATTCCATCGCTGGTCCTCATATAGACTTGCGGCGAAGGGGTGGTAAAATAGAGAGAAAAGTGCCCATCAGGGGGGCCATCCACGCCTGCGAGCCTGACTTGCAAGGGCTGGGTGAAGATGGACTGTGAATCAGAAAACCCGAGCCACGAGTAGCCATTGTTGGACTGGGTGTAAATCCACACGTTTTGCCCCGCTGCCGTTCCCATGAAATCCCATGTAGATGAGGCCGGGCGGGTGTGCCGTTCGCCCGTGCGCGCAGACGAGGATCCCGATATGATATCACGTCCGGGCATGTAGCAAAGTTCTGGCTGTTTCTCGACGTTATCAGCCATCAAACGCCACGTCCACAGCTGTGAATTCGTGTTGTATCTGGGGTCGATATCGATATGAGCAATCAGAGGCTCCAAGCCGACTAGTTGCACCGTGAAGAGGCTGCTGAGCAGTGTGGTTTTAGCGATCATGGACTCCTGGTATGTTGGCGATGTTATCTCCTGAATCGATTCGTTTTTTCACGTCAATGGCCTGCCAATTTTCGACATGCCCATCGGCAAATAGATAATTGCTGGATCCTTGCAGGCCATCGGAACCTTTGCGAAAATGGCGATCAGGAGCGATGTCTCTACGCACCGCGGCCCAGCTAGTCCAGTTATCGGAATGGGTGTGATCATCTCCGGCGCGCACGCCGATGCTGTCTGCACAGCAGAACATGAGGATGGTGCGTGCGGGCTGTTGAAGCTGTGCGGGGCGATTGTGAGATGGGCCATCTGGCTCGCCAAAGGCATCGAACGACGGCACAAACACGAAGCTGTTCAGAATGTAGCTCGTCCCTTGCATCTCCATGCGCTCTTTCGCCTTCGGATCAGCCGGGCAAATGCGGACGTTTTGAAAATCACTCAAGTATTCCTCTAGCGCATAAATCCACGATTGCCCTTGGGCGGCGGTGTGCGAGGTCTGGGGATAGACCCCTTGATGATCATCGGCATACACCTGCAAGCCTATGCCGATCTGTCGCATATTGTTGAGGCATTGCACTTGCTGTGATTTCGCCTTGAATTTACTGAAGCCTGCCGTCACCAGTGCGACTAAAACCGCAACGATGGCAAAGACGACGAGAATTTCTACGAGAGTCATTCCTCGCGCTTGATGATGGAGTCTGCCTGTCATGTCGCGGTTAAGATAGGGGATTCCTGTATTTCAATCAAGTTGTTTATGTATAAAACTTGCAATAGTTAATTTATTGTACAAACTGACCGCGCCATGAAGCATGCGACCAGCACATCCAGACTACCCGTTACCATTCTCTCAGGATTTTTAGGTGCGGGGAAAACCACTCTTTTGAATCATTTATTGCGCAATCGGGAGGGAAAAAAATCGCGGTCATCGTCAATGACATGAGTGAGGTGAACATGGATGCCGAGCTGGTGCGTTCGGGGGATGCCGCGCTTTCTCACACCGAGGAAAAAATGGTCGAGATGTCGAACGGCTGCATCTGCTGCACCTTGCGGGAAGATTTGTTGTTAGAGGTGGGGAAACTCGCGCGCGAAGGTCGCTTCGATCATCTGGTGATTGAGTCCACGGGAGTGAGTGAGCCGATGCCGGTGGCGGAGACATTTACGTTCATGGATGAAGAAGGACGCTCGCTGGGAGACATTGCTGCGATCGACACCATGGTCACGGTCGTGGATGGCTACAATTTCCTGCGGGATTATTCTTCGCTGGATTCTTTGTTAGAGAGAAAGCAGGCAGTGGGGGAAGAGGATGAGCGGACGATTGTCGATTTGCTCATTGATCAGATCGATTTTGCGAACGTGATTTTGATCAATAAAATGGACCTGCTGAGTGCGCGGCAACGGAAGCAGGTTCACGCGATGGTGCGGGCGCTCAATCCGCAGGCGCGCATTTACGAGACGGAACATGCAGAGGCGCCGCTGTCTGCGATCTTGCATACCGGGCTCTATGATCAAGCGGCCGCCGAGAAGCGGGACGGGTGGCTGGATTCATTGGTCGAGCATACGCCGGAGACCATCGAGTATGGCATTTCCAATTTCATATACTCACGTCGTCGTCCGTTCCATCCACAGCGGTTTTACGAGTTGTTGCAGTATGAGTGGCCGGGCGTGATACGATCGAAGGGCATTTTCTGGTTGGCGACACGGCTACAACTGGCGGGATTTTGGTCGCAAGCGGGCGGGATATGTCGCAATCACTGTCTGGGATACTTCTGGGCAGCGGTGCCGCGCGAGGAGTGGCCTATGGATGAGGCGAGTTTGGCGAAAATCAAGAGCACGTGGAAAGAACCGAATGGGGATTGTCGGCAGGAGATCGTGCTGATCGGTGTGAAAATGGATCAGGCGTATCTCACGGCAATGCTGGATCAGGCTTTGTTGACGGATGAGGAAATGGCGATCTCTGAGAAGCGATGGCCGCAGAAATTTGTGGATCCATTTCCTGAGTGGAAGATGGGAATTGTAGGCAAATAAACGATGAAAACACGATCGCATTTTCAGCTACTCCGGGAGGCGGGCAAAGGTCTGGCGCAGCAGATGATTCTGTGGGGGCATGATGTGAAGCACCCGCAGGGAAATGCCTTGCAGCGCTTCGGCATGGAGCGCGTGGCTTCCACGGGCTTGCAGGGCACGAGTTGCTACCGCATGGAGTGGGAAGGTGGCTGGGTGCAGTTGCATGGAGCGGTGGCATCCTGGCATGGAGCGGATGGCAGTGGTTGCTGCGGGTGCGTGTATGCGCGGAGCTCGAAGCGCATCAAGGCATGGAGTGAATACCGCGCGCCTGTCCCCGGCGTGGATCAAGGGCAGTATCGCTCACCGGAAGAGACTTGGGAGGCATTCCAGCCGCTGCTGCGGTGGTTGGTGGCGTATGAAACATGGGTCGCCTCCACGTTGGGGGCAGAGTGGCGCTGGAAAACGTGGCGTGCGCAGTTTTCTCTCGTAAAAAAATCACCATGGCTGGCCCCGGCGGAGGCGCTGCCATGGTGGGAGAAACACGCAGAGGCGGAAGCCATCCGTGCGTGATGATTATTTGCCTAACAAAAACGCGAGCAGGTCCTTGAGTTCGTCTTCGCTCAGACGATTGATCAGGGCGGGCGGCATCGGGGAGACGGTGGAGGGTTTGGTGGCTTTCACGTCGGTTTTGGCGATGAGCGTCTGCTGCTGCATGTCGAAGGGATTGGCTGCGACGACAAGTTTGCCGTCTTTTTCATCGAGAATTTTGGCGATCACGGTCGTTCCATCGTTTTTCTCGATGGCAGAAACGGCATACTGATCGGAGACGACCTTGCTGGGATCGATGATGGCCTCGGCGATGTCGCGCACCGAGAAACGACCGCCGAGCGCATTGAGCTGCGGACCAGCGACGCCACCTTCATTGCCCACCACGTGGCAGGCGGCGCAGAGGCAGGCTTGATACATTTTTTTGCCGTTTTCAATGTTGCGTCCTTCGAGTCCCGAGGCGGCGATTTTTTCCACATCGGCGATGGTCCAGTTGCGGCCCGGGCCTTTGATTTCCGGGAGGTTGGCAAAAAGGTCGGCATTTTTTAGTTGCTTGTCCTTGCCGAAACGCTGGCGTTCCTCCTCGGTCGCGTTGGCGAGGGCATCGTTGCGGCTGGCGTTGAGGTAGCCGATGTAGGAATTGCCACCGCTGCGTTTGGCGGCCTCACCGAGCCAGGAGAAGTAGCGTTCGCGCTCGCCGTTTTGCCAAGGGCCTTTCACCTGACGCAGGCAATAGGCGTAGAAGGTGTTTTGCAGCGGAGGAAACTTGGCGATCAATTTTTTCACGCTGCTGCCGTAGCGTTCGTTGCGCGTGGCGAGCTCTGCCCAATCGGGGATGGGCGAGGGTTTCGCCTGGTCCATGAGGTCCAGCGTGCGGGCGACGACGCCGGGGGCTTGCATGTAGCTGAGCAAACGGCAGAGCTCGCGATTGAGATCTTCGTTTTTCGCGGGAAACTGCGCGTCGATCTTGGCGAGAATTTTGGTGCGTTCGTCGGCGTTGCATTCGCCCGTGCGAATGGCCCAGAGACCGGCGACACGGAGCCATGTCAGTTGCTGTTGGGTCGAGAGCTTGGCCCAGTCGAGTTTGTCGAGCGCGGTTAGTCCGATGGCGCGTTGGTCCTTGGCGTTGAGGCGGGCGAGTGCCATGCTGCCGTGAAGCGCGCGCCATGGCTGTGACTCCGTAGCCAGGCGGCTCACCCACTGCGCGGCGGGAATTTTCTCCAGTGCTACGCGTGCGGCGTAGCGCATCGTTCTGTCCTCGGAGCCGAGCTGTGTCCAGATTTCTTCCAGCTGGGAGGCATCGCCCGTGAGGGTGACTTCGCCCATGGCGCGGCGGATCTGCGCTTCTTTGCTGACGGCGAGAGGTGCTGCGGGAGCCGTGGATTCCGAGCCGACGTAGGTCACGCGCCAGAAGGCGGACTTGGTGCGGCGGCCACCGGTGGTGAAATACATGTGACCATCCGCGCCGATCACGGCATCGGTGAGCGGCAGGCCTTCGCCCGCCACGAGCTCTTCGGTGGTGCCTTTGTAGCCGGCGCCATCCGCTTGAAGATGAATCGCGTAAAGCGTGGCAAAGGTCCAGTCGAGCGCATAGATCGCGCGCTGGTATTTTTCGGGAAACTTGGCGCCTTTTCCGGAGACGACGCCGGTGGGGCAGCCGGGGCCGATATCGACCACTGCACCAAGGCTGTCCTCATAATACGCAGGCCATTTGCCCGAGCCATTGCGCCAGCCGAATTCGCTGCCGGGAATCGCGTGATTGATGCGAGTGGGACGATACCATGGCGTGCCTAGGTCCCATTCCATGTCGGCATCGTAGGCAAACAGTTCTCCCTCCAGATTGAAGCCGATATCGTAAGTATTCCGATAGCCCATGCTGATCAGTTCCCAGTGCTTGCCATCGGGCGTGAAGCGGGAGATCCAGCCGCCGGGAGCCATGCGGTCGCGGGCATGTCCGCCGGGATCGGCTTGGCGCGGCAGCAATTGGTCTTCCTGCCAAGTGGTGATGGGCATGCTGGCATCCATCGGCGCGAGGTCGGTGTGGTTGCCGGCTACGAAATAAATCCATTTGCCATCGGGCGAGGGGACCAGTGAGTGAGGGCCGTGTTCGCCGCGGCCTTTCATCTCCTTGAGCAGGACCGGCTTTTCAAACACGCCGTCTTTGTTGTCATCGCTGAGGCGATAGACTCCGGCCGTGCCACCCACGGCTTCATTCACGGTCACGTAGAGCGCGCCTTGGTGCCACAGCAGGCCATGGGCGCCGCTGATTTCGGCTTCCAGTGGCTTCACCTGTGTGCCTTGATCGGGCTTGCCGACTTCCGGCGCGCGCACATAAAATAGCTTGCCGTACTGGTCTGCGCAAATGAAGTTGCCATGATCGGCCAAGGTGATGCCCACCCAGCTGCCTTGCGGTCCGGGGACATCGTAGAGTTTTTCTAAACGAAATCCCGCGGCGACCTTAAACTGGCTAGTCATGTCTTCGGCCGGAGTGGGACCTGCCTTCGTATCGGCAATCAAGGCACCCCAGGGACCACCACCCATTTTTTCCAATACCACGGCGCGACCCCATGACTTGCTGTTAAAGTCCATCGTCTGCCAGTCTCCCGTTGCCGCGGTGGAGAAGCTCCAGGTTTCATCCGAGTTGATGCGGATCACGCGCTTGTTCGGCAATTCCATCTGCAGCAGCATGGCGAAGCCTGCACTGCCACCCTCATTGCCCGCTTCCACCGCAATCACGTTGCGACCGCCGCGCTTGAGATGTTTTTTGATATCATATTGCGCGACATTTTCCCAGGCACGACTCTCACCTAGCAAGTGTCCGTTGATCCAGACGCGGTGCCAGTTATCTGCGGATGAGGAAATCGTGGCAGAAAGCACCTGATCAGGCACTTCGAAGTCACGGCGGAACGATACTTTTTCCTGCGCGCCCGGAGTTTTGCTACTCCAAATCCAGGACAAACCACCCGCTTGCGCTGGTAGGCTATAGAACAGCAACGAGGAAACAATGGCACGAGTGAGAAAGCGAATCATGATTTGTGAGAATTACGGCATACCACTCCCACTCTTTCATGCAATCGATAGAAAATGACAAAGTCGCTCGCGATCAGCAGGCGCAGGTGATGACAATGGCGACTCATGCCTGCCTTGCCCTCTGTGACAGAATCGAAAAAACTCACACTTTTCCTTGCCACGGACGGAAAATCAGTGCATGCACCGCGCCGACGCATCGACGCTTCGCTTCAGACTCCCATTGCTTATGTCCATCAATATCCGCAACCTCGCCATCATCGCTCACGTTGACCACGGCAAAACCACTCTCGTTGACCAACTCCTCCAAGCCGGCGGCACCTATCGCGAAAACCAGGCCGTGACCGAGCGCGCCATGGACTCGATGGACCTGGAAAAAGAAAAAGGCATTACCATCAAGGCGAAAAATACCGCCGTTCTCTGGAAGGGCTTTACTGTGAATATCGTCGATACTCCAGGCCACGCTGACTTCGGTGCCGAGGTGGAGCGTGTGATGAAAATGGTGGACGGCGTGCTTCTCGTAGTCGACGCCTCCGGTGGCCCGCAAGCGCAAACTCGTTTCGTGCTGCGCAAAGCCCTGCAAGAAGGCCTTACTCCCATCGTGGTGGTAAACAAAGTGGACCGCCCGCTTGCCACGCCCCTCAAGGTGCGCGACATGGTGCTGGAACTTTTCCTCGACCTGGATGCCACGGAAGAACAATTCAATGCACCGTTCCTCTACGGTTCCGCCCGCGATGGTTACTTCATGAATCATCCCGATGACGAGCGCGTCGATTGCGCACCGTTGCTCGATAAAATCATCGAATACATCCCCGAGCCAAAGGCCGATCCTGCGGCTCCGTTTTCCATGCTCGTATCTAACATCGAGTGGGATGACTATGTCGGCCGTGTCGGCGTCGGCAAAGTGCTCGGCGGTTCCGTGAAAAAAGGCGACAACATCTGGCTCATCCGCAAGGACGGTAGCAAGGTCGCATCGAAGGTGATGAAAACATTTACCTACTCCGGTCTCGCCACGCAGGATTCCGAAGGTTGCGGCGCAGGCGGCATCGTCGGCATCGCCGCCGGCATTGAAAACATCGATATCGGCGAAACCCTCTCCGGCACACCCGATGCCGAGCCATTGCCTTTCGTGGAAATTGACCCACCGACCGTGCAGATGCAGTTCTCCATCAACGACGGCCCACTCGCCGGTCGCGAAGGCAAGCACGTCACCTCCCGAGCCATCCGCGATCGCCTGATGCGCGAGTTGAAAACCAACATCTCCATTCAGGTCGAGGACACCGATACCTCGGGCATCTTCCTCGTTTCCGCCCGTGGCGCGATGCAGATCGCCGTCATCGTGGAAACGATGCGCCGCGAGGGCTTCGAAGTCTGCGTTTCGCGTCCGATGGTGATTTTCCGCCGCGATGATCACGGCACTTTGTTAGAGCCGTTTGAGACTCTCTACATCGAGGCTCCCGGCGACTATACCCAGGGCATCCTCAAGGCTCTGGTCAACCGCAAAGGCATCATGGAAAACATGGACACCGAAGCCAGCGGACGCACCCTCATCCAGGCCGTGATCCCGACCCGCGGCATCATCGGTCTCGAAACCGAAATCGTCAACCTGACCTCCGGCCACGGCATCATGTCCCACCTTTTCAAGGAATACGGCCCGCACGCTGGCGAGATCGTCAACCGCACCACCGGAACTTTGGTATCGATGGACAACGGCGTCGCCACGAACTATTCCCTCACCGCGCTCGAAGACCGCGGCACCTTGTTCGTTGGTGCAGGCGATGCGATTTACACCGGCATGCTCGTCGGTGAAAACCCCCGCGTCGGTGACCTTCCCGTGAACCCCGTGAAAGAGAAACACCTCGACAACATGCGTTCCTCGGGCAAGGACAAGACCTCGAAACTTTCCCCGCCGATTCGCTTTTCGTTAGAGCGCGCCATCGAATACATCGACTCCGATGAACTGGTGGAAGCCACCCCGCAAAACATCCGCCTGCGCAAACGCATCCTCGATCCGAACGAGCGCCGCCGCGTGGAAAAAGGTCGTGCTGCCCGCGGGTAATTCACAGACAAAATTAAAAAAAAGCTTGCGACACGCGAGTGCCGACGCTACAACGTCGCCCCCGCACGCGGGTTACAACATGCCGGTTTAGCTCAGTTGGTAGAGCAGTTCATTTGTAATGATCAGGTCGTCGGTTCGAGTCCGACAACCGGCTCCATGTTTCCTTTCTCATGGGAGAGAGATATGCCGTTCCTTCAGTGAGGAAATCCCGGCACATTCTTACGCGAGACTCCAAAAAGTCTCAGCAAAAACGAATTCTTGGGATACGCATGGGATGGTTCTAAAAAATCAACACATCGGGGAAACTAAGTCTTGAAACTTCCTCCGTTCTTCGTTAGCTAATGGCGCGTAGGATTGATGGTGTCATCGTCAGTCCCTTTTTCTGATCCATGAACGCCGTTGAAATCGAAGAAGCCGTATCACGCCTTGCGGAGCAGCCGTTTGATGCGGTGGAGTTTCCCTACGCTTTTCTCGAAGCCTTCGGTAATAAGCCGACCACTCTCCAACGGCTCAGGAGCGGTGCCACGAATCAATCCGACATCGCCGGTGTCCTGCAGCGCGGCAATATCCACATCAAAACCTGCACACCGGGCCAAGTCGCCGATACTCTGAAGGCCCTGCGCGAAAGCAAAAAGACCCACGCCCAAAAAGCCAAGTTCATCCTCGCCACGGATGGCACCGAGCTGCAGGCCGAGTCGCTGGAAGGGGAGGGGGAAACTCTCGTCTGCGATTATCCGCAGTTTGCCGATCACTTTGGCTTCTTCCTCCCGCTGGCGGGGATTTCCACCGTCCGCCAGATCCGCGAAAACGCCTTCGATATCAAGGCCACCGGCCGCCTGAACCGACTCTACATCGAACTGCTCAAGGACAATCCGGAGTGGGCTACCGCTGCCCGACGCGAGGACTTGAATCACTTCATGGCGCGGGTGATCTTTTGCTTCTTTGCCGAGGATACCGCCATCTTTGGCGACCGCGCTCGCTTCACGCAGACGGTGGAGCAAATCAGTGCGCGTGACTCGTCCGATACCCATCTGGTGATTTCCGAGCTCTTCCGCGCCATGAACGTCCCCGTTCGCCACGAGGGAAAACTGGATAACCGCCACCGCGAGGCTGCCGGCATCAAGAGCTGGGCGAATGTCTTCCCTTACGTCAATGGCGGGCTCTTCTCGGATTCCGTGGAGGTGCCGCGCTTCAGCAAGATCGCCCGCACCTACCTGCTCCACGTGGGCAATCTCGACTGGACCAAGATCAACCCCGATATCTTCGGCTCCATGATCCAGGCGGTGGCGGACGATGAGGAGCGCCATGCACTACACCAGCGTGCCGAATATCCTCAAGGTGCTCAATCCGCTGTTCCTCGATGACCTCCGCGCGAAGCTGGAGGAAGCGGGCGATAATCCGCGCAAGCTGCTCAACCTCCGCCACCGCATCGCCCGCATCCGCGTCTTTGATCCGGCCTGCGGCTCGGGAAATTTCCTCGTCATCGCCTACAAGGAAATGCGCGCCATCGAGGCGGAAATCAACCGCCGCCGTGGCGAAGCGGAAATCCAATCCGCCATCCCGCTCACCAACTTCCGCGGCATTGAGTTGCGTCACTTCTCCTGCGAGATCGCCCGCCTCGCTCTCATCATCGCCGAGTATCAGTGCGATGTGCTCTATCGCGGCCAACAACTCGCCCTCGCCGAGTTCCTCCCGCTCGAAGCCGCCAACTGGATCACCTGCGGCAACGCCCTGCGCCTCGACTGGCTCAGCATCTGCCCGCCCACGGGGAAAGGCGTGAAAAATCGCGCGGACGATTTGTTTGAGACTCCGATGGATCAAGCGGAGATCGATTTCGCGAATGAGGGCGGGGAGACGTATATTTGTGGGAATCCGCCGTATTTGGGCAGGAAATATCAGAGCGATGAACAAAAATCCGAACTGAAGGCTGTTTTTTCAGGACGCTGCAAGGACATGCTCTCTCTCGATTATCCTAAAAAGGAAAATGGGCGTGGTTTTTAGGGCGCCTATTTCGGGGCGTTTGGTTGCGGCATCGGAGGGCAGTTTGGCGGGGGGGGTCTACCCGCTCAGCATCAGTCTGGCATCCGCAGGTAGCCCCGGAAGCCATTTCCCGCCC